>NZ_JBVJHF010000002.1:0-237648 GCF_055586945.1 Kribbella sp. NPDC048837
AAACCCACACCCCCTACAACGAAACCACCGCCTGGCCCCAACACCCACAAACCACCGCCGCTTGACACCCCAACCCCCTGGGATGTCTCCGTCGCCCCCGCTACGCGCGCTCCCACCCACCCCGACGTCTCCCTGCGCGCTCATCGCCCCGCGTGTTCGCCGGCTACCGCCCACGACCTGCGCGCTGCCGCACGCGATCAACCACCCGGGCCGGCGTCCGCCTGCGAGACCACCGTGGTCCGGCCGACCCGCCGCCGACGAATTGGTCGCCGGCCGTCAGATCACTGTGGTGCCGGGAGACTCGTCGGATCGGGCCAGCAGTTGCGCGGAATACGCATCGGCGACCTCCCGGCAGAACTCGAGCAGGTCGCCGACACGGTCGGGCCGCAGCCAGGCAGCTGCCGTGCGCGCCTGCTGTTCCGATCCGTTGAAGCCGAACAACTTGTCGGCTCGCCGCCGGAATTCCTCGGTCTGCAGCGCGTCGACCGGGATGCCGCTGTTCATGCCGCCGTACGAACTGAACGGCACCAGTACCCGACCGTCCGTGTAGACGGCGACAACCGTTCGTACCCCGCTCTTGGACGGACCCTGCGCTTCGAGCACGATGTGGTTCGGTCCGAATCGGCGTCGATGGCCGGTCGCGTCCCACCCGGAGACGACCTGCAACGCTGCAGTCCGAACGTCGGGGAGAGTGCAGAGACTCTCGAACTCCTCGAGGCTCGACAGGTTGCCGGGCTGCCGAGTCTGTTCGACCCGCGCCGTGAACCCGTTCGGCTCGATGACCGCGGTGAACAACGGAGCCCAGAGGCTGTTGTCGACCTTGACGGCCCGCGCCTCGACCAGCCACACATTGATCCCGCGGTCCTGGTCCAGCGTTGCCATGTCATTCAGGTACTCGGCGACCGCCCGGAACTCGTCCCGGTGTTCCTCGGCCACGACGACGAGACCGCGGGCGCGGCGGGCGACGGCGTACGCGAGCCCGCGCGTCAGGTGATCGTGGTCGGCTCTTCCGTACTGGTTCTCGATCACGAACTCGGTGCCGTCTTCGACCTGCGCAACGATGTCGATGCGGCGGCCGCCAGCTGTCAGCACCTCGGCTTGGCCGACCGCCGTCAGCTCAACTCCGATCGCCTCTCCGAGCTGATCGAGCCGATCGACGAGCAAGGGTGTGAAGTCCGCCGCTTCGCCGTGCCAGGCATCAGTCAGCCGACCAAAGGTCAAGCGCCCCATCGACATGGCTTCTCTGTATCACGAGCTGTAGCACGAGTCATAGGCTCGATCCGATACGGCTCCCTGGGCGGAGTGCCTTGGGTTCGTTTGTGAGATACGCACGAAACTGGGGTTTCGTGGGGGGCCGGTAGTCGGTAGGGTCGATTGCCATGACCACCCGGCGGAGCGGCCAGCAGGCGGACGTGTCTGCGCGGACGCGGCGGGGTGGGCGGCACAGCCGGCGGAAGTCCTATAAGGCGCAGTGGTTCTCGGTGACTGCGTTGGCGGTGTTGGGGACTGTGATGGTGATGCATCCGGATGTGACCCAGCGGCGGAGTCTGGCGGCCGACGTGGTGGCGGGGGTGGATGCTCCGGTGCCGGCGCCGGTGATCGAGGTGCCGGTGAGTACGCCGACTCCGGTTCCTACGCCGACGCAGAAGTTCACGACTCCGTTGCGGCCGGCACCGAGTTTGACGCGGAAGCCGAAGGGGTCGAAGCCGAACGTCACGGTGTCGACCGGGAAGCTGGCCGTGGTGCCGGGGTTCAACAAGGCCAACGGTGTGCGGGACAAGCTGACGTACCGGGTGGAGATCGAGCAAGGGCTGTCGGTGAACGGGGCCGCGGTCGCGGCGATCATCCACAAGACACTGACCGATCCGCGCGGGTGGCAGGCGGTGCACCCGGTGAGCTTCGAGCGGACCGACAAGGTGGATGCGGACCTGCGGATCATCCTGGCCACGCCGGCGCTGACCGACAAGTTGTGTCTGCCACTCGACACCGGCGGTGAGGTGTCCTGCCGGGTCGAGGACCGCGTCGTGCTGAACGCCAAGCGGTGGATGTACGCGATCCCGGCGTACAACGGTGATGTCGCGCTCTACCGGAGCTACCTGGTCAACCACGAGGTCGGGCACGCGCTGGGCCACGGGCACTCGACCTGCACCAAGGCGAAGACCCCCGCGCCGGTGATGATGCAGCAGACCAAGGGCCTGGCCGGCTGCCTCCCGAATGCCTGGCCAACCATCAAAGCGACCTGAGCCCAAACCCCCGTTCGTGAGAAGCTGAGTGCGAGGGGAGGAAGCGATGTCGTCACAGGATTTTCCGACGTACGGCCGGGGTGATGAGCCCGAGCGGTCCGGCGAGGAGCACCACTACGCCCCGCCGATGCCGTACGGCGGCGGCACGTACGGCGCCGGCCCGCACACCGACCCGCAGCCGGGCCCCTACGCCCAGCCTCAGCCGTACGGCGCCCACCCGGACAACGGCACGCCGCCCCAACAGCAGTACGCCGGCCAGCCCCAAGGCCCGATGTACACCCAGCCACCGACCTACCGCCCCGGCAGCCCGTACGGCACGCCGGCGCATCCACAGCAGCACGAGCTCCCGACGTACGGCCGGGACCAGGCCGTCGCACCCCGTGACCCGCGCGCTGCCCGTGTGGTCGGACTCGCGGCACTCATCGCAGCGATCTACGGCCTGCTCGTCCTCTCCGTCCAGCGGGTCTCCCTCCGCGAGATCTCCCAGGCCCCCGGTTCACCGCTCAACCACCCGCTCCGGACCGACGTGATCGACACGATCGGGCAGTTGCTGCTGATCGTGGTCGGCGCGGCCGCGCTGGTGATGTGGATCCGGGATGTGCTCGCCCGCCGCAAGGCCGGACGCCAACCGGACCCGATCGAGCTCGGTGGTCTGCTGCTGGTCGTGGTGTCCGTGATCCCGATCCTGGTCTGGCTGATCATGGTCCTGTCCACCGGACTGGGCGCCATCGACGACTCGGTCGACCGGCTGCCCACGGCGTACGGCTGGGGCGGTGTCGGGCTGCTGATCCTCGCCGCCGGCCTGACCCTCGGGTACCGCGAGCTGAAGCCCGAGGTGCGCAACCCGGTGGTCCAGGGTCCGCCCACCAAAGCGCCCTGGGAGTGAACGTACCCATCGTCCTGGTCCCCGGCCTCGGCCTCGGGCCGGAGTCGTATGCCAAGACGATCGAGTATCTGACCACGCCGTACCACGTGGTCACCCTGCCCGGGTACGGCGAACCGGCCGGCGCCAGGGAGGATCTGCACCCACGCGCCCTCGGAGTGGCCCTCGCCGAGAAGATCCGCGAGCCATCCGTCCTCGTCGGCCACTCGGCCAGCTGTCAGATCGTGGTCGAGACCGCGGTGACCCACCCCGAGGTGGTCCACGCGCTGGTACTCGCGGCTCCGACCGGAGATGTCCGGATGTCGAGCTGGGTGGACCGGACGGTCCGCTGGCTGGGTTCGGCCGTGCCGGAGTCACCCCGGCTGATCCGGGTCGTCACTCCGCAGTACGCGCGTACGACGCTCTCCACGATCGCGCGCGCCGCGGAAGCGGCCCGGCACCACGACCTGGCCGCGGTCATCGCCCAGGTGCGGGTGCCGGTGGTCATCGTGCGTGGCAGACACGATCTGATCTCGCCGGCCGACTGGGTCGAGCGGCTGGCCGAGCTGAGTCACGGCGAGGCCCGGACCCTGGAGACCGGCTCGCACATGCCGGTGCTGACCAACGGTCCGGAGGTGGCCGCTCTCATAGAGCGAGCCGCCGTGGCACCGGACAGCGACTGAAGCGGTATCGTTGACGCGCTAACAACCTCTGCGGGAGCTCGCACCGATCGCGCGGGCTGAGAGGGCGACAGCTGGGTCGCCGACCGCCTGAACCTGACCGGGTAATGCCGGCGTAGGGAGCGGGTCATCATGACCAGTACTGCTGTTCGTCCTGAAAGCCAGACCGAGGCGCCGCTGGTCCTGACCACGGATGCCCCGCGGACCCTCGGGTTCCTGGACCAGTTCACCCTCTGGGGGAACTTCGGCATCTCGCTGTTCGGCCCGGTGACCGGTGCACTCGTGGCGGCGTACACGGGCTCACTGTGGCAAGGGCTGCTCGCGGTGGTCGTCGGCTGCGGAATCGGTGCGCTCGTGCTCGGCGGCGCCGCGGTGTTCGGTTCGCAGACCGGTGCTCCGGCGATGGCGTGTCTGCGCGGACTGTTCGGCCGGCGGGGCTCGGTGGCGCCGACCGTACTGAACATCGCCCAGAACGTCGGCTGGGCGACCATGGAGATCATCGTCATCTCGCAGGCCGCGGTTGCGGTGACCAGTGAGCGGTGGCGCTGGCTGTTCGTCCTACTGGCCGGGGTGATCGCGACGGCGATGGCGGTCCGGCCGCTCGGCAGTGTGAAGCTGCTGCGAAAGTTCATGGTCTGGCTGGTGCTGATCGCGTCGGTGTACCTGTTCGTGCAGGTGCTCAGCAAGCCGGTGCACGCTCTGCCGCAGGACAGCGTGTTCGGCTTCTGGCCGGCTGTCGACCTGGCTACAGCGGGCGTGGTGTCGTTCGCGCCGCTGGCCGCCGACTACACCCGGCACTCGCGCACCAACAAGGCCGCCTTCGCCGGCTCGTCACTCGGCTACGGGATCGCCGCGATCCTGTACTACGCGCTCGGTGTGTTCGCGGTCGCGACGCTGCAGACCAACAGCGAGGACGTGATCACCGCGCTCGTCACGCTGCCGGCCGGCGCGATCGCGCTGTTCGTCCTGCTGGTGGACGAGGTCGACGAGGCGTACGCGAACGTCTACTCGACCACGATGGCCGCGCACAACCTGGTCGGCCACATCGACCGCCGGTGGATCTCGGTCGCGATCGGCGTGCTCGCCACCGGTCTGGCGCTGATGGTTGACCTGGGCAACTACACGCAGTTCCTCTACCTGATCGGCTCGGTCTTCGTCCCGCTGTTCGCGGTCGCGATCGCCGACTTCTTCGTGGTCAGCAAGATGAACTGGGACGTCTCCGATACGGCGCGCTTCCGCTGGCAGCCCACGGTCGCGTGGCTGATCGGCTTCGTCACCTACCAGCTCGTGAACCCCGGAACTGTCTCCGGCTGGTCCCCGTTCTGGCTCGACCTCCAGCAGAAACTCTTCAACAACCAACCGGTCCCCGGCTGGCTCGGCGCGACGTACACCTCGATCATCATCTCGATGCTGGCCGCGGTGCTCCTCGGCCGGATCGGACGTCGGCAGGCTGCCTGAGCAGTACGAGCGCGACCGCCGGGAACACCAGCACGGACAGCAGTCCGGCGCAGACCAGAGCGGCGGCGGTGACCGGAGCCATCAGCCCGGTCGCCACGCCGATCTGCGTCGCGGTGACGATGAACGGCAGCGACGTCGCCTGCAGCAACCCCGCGGCCGCGGTCTGCCGGGGACCGAGGGTGCGCACCGCCAGGTACGCCGGTACGCCGCGCACGACGAGCAACGCGATCAGGAACAGCGGGACGCGGACGAGTGCGCCCGGGTCGTCGAGCAGCCCCCGCAGGTCGAGCCGCAGCCCGCTGGTCACGAAGAACACCGGGATGAGGAAGCCGTACCCGAGCGCCTCCAGCTTGATCCGGAAGCGTGGATGCGAGCTCGCATCGCGATCGACCAGCCCGACGACCGCCCCGGCCAGGAACGCGCCGAGGATCGTCTCCAGCCCGAACTGTTCGGCCAAGGCGACGAAGGCGACCAGCAGTACGACGGCCGCCCGGACCCGGATCTCCGCCGTGGTGTCCTGGAGCCGCAGCAGTACGCCGCCGATCCGCTGCGACCGCCCGGCCGTCGCGACGACGAAGCCGGTCACGACGACGAGCAGCGCGAACAGTCCGACCATGATCAACCGCTCGCCGGGGCTCCCGCCTTCGGTCGAGAACACCAACGACAGCACGAGAACCGCGGCGAAATCGGCCACCGAGGCCGCCGCGATGGTGAACCGACCGACCGCGCCGTCGGCGCGGCCCGCGTCCTTGAGCACCGGCACCACCAGACCCAACGAGGTCGCCGAGAGCGTCACGGCGAGCAGGAGCGCGCTGTGCACCCAGCCGGCTGCTGAGAACGCGGCCCCCGCGACACCTCCCAGCGCAAGGGTCACCAGGTAGCCGAGGACGGCGAGCCGCAGGATCTGTCCGCGCAGTTGGTGGATGTCGATCTCCAGCCCGGCCAGGAAGAGCAGGAACGCCAGTCCCAGCAGGGCAATGATCTGCAGCGGCAGGTCGACGTCCACCAGGCCGAGACCGTGCGGACCGACGACGACGCCGGCCACGATCTCCAGTACGACGGCCGGAACGCGAAGACGCGGGGCCAGGCCGAGGAGCAGTGGCGCGAGCAGCGCGATCACTACGACGACGAACAGATTGGTGAACTCCACATCCGGCATATCGGATCAGTGCCGCCGGAGCACCCGGGCGTTACAGGTCAGTCGCGGGGGAACGAGCGGAAGGCCTGCAGAAGGCCGTCGCGCGTCTCGTCAGACAGTGTCTCGGGCTCCACCCGGCCGACTTCGGCGATCGTACGGCGCATCTGGTCGACGTAGATCTCGCAGCCGTCGCAGAGCGCGAGATGCTCGACGAAGCGCTGCTCCGTCTCGGGGTCCAGTGCACCGTCGAGGAAGGCGGTGACGAGCTCGACCAGTTCGGCGCACGTCATGACTCAGCTCCGGTGGTGGTGAAGTAGTGCTCGAGGTGGCCGCGGACCGCTGCGCGCGCACGATGCAGCAGGACCCGCTGGTTGGCCATCGAGATGTCCAGTAGTGCGCAGACATCCTCCGCCGTTTGTCCGTCGATGTCCCGCAACGTCAGCACCACCTGCTGCCGGACCGGCAGGCGCTCGATCGCCGCGGCGACGCCGGCCCGCACCTCGTGCGCGAGTACCTCGCTCTCGGTGGTCGGCCAGCGCTCCGGAAAGGCCAGCCAGCCGCCCGGGTGCTGGTCGTGGGCGCCGCGGAACCGGCTCGGGTCCACGGTCGGCTCGCCGTCCTCGACCAGGCTGGCCCACGGCACCGTCCGTTGCTCGCGGGCACCGCACTTGCGCGCGATGTTGACCAGGATCCGGTAGACCCAGGTCTGCAGCGAGGACCGGCCCTCGAACCGCTCGATGCCCTGGAACACGGCCAGCCAGGTGTCCTGGACGACCTCCTCGGCGCTGGCCGCGGTCGACACGAACGACCGGGCCAGCCGCAGCATCGAGCCCGACCAGCCGTTCAGCAGGCACGCGAACGTCTCCTCGTCCCCGGCCCGCAGCCCGGCGACGAGGACGTCGTCCGTCGGCAGTACCGCCCCCACACGCCGACGGTACAGCAGCAGCGCGCCGATCAGCGGTACTCCGGGTTCTCGAAGTCGAAGCGGCAGCCGGCGTCCCACTCGGAGCGCTGGTTGCCGTAGGCCGGAACGCCGCCCAGATCCTTCAGCATCCTTGCCAGGTGCAACAGGTTCCAGGTCATGAACGTCGTGTTCCGGTTGGTGAAGTCGTTCTCCGGGCCGCCGGAGTCCATGTCCAGGTACGACGGACCCGGGCCGGCCTCGCCGATCCAGCCGGCGTCGGCCTGCGGCGGGATCGTGTAGCCGAGGTGCTGCAGCGAGTACAGGATGTTCATCGCGCAGTGCTTCACCCCGTCCTCGTTGCCGGTGATCAGGCAGCCCCCGACGCGGCCGTAGTACGCGTACTGCCCGTGATCGTTGAGGATCGACGAGTTGCCGTACAAGCGTTCGATCACCCGCTTGGTGACCGAGCTGTTGTCGCCCAGCCAGATCGGCCCGGCGATGACCAGGATGTCGGCCGCCATCACCTGCTCCTGGATCGCCGGCCACGCGTCCGTGGCCCAGCCGTGCTCGGTCATGTCCGGCCAGACGCCGGTGGCGATGTCGTGGTCGATCGCGCGCACCACGTCGACCTGGACGCCTTGTTTCTCCAGGATCTTCCGGCTCACGTCGATCAGTCCCTCGGTGTGGCTGACCGCGGGCGACCGTTTCAGGGTGCAGTTCAGGTACAGCGCGCGGAGGTCGTCGTACTCGGGCATGGTTTCTCCTAGAGCAGTTCGGCGTCCTGCTCGATGCAGAGCAGGGCCGGTCCGGTGGTGGTGAAGAGCTCGGTCATCGCGTCGTCGAGGTCGTCGCGGCGGGTGACGCGCAACCCGGTCGCGCCGCAGAGTTCGGCGTACGCCGCCCAGTCGGGGTTCCGCAGCGAGGTGTGCCAGACCGGGTAGTCGGCGGCGAGTTGTTCCTTGCTGATCTTGCCGAGCGAGTGGTTGTCCAGCAGGACGTGCTTGATCGGGATGCCGTACTTCACCGCGGTGGTCAGCTCGGTGGCGTACTGGCCGAACCCGCCGTCGCCGGTGACCGCGACGATCGGTCTTTCCGGAGCGGCGGCCCAGGCGCCGAGGGCGGCCGGGTAGCCGAAGCCGATCGAGCCGAGGTAGCCGGACATCAGCACCGGCTGGCCCTTCGACTCCAGGTACCGGCCGAGCGAGTACGCATGGTTGCCGACGTCAACGGTCACGACCGCGTCGGCGGGCAGGTGCCTGCCGAGCGCGTCGAACACCGCGGCCGCCGAGACCCCGCGGCCGCGATCGTCCTGGACCCGGCGGGCCTTCTCCGCGCGCCAGATCGCCCACCGCTCGGCGACGTCCGGCCGCTGGTCCTCGGCCTTCGGGTCGGCGAGCATCCCGGTCAGCGTGGTCAGCGCGAGGCCGGCGTCGCCGAGGACGTCCACGGTGACGGCGTCGAACCGGCCGATCGCGGTGTGGTCGTCGTCGATCTGCACGATCGGCTTGTACGCCGCGATGCCGGTGTGGTTGGCGAAGGAGGCGCCGACCACGATCAGCAGATCCGACTCGTTCATCAGCCAGCTGGCGACCGGCGTACCGCTGCGACCGAGCACCCCGGCGCCGAGTGGGTGCGTGTCGGGCACCAAGCCCTTCGCCTTGAAGGTGGTCAGGACCGGTGCGTGCAACCGCTCCGCGAACTCCCGGACCTCGTCCTTCGCGTTCCGGGCACCGTGGCCGACGATCAGTACCGGCCGCCGGGCGTCGCGGATCAGGGCCGCGGCCCGGGTCAGCGTGTCCTCGTCGGGCCGGATCTTCCGTCGCGACAACCGGCCGGCCGAATCCTGCGCGGCCGCTTCGGACGGCAGGACCTGCACCTCGTCGGGCAGCACGAGATGGGCGACGCCACGGCCGTCGATCGCGTGCTTGACCGCCAGTGCCGCCAGCTCGGCATGATCGCTACCGGCCTGGACCGCCGTGCTGGAGACCGCGACGTCCTTGAAGACCGCGGTCAGGTCGAGGTCCTGGAAGGCGCCCCGGCCGAGGACCTTGGACGGCACCTGACCCGAGATGGCGAGCACGGGCGACTTGTCGAGTTTGGCGTCGTACAGGCCGGTGAGCAGGTTGGTGGATCCAGGGCCGGCGATGGCGAAGCAGGCGGCCGGGCGGCCGGTCAGCTTGCCGTACGCGCTGGCGGCGAAAGCGGCGGCGCCCTCGTGCCGGATGCCGACGTACGTCAGCTCGCCGCGTTCCTCCGCCCGCCGCATCGCCTCGGCGAACCCGAGGTTCGAGTGGCCGACCATGCCGAAGACATGACTGATGCCATGGGCAACCAAAGTCTCGACCAGTACGTCGGCGACCGTCCGGATCGGCTGGGCCGGAGCGGGCAGTTGCACGTAGACACCGTCGTCCCGCTCGTCCACCGGGTACGCCGTGACGCCGTCGGAGAAGCCCTCCGGCGGCTGACCGGTGATCGGGTCGTAGTCGTACCCGTGCCACGGGCACCGCAGCAGCCCCTTCTCGATCGAACCCTCGCCGAGCGGACCGCCCTGGTGCGGGCACCGGTTCTCCAGCGCGCCCAGCCGGGCGCCGCATCGGGCCAGCGCGACGCTCCGGCCGTCCACGACCACACTGCGCACCCGCCCGTCCGCGGGTACGTCGACCTCGTCCACCCGGTGCCACTTCTCCGACATGTAACGTCTCCCGCCCTGTGCGACACGGACCGTTCGAAGGATCAGTGCCGGACAAGGGCCTGGCGTTACAGGAGGAGACTGCAGCCATGGATGAACGTTCGCTCGCCGTAACCCGGCGGTCCCTGCACGGTGTCGCCGAGTTGGTGCTGGCCGGGCCGCAGTACCGGGAGTCCGGGGAGATCAAGTTGCGTGTGTTGCCCGGTGGGTTCGGGACGGTCGTCGCGCCGGATCTCCGGGTCGAGGGTGATGTGCTCGTCGCCCCGGCCGGGTCGTTCCCGCTGGCCGGTAGTTACGCCGAGCTGGCTGCTGCGGCCGGTGTGGAGGCCAGGCGGCTCGACGACGTGTACGCCGGTGGTCCGGTGATCGATCCGGATGAGCGGATCGAGATCGACCCGGTGGCCGCCCGGGTGCTGGTGGACGCCTTCACCCGCGGTGAGGCCGCGCTCCGGTCGTTGGCGCCGGACGAGGAGCCCATCCTCTGGCCCGAGCATTTCGACATCGGCATCAGCCTCGGCGAGGTCAACTACGGGATCTCGCCGGGTGACGACACCATCCCCGAGCCCTACGCGTACGTCGGCCCCTGGACACCGCGCACCGGTGAGTTCTGGAACGCCTCGTTCGGTGCCGCGCGCCCGATGGCCGAACTGGCCGATGTGCTCGAGTTCTTCCGGAGGGGGAGAGCGCTGGTCACTGACCCGGAGTAACCGGGATACTTTGGGCCATGCTGAATTCCGCACTGCGCAGCCGGGCCGAGTACGCGGAGCTCGGGGCCGACGGATTGGCCGCGCGTACGACGCCTGAGCGGGACGCGGCGACCGTGAAGGCCGTGGAGGAGTTGCTGGTCGGGCGTGAGTCGGTGCTCGACCTGTGCTGCGGGTACGGCCGGATCGCGCTGCCGTTGCGCAGGGCCGGCAAGGTCGTCCGCGCGCTCGACATCTCGCCGAACCTGGTCGAGGCCGGTCAGGCGAAGGCGGCCGAGGAGGAGCTGTCGATCGACTGGGCGATCGGCTCGATGACCGACCTGCCGTACAAGTGGGACTCGTTCGACGCGGTGATCTGCCTGTGGACGGCGTTCCACGAGCTGTTCGCCGAGGACGAGCAGATCTCCACGATCTGTGAGATCTCCCGGGTGCTGAAGCCGGGTGGTGTGGCGATCATCGAGGGCCCGGCCTGGGGGCCGGCGACGGCGGCCGAGATCGCCAACGGGATGCGCCAGGGCCCGGAGCATCGGATCGTCACCACCGAGCACTTCGGCACCAGCAGCGTGCACTTCATCCACGACGAGATCAGCTACGGCCGGCTCTGCGCGGCCGCCGGGATCGAGGACTACAAGGTGTACAAGCGCGAGTGGGGCGGGCGCCGCCGGCTCATCCTGGAGATCCACCAGCCGGCCACTGACTGACGCGTCAGTCTCTTGACCTGAATTCTTCTCCGGAACAATTCACCGGGCCGCATCCCTTGCAGGCAAGGGAAAACAAGAAGCAGATCCCCACTCCACATTGGGGATCTGCTCCTTTGTTCTCCGAGTGTAAATCAATTCTCCGGAGCCCGGGAAAACTCAGCTTTTTGCTTCAAGATTCAGCAGGAATCGCTTCGCCTCGAGGCCGCCGGCGTACCCGGTGAGCGCGCCGGTCGAGCCGATCACCCGGTGGCACGGCAGGACGACGCACACCGGGTTCGCGCCGAGCGCAGTACCGACAGCCCGGGCCGCCTTCGGCTTGTGGATCTCGCCGGCGAGCGCGCCGTACGTCGTGGTCCGGCCGTAGCTGGTGTGGACCGGCAGATCGCCCAGCACGAGCCGCTGGAACGGGGTTGCCAGGGCGAGATCGACCTCCAGGTCGAACGTGTGCCGGCGGCCGTCGAGGTACTCGTCCAGTTGCCGCCGTACGTCGTCCAGCGCGCGGGGCTGCCGCAGTACGCGCGGGGACACGGCCCGGGCGAGCCGGTTGGTGATGGACTCCTCGTCGCCGAACGAGCTGGCCACGACCCGGCCGTTCGCGACCGCGAGCAGCAGCGTGCCGATCGGGGTGTCGTGCAGGGTGTAGGCGACGTCGGCGTCCGGAAGGATCGGTGGTTTCAGGTCTGGGGTGGTGAACCGGGTGAGCCGGCTCTCGAGGTCATTCATGCGTTTACTCCGAGTTTGGTGCGCAAGGCCGCGAGCGCGTCGCTGACGAGCCGTCGTGACGCGGCGGGCGTGGTGTCGAGGGCGGCGGCCACGCCGTGGTGGTCCAGGTCGCCGATGTATTTCAGCGTGATGGCGAAGCGCTGGCGTTCGGGCAGTTCGTTGACGGCTCGCCAGAGGTCGGGATCCGGCCACTCGGCGGCGTCCGGGCCGTCGACCGCGACCGGCGGGGCCTCGTCGAGCGGGCGCTGGGGTTTGCGGGCGCGGTGCAGGTCGGTCGCGCACCGCGACGTGATGGTCAGCAGCCAGCTGCGCAGGTTCTTCGCCGAGGTCAGGCCCGGGTAGGCCGCGAACGCCTTCTCCCAGGCGCGCTGGGCCACGTCGTCGCCGTCCACCGGCCCGGCCAGGGCGCGCGCCAGCCGCGCCACGTCCCGCCAGTGCGCGTCGACGAGTGCCTGGAACGGCGGCAGTTCGACCTTCTCCCGAGCCATCACGTCAGTAGAACGCATCGGGTTCGGCCGATGTGAGGGTGCCCGGTCCGGATTCCGAGATTGTCTAGTTACTCTGTGGACATTGATGAGAAGATTGCTGACATGACGACGACCTTGCTCACCCGCCGTCGCGTCATCGATCTGCTGCGGACGGCGAGCGCCACCTGTCGGTGACACCCGCGCCGTATCGCGTTGCCCCGGCGGACTTCCGCCGTACGAGGCCTGTCTGACCACCGCCTCCACACCCCGCCCGGCTGTGGTGCTTCCTGCTGCCCTCCGCCGGTCGTCCCTGCCCCGTACCCGAGGGAGAGACATGTCAGTCCCTGCGATCAACCCGTCCGATCGTCCGCCCTTGTCCGTCGTCCCGGACCGCCTCGAGGAGCGGATCGTCGACGCTGACGTGTTCCGGTCCGTGTTCCGTCGCCACGCCGCCGGTGTCGTGGTGATCACCGCGGACGCCGGCCACGGGCCGGTCGGGTTCACCGCGACCTCACTGGTCTCGGTCAGCCTGCTGCCGCCGCTGGTCTCGTTCGCGATCGCCACCAGCGCGTCCAGCTGGCCGACCGTCAGCGTCGCGGACAGCCTGGTGATCAACTTCCTGTCCGCCGACCAGCAGGCCATCGCCGGCCGGTTCGCCACCAGTGGCATCGACCGGTTCGCCGAGCCGACCCGCTGGTCCCGCCTGCGCACCGGCGAGCCGGCCCTCGACGAGGCGCCGAGCTACCTGCGCGCGCAGGTCGAGCACCGCTTCGCCGTGGGCGACCACTACCTGGTCGTCGCCCGCCTCGCCACCCATACCGAACGACGTGAGCACGACCCGTTGCTGTACCACGACGGCCGCTACGTCACCGCCACCTCTGACCCGAAAGCACACCATGTCTAGGACCAAGTACGCCGTTATCGCCGCCGCCCTCGCGACCGCCGCCCTGGTGGCGGGCTGCGGTGGTGCCGCGGACGCCGGCAGCGGCTCCGCCAAGCTCTCGCTCGACGCCGCCCTGCCGACCACCGTCCCGGACGGCACCAAGATCGTCGTCGGCGACCCGGCCACCGAGGTGGCGCTGAAGTTGTCCGGCCAGATCGACAAGGTGTCGAAGTTCGTCCAGTTCGCCAATCTGAGCGGCGGTCCGCAGACCACCGAGGCGTTCCGGGCGCACGCGCTCGACGTCGGCTCGGTCGCCGAGATCCCGCCGATCCACGCGACCTGGACCGGTCTGCACGTGAAGATCGTCGCCTCGAAGTTCCGCCAGGAGCCGCTCGAGCACCCGATCTACAAGATCGGCATCGCGCCCGGCGTGAACGTGAAGACGCTCGGCGACCTGCGCGGCAAGAAGATCGCCTACAGCCCCGGTCAGGCCCAGGGCGCGCTCGTCCTCAAGGTGCTGAAGAAGGCCGGCCTGACCAAGGAGGACGTGAAGCTGGTCGAGCTGCCGAGCACCGGCGACGTGTACTCGAACGCGCTGGCCGCCAAGCAGGTCGACGTCGCCCCGATCGGCGGCGTACAGATCAAGCGCTACCTGGCCAAGTACGGCAAGGACGGGGCCGGCACGATCGACCACGGGCTGCGCGACGACGCCGGCCACCTCTACGTCCTCACCGAGTCCCTGGAGGACCCGGGCAAGGCGGCCGCGATCCGCGCGTACGTCGCCGCGTGGGGTGTCGCGCAGGACTGGATCGACAAGCACCCCAAGGAGTGGATCCAGGGGTACTACGTGAAGGACCAGGGGCTCACCGAGGCCGACGGTCAGTGGCTGGTCGACAACGCCGGTCACCCGGACATCAGCGCGGACTGGAGTGACGCGATCCAGCGGCAGCAGGAGACCATCGAGCTGCTCGCCAAGGAGACCGGCAACAAGGTGATCCAGGCCAAGGACCTGTACGACCTGCGCTTCCAGACCGTCGCGGCCGATGCGATCAAGGGAGCCACCAAATGAGTGCGACCACCCTGCCCGGGCTGCGGACCCGGGAAGCCACCGGGACCACCGCCGTACGCCGTCCCCGGCTCGGACTGGGGAAGCCGATCAGGTTCGGATCCGCGATCGGACCCGTTCTGCTGCTGGTGATCTGGAGCATCGGATCGGCCACCGGCTGGATCGACCAGCGGGTGCTGTCCGCGCCGTGGACCGTGGTGACCACCGCGGGTGACCTGATCGCGGACGGCCGCCTGCAGTCGAACCTGTGGACCTCCACCCAGCGGGCCCTGATCGGACTCGCGCTCGGCATCGTGCTGGGCATCGTACTCGCGCTGCTGTCCGGACTGTCCCGGCTGGGCGAGGCGATCCTGGACGGGCCGATCCAGATCAAGCGGGCGATCCCGTCGCTGGCGCTGCTGCCGCTGCTGATCCTCTGGCTCGGCATCGGCGAGTCGATGAAGGTCGTCACCATCCTGCTCGGGGTGTTCGTGCCGATCTACATCCACACCCACAACGGCCTCCGCACGATCGACAGCCGGTACGTCGAGCTCGCGCAGACCGTCGGACTGTCCCGCTGGGACTTCATCCGCCGGGTGGTCCTCCCGGGCGCGTTGCCCGGATTCCTGCTCGGCCTGCGGTTCGCGGTGACCGGCGCCTGGCTCTCGCTGGTCGTCGTCGAGCAGATCAACTCCACCAGCGGCATCGGCTACATGATGGAACTGGCCCGCACGTACGGGCAGACCGACATCATCATCGTCGGCCTGGTCCTGTACGGCGCGCTCGGCCTGCTGTCCGACGGAGCCGTCCGCCTGATCCAGAGGAGGGCCCTCTCATGGCGCCGCACGCTGGCCTCCTGACCGCCGCGGTCCAGGTCCGCGACCTGGTCCGCCGGTACGACGACCGCGCTGTCCTCGACGGAGTGGACCTGGAGATCGCGCCCGGTGAGTTCGTGGCGCTGCTGGGCAAGAGTGGATCCGGGAAGAGCACGCTGCTGCGGGCACTGGCCGGGCTGGACTCCGACGTGGCCGGGTCCGGGGAGCTCGTCGTACCGGCCAATGTGTCCGTCGTCTTCCAGGACTCGCGGTTGTTGCCATGGGCAAAGGTGTTGGACAACGTCGTGCTCGGGTTGCCGGGTGCGTACGAGCGTGGCCGGCAGAGTCTCGACGAGGTCGGGCTCGCCGGGCGCGAGAAGGCCTGGCCGAACGAGTTGTCCGGCGGTGAGCAGCAGCGGGTCGCGCTGGCACGGTCGTTGGTGCGGGAGCCGGAGCTGCTGCTCGCGGACGAGCCGTTCGGGGCACTGGATGCGCTGACCCGGTTGAAGATGCACGTGCTGCTGCGGAAGTTGTGCGCCGCGCACCAGCCCGCCGTACTGCTGGTCACGCATGACGTCGACGAGGCGATCGTGCTGGCGGACCGGGTGATCGTGCTCGACGAGGGCAAGCTCGTCGCCGAGGAGCAGATCGAGTTGAGCGCGCCGCGCAGTCCGGCCGATCCAGGATTCGCCGCGGTCCGGTCGCGGCTTCTCGACGCATTGGGGGTTTCGCTGTGAGCAGGCAGTTGCATCTGAACGCGTTCCTGATGAGCACGGGGCATCACGAGGCCTCGTGGCGGTTGCCGGAGAGCGACCCGTTCGCCAACACCTCGGTGGCGCACTATCAGGGACTGGCCCGGACCGCGGAGCGCGGCAAGTTCGACTCGGTGTTCTTCGCGGACTCGCCGGTACTGATCGGCGACGTGGGCCGGCGGCCGGCCGGGACGCTGGAGCCCACCGTGCTGCTGACCGCGCTGGCGGCGGCGACCTCGCGGATCGGGCTGATCGCCACCGCGTCGACGACGTACAACGAGCCGTTCAACCTGGCCCGGCGGTTCGCCAGCGTCGACCACGTGAGTGGCGGGCGCGCGGGGTGGAACGTCGTCACCACGGCCGGCCCGGAGGCGGCTCGCAACTTCAACCTCGCGGACCAGCCGGCACATGCCGAGCGGTACGAGCGTGCCGCGGAGTTCCTCGAGGTCGCGTACAAGCTGTGGGACTCGTGGCAGGACGACGCGGCGGTTGCCGACAAGGAATCCGGCGTGTGGGCCGTGAACGACCGGGTGGTGCCGATCGACCACATCGGGCGGCACTTCCAGGTGCGCGGTCCGCTGAACCTCCCACGGTCGCCGCAGGGGCACCCGCTGATCGTCCAGGCCGGGTCGTCCGAGGACGGCAAGGGCCTGGCGGCGCGGTACGCCGAGGCGGTCTTCACGGCGCAGCAGACGCTCGGGGACGCGCAGGACTTCTACCAGGATCTGAAGGCGCGGGCCGCGGCGCTCGGCCGCGATCCGTCCTCGGTGAAGATCCTGCCGGGCATCGTGCCGGTCATCGGTGGGACGGTCGAGGAGGCGCAGCGGCTCGAACGTGAGCTGGACTCCCTGATCCGGCCCGACTACGCGCGGCTGCAACTGGCGAAGACGCTGAAGGTCAGGCCGGAGGACCTGCCGTTCGACGAGCAGTTGCCCGCCGACCTCCCCGACGAGGACGAGATCGAGGGGGCCAAGAGCCGCTACACGCTGATCGTCACGCTCGCCCGGCGCGAGAAGCTGACGGTCCGCGAGCTGATCGGCCGGCTCGGCGGCGGCCGCGGTCACCGCACCTTCACGGGGACGCCGGAACAGGTGGCGGACGCGATCCAGCACTGGTTCGAGTCCGATGCCGCCGACGGCTTCAACATCATGCCGCCGGTCCTCCCCTCCGGCCTGACCACGTTCGTCGACGAGGTCATCCCGATCCTCCAGGCGCGCGGTCTGTTCCGGACCGAGTACACCGGCACGACCCTGCGCGACCACTACGGCCTGGCTCGCCCGGCAGGCCGCAGTACGGCGCTGCAGGAGGCGACCGCCTGATCCCTCTGGCCGGCCCTGTCAGGTGGCAGGGCCGGCCCGAGATCAGTTGACCCGGACGACCAGCTTTCCCACGGCCTGGCCGTCCTGCATGATCCGGTGGGCCGCGCCGATCTCGTCCATCGTGAAGACCCGGTCGACGCGGATCGGGAGTTTGCCGGCCGCGACCAGGTCGACGTACTGCTGGAAGGCGGCGGCCGGGAGGTCGCTGCTCTCGCCGCCGTACGCCGCCAGCCGGACGCCGTTCGGGAGATAGCCGATCGGGTAGAAGTCGGGGATCGTCCAGTTGTCGCTGAGCATTCCGGTGAAACACACCGTGCCGTGGATCGCGGTCGCCTTCAGGGTGTCCGGCAGGACATTTGTGCCGACGAGTTCGAGGGCAGCATTCACCCCGCCGGGCAGGATTTCCCGGACCTTCTCCGCAACGTTGCCATCGTCAACGATCGGGTGATCGACACCGAGTTCGCGCAACACCTCGGTCCGCCGGGGATTCCGCGTCGTCGAGAACACGGTGAGCCCGTGCTCCTTCGCCAGGACGGCCGCCGCCACCCCGACGGACGACGTACCGCCGCGGACGAGCAACGTCTGCCCGGGCTGGATCGCCAGGCCGGTGTGCAGTGAGCCGTGGGCCGTCTGCAGCATCTCCGGCAGCGCACCGAGCGTGGCCCAGTCGAGGTCCGTCGTCACCGGGATGACCGACGACGCCGGTACGACGGTGTACTCGGCGTACCCGCCGTCGAACTCGCGGCCCATCCCGCCCATCATCGCCACCACCTGTCGGCCCGGCTCGAACTCGCCACCCGGCGCCGCGTCGACGGTCCCGGCCGCCTCGATCCCCGGGATCACCGGGAACCGCGCGTTCGTCGCGAACCCGGCGCGCAGGTGGTACTCCGACCGGTTCAGCCCGAACGCCTCCACCTTGATCCGGACCCACCCGGCCGAGGGCTCCGGGACAGGGACCCGTCGTACCCGCATGTCCTCCGGTTCGCCCGGACCGTCCAGCACGATCGCCCGCATCTCCATGCGCCCATCCTCGCTCGGCCGGATGATGAGAAACCGTTTTCCAACCAACGGCGTGCCTCCGTGACTTCCTCACCGGCGTGCGTGACAGAGTTGTCCATATGGGACAGAGCTTCCTTGGACGGCGGAGCCCAAGCGTCGTAGCTCACCGTGGCGCTAGCGAGATCAGTCCCGAGCACACGCTGGCGGCGTACCGCCGGGCGGTCGACGCGGGAGCCGACGGTCTCGAGTGCGACATCCGGCTCACCGCGGACGGACATCTGGTCTGTGTCCACGACCGCCGGATCGAGCGCACCTCCAACGGGCACGGTGTGCTGTCCACGATGAGCCTTGAAGAGCTCGAGTCGTTCGACTGGGGTTCCTGGAAGACCCCGTGGGCGGAGCTCGACGACGAGGCCGAGCTGCCGAGTCCCGACATGCGGAAGGTGCTCACGCTCGACGAGCTCCTGGCCACCGTCCGGGACGCCGGCCGGCCGGTCGAGCTGGCGATCGAGACCAAGCACCCGACCCGGTACGCCGGACTCGTCGAGCGCCGGCTGATCGAGGCCCTCGACCGCTACGGCTGGGCGCATCCGAAGGTGGGCACCGAGTCCCCGGTCCGGGTGATGAGCTTCTCCTGGCTGTCCCTCCGCCGGATGCGCGTGCTCGCGCCCGGCCTGCGGACCGTCCTGCTGATGGACCGCGTTCCACTGCGCTTCCGCGACGGTTCGCTGCCGACCGGGGTCTCGTACGCCGGTCCGAGTCTGGAGATCGTCACCGCGCACCCGGAGTACGTCGATCGCGCGCACAAGCACGGTCACCAGGTCCATGTCTGGACCGTCAACGCCGATGCGGACATCCGGCACTGCCGCGACATCGGCGTCGACGCGATCATCAGTGACCGGCCCGAGGCCGCGCTGAAGGTGCTGGCCGAACCCGCCAGGCCCCCGGTTCCGACGGTCACCTACCCGCCCCGGCGCCGCGACCGCCGGTAGTCCCAGGGCGGGCCGGAGCGGTAGGACGTCGTACGGACCGGAGAAGTTTGTGACACATCGGGTGCGTTTTGTGTGGTGTGTGTCACGCGGTGCGGATACGTAGCGGAGTGAATGCGTGCCGTTATTGCAACGTTCATTTCTGTCGATTTCGTCTCGGTTTCTCCGCGTTTAGGCGTGATCCACGGACAGCTATGTAACGGAATTACTGCAGTGGTTTTCCCGGGCCGGAAGCTGGGCAGATGTGATGGTGGCTGTACCGATCATCGAGGAGACCCTGCTTGTCCTCTGCGACCTTGCCTGCCGACGTGAGCGTTGTGGACGTCGTACTGCCGCACGACGTGTCCGCGGTAGCCGACTCCCGGCGCCGTCTGGCCGCATACCTGAAGCGCTACCGGGTCGCCGACACCGCCTCTGACGACGCCCAGCTCGTGCTCTCCGAGCTGCTCTCGAACGCGATCCGGTACGCCCCGCCGCTGCCCGCCGGCGAGGTCCGCGCGGCCTGGTGGATCGACAAGGCCGGCATCCACGTCGAGGTGACCGACGGCCGCGGCGACACCGAGCCGCAGCGGATCAACGACACCCACCCCGAGTCGATCGGCGGCCGCGGCCTGGCGATCGTCGACATCCTCACCTCGACCTGGGACGTCCGCACCGCCGCCAAGCACCGCACCGTCCACGCCATCATCCCGAACTGACCGTCGGGCGGGTTGGCCGTCGGGTGTGGTCGGCTGCCAGACTGCGGGGTTATGGGAAAGAAGTCGCGGCAGCGCGCGAAGAACACGACGACCGTCACCCTCGACCCGGCCGACCTGGTGAACGTCGGCCAGCGGGAACCGTGCCCGTGCGGCTCGGGCAAGCGGTTCAAGCAGTGCCACGGCCGGGAGCGGGCGCAGGCGGCGGACACCTTCGTGGTGCGGCCGTTCGAGGGCCTGCCGTCGGAGTGTGACCTGATCGCGTTCCGCGAGATCGTCCCGTCCGGTACGGCAGAGGTCGTGCTGACCGCCGAGGCGGGTGCGGACGCCGCGGGCAAGGTGGTCAACCTGGTCACCCTGCTGCCGATGGCGATGCCGGGCCTGGTCCGCGACGACGAGACGATCTGGATCGGCCTGCAGACGCACGCGTCGTCGGGTGACCCGAGCCGCGACCTCGGCCACGCGATCACCGCCGCGCTGCAGACCGAGCCGGGCAACCCGATCCAGCTCGGCGACCTGATGAAGGAAGGTCCGCGGCTGCAGGACCTGATCGACACCTCGAAGCCGATCGAGGTGAAGGTGCACGAGGGCTTCGACTTCTGGGTCGGCGAGAACGTCGAGGACCCGACCGGAGAGGTCGCCGCGGGTCTGGAGCGCGCGAACGCGGCTGCTGCCCCGACCGTGCGGCTGGAGTCCGTCGAGGGCGCGTACTGGACGCAGATCGGTGACCGCCGCTACCTGCGCTGGGTGATGCCGCACAGCGAGGACACCCTGCTCGACGCCCTGGCCCGGCTGCATGCCGCCGGCTCGTCCGCCCTGATCGAAGGCAGCCGCCTGATCGGCTCCTTCCGTGCCCTCGGCGTCCTGGCTCCCGTCTGGGAGCTCCCCGCCGGGACCGAGGCCGCCGACGTCGAGAAGCCCGCCGCGGACTTCGCCGTCGCCCTGGAGAAGGCCCTCGCCACCGAGGCGCCGCTCACCACGGAGGAGCGCGCCGCCAAGGCCGGCCTGTCCAGCCGCCAGCTCACCATCCGCTAGACCACGAACACCGACCGCCCGGGTGCACGAGGCACCCGGGCGGTCGCGTGTGTGGACCTCTGCGGTGATTTACTTAGTGGTCTAGGCCGGGAGGCAGGGGATCTGCCTCGACCGGGCCCGGGAACGTGGACGGCCCAAGTCCTGCTGACGGGGGAGCAACAGGGCCTGGGCCTAGGCATGAAGAGTACTCATGATGGGTGCCCACCACAAGCCCCGATTTCACTGCGCGTGTCGCTGGGCTCACCCGACCGGCGCGCGGAGGATCGGGCACGACATGCAGCGCGGACCGCCGCGGCCGGAACCCAGCTCGGAACCGGAGATCTGGATGACGTCGATCCCGGACTCCTCGAGGCGTGCGTTGGTCTCCACGGTCCGCTCGTACGCGATGCACACGCGCGGCGCCAGGGCGAGGGTGTTGTTCCCGTCGTCCCACTGCTCGCGCTCGGCGGTGACCGGGTCCAGGCCGGTGTCGATCCGGCGCAGCGTGTCGATCCCGAGCGCCTTCGCGGCCGCGACCAGGAACGGCTCGGGCTCCGCGACGTGCAGCTGATCGCCGTCGGTGGTGACCGCGAGCGCGCGCATCTCCTCGGCCATGTTCGGATACATCAGTACGGCGTCGACGTCGACCATCGTGCAGACGGTGTCGAGGTGCATCGTCGCGCGCTGCTGAGCGATCGGCACCGCGAGTACGGTGTGGGCCAGGTCCTTCGCGAACACCCGCCGGGCCAGCCGTTCCACGCCCGCCGGCGTCGTCCGCTCGCCGACCCCCACGGCCAGTACGCCGGGGCCGAGCGCGAGGACGTCACCGCCTTCGACGTGCTCGAGCTGGTGGCCGTACACCTTGTCGGCGCCGGCGAACCGCGGATGGAACGTGTAGATCAGCTCGGTCAGCTGGGTCTCGCGCACCCGGGCCGGCATCGCGAGCGAGGTGACCGCGACCGAGTCCCGGATCCAGAGGCTGGAGTCGCGGGTGAACAGCAGGTTCGGCAGGGGGTCGATCAGGAAGTCCTCGTGCGCCAGCAGCGACGTGACCAGCCCGCCCGCGCGGACCTCGTCGTTCCGTACGCCGGCCATCAGAGCCTCGGCGAGCTGCGCCGGATCGAGGTCGCCGAGCGAGGCTCGCAGGTACTCGCGCAGGGTGTCGCCGAGCCGGAGGTCCTCGGTGGCGCCGGCGACCGCTTGAGCGCGTGCCGCGGGATCGTTGAGCGCCGCGGTGAGCAGCTCGCCGAGGTACAGCACCTCGACGTCGCGGTCCCGGAGCGCCTGGGCGAACGCGTCGTGCTCGTCCTGGGCACGGCCGACCCACGGGATGCCGTCGAACAGCAGCTTGTCGTTGTTCCGCGGAGTGAGTCGGCGGAGCTCGTTGCCCGGCCGGTGCAACATCACCGTCCGCAGCGGTCCGACCTCACTGTCGACGCCGTACGTGCCGACTGCCTGCGCCTCGGTCATGAGCCCACCCTCTCCACGAAAGCCACACTGCGTCCGTCTGCCAACCAAGCTACGGCAGCCCACCGCCTCTGCGGCAGACGTCAGGCCTTCTGTCTGATTGTCCGACAATATCCCTGGTCCCTGAGATGATCGGCCAGGGGGTCGCGGATATCGGCCAGGTGGCAGATGTTCGGCGTCCCCGGAGGGCACAGGATTTCCGGTGTGAGGACGCCACGAGGGCGACCTGGAACCGGAAGAGGTAGTGAGATGACGCGCAAGGTGACGGCCAACATCATGCTTTCGCTGGACGGCCGGGTGAACGGGGCCGGCGGGGACTACGACATGAGCTGGATCGTTCCGCACGCGATCACCGAGGCGGCCCGGGACCACATGATCCGGGTGACCGCGCCGGCCACGACGATCCTGCTGGGGCGGAAGAACTACGAGGGCTTCGGCGGCTTCTGGCCGGCGGTCGCGGACGACGTGAACGCGGCGCCGCAGGACCGGGCGGTGTCGAAGTGGATGACCGACACCGAGAAGGTGGTCTTCTCCTCGACGCTGACCGAGGCTCCCTGGCAGAACTCGCGGATCGTCGACGCCGACCCGGCCGACGTCGTCAAGCAGCTGCGGACCGAGGACGGCGGCGACATCGTCGTCCTGGCGAGCTCCAGCGTGATCAAGGCGCTGCTGGCCGCGGACGAGGTCGACGAGCTGAGCATCACGCTCGCGCCCGAGCTGGTCGGTGGCGGAGCGCGGCTGTTCGAGGACGGTCTGCCGGGGTCGTCGTGGCGGCTGGCCGACTCGACCCCGACCGAGTCCGGCGCGGTCTGCCTGCTCTTCGACCGCGTCCGCTCCTGACGGTCGTACGAAAGAACGAGATATCCACAGCAGCCGGGATCTGACGCGGTCGATCGGCTGGGAAGGAACTAGGCTGCGGTGCTGTGTCCGGTCATGATCTGCCATCCGAGCCTTATCAGCGTGCCGTCGCCTGTGTGATCCCGGCGAAGGACGAGGCGGAGCGGATCGCGGCCACGGTGGACGCGGTGCACAAGATCATCGGGGTGGACCTGGTCGTGGTCGTCGACGACGGCTCCGCGGACCGGACGGCGCAAGCCGCCGAGCGCGCCGGGGCAGTCGTCGTCCGCCACGACCGGAACCGGGGGAAGGCGGCGGCGATGGAGACCGGGGCGGCGGCGGTCGCGCAGCGGGACGGCGCCCGGCCGCGGCACCTGCTGTTCCTCGACGCCGACCTGACCGACTCCGCGACGGCCGCGGCGCCGCTGATCGAGCCGGTGCAGACCGGTCAGGCCGACATGACCATCGGCACGCTGCCGGCGCAGGTGCGGGCCGACGGCTCGAAGGCCGGCGGGCACGGGTTCGTCGTCCGGCTGGCTCGCGCCGGGATCGAGGAGGCGACCGGCTGGGCGCCGGAGCAGCCGCTGTCGGGGCAGCGCTGCCTGACCCGGGCCGCGTTCGACTCCGCCGTGCCGCTGGCGGCCGGGTTCGGGGTCGAGACCGCGCTGAGCATCGATCTCGGGCGCAAGGGCTTCCGCATCGTCGAGGTGCCGATCGAGGTCCGGCACCGGGCCACCGGCACGGATCTGCGCGGCCAGCTCCACCGCGCCAAGCAGTATCTGCACGTCCGTCGCGCCCTCGCCGCGCGCAGCGCCCTGCCCGTGGACAGTGGCGGTCCGTCGTTGCGGAGCCTGTTCCCGCGGAAATCGTCGCAATGAGCACCAGCGAAACCACCACCGACCGGCAGTTGGGCGACCGGTTCGGGCGTCGTGCGGTCGCGCTCTACCTCGCCTGCGCGGCGCTGATCGTCGCGGCCGGCCTGCTCGGCCCGTCCGTGGTCGTGCTGACCCTGACCAACCGGCACGCCTGGCTCCCGTCGTACTGGTTCGACAGCAAGCCGAACGACTGGCTCGTCACGGTGATGATCTACGTCGCCATCCTGCTCGGCGGGTACGGCGTGTTCCTGGCCACCAAGGCGCTCAAGCACGGCTGGGCCCCGCGGGTCGACCGATTGGTTGCCCTCGGCATCGGTACGACGGCGGCCATCACGCTGGTCCCGCCGATGGCCTCCGGCGACGTGCTGATCTACGCGGCGTACGGCCGGATCATGTCGCTCGGCGGCAATCCGTACACGACCGCCCCGGCGGACACGATCCGGCTCGGCTACGACCCGGTGATCGCGGCGACCGAGCGGCCGTGGCAGGGCGCCAAGAGTGTGTACGGCCCGATCGCCACGTGGATCCAGTGGATCGCGTCGCTGATCGGCGGCGACTCGATGCAGCTGACCGTGTGGATGCTGCAACTGTCGGTCGCGATCAGCCTCGTCGTCACCGGGCTGCTGCTGCTCAAGCTCGTCGGTCCCAACCTGCCGAACCGGCGCCGCGTGATCATGCTCGGCCTGGCGAACCCGCTGATCCTGTGGACGGTCCTGGCCGGGGCGCACAACGACGCGATCGCGGTGATGTTCGCGGTGATCGGGCTCGTGCTGTTCCGGCGGCACGTGTTCTTGGCCGGCATCCTGATCGGCGTCGCGGGCTGCACCAAGCTGTCCATCGGCCTGGTCGGTGTGGCGATGCTGTGGTCGCTGCGCGCGGATCGGCGCAAGGCCGCGATCTTCTGCGGCGGCGGTGCGCTCGCCATGGGCGGTCTGTACGCCGTGGTCGGCCTGCAGGCGTTCCAGCAGGCGCGCTCGCAGACTTCGTTCATCTCCACCGGCACGCCGCACAAGGTCCTGCTGAGCTTCTTCACCCTGTTCCTGCCGAACGGGTTGGTGCGCACCGTCCTGGCGATCCTCGCGTGGGTCGGCCTGATCGTGGTCGCGATCCTGCTGACGCAGGTGTTCCCGAAGTCGATCGTGCCGCAGACGCATCCGGACGACCCGACGCCGGCCGCGATCCGCTACACCGCGATCTACGCGATCGCCTGGATCCTCACCGCGATGTACTCACTGCCCTGGTACGACCTGATCGCCTGGGTCGCGCTGGCCGCGGTGGCCGCCTCGAAGGTCGACGGGCTGATGGTGGTCCGGACGACGATGCTCGCGATCGCGTACGTCCCCGGCCGGGATCCGAACGCACGCCAGGTCGCCGCGAGCCTGTCCGACTCCCTCGAGTGGTTCAGCGCGCGGCTCCGCGACACCATCTGCCCGGCCGTCGAGCTCGCGGTCCTGATCGGCCTGATCGTCTGGGCCCGTCGCGGCGGAGCCCAGTGGTGGCCGTACGACTGGCCCCGCCGCAAACAGAAGACCCTTCCGCAGAAGGCCGAGGCCCGCTAGCCCCAGAGGTCGTGCCCGGCCGCGATCGCCTTGGCGAGGACGGTCTTGACCGGCTTCTTCAGGGCGGCGGCCGCGGCGGCCACGTCGTCGTACTCCGGCTGCACGTTGACCACCTGACCGCCGTACCGGGCGATCTTCACGTGGATGCGCTGGCCGTCGACGTCGACCGAGGCGAACTCCCGGTCCGCGGCGTGCTTGCGGATGCCGAACTCCCGCAGGCCGATCGCGGACGTCTCGGCCAGGATGACCGAGCGGACCACTTCGGCGTTCGCGCTGCCGACCAGGACCGACAGGGTGTGCGCGGGGCGGCCCTTCTTCATCAGGATCGGGGTCAGCCACGCGTCGGCCGCGCCGGCCTCCATCAGCCGGGCCAGCACCTGCGGCCAGATCCGCGGATCCAGGTCGTCGACGTTGGTCTCGTACACGAGTTCGGTGGACGACTCCTCGATCGACTCACCCAGCACCACGCGCACGATGTTCGGCACCTCGACCGGGTCCCGCCCGCCCGCGCCCACGCCGGTCTGCTCGATCCGCATCGGCGGGAGCAGCCCGAAGTCGTCGGCGAGCGACGCCAGCAGGGCCGCCCCGGTCGGCGTGGTCATCTCGTACGCCGCGGCGCCGCCGGTGACCGGAGCCTCGGCCTCGGAGAGCAGGTGGAGTACGGCGGGACCCGGGATCGGGATGCCGCCGTGCTGGCCGCGGACCTGGGTGCCGCCGCCGAGGGCGATCGTCGAGACGACGATCCGGTCGATGTCCAGCGCGACAGAGGCCGCGGCCACGCCGACGATGTCCGCGATCGCGTCCAGCGCGCCGACTTCGTGGAAGTGCACGGCGTCAGGTTCGACCCCGTGCGCCGAGGCCTCGGCCCGCGCCAGCCGGGCGAACGTGTCCAGGGCGCGATCCCGGACCGCCTCGGCCAGATTGGCCTCCTCCAGCAGGCGACGCACGTCCGCCCAGGCCCGGGTCGGCGGATGACCGTGCTCATGACCGTGGCCGTGGCCATGACCATGGCCGCTGTCGAGGACGCTCTCCGGGTGCGGTGTTCCGTGCACCTCGACCGTGGCCTTGGTGGCGGCGATCTGATGGCGCATGGCGCGCTCGACGCTCACGGACAGCGAAGGATCCACCGCCGCGACGGCCGCGTTGACCACGCCGACGTCAGCCCCGGCGTCGAGGAATGCGCCGAGCAGCATGTCGCCCGAGGCGCCGGCCGAGCAATCGATCCAGGCGATTCTCACTGCGTCTCCTTGGACTCACGAGGCGCGGAGCGACGGGCCACCCGGGCCGCGAACACGCCGGCACCGAAGCCGTTGTCGATGTTCACCACGGACACCCCCGGCGCGCATGAGTTGAGCATCGCCAGCAACGCGGCCAGCCCACCGAACGAAGCGCCGTACCCGACCGACGTCGGTACGGCGACCAGCGGTACGCCGACGAGTCCGCCGACCACGCTCGGCAGCGCACCCTCCATGCCGGCCACGACGATCAGGCAGTCCGCCGCGTCGAGGCGCTCCCGCACCCCCATCACCCGGTGCAGCCCGGCGACGCCCACGTCGGTGATCCGGTCGACGTTCGCCCCGAACACCTCGGCCGTCGTCGCAGCCTCGGCCGCGACCGGGGCGTCCGACGTACCCGCCGCGACCACGGCGACGGTCCCACGCAGTACGGGCGCCGCACCGAGGACCGCCGTACGCCCGACCGGATCGACCACCGCGGTGGGCAGGGCTGCGGCGACCGCCTCCTGGGCCTCGACCGTCAGCCGGGTCGCCAGTACGGCGTGACCGGGGTGAGTGGTGTGCAGTGTGCGCAGCAGTTCGACCACCTGGCTGGGCGTCTTGCCGGCGCCGTACACCACCTCGGCGTCGCCGGTGCGCTCGAGCCGATCGGTGTCGAGGCGTGCGTATCCCAGGTCGTGGACACCAGGTTGGGGACCTTGGTCAGGCAAATGAGTCACGCCGAGAATCTACGTGGCCTGGGCGGATGACACGTTGTGTGGTCTCACCGCGCACTCTCCGCAGTCACCTGAATACTCAGGCATAACAGCTCATGCCTTAGGCTTCCGAGCGTGTCTTCGTCGTTAGCCGGTGCATTCGGAATCGCCGCTCTGTTCGTGGCGGTGCTCGCCCTGGTGTTCGCCATCCAGGCCCTGCGGGCGAACACCGGCACGTCCAAGTCGGCCGGAGTTCCGCCGGCACCGGCGCCCGAGCCGGAGCCGCAGCAGCCGGAGGCCAAGCCCGGCACGGTCCGCTCCGAGCTCCGCAAACTGGGCAAGGAGATCGAGGTCACCCGCGGGGAGCTGCGCGAGACGCTGCAGCACCTGGCGGTGGTCCGCTACGACGCGTTCGGCGACACCGGCGGGAAGTTGTCGTGGTCGATGGCGCTGCTGGACGACAAGGGTGACGGGGTCGTGCTGACGTCGATCAACAGCCGGGCCGACGCGCGGACGTACGCCAAGGAGATCAAGGCGTTCGCGAGCGAGGCCAAGCTGTCGCCCGAGGAAGAAGAGGCGATCGAGACCCTCCGCAAAGAGTCGGAGCAGAAGCCCAGCAACTGATCGCGCGGAGGGGTGGGTTAGCGGCGCTTGGGGACTCGTGCGGTGAGTGCGCCGGGCTCGATCTCGGCGGTCAGGTGGCGGCCGGGGCCGATCGGGTCGCCGTCCAACTGACGCTGGACGTCGACCGCCGCGGTGATCTCCACCTTCCGCCCGGTGAACCGCTCCAGGTACATGTCCGTCCGGTTCGTCCGGGTCAGCAGCCGCCAGACGACGATCGGCCACTGCGTCACCCGGCGCGGAGCGATCACCACGACATCGAGCAGCCCGTCGTCCGGCCGCGCGTCCGGCAGCAGCGGGATGTTCGCCTGCAGCATCCCGACGTTGCCGATCACGACCGTCCGGACTCGCCGGTCGATCGGCTCCGCGTCGTCCAGCGCGAGCCGCACCCGCACGGACGGGTGGTTGATGTTCTTCGCCGCCGACACCAGGTACGCCGTCCAGCCGATCTGCGCCTTCAGATGCGGCGGCGCGTCCGAGATGATCGCCGCGTCCAGCCCGAGCCCGGCCATCACCGCGAACCGGTCCGTGTCCAGTTCGTCGCCGCGCACGCGGACCAGGTCGATCCGCCGGTCCCGGCCGTCCAGGATCCGCTCCAGCGCGTCGTCCAGGTCGAGCGGGATGTGCAGGTTCCGGGCCAGCAGGTTCCCGGTGCCGGCCGGGATCACTCCGACCGGGATCCCGGTGTGCGCCAGCGCCGCGCAGACCACCCGGACCGTACCGTCACCGCCGGCGACCAGCACCAGATCCGACTCGTTCTCGATCGCCCGCTTGGCCATCGCGTTCCCGGCGTCGTCCACGCGGGTCTCCAGCCACAACGGGTCGTCGTACCCGCGGACCGAGAGCGCCCGGGTCACCTTCCGCCGGAACGCCACGCCGTCGCCGACCTTGATCGGGTTCACGATCACGGCGGCCCGCGGCGGGATCGTCGTACCGTCGCTCTCCGCCGGCGTGCGGCGGCGCCGCCGGCGCAGCCCGGGCCGGAGACCGAACCCGATCGACGTGGCGGTCAGGATCGCCAGGCCGAGCGCCCACCCGCCGAGCACGTCCGACACGTAGTTCACGTTCAGCGCGATCCGGTCGGCGGACGCGATCCACACCACCGCGATCGTCGGCAGCATCACCAGCAACCGGAACCGGCGTCGCCAGCCCCGGACCGACGGCAGCACGACGCCCAGTGCGCCGGCCATCACGAACGCGGCGGCCGCATGGCCCGAGACGTACGACCAGCCGTCGGGGTCGACCAGCGCCTGGGCCGGCTGGGGCCGCTCGAAGATGTACCTGACCGCCTGGACCAGGGCGAGCTCGGCCCCGGCGGACACCAGCAGCCAGAACGCCAGCACCCGCGCCCGGCGGTGCCAGAGGTACGCCGCCACCACGACGACCACCGCCCGTGACGTCCACGGCAGGACGACCGCGCCGACCACCTGCCAGAAGTCGATCACGCTCTCGTGGGTGGCGCCGTACGCCGCGGCCCGGGCCGAGACGGACTCGTCCCAGCGCTCCAGCGGCGGCCAGTGCCGGAAGACGAGCAGGGTGATCACCACGAACGGCAGCGCACCCAGGACGACCGTGAACGCACGGCCGACCGGACTGGGTGGATGGTGGTTCATGACCCGCTCAGATCCCCCTCGATGATCGCCTGCAGTCGTGCTTCATCGAGAGCCGCCGGCACATCCAGCGGCGCCCCAGACGCCTGCTGGCGGCGTTGTCGTCGTCGCGCGATGCTCCGCATCGCGCTCCTCCTCCGCCTTGCCAGCGAACGCCTGGACCACCGCTGAATGCACCATCGACTCTCGATGAAGCACACCACATCATCCCGAATAGACTTCGCCGTCCGTGACACGCCCCGATACCCTCGGGGTGTGATTGACGCGAAACTGCTCCGTGAGAACCCCGATGTCGTGCGCGCGGCCCTGACCAAGCGCGGTGAGAGTGCGGACCTGGTCGACCAGATCCTGGTGGCCGACAGTGAGCGTCGATCGTCCATCTCCGCCTTCGAGGCGCTCCGGGCCGAGCAGAAGTCGCTCGGCAAGCAGGTCGCCCAGGCCAAGGGCGACGAGCGCACCGCGCTGCTGGACCGGACCAAGACCCTGGCCGCCGAGGTGAAGGCGAACGAGGCCGCCGCGAACGAGGCCGGGAACCGCTTCGACGAGCTCGCCCGCGCGCTGCCGAACCTGGTCTCCGACGAGGCCCCGGTCGGCGGCGAGGACGACTTCGTCGTGGTCGAGGAGGTCGGCAAGCCGCGCGACTTCGCCGCCGAGGGCTTCGAGCCGCGCGACCACCTCGAGCTGGGCGAGCTGCTCGGCGCGATCGACATGGAACGCGGCGCGAAGATCAGCGGCTCGCGGTTCTACTTCCTCAAGGGCGCCGGCATGCTGCTCCAGCTGGGCATGCTGCAGCTGGCGATCCAGCAGGCGGTCGAGGCCGGCTTCACCCCGATGATCACGCCGACCCTGGTCAAGCCCGAGGTGATGGGCGGCACCGGCTACCTGTCGGCCCACGACGACGTCTACCGGCTCGAGGACCCCGAGCTGTACCTGACCGGTACGTCGGAGGTCGCCCTGGCCGGCTACCACATGGACGAGATCCTCGACCTGTCCAACGGCCCGATCCGGTACGCCGGCTGGTCGTCCTGCTACCGCAAGGAGGCCGGGTCGCACGGGAAGGACACCCGCGGGATCATCCGCGTCCACCAGTTCGACAAGGTCGAGATGTTCTCCTACTGCAGCCTGGACGAGGCCGCCGCCGAGCACCAGCGGCTGCTCGGCTGGGAGAAGGAGATGCTCGACAAGATGGAGCTGTGCTACCGGGTGATCGACACCGCGACCGGTGACCTCGGCATCTCGGCGTACCGGAAGTTCGACTGCGAGGCCTGGGTGCCGACGCAGGGCCGGTACCGGGAGCTGACCTCGACGTCGAACTGCACCGACTTCCAGGCCCGCCGGCTGAACATCCGGCACCGGGACGCCGACGGGAAGACGCAGCCGGTCGCGACGCTGAACGGGACGCTGGCCACCACCCGCTGGATCGTCGCCATCCTGGAGACGCACCAGCTGGCCGACGGCTCCGTCCGGGTGCCGACCGCCCTCCGCCCGTTCCTCGGCGGCCGCGAGGTCCTCGAACCGGTCGGTCGATGACGGACGGACCGCGGCCGACGGCCGTTGCCCTGGACATCGATGGAACGCTGATCGACCACGACGAAGGGATTTCGCCGGCGGTCATCGACGCGGTCCGGCGGACCGCCGCCCAGGTGCCGGTGATCCTGGCGACCGGCCGGGCCTGGTCGACCACCAAGCCGGTGGCCGAGCGGTTCGGCCTGCCGGCCGGCGGATTCGTTGTCTGTAGCAACGGCGCGCGGACGATGCGGTTCCCGGACGGCAAGGTCGTGGACGAGCGGACGTTCGATCCGACGACGGTGATCGCCTCGGTGCGCAAGTACGCCCCGAACGCCCGGATGGCGGTCGAGGAGCACGACGGCAGCTACCTGGTCACCGCGCCGTTCCCGGACGGTGATCTCGGCACCGGTGCGATGATCCGGGTGGTCAACGACGACGAGCTCGCGCCGGAGCCCGTGACCCGGTTGATCATCCGGGACCCGGAGCAGTCCGAGGCCGACTTCGTCCGGCTGGCCGAGCGCCTCGGTCTGCACGGCGTGAGCTACTTCGTCGGCTGGACCGCCTGGCTCGACATCGCGCCCGAGGGTGTGGACAAGTCGACCGGGCTGAAGGTCGCCCTGGCGCAGTACGACCTCGACCCGTCCGGCCTGCTCGCGATTGGGGACGGACGCAACGACATCGAGATGCTGACCTACGCCGGTCGCGGGATCTCGATGGGGTCGGCGCCGGACGAGGTCAAGGCCGCCGCCGACGAGGTGACCAAGTCGGTCCAGGACGACGGCGTCGCGGCCGTCCTCAACCGCTGGTTCTGAGGCCAGGCCTTTCGGTCAGCATCGAAAGGCTTGACAACCTGAAATTGCCGTAGGCAAGCGAAGGGCCCGGAATCCCTGTGTGTACAGAGATTCCGGGCCCTTCTTCCGATAGTCCGCTGGCGGGCCGAGTATCGGATCAGGCGACCCGGCTGCTGCCGGTCCGGCGGGGCCGGCTGTGCTGGTGGTCGATCACCGTGTCGAACGCGTCGAGGACGGCGTTGACCTCCGGGCGCGGCCGCGGCGTCTTGGCGACCGGGCTCTGTCCGCGGCGGGCGCGGCGCAGGTGCCGCTTGACCGTCGACAGCGAGCATCCCAGCCGCATCGCCAGGGACTCCAGGCTGTCGTTCGGGTACTGCGTGCGCAGCCGCAGGACCTCCTCGTGGCTGACCGGCCGGCGGGTGCCGCGGGCACCGGCGAGCTGGTCGAAGTCGTCGGCCTGGACCTCGACGTCGAGCAGGTTACGGATCGAACGCCGTTGTGCGGCGGTGGTTCCGGCGACGAAGCCACTCACGTCGTGCTCGGCGACGGCGCTGTACAAGCAGTCGGTGAACAGCGGGCACGAAGCGCACAATGCCTTCGCCTCGCGCACCAGTTGCTCGTACCGCTCCCGGGTGCGACGGGTGGCGGACGCGGGCGGCGGCTCTTCCATCAGGCGGTGCTGGAAAATGTCCGAACGAGCGATGCAGCCGGTCATCGCCCCTTCCCTGGTGGAAGATGTGTCGACAGCCGCTCGGGAGCTATTGCCCCCCGGCCCCGCTAGATTGGCGCTGTTGACGGTCATCAAGGCTCCCCAAGTATCAGGACCCGTGTGAACGAACGGCGAACGACGTTCGGCCCTACGGATCCACTAGCTGATGGACCGGCGAACTGTTGCCGGACCCACCGTGTCGTCCCGGGCGCGGGACGCACCGATCCATAACTGTTGACGCCGCTACCGCGGATTTGGTTGCAGCCAATTCCGCAACGGTTTGACGGCGTTTGTGTGTTGTTGAGGGTTGGTGGGGCTGCATCAGTCGCGCTGATCCAGAACAGGCTTACGACGCGGCCGAATCGCCCCCGGTTCCCCGCCAGACCAACGCATGAAATCACGCGCAAACCGGGCTGCGCAGGGGAACTTGCTGCCTTTGCAGCATCCTGCCGTAACGGTCTGATGACGTTGTCAAAAGCTCAATCAGATAAGTCAGAAACGTCTGAAACCGAGGTCCGATGGCTTGCGCCGGACGTGCCGGGAGGAGTAATGAAACCTCCGGATACGGTAGCCGGGTGACCGCCACCGACAGCCCTCGCCCTCCCCGCCTGATCGCCACCGATCTCGACGGAACGCTGGTCCGCAGCGACGGAACGGTGTCGAAGCGCACCCGTGCCGTGGTGCTCGCGGCCCAGCACGCCGGAAGTGTTTTCGTGATGGTCACCGCGCGGCCACCTCGCTGGCTGCACGATCTGGCTGACCTGGTCGGCGACCACGGTGTCGCGATAGTTGCCAACGGCGCCATTCTGTACGACGTCGTGCGCCGCAAGGCGATCCGGACCCGGTTGATCGACCCGACGGTCGCCCTCGAGGTGGCGCGGGCGATCCGTACGGAGATTCCCGAGGTGGAGTTCGCCATCGAGCGACCGGACCGCTACGGACAGGAACCGAATTACCTGAACCGCTGGCCGAAGCCGGACGACACGCTGGTCGCGGCCATCGATGTCCTGCTGTCCGAGCCGGCCGCCAAGCTGCTGGTCCGCCATCCCAGCTGGCACTCCGACGAACTTCTCGCCCGCATCGGGCCGGTCGTCGGCGATCGGGTGACCGCGAGTCACAGCGGTGGTCACAGTCTGGTGGAGATCTCGGCCAGCGGTGTCTCCAAGGCCGCGATGCTGGCCGATTTCGCTGCGGACCAAGGGATTTCGGCCGCCGAGACGATCGCGTTCGGTGACTCCGTCAACGATCTGCCCATGCTGGCCTGGGCGGGGACGTCGTACGGCGTGGCCAACGCGCACGCCGACGTACTGGCAGTGGTCGACGTCGTGTGCCCGGCAAACGACGAGGACGGCGTCGCCGCCGTCCTCGAAGAGTTGTTTCAGCCTTTGAATTAAGGGACTACAGGTACATCCCGCCGCTGCCCGGACCGTCGGTGTTGCCCGCCTGCGGTGCACCGGGGAAGCCGGGGACGTCGTCCTCGGCCGGCAGCTGCTGGCCACCGGGGAGTGCGCGCCGCATCTGCTCCAGCTGCTGGCGGGCCGCCATCTGCTGGGCGAACAGCGCGGTCTGGATGCCGTGGAACAAGCCTTCCAGCCAGCCGACCAGCTGGGCCTGCGCGATCCGCAGCTCGGCCTCGGTCGGCGTGGTGTCGTCGGTGAAGTCGAGGCTGAGGCGTTCGAGCTCTTCGACCAGCTCGGGCGCGAGGCCGGTCTCGAGCTCCTTGATCGACGCCTCGTGGATCGCCTTCAGCCGCTGCCGCGACGCTTCGTCGAGCGGAGCGGACTTCACTTCCTCGAGCAGGTTGCGGATCATGTTGGCGACCCGCATTACCTTGGCCGGCTGCTCGACCAGCTCGGTCACCGAGCGCGGTTCGTCCTGCTCGTCGTGCTCGTCACGGTCACGCTCGGAGCGCGGCGGCCCCTCGACGGCCATTCCGTCCGGCCCGACGATCAGCACCTTGCCGTCCTCGGTCCGCGCACCGGCCATCGGCACTGCCTGGCTCTCGCTGCTGCTCTCGGTCATTTGCCCATCCTAGATCGGTCGTGCGCACCCCCGAACGGACGGTTGTGGACAACTCAGGCGGTCCGCGCGCGATGGCGCCGGACCGCGTCCCGGTTCGCGCAGGCGGGACTGCAGTACCGCTGCCGGCCGGTGCGCGAGAGGTCGGCGTACACGGTGTTGCAGCCGTCTGCCGCGCAGCGTCCGAGCCGGGTGATGCCACGGCCGGCCAGGTGCAGCGCGGTCCCCGTGCTGATCAGCGTCGCGACCAGCCGGCCGACCGGGACCTTGTCGGGCCGATAGTGCATGTGCCAGCCGTCGCCGGCGTGGTTGGTGAGGCGCGGATGCTCGGTGTACTTGGCCAGCATCGCGTTGATCAGGTCGACCCGCGTCTGCTCGTCGGTCGCGTCCACGACCGCGAGCCACTCGTCGAGGGCGACGCGGACGGCCGCCAGGTCTGCGGCGGTGACGCGGCGCTCACGGACCAGGCGGCTCTCGACACCACTCTCCTCGCAGCGCTCGGCCAGCTCCTCGGGCGTGGTCGCGGGACGGGTGGCCAGGTTGACCGCGAGCAGGACCGCGTCCGCGCCGTAAGGGTTGAGATGCATAATGCCATTACATCACGATGGACCCATGACAGCCGGAAACGAAGTCCATCGGCACCGCTGGAACGCGGTGTCCTCCCATCAGGTGAGCGAAGGCCTGGTCGTGTACCAGCGGTGTGCCTGCGGTCAATGGCGAGTCACAAGCACACCGCCGTACGCCGTTGCCTACCCAGAGATCGCGCAGGCCGGTTAGCCGATCCTTCGCCGGCGCAGGGCGGCAACCGCGTTGCGGTTCAGCGACATCAGATCGTTGCCGTCGACAAGTACTTCGCCGCTGGTCGGTATGCGGCGGTCAAGGGGCCGGTCTAGTCCTCGCGGACCAGGCGCTTGACCAGCCGGGTGGTGACGGCGTCGACGTCGTACGGGCGGCCGGTGCCGGGGGTGAGCTGGTCGAGGACCAGGCCGTCGATGGCGAAGTGCAGCAGGCGGATCTCTTCGGCGCCGCCCGGCAGGCCGGCGTTCGCGTTGAAGGCGACGTCGGCGTCGAAGCCCTGCCTGATCGTGCGGGACAGGATCTCGTGCAGACCCGGCCGGCGGGCGGCTTCGAGGCGGAGTTCGAGCAGGGCGAGGGAGAGTTCCGGGCGGCCGAGCAGTCGCTCGACGATGTAGCGGACGTAGTCGGTCATCAGGTCGAGGCTCGGCGCTCGCTCGGCGAGTGGCTCGATCACCGCCTGGTCAGGCGCGAGCCGCTCGAAGATGCGCTCACCGAGGGCACCGAGCAGGGCGTCGCGCGTACGGAAGTAGTTGGACGCGGTGCCGGCGGGGAGGCCGGCGGCGGCGTCGACGGCGCGGTGGGTCAGGCCGCGGGCGCCGGCCTCCGCGAGGACCGCGAGGCCGGCGTCGGCGAGTTGGGTCCGGCGTTCGGGGTTGCTGGGCATGTTGACAAGGCTAGCAGGGATCCACTACAACTGTCGTACACAACAACGACACCTGTAGTGATTAGGAGAACCGTATGCAACCTGCGGCATTCGGCGCGACCGTGGTCACCGACCGCACGGCAGAGGTCGCCGCCTTCTACCAGCAGTACTTCGACCTGCGGATCGCCATCGACCTCGGCTGGTTCATCACCCTGCGCCGGGGCGAAGCGGACTGGGAGCTGGCCATCTGCGAGCGCGGCCACGCGACGGTCCCGGCCGCGGTGTCCGCTGCTCAGGAGAGCTCTACCCTCTTCGGCTTCATCGTCGACGACGTGGACAAGGTTGCCGCCGCGCTCACCGAAGCCGGCGTCGCCTTGGAGACCGAGCCGGTCACCGAGGTCTTCGGCCAGCGCCACTTCTTCGTCCGCGACCCAGCAGGCACCTGGCTCGATGTCATCCAACTGGTCGAGCCCGACCCGGACTGGCTGGCCGCCAACCTGCCGTCCGCCTAGAGGGTCAGGAGGATCTTGCCGAGGTGGGTGGATTCCTCGAGGTCCTGGTGGGCGCGGGCCACCTCGGCGAGAGGGTAGGTGGCGTGGACGATCGGGTGGACCTTCTTCTCGGCGATCAGCGGCCAGACGTGGCCGACGACCTCGGCGAGGATGCGGCCCTTGTCCTGGACCGAGCGGACTCGCAGGCCGGTGCCGGTGATCGAGCCGCGGCGGCTCATCAGCCGGCCGAGATCCAGCTCGCCCTTCGTGCCACCCTGCATCCCGATCACCACCAGGCGACCGTCGTACGCGAGCGTCTTCACGTTGTCGGTCAGGTACTTCGCGCCGATGATGTCGAGGATCACGTCGGCCCCGGCCTTACGGGTCGCCTCCTGGACCACCGACGCCCACTCGGCTTCCTTGTAGTTGATCGCGACATCCGCGCCGAGCCGGGTGCAGAACTCCATCTTGTCCTTGCTGCCGACCGTGGTCAGCACCCGCGCGCCGTGCGCGACCCCGAGCTGGATCGCCATCGAGCCGATCCCGGACGAGCCGCCGTGCACGAGCAGCGTCTCGCCTGCTTTGAGATGCGCGGTCATGAACACGTTCGACCACACCGTGGCGACCACCTCGGGCAGCGCCGCGGCACTGACCAGGTCGAGCCCCTCCGGCACCGGCATCACCTGCGGAGCCGGTACGGCGACCTTCTCGGCGTAGCCACCACCGGCGAGCAGCGCGCAGCACTCGTCGCCGACGGACCAGCCCTCGACCTCGGCACCGACCGCGGAGATCGTGCCGGACACCTCGAGCCCGATCGTCCCCGGTGCGCCGGGCGGCGGTGGATAGAACCCTTGCCGCTGCAGCAGATCGGCCCGGTTCACCCCAGCGGCGACCACGTCGATGACGACCTCGTCGACGGCCGGCCGCGGATCCTCGATCTCGCCGACCGTCAGAACCTCGACCCCACCGGCACCCTCACATACGACAGCTCGCATGCTGCCCACCGTACCGTCAGCCGTTGACCAGCTCAGCCAGCTCCGCGGCGATGCTGTCGAGGTGAGTGGTCTCGCCTATCGACGCGAACCAGTCCCATAGTTCGAGCGAGTGGTAGACGCGGTACAGCGCGAGCCGGTCTTCCCAGTCGGCCGGGAGGACGCCGTACCCGTCGATCAGGCCGGCGAGCTTGTCGGCGTTGCCGCGGATCGAGTACGACACGGTCTTCGCGAGGTCGATCAGCGGGTCGGCGGCGATCGCGTTCTCGACGTCGATGAATCCGGTCACCCGACCGGTCGCCGGATCCACGAGCACGTTGCCCTCGTGGAAATCGTTGTGACACAGGACGGGTGCTTCGTTGTTCGCCAGCAATCCTTGGTGGGTGTCAGCGAACTTGCCGATCTTCTCGCGCAGTGCCTGGTCTCCGCCGAGCTGCTCGAACTCACCGAGCTTCTTGGCGAACTGCCTGCGCATGTACTGGTCGTTGTCCGGCAACGGATCGAGGATCCGATCGGTCAGATACCCGTACGCCGGCTGCGGGATGCGATGCACGCGGGCGAGCAGTTCCCCGAGCTCGGCGTACGTCGTTCGCCAGTCAGGCGGCTCGTGCTCCGACAGCGGTACGCCGTCGAGCTTCGTCAGGACTGTGAACGAGTCCTGCTCGTCGGCGTGGATCACGCGGGGGATCGAGCCGTTCAGTTCCGAGGCCAGCAGCCGGTAGACGTGGACTTCCTTGGCCTGCTTCCAGGCCCACTCCGGCGCGTACACCTTCACGATCAGCGGGTCGGCGTCCGCTCGCCGTACCTCGAAGACTGTGCTCAGCTGGCCGCCGGTCCGTTGGACGACTTCGGTGACTTCGCTCCCCGGCGCCGCCTTGGCCACCATCTCCGCGATATCCACAGCCTCACGCTAGGAGGGGTGTCCACCGGTTTTCAGTCATCCAGATCTGACCAGGTGTCGACGTCGTCGCCGGCTCGGGTGGGGGCGGACCAGGCGAGATCGAGTCCCGCGAGCAGGCGGCGTACCGACTTGTCGCGGGGATCCCCGATCTGCCGAATCGCTTCGGTGAGCGCCGTACGGCGGTACGCGGCCGCGAGCCGCTGTTCGCGGCCATCCGTGTCCCGCAGCCCGTGGCCGTCGTGGTCACCGAGTCCGTCGAGCAACTGTGCGACGTCGTCCTTCGTCAGCCAGGGCAGGTCGCAACTCAGCAGGACGACGACCGGCGCGCTGCCCTGGGTCAGCCCGGCCGCGATCCCCGCCACCGGACCACCGGCCGGTGGATCCTCGACGGTCCAGGCGACCGGGCGGCAGGTCGTGCGGACCCGGCCGACCACCACGGTCGACGCCGCGTCACCGGTTGCCGTCAGCACTCGGTCGAGCAGCGTGACGCCGTCGAGCACCAGCATCGCCTTGTCCACCCCGCCGAACCGGGTCGACCCACCCCCAGCGAGCACCAGCGCGTCGAACTCCACGAAGGCAGTCTCCCATCGGCACCAGACCGGCTCTTTGCGGCACCATGGAGAAGTGAAGATCGCCGTGGTGCAGACCGCCAGCAGTGACGACAAGGCCGCCAACCGCGACCTGGTGACGCGTCTCGTCGCCGACGCGGCGCAGAGCCGGCCGGACCTCGTCGTACTCCCGGAAGCGATGATGTCCGACTTCGCCGTCGAAGGCGGCTCGGTGGCGGAGGCCGCGGAGGCGCTGGACGGGGAGTTCGTCGACACGCTGCGGAAGTCCGCGGTCGAGCACGGCGTGGCGATCGTGGCCGGGATGTTCGAGCGCAGTTGTGACCAGCACCGTCCGTACAACACGCTGCTGGCCGTCGGTGCGGACGGGTCGCTGCTCGGTGCGTACCGCAAGATCCATCTGTACGACGCCTTCGGGTACAAGGAGTCGGATCAGCTGACGTCAGGCGACGTGGCGCCGGTGGTCGTCAAGGTCGGCGACGTGTCGCTGGGGCTGATGACTTGCTACGACCTGCGCTTTCCTGAGCTGTCGCGTGCGTTGATCGACGCTGGTGCGCAGGTGCTCGTCGTTCCGGCGGCGTGGGTTCGTGGGCCGTTGAAGGAGCACCACTGGACCACACTGCTCACTGCTCGCGCGGTGGAGAACACGTCATATGTGGCGGCCGCTGCGCAGAACGGGAAGAAGTACTGCGGTCTCAGTCAGGTCATCGATCCGCAGGGGATCGCAGTGGCGTCCGTGGGTGAGTCGGACGGGCATGCGGTCGCGGAGATCTCGGTGGAGCGGCTGGCCGACGTACGCAAGCGCAACCCTTCCCTCCAGAACCGCCGCTACACGGTGACCCCGCGCTGACGACCACTGCGCGGACTTCCTGGTCCGGAATCCGGCCGGAGCCGCTAGCCTCCAGGGGTGCTGGATGGGTTTGATCTGGAGCATCACGGCGACCTCGAGGTCGGCGACGGTCTGGTCGATCTCGCCGTCAACGTTCGGGCGGGGACACCGCCGCCGTGGCTGATCGAGGAGATCACGAGCAGCCTGACGGACCTGGCGGCGTACCCACGGCAGGACGCGGCCGTCGCCGCGATCGCCGCGCGGCACCGGGTCGCGCCCGATCGGGTCCTGCTGACCGCGGGTGCGGCGGAGGCGTTCGTACTGATCGCGAGGGCGTTCCGGCCGCGGCATGCGGTGGTGGTTCATCCACAGTTCACCGAACCCGAGGCGGCGCTCCGGTCGGCCGGGCATGTGGTCGACCGGGTGATCCTGCGTCCCGAGGACGGGTTCGTCCTCGATCCGCGGGCGGTGCCGGGGGACGCCGATCTCGTGGTGATCGGCAATCCGACCAACCCGACGTCGGTCCTGCATCGCGCCGACGACCTGCGGGAGCTCGCCCGTCCGGACCGGGTCCTGGTCGTCGACGAGGCGTTCATGGACGCGGTGCCGGGTGAACCTGAGTCGCTCGCGGGCGCGTCGATCCCCGGGCTGGTGGTGATCCGGAGTCTGACGAAGACGTGGGGGCTTGCCGGGCTGCGGGTCGGGTATGTGCTCGCGGCGCCGGGCCTGATCGAGCAGCTGGCCGCCGTCCAGCCGCACTGGCCCGTGTCCACACCTGCCCTCGCCGCAGCAATTGCCTGCAGCAACAAACAAGCCGCAGCCGAGGCGGCCCAAGCAGCCCTGGAGATCGACCGCCACCGCGCCCACCTACTCGAGAGCCTGGGACTCTGGCGTCCAACCGGCCCCAGCCTCGGAGCCCCAACCGGATCGGGGTTCCCGGCCTCGACCTGGTCCGGATTCCCGGCCTCGACCGGGTTCGGGTTCCCGGCCTCGTCCGGGTCTGGGGTCCGGGACTCGTCCGGACACGAGATCATCGGCTCGACCGGATCCGGGATCGGCGGCTCGATCGGGTCCGCGGGCGGAGGCTTTGCCGGCTCTGGCTCTGGCTCTGGCTCCGGCTCCGGCTCCGTGCGCGCGTCCGGGTCTGGGCTCGGAGGTTCGACCGGGTCCGGGATCGTTGGCTCGACCGGATCCGGGATCCTGGGCTCCGTGGGATCCGACGTCGGCGGCTCTGCCGAGTCCGGGATCGAACGCTTGGACGGTGAGGGCTTTGCCGGCTCGAGGAGCGCGGGTTCTGCCGCGGCCGGTGTCGAGGGCTCGGCCGGATCCGAGGTCGGCGGCTTTGCAGGGTCTGGGGTCCTGGGCTCCTCTGGGCGTGGAGACCCTGCCGGATCCGGGGTCGAGGGGTCAGGCGGGTCCCGGGTCGCGATACCGGTCGCGACGTATGGCGTGCCGCGGGGGCCGTTCGTGCTTGTGCGGGTCGCGGGTGGCGCCGTACTGCGGGAATCCCTGCGAGAGCGTGGATTCGCGGTCCGGCGCGGGGACACGTTCCCGGGGCTCGGACCGGACTGGCTGCGGATCGCGGTCCGGCCCGAGGACGTCACTGACAGCTTCGCGAAGGTGTGGCGCGATCTCACGTCCTGACCGCCCGCGGCGCGGCTTCGCGGCCGCGATCGAGGTCGTGCGACGTTCGCCGTAGAACCGAGTTGGCGCTGTAATCCCTGAGGGGTTTAGTCCACCCCCACTTTGCGCACAGGATGGTCCCGAGTGCCCTGCTCCTTGCCCGGCACTCTTCCTGGCCATTCGCGAAAAGGGAGCAGCACGATGGGTCTGAACGACGAAGACATCAACACCTCATCCGACGGCGGAGAGGGTCTCGCGGACGGCGGCGCGACCGTGGGTGGGACGGATGGCGGAGCCGACGGCAGCGCCGGCGGATACGGAGGCTCGCCCGGCGGCGAAGGCCCAGCCGACGGCGGCGCGAACCCAGGCGGCACCGACGGCGGCGCCGACGGTGGTGCAGACGGAGGTGCCGGTGAAGGCCCAGCGGATGGCGGCGCAACTCCGGGCGGCACGGATGGCGGTGCTGACGGTGGCGCAGATGGCGGCGCCGGTGAAGGCCCAGCGGACGGCGGCGCGACCCCGGGCGGCACTGACGGCGGAGCAGACGGCGGCGCCGGCGAGGGTCCAGCGGATGGCGGCGCAACTCCCGGCGGCACGGATGGCGGTGCCGACGGTGGTGCAGACGGCGGCGCCGGTGAAGGCCTAGCGGATGGTGGCGCGACAGCGGGCGGCACAGATGGTGGCGCCGACGGTGGTGCGGGTGGCTATGGCGGTGGCGAAGGCCCAGCCGACGGCGGTGCGACTCCTGGTGGCACTGACGGCGGAGCCGATGGAGGTGCAGATGGCGGTGCCGGTGGTGAAGGGCCGGCGGATGGTGGGGCTAACCCGGGCGCGAGTGATGGCGGCGCGGACGGTGGGGCCGATGGTGGTGCCGGCGGTGAGGGTCCTGCGGACGGTGGCGCCGACGCGAATGCGACCGACGGTGGTGCTGATGGTGGAGCGGGCGGGGGCGCTGGGAGTTGGTGAGTACGGTGCCGGGAGCCGGGCCGCTGCCGGATGAGCGCCCGGCTCTCCGGCGCTGCGTAGCGGGTGATCTGGACGAGTTCGCGAACTCCTACTGGGGTACGCGCGCTCTGCTGTCCCACGGCCCGGACCTCCCCGCGCCGTACGACGACCTGTTCACCCTGGAAGCCGCCGACGAGCTCCTGTCCCGCCGCGGCCTCCGGACCCCGTTCCTGCGGATCGCCAAGAACGGCGCGGTCATCGGCGACGGACAGTTCACCGGGCCGGGCGGTGTCGGCGCGGACATCGCGGACCAGATCCGCGACGACAAGGTGGCCTCGCTGTTCGCCAGCGGCCACACCGTCGTACTGCAAGCTCTACACCGCACCTGGCCGGCCCTGGTCGACTTCGCGACCCAACTCTCGGCCGACGCAGGTCATCCGGTCCAGATCAACGCGTACATCACTCCGGCCGAGTCACAGGGCTTCTCGGCGCACTACGACGTACACGACGTCTTTGTCCTGCAGGTAGCGGGCGAGAAGCACTGGACCGTACACGAGCCGGTCCACGTCGACCCGCTGCGCAACCAGCCTTGGACCGACCACTCGAAGGCAGTAGCCGCGGCCGCGCGCGACAAGTCCCCAGTGATCGACGACGTGCTCCGACCGGGCGACGCCCTCTACGTGCCACGCGGATTCCTCCACTCAGCCAAAGCGCTCGGCGGAGTCAGTGCACATCTGACCATCGGACTGCACACCCTGACGCGCTACCTCCTCGTGCAAGAGCTAGCCGCGCTGGCCGCCGACGAGGCATCGCTCCGGACCGCTCTACCCCTCGGCTTCGACCCAGGCGATCCAGACCAGCTGAGCAAGGTGCTCCCCGAGGTGGCCGACCTCTTCATCCGCCAGATCCAATCGGCGACCCCCGACGCCCTCGCCGCCCGCCTCAGACGCCGCACCTGGTCCGGCAACCGCCCAGCCCCGCTGTCCCCCCTCGCCCACGCAGCCTCCATCACTTCCCTGGCAGTCGGTACGACGGTCCGCCTCCGCACCGGCCTCCGCTGCCGAGTAATCCCCGGCGACCCCGTAGTCCTCCAACTCCCAGACCGCACCATCACGCTGCCAGCCGTCACCGCCGACGCGGTCACCGAACTGTGCTCCGGCACCGACTGCAAAGTAGGCGCCCTCCCCGGCCTCGACGAACCCGACCAACTAGTCCTAGTACGCCGCCTCCTCACCGAGGCGGTCCTGGTCGCGACCACCTCGTGAACATCCCGGACTGGCTGGGCGGGCATCACTAAGGTGAGTAGGCGTGGCGGGTACTGAAGGCGGCTACCGACCGGAGACGGGCTGCGCCGCCCTGGCAGACCTCCGCGGCGACTCCCTCGTCGCCTCCGCCCCACCAGCCACCCGCTGGCTCCTCATCGAGTCCCACCAGCCATGGCCCCGCAACGCCCTAACCGCCCTCGGCGTGGAACGTCCCCGCACAGGAAACGCCCGCGGTGAGGCTGCCCGCGAGGGGAGCGCCGAGGCGATAGGCCCCGGCATCGGGTACGCAGGCGTGGGGAGTGCTGGGGGTGTCGGCGCGGGAGGTGCTGTGGGGGCGGTCTGGGGTGCGGGTGGGTTGGGGGTGGAGGTTGCTCGGGTTTGTCGGGAACTGGGGATTCGGGCGGTGTTGGTTCGGCGGTTTGGGCGGGTGGATCGGGGGGCGGCGCGGCGGTGGGGGGTGGTGGATTGCCGGCCGGGGCGGGAGTCGGTTCGGTGGGGGGAGTTGCCTGCGGATGAGCATGTGCTGGATGTGCTTGCGGGTGCGGACCGGGGGACGGTCAGTCACGAGCCGGTGTATTTGGTGTGCACGCATGGGCGGCATGACGCGTGTTGTGCCGTGCGGGGGCGGCCGGTGGCTGCGGCGTTGGCGGCTGCTTACCCTGACCGGACCTGGGAATGCAGTCACATCGGCGGCGACAGGTTCGCGGCAAATGTCGTCGTACTGCCGCATGGGCTGTTCTACGGGCATGTGTCGGTGACCCGCGCCGTCGAACTCGCCAAGCGGTACGACGAGGGCACCGTCGTACCCGATCTCCTCCGTGGATCGGGTGCGTTCACACCACCAGTTCAAGCAGCGCAGCACTTCGCGCGTGCGGCCGGCCAACCACTTGCCGTCGACAACCTCCGTCCTCTAGCAGTTCAGGAGCTTCCCAATCACCGCTGGCTGGTGACGCTCGCTTCCACCACTGGCCCGATCACCGTCGAGCTGTCGGTCCACCTCGACACCATCGACGCCCGCCTGACGTGCGCGGGCACGGCACCTGCCCAAGTACGCCGCTTCGAACTGCGCAACCTCACCACCGGTTGATGGCGACCGCCTGGCCGAAGAACGCGCCGAGCGATCACGGAACACGCCCAGCGATCACAGGGTCGAGCAGCAGAGATCAGCGATCACGACTCGAGGAGGCGATCGGACTGGTGGGCGCCGTAGTAGGTCGATTGGCGGGACATGATGTCGCGCATCGGCGTGCCGCGGGGTACGCCGTACACGGTGCCGGGGAAGTCCAGTTCGCGCTGGAGTTGCCAGAGCTCTTCGTGCCGGTCAGGCGAGAAGAGCTGGGCCGGGTCGCCGGCCGCGATCCATCCGATCGGGAGGACCGCGCCAGGTTCCAGGCGCGAGTTCACGTGCAGCACGCTGTTGATCCGTAGCTCCGCGCCTGCGCCGGCGACAGAACCGGGGAACAACGCGGCGCCCGTGGCGATGAAGACTTCGTCCTCGACCGTGGCGCCGTTCACGTGTGCATGGGGACCTACCAGGACCGCGTCGCCGAGCAGGGCGGGATGGTCGGCCCGGCCGCGCACCAGGGCGTTCTCCATCACCACACTGTTCTCACCGAGACGGACCTCGCCGTTCTCCGCCGTCAGCACCGCACCGTGCAGGACTCGGCTGCCCTCGGCCAGCACGACGGCTCCGCAGAGCACGGCCGATGGGGCGACGTAAGCGGATTCAGGCACGACCGGTCGGCGGCCGCGGTGTTCCAGCAGCATGTGTCGCTGTCCTTCCGTCGATCATCACCTCGTCTTTCCTCAGCTGTACCCGATAGGTGAAGGGTTCTCCACAGCCCGGGTCCTCACAACCCGGGCGGCGGCGCCCGGCGGCCGTCCACATCGAAGGTGGGAGGCTCGGTCGACCGGACGATCCGGGGTGGAGAACCGCGAACTGGGAAAACATTAGAACAGATGTTCGACAGTGCGCAACGCATCCTGACACGTCAGATTTACTGGGCAAACCTGCCCCTGAGGGTGTGGGTCAGGCGTGCTGAGCGGTGCTCTGCGGGATCACCCGTCCCAGCGCGAGCATCGTCACGCTGGCCACCAGGGCCACAGCACTCACGGCCAGCCACGGAAGCTCGTGGTGCACCTCGAAGAGCTGCGCGAAGAACGCAGGCGCCAGCACACTCGCGAACGTGAAGCTGTACTGCCAGTAGGACAAATACTTCCCGCGTCCGACCACCGGCGCCACTGCGGCCGACAGCGCGTTGTTGGTCGCAGCATGCAGTACGTCGGCGAACGCGAAGAAGGCCGTGGCCAGCACGAGCACAGGCACCACCAGCGCCCCCGGCAGGTGCAGCAACGACGCCATCAGCAGGCCCCACGCCGCCCAGGCCACGCCAGACATGGCCATCACGTTCGTACGACGACGACGCTCGGTGTGCCGTATGACCAGTGTCTGGCCGGTCGCCAGGACCACACTGGTCGCGGCCAACAGGACGCCGACCAGCCACTTGGATACGGGCAGTGCCTCAGCGATGTACACAGGCAGTCCGACACCGAACATCATCATGCAGAGGGCCAGCAGGGTGTTAGCGGCGATCAGCACCAGGAACGGCTTGTCCTCGCGCAGGAGTGGAGCCGGTCCGGTGTCGTGCTTGGTCTGCTCGTGGTGCGACGGATGCAACCGCAGTAGAAGCAGACCGGCCACGAAGAACGTCATCGCGTCGAGGGCCATCGCGATCAGGAACGGTGTGTCGCCACCGATGGCCAGCAGTGCGCCGGCCGCCAGACCGCCGAGGGCGAACCCTCCTGCCTGCATCATGCCGCCGAGGGCGAACCATCTGTCGCGGTCGCCCTTGTCCGCGACGTCAGCCAGCAGACTGAAGATCGCGGACCAGAACGCCCGCTGTCCGGTCGTCATCACGAGCGCGCAGAGGAAGAGGAGCCAGAGCGACCGGCCGAAGAAGAAGCCGGTGAACGCGAGGCCCTGGGCGAACTGCGCGCCGATCACCAGGTTGCGCGGCCCCACGCTGTCGATTACCTGACCCACCGCGGCCGGTGCGGCGATGGAGAAGAGAGTCGCGACCGTCAGCACCAGCCCCGCCTTGCCGAGTGGTACGTCGGCGACCCTGACGAAGTAGAGCAGCAGAAGCGGCCCGGCGCACCCGCCGCCGAACGAGTCGATGGCCAGCGCGACCAGGAGTGGTACGCGCCCGCGCACCTTCGGGAGACCGAGGGATGTGGCTGTGGGCATGACAGTGCTCTCCCATCGCATCGGCTCGGCGTCAACGAACATAGCAATCGTTCTCCGAGCCGCTCCAACCGATTTCAGTCCGCTGCGGGCACCCGGCGTACCGAGACGTTTCGAAGTGGCCGCCAGGCGACCGCTGTCATCAGCACCATCGCCACGAACGCAACGGCGAACGGCGCGGCCAGTCCGTACCGCTGCGCGAGTACGCCGCCCAGTGCCGAGCCGATCGCGGCCCCGCCGACCGAGGCCAGCAAGTAGACGCTGTTCACTCGCCCCATCAGCGGCTCCGGCGTCGCCAACTGCCGAGCTGTAGTCGACACGATGCCCCACACCACCGCGTGGACGCCGAACACCGCCATGGTCGCGCCGGCGACCCACGGGCTCCGGGTGAGCGCCAAGATCAGGTGGACCGTCGTCTCGATCACCAGACCGGCGCGCAGCAGAGTCAGTGAGCCGACTCGCGGTTCTAGCAGGTGGTACGCCGGCATGCCGAGGACAGCTCCGATTGCGCCGACTGAGATGAGCAGTCCGAACTGCGTCTCACTCAGACCGAGCCGCTCCCGGGCGAACAGCACCCAGGTCGCGAAGGCCGCGCAGAAGGTGATGTTCATGACCAGGATCGAGCACGCCAACGTCCGTACGCCGGCGTGGTGCCAGAGCCAGCGGACTCCCTCGCGCACTTCGGTCCAGAGCGCCGTACCCGATTGCTCAGGCATGGGCGGACGTACGGCGACCCGCGCGATCAGGGCGGCCGCAGCGGCGAAGGTGATCGCATCGAAGACCAGTGGCACCCCGGCCCCGACTGCGAACAGCAGTGCGCCGAGCGGTGGACCGCCTAGCTGCTGCAGAACGGTCCCACTGGCGAATAGGCGCGCGTTGGCCCGACCGAGGTGTGCTTTGGGTACGGCGCTCACGAGCAACGCACTGGATGCGTTGTCGGCGAGGGTTTCCGCCGTACCGAGTAGGAAGAGCGACAGATAGATCGCCCACAGGGGCGATGCGTCGAGCAGTACGGCGGCGCCGAGTGCGGCGAGCACCGTGGCGCGAAAGAGGTCTGCTGCAACCACCATCAGCCGGCGGTCGAGCCGGTCGACCAGTGCGCCGCTGAACAGGGCGAACAGCAGCCATGGCAGCTGCTGGACGAAGGCGGCCGCGCCGACGGCGGCCGGTTCGCTCGTGATCGAGGCGACGAGGAGCGGGCCGGCGGCGAGCATGGCGCCGTCGCCGAGGTTGGAGATGATCGAGGCCGGCCAGATCTTGCGGAAGTCGGATCCGAGTGCGGACGGCAGCAGGTACGTACCGAGAGAACGCATGCGTGAGCTCCAGAGGGCACGACGGAACAACCGGAACTGCCGGCGTGACGCCGGCGGGACCCGGTCGGCTGCACCACAGCCGGCCGGATGGCCCGGTCAGCCGCTGGTCAGCGCGCCGACCGGACGGTGTGTGCCACGTCCTCGAACGACCGAGACATTGCGCTCACCTCCGTCCGTACCCCAGGCGGCCCGTCCGCCTGTGCCGCGACCATACCGGCCGCCACCCGCCCCCGCACTCGACTTCCACCCCACTGCCCTGCGCTATCCTCGACGCTCGGCGGCACAGCCGTCAGGAGGGTTCGCATAGCGGCCGAGTGCGCTGGTCTTGAAAACCGGTATGGCGGGTGACCGTCATCGTGGGTTCGAATCCCACACCCTCCGCCTGTTACCTATCGAAGGCGGTACCTGACCTGCGGAAACGTCGCAGGAGCGCGCTAGGGCCGACCTGCCTCGGTGTCCGGCCATGTTCGGCAGGGTCCGGCTGAAACGGCTGTTCGGGCCCTGTGCGGGCCTGCGTCAGTGCGGCCCTGATCCCGGCTGCGAGCCTCACACATCATCGCGCTGGGCCGATTGTGGAAGGCTGCTCATTGTGACTGACACTGTCCGATATGACCGCGACGAGTGGTTCTTCGGTGGCGAGCGACGCCGTTGGGACGGGGCCTACTCGCTGATCATCAAGCGCAACGACCTCGCGGTGGCGACAGCGACCGATCTAGCCCGCGCCCTGCGTAAGGCACGGCGGGAGGACGCCGATCCAGCGAATGTGTGCATTGACCTTGCTCCTGAGGACCAGTACGAGCCCAAACACGCCGTCGTTGACGACATCTCGTTCATCCTGCTCGATGACGGCCGCCTCGCAGTTAGCTGCAGCCTCGTAAGTGACGAATACTTCGACGACGACGCACAGTTTCGCACCCTGCTCGCTCCGCTGGTCGAACCACTTCTTCGTCGTCTTAAGGCGAGGCTGGCCGGTGTCCAGGCCGACGACAATCGCCCTTCCGCTCCCTACTTTCACGCAGCCCAACTCACAATGCCGACGCGAGGAAAATCCCTGGAGCGGTTCTACAACGCCGCCGACAGCGTGAAGACGCTGTTCGATGCTGCCATTACAGGTCACCTCACGCGCGACACCGTGGTCGACCTCATCCTTGGTGGCCGCGCAGATCTCCTCATCGGCCAACCCGAAGGGCCGTGGCTCGACGTCAAGGCAGAGCATTACAATCTGTCCTCGCCCAGGGGCCAGATTTCGCTTGCCCAAGCGGTGAGTCGATTCGCAAACGCTGAGGAAGGCGGCATCGTCGTCATCGGGATGGCCACCAAGAGCATTCCAGGTGGTGAGCTCATCAAGTCCATACACCCTGTTCCTGTCGACACCGTGACCGTCCGCCGCTATCGCCAGGCCATCGAGAACCGGCTCTTTCCCTTCCCCGCCGGCCTCAAGATTCAGCCGGTCCGGACCGGCGCGGGCCAAGGCCTCGTTGTCGTATCCATGCCACCTCAGGAAGAAGAGTTGAAGCCGTTCCTCGTGCACGGAGCCGTCGTTGACGGCAAGGTAGAAGGCGGGTACATCAGCATCGTGCGGCGTAGTGGCGAAGACTCGATTCCCATCACAGCACAGCAAATCCACAGCACGCTTGCCGCCGGCCGAGCGCTTCTACGGCGTGGCCAGATCCCGCCGTCGATCTCAGGGTAGCGGTATCTTCGTGGCCCAGTTTGCCGAACGGATTCCTCTTATGTTCCAGCCCATCATCACCCGAGTCGCGTGGGCTGGAACATGAGGAATTGCGCCGGCCCGGCGACTTCGTGGAATTAAAGAGACAGTAGCCGTTACACCCCAATCAGATGACGCCAAATCTCTGCGACTGTCGTCCACACACCATCAGACCCGCGATCGGACGCTCGATAGCAAGGCGGCTCCAACGGGGTCTCCAGACGGCTCCTGGCGCTAGGGCGCGCTGGCCTCCCCACTTATCCCGAGCGGGGCACTTTCGGCAGGTTCGATAGCAACATTTCGATCGATCCGCAGGATCTCTCGAGGTCATCAATGGCGAGATTATCTCCGGTGTCCGCATATGGGTTGTGCTGTCCACCTTCTTCGTCGGAGAACCACGCGCGAATCTGGCCGGCTGTCAAATGTTCCTTCCAGAGATCAAGGACCTCTCCGCGATAGTCGCTGCATTGCGAACCTCCGTCGTAGTCCCAGGCGAGCTGATTGCTAGTTCTCAACTCCTCGCGACTCGCTGCCAACTGGTCGTAGCTATTAACTAGCGCCCATACAGCGAGGACCACCCAACGACGCCGATCGCCGCGCCAACTACCGCACCCACGTCCTCATGCTGCTTGAGAGCGTCACCGACGCGCTGCATGAGCGTGCTACGGCTCGGGTTTGTGCTGTCAGGCTCAACCATGCGGAGCCCTCCCCGGGCTCACGGACTTCCTCGCCCATTTCGGAAGTCTTGGCTCAATGCTGTCGCACACGAGCACATCCGTCACGATGGTGCGGACGTCTGTTGATTGTGTGTTCGCGCTCGGATCGCATCCCTGCCGGAGGCATGCAGCTGTGAACAGCCATCATCGCCAGCGCAGGTTTCGACACCGTTAAGCCTCGATCCGCCCGGACACCTCGCGTGTGTCGGTGCAACTCGTCACCGTCACCCCCCACGAACGCTCAGCGTGATCGCTACAAAGGCGGCGATCGGTCCAAGCTATGTGGCAGCAAGTCCGCCAAGATGTGCTCGGAGCCGAGATCGCCAAGTCGTCACGACTGGCTCAGCGGCCATATGACCTAAGGCACGCCGCAGTCTCGTCATGGCTCGCCAGCGGAGTCGACCCGAAACAGGTCGCAGAGTGGGCAGGACACTCGCTGGAGGTGCAGTTGCGGATCTACGCCAAGATCGTCGACGGCCAGGAAGCGAAGGCCTTAGAGCGGATCGAGGCATTCCTGCGCGCCTAGGCCTCCTAGGGCCACCGACGACCCGCCCAGCGCAGGAGGCGCTGGGCGCTTGACGGTACCGTAGTGAAAGAGGACAGTTTCCCACAAGATGCCCACATCACCAAAAAGGAGCCGCATGTTCGAAGACCTTCCTCCCCCGTCGCATGCGCAGCTAGCACGAGCTCCCTTGCAGTTCGTGGTGTGCCAGCTGCGGCACGAAGCCATCGACTCCACAGACCCGGCCCCTTGGTTCGCGGTACATGCGGCGATCAAGGAGCGGTATCAGGTCATCGAGCCTCACACGGTGCATGACCTGGCGGTCAACGTCGGCCCCGATGGCGTCAAGACCTCTGGTGAGCCCCAGCATGGGTACCGCCTACGTAGCTCGGATGGGTTATGGACAGTCGCGCTCCTGCCAAACTTCTTTGCGCTCGAATGCACCGGCTACACGGGTTGGACAGAATTCTGTGAGCGGCTCGGCGAACTCGTGCAAGTGGTTGCGGCAGAGGTTAGCCCGAAGATCGAGCAGCGTCTCGGTCTCCGCTTCATCGACCAACTCGACACGGAGGGACTCGCCAGTGTTGTCGATTGGACGCAGCGGCTAGATGGCGATCTGGCCGGCGTGCTAAAGCACCCGAAACTGGGGCCGCTTGTTACGTTCTCGCAATCAATCGTGCAGTTGCGCGACGGTGAGTTCAGCGTCATGCTGCGGCATGGGGTTCAGCCGGAGGGGACCGGTCGGGAGTACCTGATCGACACCGACTGCGCCCGCGAGGGTGGTCGACGCTTTGAGGGGGAAACCGTGATGAAAGACGTAGAGAGACTGCACACTGTTGCGCTGCAGATCTTTCAAGCCTGCCTACGGCCCGAGTACCTGAAATCGCTCGAATCGGACGCGTAGGCTCAGTATGAGCACGGCTTATTGGCAGCCGACCGTCGCCTCCGATGATGATTTCGGGCTTTTCATCGCTCCAGGTACCAGTTTCGAATCCGAACGGGTCCCCCCTCTTAGGTGGAAATTCCTGTCGACTTTGAGCGCGGTAGCCTCGCTGATGAATGGATCAGACCCCGCGACTCCGGTCGCTGCGAAAGTGATCCATAGAGAGATAATGCGGCCAACCTCGGCGAGATACTCTTCTGAAGCTTGGCTGGTCGCTCAAGTCGCGATTGACTCGGAGCCGGATTCCGGGCGTCCAAAGGTGATACCCGGATCTGAGATCCTGCGCGTTGTTACGGACTTGGTTGAGTGGCTAGGGGTCACCCGAGTCGACGTTGCCAGGATTGGCGGATTCACCCGGAGGAACATCTCGAACTGGGCCACAAAAGGTGCTTACCCTGCAACGGTGCGGCATCTGTTGGGTGTGCACTCACTTGTAAGTTCTGTCATCGACAGGATAGGCATTGATAATGCGCGTCAATGGATTGCAATCCAGGCCGGTGGAGAAGCTGTCGAACCCGCGAGCGTTGTCGAGATGCTCGGTGATCAGGAACGAATCGGAGAACTCGTAAGTAGCGCGTCAGAGTTCCTCTTCGTGACGCCACCAAGGCTGAGTCAGTTCGCTGAACTGGCGTTGGAGGACGACATAGAGGAGCCCGCAGTTGAACCGCCCAATCGGAGTCGAAAGCCTCCGATTCGCGTCAGTCCGAAGCCGGTGAGGCGTGGCTGATGGTCGATGACGTGCCAGTGCCTGAGGTGATGACCATCACCGCCGGCCTGTCCGATAAAGAGGGCTGGCCGGCGGGGTTGCTCGAAAAGCTCACAAGTATCAGACAAGGCGATGTGATCGATTCGCTGACTCTCGATGGGCCCTTGCCGCTCGTCTATCACGCGTGCCCCCAAGCCCCTGTTTGGCAGCGAACTCATGACTACGCTGACGAGCTGGGTCAGGCTGTCGTCGTCCTCTCTGAGTCCACGCAGGCTCCCCGCCGCTATGTGATTACTTCGCAGACCTGTGACATCATCGAAAGCGCAGGCGAACCCAATCACCCATGGATTCAGGTCGCACCGGTCTTCGAAATGACGGACGCGCTCAACAGTGGCCAGCGGAAACTAGTGTCGAAGCGCGGTGGAAACAAGTGGCTCTGGCATTTGCCTGCAGTCCAACCAGGTTTTTGGGTTGCGGATCTGCGAATCGAGATTCCTGTTGAGAAGGGTCTCCTCGGAGTCCTGAATACATATGCTGGCCATGTGGATGAAGAGGATCGAAGAGCGTTCGGCGATCGCCTCGCAATGAGGCGGTCGCGGCCCGCCTTCTCTGACCTCTTTTGCGACGTTGTTCAAAAGCCGTTGGTGATTCGCCTCCGGGAGTTGCAGAAGACCGACGAACTGCTGTACTCCCAGATGGATTTGGACGTTGAAGTATGCGTGAGAATGGATAGCCACCTAGACCCGCGGACCGTCCAGGTCGCCCTCGTCCACGATTCACTCTTGTCGTCGGATGTGGTCGACTGGTGGCAGGCCTGGTGGACCGAAGCGGTCGGGCCGGCGGGAGATGCTGGTATCACTCTCCTGCCACTGCAGTCGTTCGACTCCGGCCAGATGAACGTCAAGGAGTACAGGCAGTTCAAGAGGCTTCCCCTCGATCGCATCAGCCCCGCGTGAGAGGTTGTTGGAGGCGCCGGCCGAGGGAGTCGGATGCCACCGCGGGCCGGACAGGCCCTATTTGGGCCTGCGTGGAGGGTCACCACGTCTGCCTGTCCAGAGTTTGCGCAGGTCACCGGCCAGTTGCGCCCCATGACATCACTTGGTCTTGAAAACCGGTATGGCGGGTGACCGTCATCGTGGGTTCGAATCCCACACCCTCCGCTCAGGCGGTCTCCACCAAGCGCCACTGCCGGATAGGCGCTGACGGGGACGCCTCGTGAGATTTCTGCCGATGACCTGTCGGATCCGGAGTGAGGCGTTCGTAGTAGGGGTGACGGGCAGCCGGAGAAAGGCCGCCGGACTGGCAGAAAGGCATGGCGCCATGCGGAAACTGATCTACGGCATGAACCTGACCCTGGACGGCTACGTCGCCGCGCCCGGCGACGACATCGGCTGGGGCGCGCCGAGCGACGAGCTGTTTCAGTGGTGGCTCGACCAGGAGTTGGCGATCGGGCTGTTCATGTACGGGCGCAGGCTGTGGGAGGCGATGAGTTCGCACTGGCCGACCGGCGACCAGCAGCCCGACGCCACCCCGGCGCAGATCGAGTTCGCGCGGAACTGGCGGGACACGCCGAAGGTGGTGTTCTCCTCGACGATCGACAAGGTCGACTGGAACACCCGCCTGGTCACCGGCGACGCCGTAGCGGAGATCACCCGACTCAAGGCCGACGACGGCGAGCCGATGAGGGTCGGTGGCGCCACGCTCGCTGGGGCGGCCATGCGGGCCGGGCTGGTCGACGAGTACGAGATCGTCACCCATCCGGTGCTGGTGGGCGGCGGCAGACCGTTCTTCACCGCGCTGGACAGCTGGGTGAACCTGAACCTGGTGGAGACGCGGACGTTTCCCGGCGGCGTGGTTCTGACCAGGTACGAGACGAGGCGTTGAGCGCGATTCCTTTGCTGCTTGTCTGAGGGAGGCAGGATGCCCCGGAGCAAGGTCGAGTGGCTCGGCGCACACTCCCTGGCATCGGGACAGTCCAGAAGGTTCCTCTGACCTGGGGAAACATGCCGCCCTATCTTCGGCGGCGGGGAAAATGGCAAGCGGTGGGGCGTGGAAGGTGTCAGCATGCGGGCATGGTTGCGCGGGCGTTGAGCTTCGGGGCGGTGGCGGAGACGTACGAGCGGTTCCGGCCCGGGTACCCTGTGGAAGTCCTCGATCTGGTGATGACGTACGCCGGTGGGCCGATCCGGACCGCCCTCGAGTTCGGCGCCGGGACGGGCAAGGCAACGCGCCTGTTCGCGCAGGGAGGGATCGCGGTCACGGCGACCGAGCCTGACGCGGCCATGCTCGCGGAGATGCGCAAACACCTGCCGGCGAACGTCACCACCGTGCAAGCCGCCTTCGAGGACTTGCCGCTGGAGTCGTCGTACGAGCTGGTGTATTCGGCTGCCGCGCTCCATTGGACCAACCCTGAAGGCCGGTGGGCCCGCATGGCCGCACTCGTCCAACCGGGTGGAGTGTTCGCCTCGTTCGGTGTACCGATCCAGCTGGCCGACCCGGACCTCCAGGAGGCCGTGCGCGCGGCACGTGCGCCGTACTTGGAGAACGACGGCGTCCCGTCGCCCGACGGCACGCCCGCGGATCGCCCGATGCAGTGGCCCGGCACGGAGCTCCAGCAGTCGGAGTGGTTCACCGATGTCCGGCAGTCGGTGATCGAACGGCGCCTGACGATGAGCGCTCACGACTACATCGGACAACTCTCGACGGTCTCGGCGTACGTGATGCTCCCGCCCGCCGATCGAGATGAGGTCTTCCGCCGAATCCTGCAGGTCCTCCCCGACACCGTGGAACTCAACGCCGAGATCACCGCCCACCTCGCCCGCCGCCACCACTAGCACGACGCCCCGGCCGAACGAGGTGGGCGCGCGTTGAACTTCGGGGTTGGGCGGTTGGTCGGGTCGTTCGGGGTGGGAGGGTGGGGGGATGGAGCTGCGGATTTCGGTTGGGGTGGATGCGGTTTGGGCTGAGCATCTGGCGGGGGACGGGGTGCCGGTGGTGTTGCTGCATCCGGGGGTGGGGGACTCGCGGGTGTGGGACCGGGTGATGCCGGTGCTGGATGGGCGGCGGGTGGTTCGGTACGACGTGCGCGGGTACGGGCGGTCCGCGGCGCCGACTGAAGAGTTCTCGTTGGTCGAGGATCTGGTGGCGGTGCTGGACCAGCTCGGGCTGGAGCGCGTGCTGTTGGTCGGGTGCTCGATGGGTGGAGGTACGGCGCTGAGCTTCGCGCTCGAGGATCCCGCCCGAGTGCATGGGTTGTTGCTGTTGTGTCCGGGGGTGCCGGGGTTCCCCATGCCCGACGAGCCGGAGCTAGACGCGGAGTACGACGCGTTGGCGGCGGCCCGGGATGTCGACGGGCTGGTGCGGTTTGGACTGCGGTTGTGGGGTGCGGCGGGCGATGACGCCGCCGCGGTTGCTCAGCTCGAGGCCGCCGTACCGGCGTGGTTCGACCAGGGCGACTATCTGAAGCCGGCTGCGCCCGTCTACGACCGCCTGAGCGAGGTGCGGGCCCAGACGGTCGTGATGGTGGGTGACAAGGACCGTCCGATCATGGCTGCGGTGGCCGGCGCGACCTCGGCGCGCATCCCCGGCGCGGAGTTCGTGTGGATGTCTGGCGTCGACCATCTGCCGAGCCTCCGCAACCCGGCTCTGGTCAGTCAGACGATCCTGCGGATGTCTGACCACGTTCCCACTCGGCCTTCGTGATCAGGAACTGCCGGTAGAACGAGGGAGCGCCGACGAAGGGCTCGTCGGTGCCTCTGCCGGTTTCAGTCATGCCCAAGGCGATCAGGATGCGGATCGACGCCTGGTTGGCGTCCAACGCCTCGGCGGTGATCTCCGCCAGGCCCAGGTCGCCGAAGCCATGGTCGAGGCCCAGGCGGGCGATCGCGGTGCCGAGGCCCCGGCCCCACCGGCTGGACGGGCCGACGACGTAGCCGAGCTCGCGCTGGCGCGGTTCGTCCCCGTGCAGGTCGACGTACCCGACGACCTCGTGGTTCAGGACCGCGGCGAGGCGGATGAGCTGCGGCTGTGAACCCGCGACCAGCCGGCGCCAGTGGGCCTCGTGGTCGGACAGCGGCAGGTCGACGGTCCAGCCGGCGTGTTCACAGAACCGCTGGTCCTGTCCCCACCGCGAGTAGATCGCGATGTCCGACGGGGCCAGCGGCCGGAGAACCAGCATGCAACGAGCCTACGTGCGCCCTGGCTACGGCATGGGTTGTGCGTTGTCGTGCGGGAACGAGTGGTGTTCGTGTGTCACGGTCCAGCGCCCGTTGTCCTTGCGCAGGCCGATAGTCAGCCGCAGACGTGCGTCAGGGTTCTCATCAGGCGTGCCGCAGCGCAGTAGCGCGAATGCGAACGCCACATCCGATCCAGCCGTCACGTCCAGCGACTCGAGCGCGAAGGACGCCCCAGAGCGTTGCCATTCGAAGAACCCGGGCCATGTCTCGCGGTAAGCGTCCAGCCCGCGCACACCGTCGTACGGCGGAGGTACGTCGTACATCACGATGTCCGGCGCGTGATCGACCAGCACTGTGGCCAGATCACCGGTGTGTACGGCGTTGACCCAGTTCTCGATCAGAGTCCGGATCTCCTGCTCGTCAGTCATCTCTCGTCCGTCCTGTAGAGGCACTGTCACCCCTGTAACCCCGGCACCGCACCGAAACTCATCGCGGCAGCGATGACGGCAGCCCGAAGGACGGGAAGTCCGCCTCCAGGAACGAGACCACCTCCGCGATCTCCGACCCGCGCAGCACGACCACATCGAGTCCACCGGGCACGAATCGCGAGCCGTCCCAGAGGTACGTCCCGAACGCGAGCTGACCGTTCGCCCGCGCCGGCCGGAAGCGCCACTCCTCCCGCAGCGGCCCCCCGACCAGGAAGTCCCTGATCGCCGCGCGGCCCGAGAACCACTCCGGCAGCGGCGGCATCGAGTACCGCGCGTCCTCGGCCAGCATCGCCACGATCGCGTCGACGTCACCCGCTTCCCAGGCGGCCATGTACCGGCGTACCAGCTCACGCTCAGCGGGCTCGCCCAGCTCCCGCAGCGTGGCCTGCTGACTCGGCACTGAGCTCACCACGGCACGCGCGCGTTGCAGCGCACTGTTGACCGCGGCAACCGACGTATCCAGCAGTTCGGCGACTTCACGAGCAGCAAACGCCAGTACGTCGCGCAACAGCAGCACTGCCCGTTGGAGCGCGGACAAATGCTGCAGCGATGCGACAAACGCCAGCTCCACCGATTCCAGCGCCAACACACGGGCCTCTGGAGTCAGCTGCTCAGTCCACTCCATCCTCTCCGCCGGAAAGGGTTCCAGCGCTTCCAGCTCCCGGCGCCCACGCCGTTCGAGCATTCGGTAGCAGTGAGCATGCAACTCACCACGCCATGGCTCGACCAGTTGGCCAAAGGCGTGCTCGTCACCGGCTCGTGCGGCTTCCAGTAGCTCTCGCATCACCTGCACGCTAACGAGTGATTGGCCCAGCGCTCCAGGGTCTCCGCGGCTTTGCCATCGTCCACAGCTTGCCGGCACCGCTCCAGACAGTCCGCCAGGTCTTCGAGCAGCAGGCCGTTCTCGAGGTCCAGTGTGGCCAGGGCGGCCGCGGCGTTCAGCAGTACGACGTCCCGCACCGGCCCGTGCTCACCGTCGACCAGACCGCGGAGCAGGCGGGCGTTGAACGCGGCGTCCCCGCCTCGCAGCTCAGCCAGTGAGGACGGGCGCAGTCCCAGTGCGCGCGGGTCGAAGACGGTCTCGCGAGCGGAGCCGCCCGACACCACCCACAGCCGAGAGAGCCCGGTGGTGGTGAGCTTGTCGAGGCCATCGTCCCCTCGAGCCACGAGAGCCGATTTCCCTTGCTGGGCGAGCGCATGGGCCAGCACGGGGAGCATCCGGGGGTTGGCAACGCCGACCAGCTGACACCGAGGGTCGGCGGGGTTGAGCAACGGTGCCAGCACGTTGAAGGCGGTGGGGACCGCCAGCTCGCGGCGTACCACCGCGACCTGGTGCAAGGCCGGGTTGAAGCGTGGCGCGAACAGATAGGTGAGGCCGACGTCCGCAGCCACCCTCGCGGCGTCTGCCGCGGACAGGTCGAGTGGTACGCCGAGATGCTCGACCAGATCGGCAGAGCCGCCCGCGGACGAGGACGCGGCCCGGCCACCGTGCTTGACCACGGTGACTCCGGTGGACGCCGCCACGACCGCGGCCATGGTGGAGACGTTCACCGCACCGGTACGGTCGCCGCCCGTGCCGACGATGTCCACGAACGGACCGTCGATCTGCACCGGCGTGGCGTGCGAACGCAGTACCGAAGCCAGTCCGTTCAGCTCGTCGGCGGTTTCGCCCTTGGCCCGCAGGGCGATCAGGAAACCCGAGATCTGGGCCGGTGACGCGGCGCCCAGCACGAGCTGGTCCATCGCCCAGCCGGTGTCCGCCGCGGTCAGGTCGGAGCCGGCCAGGAGCGCGGAGATCAGCCCGGACCAGGTCCGGAGAGTTGTTGCCATCGGCAATCCTCGAGGGTGCGGGGCCGCCTACGAGGAGACATCACAACGGCCGCCTCGCAGGAGACGGCCGGGTGGTTACGCGCGGAAGCGGCCGTCTAGTCGACGGCCCACCACTGACCCGCGCGCAGGAACATACCGATGACCTTAGTCAGGCGACCAGTTGCTCCGCAATGTTCCATCCACGGATGGAGTCGACGGTGAAGGTGGGCACATGGTCGCCGGCACTCCCATCGGGGAAGTCGAAGACGGCGAGCATCAACTGCAGGGGGTACGTCGGCGCGCCCGAGCAACTCCGGATCGGGGCGCCGTCGACGAAGAACGTGGCCTCGCCGGAAGCCCACTGGACGGAGTAGGTGTGGAAGTCGGCCAGGTCCAGCGGGAGCTTCACCGCCTCGAAGTCCTGCGGGACAGACGGGTCACGGATGGTCTTCAGGCCCATGCCGACAGCCGTGGACTGACCGGGAACGATCGCGTCGCCGAAGACCTCCATCACGCAGATCTCGCCGCACTGCTCCGGCTGCTCCTCCAGTCCGACCATCCACAGCGACACCATCGAGCGGGGACTGATGTCGGCCCGTGCGTGGAGTTCGACGTACCCGCCGTTCGGAGTCCAGCCCCAGAACTCCTGCTGCGCCTCGCGGACGACGAGACCCTCCCGATACGGCTGCTGCCCGATCGTGCTGCCCACTGGACCGGAGTAGTTGCCGGACTGGATCCCGGACACCCGCAGGTCCGGTTTGTGGTCGCCCTCGCACCAGAGTCCCTGCTCCGGCGGGATGCTGAGCGTGAGGCAGGAGTCATCCAGCCGGTACGTCGCAGCCGACGCCGCACGGGAGCTCCAGTGCGGCAGATAGTGCGGCGACCACGCGGACCGGTCGAGCGACGACGCTTCGAAGTCGTCCTCGAACACCATGTCACCGCGGGTCGCAGGCATGACCCCATCATGGGCGATGGTGCGGCGCTGTCACATCATGGTGCTCCGATCCGTCAGGGAAGTGATGGAGGCATCAGTGGACGACCACGACCAGCTCGCGCGGCAGTTCGAGCAGCATCGCGGGCAGCTGCGTGCGGTCGCGTACCGGATGCTCGGGTCGCTGGCCGAGGCCGAGGACGCCGTCCAGGAGGCGTGGTTGCGGCTGAGCCGGTCCGACGTGAGCGAAGTCGGCAATCTGGCCGGCTGGCTGACCACTGTGGTCTCACGGGTGTGTCTGGACATGCTGCGCAGCCGGAAGTCGCGGCGGGAGGACTCGCTGGAGACGTTCGTCCCGGATCCGATCATCAGCCGCGAGGACGGTGGCCTCGGGCCGGAGGACGAGGCGCTACAGGCGGATGCGGTCGGTCTGGCGCTGCTCGTCGTGCTGGAGACGCTGGCGCCGGCGGAGCGGCTGGCGTTCGTCCTGCACGACATGTTCGGGGTCAGCTTCGACGAGATCGCGACGATCGTGGACAAGACGCCGGCTGCGACGCGGCAGCTGGCCAGCCGGGCGCGGCGGCGGGTGCAGGGTGCGCCGCGGAGTGATGGTGACACCGGGCGGCAGCGGGCCGTGGTGGAAGCGTTCATGGCCGCGTCCCGCGGTGGTGACTTCGAGGCGTTGCTCGCGCTGCTCGATCCGGACGTCGTACTGCGTGCCGACGCTGGCGCGGCGAGCGCGGAGTTCGCCGGTCCCGCGGTGTCGAAGCTGGTCCGTGGTGCCCGGGCGGTGGTCGAGCAGGCGCTGCTCTTCACCCGGATGGCGCCGTACACCGAGCTCGCGACGGTCAACGGCGAGCCGGGGACGATCACCGTCGTCAACGGCCGCCTGATGGGCGTCATGGGGGTCACGGTCGTGGACGGCAAGATCACCCAGATCGACATCCTCGCGGACATCGACCGGCTCAAGGAGCTCCCGCTGTCGGCCTGACCAACCCCAGCACCCGCCGTGCCTGCGCCTCCGCCGTCCCGGGCGGGTTCCGGTCTGCGCTCGGTCCGCCGGGGCCGATCAGTGTGAGCCAGAACGACGCCCACAGACAGCGCGCCGCGTGGAAACGGTCCGGATCGACGGCGAAGCGGCGTACGACGGGACTCCAGTCGGTCTCGCGGCCGGACAGGTGCTCGACGAGGTTGGCCAGCTCGAGGGCGAGGTCACCACGTCCCGCGTCCTCGAAGTCGACGATCCGCACGCGGGTACCGTCCCAAAGGTAGTTGGCGAGGTTGGGATCACCGTGCGCGACGACCGGGTGATGTGGTTCCCATGAGCCAGCGCCGTCGAGCCAGTCGCCGGCGGCTGATGCGGCATCGGCGATCACCCCGGCGCCCGTACGCAGGATGGTGAGCGATCCAAGGGTCCGGTCGATCAGTGCGTGGATGTCGATCGCGGGTAGGTCGTGGGGGTCGATCGACCACAGCACGGCGAGCGCGTCGCCGAGCGCGAGGAGCTGCTCAACCCCGAGCAAGCCGCTGAGCGGTTGGCCGGGGAGGACGGTCATCTTCAACCACGGTTGTGGATCCGGGCCCGCCGTCAAGGGGGTCGGGGCCAGCCCAGGGGCCTCGACGGCCAGCAGTTCGAGGGTCGCCCATTCGCGGTCCGGCTCGGCGCGTGACCACGACGCGTAGCGCTTGGTGAGGACGGCGTCGTCGAGCTCGACGGTGTGGGTCATGCAGAAAGTTTGCCGGGGCGTGTCGATTACCCGGGCCGCACTTCGACGTATTGGCAGAAGCGGATACGGCGAGGGAGTGGGGCAGGATGACGACGCAGACGGTTGCACCGGTCGCGAGCGACGTGGTGGCGGGGTTGCTGGGTGCCGGGTTCAACGGCGCCATCCGGCAGCCCGGTGAGGCGGAGTACGACGTACAGCGCAAGTCCCTCATCCCCACGCTCGACTCCCGGCCGCTGGTGGTCGCCGAGGCCGCCACCCGGTCCGACGTCCAGGCGGCGGTGCGGACGGCACGCGAGTACGGCGTACCGCTGGCGGTGCAGGCCACGGGTCACGGGACCCGCGTGCCGGCCGACGGCGGGATCCTGCTGAAGACCACGCCGATGACGTCGGTGCTGATCGACCCGGAGCGCCGGATCGCCAAGGTCGCGCCGGGCGCGCGCTGGGGTGCGGTGCTGGACGCGGCCGGGCAGTTCGGGCTGGCGCCGCTGTCCGGCTCACACCGCGACGTCGGCGTCACCGGCTACACACTCGGCGGCGGAGTGGGCTGGCTGGCCCGCAGGTACGGGTTCGCGGCCGACAGCGTGGTCCGTGCCGAGGTCGTCACCGCGGACGGCCGGGCTGACACGGCGAGCGCCGAGCACCATCCGGACCTGTTCTGGGCGATCCGCGGCGGCACCGGCAACTTCGGCATCGTCACCTCGCTCGAGTTCCGGCTGTACCCGGTCCGCACCGTCCACGCCGGCATCGTGTACTACGGCATCGACCGCGCGGCCGCGATCCTGCGCCGCTACCGCGACTGGACCACCACCATCCCCAACGAGCTGAGCACCGCCGTCGTCCTCACCCGTGTCCCCGGCACCGAGCAGCGCGCCGTCGCGATCAAGGTCATGTACGCCGGTGCCGCGGAGTTGGCCGAGCACCTGCTGAAGCCACTGTTCGAGGTCGCCGGTCCCCGGCTGGCCGGCGAGCTGACGACGATCGAGTACGCCGACGCCGCGATGGGCGGCACGCCCGCCCGGCACCTCGACTTCCTCGACACCCTGACCGACGAGGTGATCGACGTGGTCACCGGCTTCGACGACGAGGACGCGCCGACCGTGGAGATCCGGCACTGGGGCGGTGCGATGGCCCACCCGGGTCCCGGCGCCGGTCCGGTCGGTCACCGCGGAGCGTCGTACTCGCTGATCGTGGACCGGGAGATGCACGGCGTCCTGCCGGACTCCGGCCGCACCTTCGTGAACTTCCTCGGTGACCTGGGCCGCGCGGACTCGGCGTACGACGCCAGGGACCTGCAGCGGCTGCGTGAGGTCAAGCGCGCCTACGACCCGGCGAACTTCTTCCACCTGAACGCCAACATCCGCCCCTGACAAGCGACCCGGTCCCCAGGAGGGCAGGGGACCGGATCGCTCAGGGCGTCTCGGGTAGCGCTCAGACCGTGCCGGAGTTCCCGTAGACGGTCACGTGCACGTGGTCGTAGTGATTCGCGGTCGTGCTCCCGCGGTCCTCCATCGCGCGCCAGCCTTCGCTGCTGCGCTGGACGGTCCAGATGTGCTGCTGCCAGATCAGCTGGCTGACGCCGAGCTTCTTGTAGTTCGCGTGCAGCCAGTCCGCGACCTCCTGGCCCTCCGAACCGCTGACCATGATGTCCAGCGCGTGCCCGCTGGAGTGCTCCGAGCCGCTGTCACCGGACCGCAGACCGCCGTACGACGTGATGTCCGGGAACTTGGCGCAGATCGCGCGGTGGACCCGGATCGCGTCCTGGGTCAGGCCGTCCTCGACCGAGGAGCCGGACTTGCAGGCCGCCTGGGAGATGGTGCCCGCGGTGCTCGCGACCGGCTTGGTGGCCGACAGGTACGCCGCCTTCACCCAGCGGGACTTGTTGTCGCTGACGACCTCGGCCCAGATGCCGTCGATCTTGCCGGTGACCGAGACCTTGGTGCCCTTCGGCAGCACGTCCAGCAGCACGCCGGTGATCGGGAGGGACCAGAGGTTCACGTCGGTGGTGGTGTACTTCGTCCCCACCGCCTTCGGCGGCGTCGCGCTGGCGGCCGCGCGGGTCTTGGTGGGGGTCGGCGTCGGGATCGGCGCCTGCTTCTTCAGGTGCTTGGCCGAGGGAGTGGTCTTCGGCTTGGCCGCCGGAGCCTGGCTGGGAGCGACGTCCAACGGCGGGCGCAGAGCGTCCCGGCTGACCTGGGTCTCGCGCGACAGCTGCAGGGACGAGCTGGCGATCGAGGTGTCGAACTTGACGTGCTGGTCGGGGAAAGCGGCCGCCGAACCGGTGACCACCAGGGCCACTGCCGCGCCGGGAATCGCCACCTTCACGACACCTGGCCGGATCACCTGGGGGCGCGGTTGACGGTGCCGCGCCTGTCTATGCCGTCCTGCAGTCACTTATGGAACCCAATCTGCCGAGACCAAAACGTTATCGACCGGAGGAGTCAAGCACACATCGCCACGCGGGTTCGAATCGGCCCCGAGTCTTAACGCATTACGAACATCCACAGCGGGGTCCCAGTCGTGATCTGCCCGCTATTCGGATGTGACCGGTCCGAGATCAAACGCTTGGTCGGATCAGGGCATCGGTGAGCGCGCTCGCGACCAGGGCGGCGTACCGCTCCGGGGTCCAGCCGCGGAGCAGGACGAGGAGCTCGTAGAGCTCGACCGAGATGTACGTCCACAGCACGTCGGCGACTTCCTCGAGCGTGATCCCGGGCCGCAGCTCGCCCGTCTCGAGCAGGTGCCGGCCGAACATCGTCATCCCGGTCAGCCGCTCGTCCAGCAGGGTCTGCCAGGTCTCGCGCAGGGTCTCGTCGTTGTGCCGGCCGTCCCGGATCAGGATCTGCACCCGCGCGGACCGCTGCTGCCGGTGGACGAAGCCGTCGACGTACAACTGGATCTTCCGGCGTACGTCGGGCTCCTGCTGGATCGCCCGGCTCTCGGGGCGCTCCGCCATCGGGACCGGCTCGTCGTCGCCGACGATGACGAAGTCGAACACGGCCTTGGCCAGCGCGGCCTTGGTGCCGAACCCCTTGTAGATGCTCTCGGCCGAGACGCCGGCGCGGCGCGCGACCGCACTGATCGTGGTCGCCTGGAAACCGTCGGCCTCGAACAGCTCCTGCGCCGCGACCACCACGTCCCGCCGCCGTTGCCGGGCCCGCTCGCGCCGGCCGGTGGCGTCGTACTGCCTCTTGACTTCTGCCATTCACTGATCCCATGCTTTTGAGTACAGCCTAACTGTATCGAATTCCAGGGGGAACCATGGACACCACCGCTGGCGTGTCGGCGAGTGAGCTCGCCGTCCGCGCGATCCGGATCATGGCCGACGGCGACCGGGCCGACTTCGACGCGCTGATCCACCCGGACGCGGTGAACCGGGAGGACCAGGTCGAGCCGCCGGACTGCCGGATCGGTGGACCGGCCGGCTACCACGCGACCGCGCTCTGGCTGCGGACCGCGTTCGAGGGGCTGGCCTACGAGATCCACCATGTGGTTGCCGATGGCAACTTGGTGGCGATCAACTCGACGATGAGCGGGCGGCACGTGGCGCCGTTCGCGGTCTACACGCCGGCCGGCGCGGTGGACACCGTCTTCCCGCCGACCGGCAAGACCTTCGCCATCACCCAGTCGCACTGGTTCCGGCTGCAGGACGGCAAGGTCGTCGACCACTGGGCCAACCGCGACGATCTCGGCCAGGCCAAGCAGCTCGGCTGGGTCCCGCCGACGCCGGGCTACCTGTTCCGGATGGCCCGCGCGAAGTCCCGGGTCAAGCGCGCCGCGTAGGTCCGGATGTGATCCAGTCGGCGGCGCGGAGGGGTGGCCGGCTGGTTGACTGCCCAGGTGGATGACTTGGGATTCCGGATCGAGGGCGGGGCGGTGGCCCGGCTGGTGATCGATCGGGTCGAGAAGCGGAACGCGCTGACCCGTGCGATGTGGGAGGCCCTGCCCGGGCTGCTCGCGGAGCTGGCGGCCGACGACGCGGTGAAGGTGCTGCTCGTCACCGGTGCCGGGCCGAGCTTCTCCGCCGGAGCGGACATCCGTGAGCTGATCTCGGGGGAGGATCCCGCCGATCCGATGGCGGAGCTGCGGGCGTTCAACCTCCGGGCCCAGACCGCGCTGCGGGAGTTCCCGAAGCCGACGATCGCGGTGGTGCGCGGACACTGCATCGGCGGCGGGCTGGAGATCGCGGTGAACTGCGACTTCCGGATCGCCGCGCGGGACGCGACGTTCGGGGTGACGCCGGCCCGGATCGGCGTGGTCTATCCGCCGGCCGCGATCAAGGTGCTGCTCGATCTGGTCGGTCCGGCGACGACGAAGTACCTGCTCTTCAGCGGTGAGCTGCTGACCGCCGAACAGGCCGAGCTGAAAGGCCTGGTGGATCGGGTCGTCGACGATCCGGACACCGAGGCGGCGGCCTTCGCGGCGACGATGGTGTCGCGATCACAGCTGACGATCCGCTCGGCCAAGGAGACCGTGAACGCCTTGCCGGCCGGCGAGGATGCCGACGCCCAGGCGGTACGGCGCTATCGCGAGACCATCGCGAGTGGTGAGCTGGCGGAGGGGATCGCGGCGTTCACCGAGAAGCGCTCAGCCACGTTCCCCTGGCACTCAGGCTGAGATCAGCGTGCCGCGGAGCTCGACGCGGTCGCCGGCCGCGGCCGAGACCCGGGCCGCGATCGCCTGGGCCTGCTCGTCCTCCGGCACGTCGATCAGGAAGAAGCCGGCGAGCTGCTCCTTAGCCTCGCCGAACGGCCCGTCGGTGACCACTTGCGCACCTTCGCGGATCTGCACGATCCGGCCCTCCTCCGGTGGAAGCAGCCCTTCCGAACTGACCAGCTCGCCGCTCGCGGCGAGCTCGCTCTCGAGCCGCATGAGTCGGCCGAGCGCCTGCTGGTCCTCGTCGGTCCAGGTGCGATCGATGCTGCGGAAGATCATCACGACGTACTTCATGGGCACACCGTAGCGACCCGCACGGACAGAACCCCGCGGCCGCAAGGGCCCGCGGGGTTCCGGATGACCTGACGGATCAGTACCAGTGTCTGCGTCCGCCGACGGCCCGGCCGGCCGATCCGAGCAGGAACAGCACCGCTCCGATGACGACCAGGATGATCCCGATCGTCCACAGGATCGGAACACTCAGCAAGAACCCCAAAATCAGCAGGATCACACCGAGGATGATCATGAAGCCTCCTTCTCGAGGGCCGCCGGCGAAAAGGTGGCGGCCACGAGGGTCCAGTGCCCTACGCCGTCGCGACGGCAAACGTCCAACGAGCGTTTGAAGTCAGGGCGCCACCGCCTCCAGCTGGTGCTGCACCGAACCCTTGCGTCCGAGCAGAAGTCCGCATCCGGCGAGACCGACCGCGAGGAAGAACCACACCGCCACGAACGCGATCCGGTAGCCGTGGGTCAGAGCGGTCGGCGTGGCGCCCGTCGTACTGGCCGTGGCTACTGCGGAGAGGGCTGCGATGCCTACTGCGCCACCGATCTGGAAGCTGGCGTTCTGCAGTCCGGAGGCGACGCCGGAGTCCGCGCCGGACACGTCGCTGAGGGAGGCGATGGACCCGGCGACCGTGCCGGCGCCCAGTCCGGCGCCGAAGATCGTCAGACCCCAGAAGGCGAGCTCGAAGTACCCGGAGTCCACAGTCAGCCGAGCCATTGCGGTAGTGCCGACGCCCGCGAGCAAGAGTGAGACGAACGCCACCCGGCGCGTGCCCACGCGCGTGACGAGGTGCTGGCCGACCATGGACCCGACCACCGCCGCGGCCGCGAGTACGGCGGACATCAGGCCGTAGCGGACCGCGGACACGCCCAAGGCCAGTTGGGCGTACTGCGTGTAGATGAAGTTCAGTCCGAACGCCGACATCCCCCAGGCGATCGTGATGAGGTTGCCTCCGACAAGCGCCCGGGAGCGGAAGATCCGGAGTGGTACGAGCGGTGCGGCCGATCTGTTCTCCACGAGCACGAACAGTCCGAAGAGTGCCGCCGACAACAGCACCAGCACCAGAGTCCGCCCGACGGGCGACTCCGGTGCCTCGATGACGGCGTACACGAGCGCGATGAGCGCAGCGGTCACTGTGACCGCACCGGCCACGTCGAACCCGCGTCGGCCCGGTCCACGGCTGTCCATCAGCAGTGCGGGAGCGAGTACGACGACCAGCAGGCAGACCGGCACGTTGATGAAGAAGATCCACTGCCAGCCGAGTCCGTCGGTGACAGGCCCTCCGACGAGGGATCCCGCCGTACCGCCGACCCCACTGGTCGCTCCCCAGATCCCGAGCGCCTTGTTGCGGTCCGGACCCGCGGGGAACGTGGTCATCACGATCGACAGCGCACTCGGCGCCAGTACGGCGGCGGCCGCGCCCTGCAGCCCTCGCGCGAGGACCAACGCGTCACCGCTCCACGCGAACCCGCAGAGCAGCGAGGACCCGGCGAACAGCAGCAGTCCGGTGATGAACACCCGCCGCCGGCCGAGCAGGTCGGAGATGCGCCCGCCGAGCAGCAGCAGGCCGCCGAACATCAGCGCGTAGCCGCTGGGCACCCACTGCACCCCACCGGTCGAGAAGGTCAGCTCACGCTCTATCGACGGGACGGCGACCAGCACGATCGACGCGTCCAGAATGATCATGAACCCGGTCAGGCAGAGCAGCGCCAGTGCGAACCAGCGCTTCGATTCGGAAACCATCTGACATCTCCAGTACGGCGCGGACACCCCGGCTGGGCGTCATCCGGTGGAGACGTCGGGCCGGCCGCGCCTACTTCGACATCCGGCGTTGTCGAAGTCGGGCACCGGTGTTTCGACGTACCGGGTGAGAGGGGGTCACAGCGACCTCCGCGAGGGACAGGATGGTGCCTGTGAAGTACATGCTGCTGATCTACAGCAACGCCGAGAGCTGGGCGAGCCTGTCCGCCGAGCAACGCGAGGGTCTGGCCCGGGCGCACGAGTCACTGTCGCGTGAGCTGACCGAGCAGGGCCTTCTGGTCAGTGCGGCCGGGCTGGCGGACCCCATCACCACTCGGACCGTGCAGGTGCGTGACGACACCACGACGACCACGGACGGACCCTACGCTGAGGCCAAGGAACACTTGGCCGGGTTCTACCTGGTTGAGTGCGACGACATCGACCAGGCGATCGGGTACGCCGCCCGGATGCCGGATGCGGAGTACGTCGCGGTGGAGGTGCGACCGGTGATGGACACGTCCGGGCTGGAGATGTGAGCGACGTCGAGCCGCCGAGCTTCGAGCTGCTGCTCCGCGAGCAGGCGCCGCAGGTCCTGAGTGCGCTGGTCCGGCACTACGGGCACTTCGACCTGGCCGAAGAGGCGGTTCAGGAGGCGCTGCTCGCGGCCGCGCAGCAATGGCCGGCCGAGGGGGTGCCGGACAACCCACGTGGTTGGCTGATCCGGGTCGGGTCGCGCCGGCTGACCGATCTGCTGCGCAGCGAGTCGGCCCGGCGGCGGCGCGAGGAGAACGCGGCCCAGCTCGCCGCACCGGAGGAGTTCGTTGCCTCGGGCCCGGAGATCGACGATCCGGGCGGCCGGGACGACACGCTGACTCTGCTGTTCCTGTGCTGCCACCCGGCGTTGTCGCCGGCCTCGCAGATCGCGCTGACGCTGCGTGCGGTCGGCGGTCTCACCACGGCGCAGATCGCCGCCGCGTTCTTGGTGCCGGAGGCAACCATGGCGCAGCGGATCAGCCGGGCGAAGCGCAGTATCAAACAGGCGGGCAGTACGTTCGAGCTGCCGCCCGAGGCGGAGCGGGACGAGCGGATGGGCGCCGTACTGCACGTCCTCTACCTGATCTTCAACGAGGGCTACACCGCCTCGTCGGGTACGTCGTTGCACAGCGCGGAGCTCACCACCGAGGCGATCCGGCTGGTGCGGGGCGTGCGCAAGCTGCTGCCGGACGATGGCGAGGTGGCCGGGCTACTGGCCCTCATGCTGCTCACCGACGCGCGTCGGCCGGCTCGGACCGGTGCGGACGGCGCACTGGTCCCGTTGGCGGATCAGGACCGCTCACTGTGGAGCAAGGCCGCGATCGTCGAGGGCGAAGCGCTGGTGACGGATGCGCTGTCCCGGACGCAGCTGGGGCCGTACCAGGTGCAGGCCGCGATCGCCGCGGTGCATGACACCGCGGAGCGGGCCGAGGACACGGACTGGCGGCAGATCGTCGCGCTGTTCGACGTACTCGAGCAGCTGGTCGACAACCCGATGGTGAAGCTCAACCACGCGGTGGCAGTCGCTATGGCGGTCGGTCCGAAGGAGGGGCTCGCCGTCCTCGAGCCACTCGACTCCGACGACCGCATGACCGGCCACCACCGGCTGGAGGCGGTCCGTGCGCACCTGCTGGAGATGTCCGGTGAGAAGGCCGCCGCGCGCGAGAGCTTCCTGCTGGCGGCACGCCGTACGACGAGTGTCCCGGAGCGCAACTACCTGCAATCCAAGGCTGACCGGTTGGGCTGAGGTCGCGCTGCCCCTTAGGTTGGAGCCGTGGATCTGACCAGGGCCTCGCTCCTCCGCGAGATGCTGACCGGCACCGAGCTGGGTAGCCGGACGACAGAGTTCGCGCACTCACTGCGGCGGTTCACCACTCGCAACGGCGGACTGATGCTGTTCGGGCCGGCCGACGACGAGCCGTGGCATCTGACCGCGCACTTGGACGACGAACTGCACCGGGCCGGGATCGAGGACATCCGCCCGTCGCTGGTCCGCTGGGCGCCACCACCGGACGCACCGCCGCACCTGGCGATCGGACTGGACCGGCTGCGGGACGCGGGCCGAGGTGAGTCGCTGCTGGTGGTGGCCGAGGAGAATCCGGCGGAGACGTTGCTCGAGCGGATCAGCGACGTACGACGGCGCGGTACGACGATCTTCAGCATCGGGAACGGGGACCGGGAGCTCACGTCGCTCAGCCATGAGGCGCTGGTGCCCGAGCTGCTGGTGCCGGACGGGTTCGGGTGGACCAGCCGGCGGATCGAGCTCGAGTTCGACCACGACGAGCCGCAGACCGCCGTACCGCTCACCGACCTGGAACCGGCGGCGGAGGGGTTCGAGATGGCGCAGCACCTGGTCAGCCTGGCCGCGGCCGACGAGGACGCGGGTCAGCCCAGCTGGCGCCGCCGGCTCCGCGCCGCCATCGAGCGCCTCAGCGGCGAGCCGGCCTAGGTTTCCAGGTAGAGCGCGGCCAGCCGGGGCAGGTGCGTCTCCAGCTCGTCCTCGTCGTCGAAGTCGATCTCCTTACCGGCCGGCAGCGCCGGGGTGTCCGGGGACTCCGCCTCGACGGCCTTCCAGTACGCCGCCTCGTCGCCGGTCAGGTTCTTGTACGCATGACTGCCGACGTGCAGCAGGCCTTCGCCGTCGAACCCCTCGAAGCCCTCCGGCCGGTCCTCGTCGACCACGTCCGCGAGCGAGTCCGGCTCGGCCAGCGCGGCCTCCCACACCTCCCGTCCCTGCGCGATCAGCCAGCCCCGGAACGAGTCGAACCCATCCTCCGAGGCCCCCGAGTTGATCAGGTACGCCGCCGCCCACAGGTCCCACCGGTAGGACTCGACCTGCAACCGCGCGAGCTCGACCCCGAACCCCGCGATCTCCGCGGCCTCCAGCCCGCCCAGCCCCTTGGTCAGCGCGTCCGCAACCCCATCCGGATCCGCGACGGTGTCGTCCACCCCACCACGCGCATCCTCGACCAGTCCCCAGAAACCATCCCTGTCCACCCCCAAAGCGTCTCACCACCCCCGGTGCAAAGGGGAGCGATCGTCGCAGGTGATTTACCAGACGTCGTCGAGTCGGGCGCGGTGCTCGGGGCTGAGCCGGAGTTGGGCGCCGTGGAGGGCGGTTCGGAGGTAGGTAGGGGTGGTGATGCCGATGATGGGGGTGATGGCGGGGGTGCCGGTGGTGAGCCAGGCGATGACTGTCTCGGAGGGGGTGATGCCGAGGTCGGTGGAGACGGCGGTGAGGGCTTCCAGGCGGCGGGTGGTGCCGGGGTGGGTGAAGGCTTCGGGGACGGGGCGGTCGGGGCGGTTCTCGTAGGCGCCGGACATCAGCGGGCTGTAGGCGAAGAGTTGCTGGCCGGGGTTGGTGGCGGCGTAGTCGAGGACCTCGTCGGTGATCCAGCCGAAGCGGTGGTCGTGGGCGTGGTCGCGGACGAGGGGGCGCGGTTGCAGGTAGGAGTAGCGGAGCTGGAGGGCGCTCGGGGCCATGACGCCCAGCTCGGTGGCCAGACCGCGCATCCGCTCGTACCGCCACAGGGCGTAGTTGGACAGGCCGATGCGGCCGATGGTGCCGGCGGCCGCGTGCTTGCCGAAGGCAGCCGCGGTTTCCTCCAGCGGGGTCGAACGGTCGTCGCGGTGCGCCCAGTAGAGGTCGATGTGGTCCACACCGAGTCGCCGGAGCGAGGTTTCCAGCGCCGCGTCGATCGCCTGAGCGCTCAGACCTTCCACATGCTCGGGGTAGCTGCCGGGCCAGAGTGGTTCACAGCCGACCTTCGTCGCGAGCTTCACCCGGTTACGCACCCCCGGCCGCCGAGCGAGCCACCGGCCGAGCAGTTCCTCGCTCTGCCCGCCATGGCCGCTCGGATCCTGCCAGAACGCGTAGCAGTTCGCCGTGTCGATCCATTCACCGCCGGCGTCGACGTACGCGTCCAGCAGGGCGAACGACTCCTTCTCGCCGATCCGCGTCCCGTACTCCATGGCGCCCAGCGCGATGTTCGTCATGACGAACACCCAACGTGCTAGAGCGCTGTCTAGGTCAAGTCCCGCCGATACACCGTCACCGGAACGCCCTCACCGAAGGTCTCCGACCGCGTCAGCTTCCAGCGCGTCTTCTCGGGCGTCTCGCCGAACAGCCGCCGCCCGGTCCCGAGGATGACCGGGAACGTCATCAACCGGATCTCGTCCACCAGATCCGCCGCCAGCAGTCCCTGCACCAGCCGGATGCTGCCTGGGACCTGCTTCTCCCCGTCCTCGCCCCGGTCGAACTCGAACGTCCAGTTCGCGTACTTGAAGTCCTCCCCGCCCGGAGCCTGTACGACGCCGTCCAGCGAGCTGAACGTGGTCAGCACGATCGTCCCCATCGCGTCAGCCCTCGTGAGCGAACTGCCGCAGGACCGGCGCGAGCACGGGCGGCTCGACGTTGTGGTTCGCACCAGTCACGGGCTTCAGCGTCGCGGTCGGCAGCAACTCGGCGACGGCCTGCGCGCCGCTGATCAGGAACGGCGCGGTGCCGTCGCCGTGCATGACCAGGACCGGGACGTCGACCGCGGCCCACCGGTCGGCCGGCAGCGGGTTGCCCGACATCGTCGTACCCATGATCCGGCCGTCGTACGAGATGGTGTGCGCGATCTCCTCGACCGGCGCCCAGTACGGGCTCTGCCGGATCCCGTCGACGAACTCGGCCGGCATGTTGGCCGCCGCGGTCATGAACAGCTCGGCTGCCTTGTCCCGGCGTCCGGCCGCCACGTACGCGTCGAGCTGCTCGACGTAGTCGGATGGCAGCGGCGGGCGCGAGTCGTCGACCACGACCGGCGGCTCGAACAGCGCCAGCGCGCTGATCGGCAGCCCGGCGGCCGCCGCGTCCAGGGCCAGCAGTGAGCCGGAGGACCAGCCGAACACGATGGCCGGCTGCCCGGCGTCCTCGATCAGCGCGGCCAGGTCCTCGATCTCCCGCTGGATCGCGTACGGCGCGGTGTCCGAGCTCTCACCACGGCCGCGCCGGTCGTACGCGTAGACCCGGAACTCGTCACTCAGCAGCTTCGCCACCTCGGCGTTCGACGGGTTGACCGCGCGGTGGGCGGTGGCGCCGTCGACCAGGATCAGCGGCCGGCCGGTGCCCCACGCCTCGAAGGCGATCGTCGTGCCGTCGGCGGATTTCACAGTACTCATCGTCGTTCTCCTGTCGCGTCGTTCGGAACTAGACCGTACAGTACTCAGAGAAGAACTGGACTGTCTAGTATGATTTCGGTGACCACCGAGGAGGACGTCGTGGAGGATCGACAGCGGGCCGCCGTCTGGCAGCCGGAGCAGGCCGTCGCCATCGAGGGCGAGGGGCGGACGCCGCGCAAGCGCCGCGCGATCCTGGCCGCCGCGACCGAGGTCTTCCTCCAGCATGGGTACCTCGGCGCGAGCATGGACGAGGTCGCCGCCAAGGCCGGCGTCTCCAAGCAGACGGTCTACAAGCAGTTCGAGAACAAGGAGCGCCTGTTCGCCGAGATCGTCCTCGGCACCAGCGACCAGCTGATGGACGGCCTGCTGCAGGCGTACGTCGACACGCTCGAGGGCGCCACCGACGCGCGTGAAGCCCTGCGGGCGCTGGCCCGCCGGCTGCTCGACAGCCTCACCGCCGACAGTGTGCTGCAGTTGCGCCGGCTCGTGATCGCGGAAGCGGACCGGTTCCCGGAGGTGTGCGGAGCCTGGTTCACGAGCGGCTTCGAGCGGTCACTCGAGGCGCTCGGGGCCGCGCTGACCCGGTTGACCGAGCGCGGTCTGCTGCGGGAGCTGGGCGATCCGACGCTGGCGGCGTACCAGTTCGCGGGGCTGGTGATGTACAAACCGATGAACCGGGCGATGTTCGCGGGGACCCGGCAACGGCCGAAGCCGGGTGAGCTGGACAAGCTCGCCGACCAGGCGACCGAGGTGTTCCTCGCCGCGTACGGCGCCTGACCGCTAGGCGTCTTCCTCGGCGGAAGGGGGTGCCTCTGTTCTCGACGGATCGGTGACATGGCGGTGGATCCGCCAGCCCGCCCAGGCCAGGAGGCCGACCGGGATCGGCAGCCAGAAGGAGACGAGCCGATACAGGAGCGTCCCGATGAGTGCGGTGTCCGCGCTGACTCCGATGAGGACCAGCAGTGCGGTGAGGCCGGCGTCGACGAAGCCGAGACCACCCGGCGTGATCGGGATCATCGCGAGGGCCTGGGCGACGACATACGCCAGGAGCACCATCGACGGGCGGGCGTGCGCATCGAGCGCCGCCAGCGCGGCCACGAGCGCGGCGTAGTCGAACATGCGGTTCGCCGCCGCCGCGAACGCCGCAGCCCACCAGTGGCCCTCGAACGCGGCGGCCACCCGGTCTCGCTGCGTGACCAGCAGCGCGGCGCAGCTCTCGGCAGTCACGCTGCGCTTCACGACATGGAGGACACGACCGGTCCCACGACCGACCAGCACCACGAACCGTTTCCAGGTGAGTGCGGTGAGTCCGAGACCGACGATGACGATCGCCATGATCAGCGAGACCAGGAGGCCGAGCTCCAGCTGCCGAGCGGGCGGCGGGCCGATCAGCACGGCGGGCACCGTCAGGACGGGCAACAGCAAGAGCACGCCGGTGGTGATCAGGCCCATTGCGGTGAGAGCGGACGCGACGACTGCCGCCGGCTGGCCGGCCTGGATCAAGAGCCTGGCTTGGAGGACACCACCGGTGGCCGCGCCGCCGGGGACGACTTTGCTGGCGGCGTTCCCGGCCAGTTGCGCCGTCGCGATCGTGCCCCAACCCGCATGGATCGGTCGCGGCTCCTGGTCCCCGGCGTGCTGGGCCATGGCCAGTTTGGCGAGCCACCACAGTGCCGCGAAGCTGCAGGCCTCGAGGACGACGAGGACCGGGAACCACCAGGGATCCACGTCAGCCAGGCGTGGCCAGGCTCCGAAGAGGGACAGGATGCTCGGCGCCACGATGTACAGGCCGACGCCGGTGATCGCCAGGCCGACAGCCCGGCCGCCCCATCGCCGCACCAGACCCCCGCCAGCGACGCGCATGTCTCACCTCGCCCAGTGGACCAATCGCCTCGCCACCATAGCGCGACCAGCTCAGAGGGTGCCCCGGGTCGAGGTCCGGACGACGAGTTCGGGGGTGAACGTCACCCGCTGGTGCTCGTGGTCCGGGTTGGAGGACTCGTCGAGCAAGAGCTCCGCCGCGGTGCGGCCGAGGAGCTGCCGGGGCTGACGGACCGAGGTCAGCGGTACGGCGGCGGCCTCGGCGAACTCGATGTCGTCGTACCCGACGATGGCGAGGTCCTCGGGAACGCGCAGGCCGAGGCTCACACACTGCTGCAGCAAGCCGAGCGCCAGGAGGTCGTTGGCGCAGAACGCCGCGGTCGGGCGGCGGGCCGCTGGGAGGCCGGCGAGTCGTTGCCCCGCGCCCCTGCCTTCGGCGACGGTGAGGGCGCCGGTGGTGATTTCGATCAGGTTCTCCGGCGGCTTGCCGGCCTTGCGGAGGGCGCGGCGGGCGCCATCGCGGCGGTCGATGACCTGGCCGATCGTGTTCGGGCCGCCGACGTACGCGATCCGTTCGTGGCCGAGCTCGAGCAGGTGGGCGATGGCGAGCTCGCCGCCGAGGATGTCGTTCACCGCGACCGAGCAGTGCTCGGTGTCGTCGATGGAGCGGTCCACCACGACGACCGGCGTCCCGCGGGACGGGAGTTTGCGCAGGCGGGAGGAGTTCTGGTCGATCGGGGTGATCAGGATGCCCTGCACGCGCTGCTGCTCGAGCAGGTCCAGGTAGTCGGCCTCGCGGTCGGCGTCCTCGTTGCTGTTGCAGAGGAAGACCGAGAGTCCGGCCGCGCGGGCCGCGTCCTCGACACCCTTCGCGACGTCGGTGAAGAACGGGTTGCCGGCGTCGAGCATCAGGTAGGCGAGGATCCGGCTGCTGCCGGCCCGGAGCTGGCGGGCCGACTCGTTCCGCACGAACCCGAGCGAGGCCATCGCCGCCTCGACCTTCGCCCGCGTCAGCGGACTGACCACCTCGGGCCGGTTCAGCACGTTCGAGACCGTCCCCAGCGACACTCCCGCGGCCGCCGCCACTGCCTTGACCCCGGCGGCGTGCCGTTTCGCCTTCCGGCGCCGTCCTGACGGCGGCCGTGGGGAGGCTCCGGCTGCCTGCTCGGGCGCGCTGTCCGGTGGCATGAGCACCTCCCCGCGTCATGGTCCGGGTTTGAAACGTGTTAGCGGGCGAAGCGTACCTGGTTTCGGCCGGTTTCCCGCAGTCACCGTCCGGGATCGGACGCCAGGAGGTGGGCGACCCCTTGACGGCCGGCGGCGCCCACCCTTACGTTCGTGCAATCCTCTTGAAACCTTTCAGCGACTCTGCGCCCCGAGTTGGAGGTGACGATGACCGACGGCTCGCCGCTGCCGCGCCCGGCCGCTGGGTCGTTTCAACACCTGCGACCGGGCCGCGATGGTCCGCCAGGCCGCCCACCGGTTCGCCCGCGTCGGCGTGTCGACCGCCGACATCGACCAGTTCAACTTCTGAGGACCGCTGTGAATCGCTACTGCTTCTGCCTCCAGGTCCGGCCCGACCGTCTGGAGGAGTACGTCGAGCGCCACCGGAACGTCTGGCCGGAGATGCAGGCCGCGTTACGCGACTCCGGCTGGCACAACTACTCGCTCTTCCTCCGTGACGACGGCCTGCTGATCGGGTACGTCGAGGCCGAGGACCTGGAGGCGGCGCAGAAAGCGATGGCCGCGACCGAGGTCAACACCCGCTGGCAGGCGGAGATGACCGAGTTCTTCACTCGCCAAGGAGACGGCACAGAAGACGGCCGCCCGCCGGACGAGTCGTTCCTGCTGCTGCCCGAAATCTTCCACCTGAAAGAGGACTGAACATGACGACCGAAGCCGTGAAGGCCGCCCTGAGCCGCCAGGAGATCGAGTTGCCCTCGTGGGCGTTCGGGAACTCCGGCACCCGGTTCAAGGTGTTCAGTCAGCCTGGTGTGCCGCGCTCACCGGAGGAGAAGATCGCCGACGCCGCCGTCGTGCACAAGTACACCGGGGTCGCGCCGAGCGTCGCGCTGCACATCCCGTGGGACAAGGTGGACGACTACGCGGCGCTGGCGGCGTACGCGAAGGAGCAGGGCGTCCGGCTGGGCGCGATCAACAGCAACGTGTTCCAGGACGACGACTACAAGCTCGGTAGCGTCACCAACCCCGATCCGGCGGTCCGGCGGAAGGCGACCGACCACCTGCTCGAGTGTGTCGACATCATGGACGCGACCGGGTCCCGGGATCTGAAGCTGTGGTTCTCCGACGGCACCAACTACCCGGGCCAGGACGACATCCAGGACCGGCAGGACCGGCTCGCGACCGCGCTGAAGGAGGTGTACGACCGGCTCGGCGATGACCAGCGGATGCTGCTGGAGTACAAGCTGTTCGAGCCGGCCTTCTACACCACGGACGTGCCGGACTGGGGTACGTCGTACGCACACTGTCTCGAACTGGGGCCGAAGGCAACGGTGTGTATCGACACCGGGCACCACGCGCCGGGGACGAACATCGAGTTCATCGTCGCGTTCCTGCTCCGGGTGAAGAAGCTCGGCGCGTTCGACTTCAACAGCCGGTTCTACGCCGACGACGACCTGATGGTCGGGGCGGCGGACCCGTTCCAGCTGTTCCGGATCATGAACGAGATCGTTCGCGGCGACGCGCTCGACCCGGACCGCGGGATCGCCTTCATGCTCGACCAGTGCCACAACATCGAGGTGAAGATCCCGGCCATCATCCGCTCGGTGATGAACGTCCAGGAGGCCACCGCGAAGGCGCTGCTGGTCGACCGGGACGCGCTGCGGGCGGCCCAGGCCTCGGGTGACGTGCTGGAGGCGAACGCGGCGCTGATGGATGCCTACAACACCGACGTCCGCCCGCTGCTCGCCGACCTGCGCGAGTCGCAGGGCCTCGATCCGAACCCGGTCGCGGCGTACAAGCGCAGCGGCTACTACGAACAGATCGTGAAAGACCGAGCCGACGGCCAGCAGGCCGGATGGGGAGCCTGAGCAACCATGACCGTTTCTGACTCTTCGCCCACCCCACCGCCCCGGTCAGGCACTGCAGCCGAACTCGTTGCGCGTAGCAACAGACTGGGTGCCGATCCGCGCAACACCAACTACGCCGGCGGGAACACGTCGGCGAAGGGTACGGCGACCGACCCGGTGACGCAGCAACCCGTCGACCTGGTCTGGGTGAAGGGGTCCGGCGGCGACCTCGGAACGCTGACGCCGGCCGGACTCGCCGTTCTTCGGCTGGACCGGCTGAACTCGCTGGTCGACGTCTACCCGGGCGTCGACCGGGAGGACGAAATGGTCGCCGCGTTCGACTACTGCCTGCACGGTAAGGGCGGTGCGGCACCGTCGATCGACACCGCGATGCACGGCCTGGTCGACGCTCCCCACGTCGACCACCTGCACCCGGACTCCGGGATCGCGCTGGCGACCGCGGCCGACGGGGAGAAGCTGACCGCGGAGTGCTTCGGCGACCGCGTGGTCTGGGTGCCGTGGCGGCGGCCCGGGTTCCAGCTCGGCCTCGACATCGCGGCGGTCAAGCGGGAGAACCCTTCCGCGATCGGCTGCATTCTCGGTGGGCACGGCATCACGGCCTGGGGTGACACCTCGGCGGAGTGCGAGGCCAACTCGCTGGAGATCATCCGTACGGCGGAACGCTTCCTGGCGGAGCGTGGATCCGCGGAGCCCTTCGGTGCTGTGGTGCCCGGGTTCGAGGCCTTGCCAGATGACGCCCGCCAGGCCCGCGCCGCGGAGTTGGCTCCGGTGATCCGCGGGCTCGCGTCCACGGACAAGCCCCAGGTCGGACACTTCACCGACTCGGAGGCCGTCCTCGAATTCACGTCCCGGGAGAAGCTGACCGCCCTGGCGGCGCTGGGTACCTCGTGCCCCGACCACTTCCTCCGCACGAAGGTGCGGCCACTGGTGCTCGACCTTCCTCCGACTGCCCCGCTCGACGAGGCGGTCCGCCGGCTCCGTGAGCTGCATGCGCAGTACCGCGAGGATTACGCGGCCTACTACCACCGGCACGCCGAGGCGGACAGCCCGGCGATGCGCGGTGCGGATCCGGCGATCGTGCTGGTGCCGGGTGTCGGCATGTTCAGCTTCGGGAAGGACAAGCAGACCGCTCGGGTGGCCGGCGAGTTCTACGTGAACGCGATCAACGTGATGCGTGGGGCCGAGGCGGTCTCGACGTACGCGCCGATCGACGAGCGGGAGAAGTTCCGGATCGAGTACTGGGCGCTGGAAGAGGCCAAGCTGCAGCGGATGCCGAAGGCGAAGCCGCTGGCCACCCGGGTCGCGTTCGTGACCGGTGGTGGGTCGGGCATCGGGAAGGCGATCGCTCAGCGACTGGCGGCCGAGGGTGCGTGTGTCGTCGTGGCGGACCTGGATCTGGCCGCGGCCGAGGCGGTGGCGAAGGAGATCGGGTCGTCCGACGTGGCCGTTGCCGTCGGCGCCGACGTGTCGTCGGCCGAGGCCGTGGAGGCGGCGCTGCGGGAGGGCGTACTCGCTTTCGGTGGCGTCGATCTGGTTGTCAACAACGCCGGGTTGTCGATCTCCAAGTCGTTGCTGGAGACCACCGAACGCGACTGGGACCTGCAGCACGACGTGATGGCGAAGGGCTCGTTCCTCGTCTCCCGGGCGGCCGCGAAGGTACTGATCGATCAGGGCCTGGGCGGCGACATCATCTACATCTCCAGCAAGAACTCGGTCTTCGCCGGTCCGAACAACGTCGCGTACGGCGCGGCCAAGGCGGACCAGGCCCACCAGGTCCGGCTGCTCGCGGCCGAGCTCGGTGAACACGGTGTCCGGGTCAACGGCGTCAACCCGGACGGCGTCGTACGGGGTTCCGGGATCTTCGCCAAGGGCTGGGGAGCGCAGCGTGCGGCGGTGTACGGCGTACCCGAGTCGGAGCTGGGCGCGTACTACGCGCAGCGAACGTTGCTGAAGCGGGAGGTGCTGCCGGAGCACGTCGCGGCCGCTGTGTTCGCGCTGGCCGGTGGGGAGCTGACGCACACGACCGGTCTGCATGTTCCCGTCGACGCCGGCGTCGCTGCCGCCTTCCTGCGTTAGGAGTCTGATGACCGAGTTGGAGCGGATCAATCCGCGCAAGACCAGGATCGGGCTGGTCGCGGGTGGGCTGGGCGCGTACTGGCCGCAGTTCCCTGACCTGCTGCCGCAGCTGCAGGCATCCGCGCGACGGGTGTCCGAGCGCTTCTCCGCGCTGGACTGCGAGGTCGTCGACGTCGGATTCATCTCCGACGCGCAGGAAGGCGCTGTGGCGGCGGAGAAGCTTCGGGTGGCGGACTGCGATCTGATCGTCGGCTTCCTGACGACGTACATGACCGCGTCGATGCTGGTCCCGGTCGCTCAGCGCAGTGGTGCGCCGGTGCTGTTGCTGAATCTGCAGCCGACCGAGGCGATGGATCACGCGACGTTCGACACGGGTGCTTGGCTGGCCTACTGCGGCGCCTGCCCATTGCCGGAGATGGCCAACGCCTTCGAGCGGTGCGGCATCGACTTCCGGTCGGTGTCCGGGTACCTCGAGGACGAGCGGGCGTGGGCGCGGATCGATCGGTGGATCCGGGCGGCCGGCGTACGGGCGGCGTTCCGGCACGGGCGGCACGGCCTTCTCGGGCATCTGTACCCGGGGATGATGGACGTGATCACCGACCCGACGCTGGTCTCGTCGCAGCTCGGCGGTCATGTGGAGATCCTCGAGATCGACGATCTGCGGGTCCGGGTCGAGAAGGTCACCTCGGCCGAGACGGACGAGCGGATGAAGCTCGCGCAGGACATCTTCACCCTCGACGACTCCGTCAACGAGGACGACTTCCGGTGGGGTGCCACGGTGTCGGTCGCGCTCGACCGGCTGGTCGAGGACTTCTCCCTTGATTCCTTGGCCTATTACCACCGTGGACTCGACGGAGAGACGCACGAGCGGGTCGCGGCCGGGATGATCCTGGGTGCCTCGTTGCTGACGGCAAGGGGTATTCCGGCGGCCGGTGAGTACGAGCTGCGGACCTCGCTGGCGATGCTGGTAATGGACCGGCTGGGTGCGGGCGGGTCGTTCACCGAGCTGCAGGCGCTGAACTTCAACGACAACGTGGTCGAGATGGGCCACGACGGGCCGGCGCACCTGGCGATCAGCTCGGCCAAGCCGTTGCTGCGTGGGCTCGGGGTGTATCACGGCAAGCGCGGCTGGGGGGTGTCCGTCGAGTTCGACGTGAAGCACGGGCCGGTGACGGCCTGCGGTCTCGGTCAGCGCCGGGACGGCTCGTTCAACCTGATCGCGTCCGAGGGCACCGTCGTACCGGGGCCGTTGCTGCAGATCGGGAACACGACGTCGCGGGTCGACTTCGGGTGTGACCCGGGTGAGTGGACCGACGCGTGGTCGGGCTCCGGGGTCGCGCATCACTGGGCCCTCGGCACCGGTCATCGCGCGAAGGACCTGGCCGCGGTCGCCGACCTCCTCCACCTCGACCTGACCGTCGTCTCCCCATGAAACGCGTCGCCGCGGTGGACCTGGGCGCGTCCAGCGGACGCGTCATGCTCGGTACGGTCGGCGCCGGGGTGCTGGAGCTGTCCGAGGTCAACCGCTTCTGGAACGGCCCGGTGCGCGTCTCCGGCACACTCCACTGGGACATCCTGCACCTCTACCGCTCCCTCCTCGGCGGCCTCCGCACGGCCGGCCCGGTCGACGGCATCGGCATAGACTCCTGGGCCGTCGACTACGGCTTGCTGGACGGGTCCGGCCGCCTGTTGGGCAACCCGGTCCACTACCGAGACTCCCGCACCGACGGCGTGATGGAGAAGGTCCTGGAGACCGTCTCCGCAGAAGATCTGTACGCCATCACCGGGCTGCAACAGCTCCCCTTCAACACCGTCTACCAGCTAGCCGCAGAAACCGCGGGCGGGCGCGGGGGTGGGGGAGGGCCGCTCGACCGGGCGGAGGTGCTGCTCATGATCCCGGACCTGCTCGGCTACTGGCTGACCGGAGAGGTCGGGGTTGAGCGGACGAACGCTTCCACCACTCAGCTCTACGACGTCCGGACCCGGACGTGGAGCGACCCGTTGGTCGCACGGGTGGGGATCCCCCGGGAATTGCTGCCGGTGTTGCGGGAACCGGGTGATGTGGTGGGGACTCTGCTGCCTGACGTTGCCGAGGAGACCGGGTTGGATCGTGCGACGCCGGTGGTTGCGGTGGGGTCGCATGACACTGCTTCGTCTGTTGTTGCTGTGCCTGCGGGGGATGAGCGGTTTGCCTACATCTCGTCCGGGACCTGGTCGCTGGTGGGGCTGGAGCTGGATGCGCCGGTGCTGGCGGAGGAGGCTCGGGCGGCCAACTTCACCAATGAGGGTGGGGTGGACGGGCGGACCAGGTTCCTGCGGAACGTGATGGGGTTGTGGATCCTGCAGGAGTGCCAGCGGGTCTGGGGGGACGACGACCTGCCGCGGCTGTTGCGGGAGGCGGCCGGCGCGCCGGCGTTCGCCGTACTGATCGATCCGGACGCGCCGGAGTTCCTTGCCCCCGGCAACATGCCGCGGCGGATCGACGAGCACTGCCGGGCGAGCGGGCAGGAGCCGCCGCGGTCGCGGGCCGCCGCGGTGCGGTGTGTACTGGAGAGTCTCGCGCTCGCGTACCGCCGGACGTTGCGGTCGGCGCAGAGCATCGCGGACCGGGCGGTCGACGTACTGCACGTCATCGGCGGGGGCTCGCAGAACGAGCTGCTCTGCCAGCTGACCGCCGACGCTTGTGGATTGCCTGTGCTGGCCGGGCCGGTCGAGGCCTCGGCGCTGGGCAACGTTCTGGTTCAGGCTCGCGCGTTGGGCGAGCCTTTGCCGGACCTGGGCGCGATGCGCGCGCTGGTCCGGTCCACCCATCACCTGCGGCGCTACGAGCCGCAGGGCAAACCGGCCGACTGGGACGCCGCCGAGTCCCGGGTGTTCGGAACAAGGTGATCCGTATGACCGTCCTCCCCCAGGAACTCCGCCCGCTGGCTCGCCGGGTCCCACCTCGCGAGATCAGCCACGACGACCTGCAACTCCTCCGCCTCCTCGCCACCGGTCTCCCGGTCGACGCGGTGGCCCGCCGCCTCGACCTCTCCGAACGCACCGTCCGCCGCCGCACCCGCCTGGTCTGCGACCGCCTCGGCTTCTCCACCGCCATCGAAGCCATCGTCTGGGCCGCTCGCCGCGGCTTGGTCTGACCGCGGCCCCGGACCGGCCCGGCGTTAGGCCCGGGCAGGTCCGGGTACCGGGTGTTCTGGACATCGAGCCTTGGAGGGGCGATGGACGGAATGACCATTGTGTGGATTGTTGTGGCGCTTGCAGTGCTGGTGATCTTGGTGGCGCTGATCGCCGGGGCCGCGTCGCGGACGTCGCAGCGCCGGGCCGAGCGGGAGCGACAGGCGGCGTACGAGCACGAGCAGCACGCCCGCGCGTCGGCGGCTCATGCGGAGCGGCAGCAGGCCGTGGCGGATGAGGTCGAGGCGCGCTCGCGGAAGGCGCAGGCGATCGCCGACGAGAAGGCGGCCGAGGCACGGCGTCTCGCGGCCGGCGCGGCTGAGCGGAACGAGGCTGCGCAGCATGCGCGTGCGGAGTCGGAGGATCATCGTGCTCAGGCAGCTGACCTGGTTGACGATCGGGAGCGGGACTGGGCGGATGGGACGCATCCGCAGGATTCGCGGCATTCCAGGCCTACGCAGAACTGACGATGAGGTAGGGATCGGTTCGTCAGATGAGGTAGCGGAACTCCGGTGAGTTGGGGTTGATGCGTTCGATGTCGAGGGGGGCGGCGTCCATGCGGGCCTGCAGGCCTGCCAGGTCGCCGGGGCGGCTGATTTCTATGCCGACCAGGGCTACGCCGGTCTCGCGGTTGTTGCGTTTGACGTATTCGAAGAGGGTGATGTCGTCGTCGGGGCCGAGGGCCTCGTCGAGGAACTGGCGGAGGGCGCCGGGCTCCTGCGGGAACGTCACCAGGAAGTAGTGCTTGAGCCCTTCGTGGACGAGCGATCGTTCGAGGATCTCGCCGTACCGGCTGACGTCGTTGTTCCCGCCGGACAGCAGACAGACGACCGTCTCACCCGGCCGCACGGCCAGACCGTTGCCCAAGGCACCTGTTGACAAGGCGCCCGCGGGCTCCGCGATCAGGCCGTCGGTCTGGTAGAGCTCGAGCATCTCCGAGCAGACGAGTCCCTCGGGCACCGAAACCATCTCGACACCGGCCCGCTGGACCAACGGCAGGGTCACTTCGCCGACCCGCCGTACGGCGGCGCCGTCCACGAAGCTGTCCAGGTGCGGCAACGTCACCGGCTCGCCGGCCTCCAACGCCGCGGCCATGCTCGCCGCTCCGGCCGGCTCGACACCGACGATCCGTACGCCGGGATGCCGCTGGGTCAGCCACGTCGCGACCCCCGCGACCAGCCCACCACCACCCACCGGAACCACCAGTACGTCGGGGGCCTGACCGAGTTGCTCGACGAGCTCGACGGCCACAGTCCCTTGGCCTGCAACGGTTCTCGGGTCGTCGAACGCCGGAACCATCGTGGCCCCGGTCGCCGCGCCTTCCGCGTGGGCCGCCGCGGCCGCGTCGTCGTACGTGTCGCCGGTGACGATCACCTGGATCTGCTTGCCGCCGAGCGCCGCGATCCGGTCCCGCTTCTGGCGTGGCGTCGTACGCGGGACGTACACCTTGCCCTGGACACCGAGAATGTGGCACGAATACGCCAGGCCCTGACCGTGGTTGCCGGCACTCGCGCACACGACCCCGGCCGCCTTCGCCGCGTCGTCGAGCTGCGCGATCAGGTTGTACGCCCCGCGCAGCTTGTACGAACGGCCGATCTGCAGGTCCTCGCGCTTCAGCCAGACCTGCGCTCCGGTGCGCTCGGAGAGGCGGAGGTTGCGCTGCAACGGTGTCCGCACGGCGACGCTGTCGAGTCGCTTGACCGCGGCCTCGATCGCTTCCGCGTCAACGGCCGGACGGCCTGTGCTGGTGGTCGATCGAGCGACTGAACTACTGCCCTGCATGAGCTTCCTTCCCGTGCATTTGCACGATCTTCGCCGATTCGCTCGCTGCACAAGACAATTCGCGTCCACAGTACGGACGGGCGGGCGACCTTTGCGCATCAGCCTCTTGCACTATGCGTGAAACGGCTCTTCGATGGGGATTCTAGTTTTCATACGCTCACTCGGTGTAACGGCCAGGGGTCTGGACGGGATGAGCCGAGTAAAGCCGGTCAGAAGGACTGGAGGGCAGGATGGAACTGATTCCGTTCAGTCTGTGGGGCGACGCCTTGTGGTGCGGTCAGGAAGTCGTGCGGGAGGCTCCGCACGAGCAGGCGATCCGAAGCCTGTTCCCCGACCCCATCCCGGCGCGCGGTGCAGACCTGGACACCGACGCGGACCTGGTCCCGGAACCGCACAACCGTTTCGACCCCCGATCGATCGCCGTACGGGTGCAGGGGAAGGTTGTCGGCTATCTGCCGAGGGACGACGCGCACCGGTACCACCCGGTGCTGTCAGAGCTGGTGGCGCAAGGCCTGCAACCGCAGGTGCCGTGCCACCTGTGGGTGAGTGAGTGGGAGCCGGCCGACTGGGACGGCAAGGGCGACCAGGGCACCGAGTTCCACGCCAGCGTGGCGGTGGCCCTCGGCCAGCCGCACATGCTCGTCCCGGTGAACCTGCCACCACCCGGCAGCTATCACCTGCTACCGCCCGGCAGCGGCATCGTCGTACCGGGCAGTGAGGTCCATCCCGACGTCCTGGCGCCGTTCTTCCGGGCGGAAGGCGAGTGCTGGGCGTACGCCACCATGCATGCGATCGAGGAGGAGGACGGCATCCAGGACCGGCACCGGATCGTGGTCGAGATCCGGCTGGACGACGAACCGGTCGGCCGGCTCAGCCCACGGCTGAGTGCGGAGTTCCTGCCCGCCATCCACTACCTGACCGACATGCGTGCCGAGACCGCCGCACGCGTCGCCGTCCGCGGCGACCGCATCGCATCGGAGGTGATCCTGTACGCGGCGCGAAGTCACGACCTCCCGGCCACCTGGCCGGACGGCCTGACCCGCTCCCCGGTCGCGTCCCCCCAATGGCATTACTGGGCCACGAAAGAGGCCAACTAGGCGGCTGCGCAGTACTCACCGGGGACATCACGGCCCCCTGGGTGGGCACTGCGGAGCTACTTGACCACCCTGCAGGTCACCTGCTGACACACGCCGGTTCCTCGAAGGCTCCGGAGGCCGACCGCGTCCTCCGGGGTCTGGACCGCGCGGACCCATGAGGCCGCGACGGCGCTGGTGGATTGACGTACGTTGGCTGCATGGCAACTGAAGTCGTCGCACCGACGTGTCCGACCTGTGGGGGTCCTGGAGTGCCGATCCTCTACGGGCTGCCCACAGCGCAGGCCCAGGAGGCGGCCGCGGCCGGTCGTGTCGTGCTCGCGGGATGCGTCGTACCGCAGGAGCCCCCGCAGTGGTGCTGCCCGGCCGCGCATCAGTGGCGGGCGGGTGACGAGCAGCTGCTGGTCGACTCGATCGAGGCGGCCCTGCGCGCCTGAGAGGTAGGTCACGTCACAGCGGCGCGGGTGCTGCGTGTCCTGGGTGCGTGGACCGCCCGTTGGGGGCGGGCTGAGCACTCTGGAGAATCGACGTGCGGTATCTCATCACCCTGGTCGCGGCGGCTACAGCCGTTGCCGGCCTGGCCTTACCCGCCCAGGCGGCCGACTGCGACGTGCAGTGCCAACTGGATCTGCAACGGCAGAACGCCGTACCGCGGACTTCCTTCTACGACCCGCCAACTCCGTTGCCTTGGGCACCTGCTGGGGCTGTGATCCGGCAGGAGGCGACGAGCGACTACACGATCGCGGCGACCCGGATGCTGTATCACTCACGGACGTCGGATGGTCGGGATGTGGCCGCGTCGGCCGTTGTCGTCGTACCAGCGGGGAAGGCGCCGGTTGGTGGATGGCCTGTCGTGGTGGACGCTCATGGCGCGAGTGGGATCGGGCGGGACTGCGCGCCGTCGTTGATGCGCGATCTGTATCACGGGAACCAGATGATGCGGTTCGTCGACCAGGGGTTCGCCGTGGTGGCGCCGGACTATGCGGGTCTTGGTACGGACGGACGGCCGGAGATCGTGAACAAGACGGCCGAGTCCAACGACGTGATCTTCGCGCAGCGCGCGGCTCGTCTCGTGCGGCACGATCTCTCGCCCCGGTGGGTCCTGTGGGGTCACTCGCAAGGTGGTGGGGCTGCGCTGGCGGTGGCCGAGCGGCAGCGCGTCGTACCGCAACCCGGGTACCTCGGCACTGTCGTCACGTCCCCGGCCGCTGACCTGACCGCGCTCGCCGATCATGTGGCGAACACTCCTGGCTACGGTGCCTTCGCGGCGTTGCTGGCGCAGGGTGCCCACAACAGCGATCCCCGGATCCGGCCCGACCGGCTCCTCACGTCCACGGCGTACTCCCGGATCGGCATCACCGCGATCGGTTGCCTCGGCGCGGCATCCGCGGCGTACGCCGATCTGACCGGATCGCAATTGGTCAGACCGGCGTACTCGACCGATCCCGCCTTCACCCAGTACCTGCGGACGAACTCCACCGGACACCGACCCCTCGGCGGCCCGGTCCTGCTCCTCCAAGGCGAAGCGGACACCGTCGTCCCCGTGACCGTCACCAACCAGGTCGCGGCCTCCCTCTGCCACCTAGGCACCCGGCTGGACTACCGGACCTACCCCGGTCTGGAGCACGACACCTACCCCTGGATCCAAGGCATCGACGACGGCGCCATGCCCGACATCCTCACCTGGACCAGGTCCCGCTTCACCAACCAACCCATCACCACAACCTGCTGACTGCTACTTGGTGGGTGGGATGTTCTGGTTGAGGTGGAACAGGTTGGTGGGGTCGTACGTGTTCTTCACCGCGACGAGGCGGTCGTAGGTCGCCGTCGGGTACGACGCCCGGACGATGTCCTCGTTCGTCTCGCCGGTGAAGTTCACGTAGGACGCGGCGTTCGGGCCCAGTGCGGCGCCGGAGGTGCGGGCCCACTGGACTGCCTCGTCGTAGCCTTCCGCGTCCGGGGTACGGGCGACCACGTTCAGGATGAACTCGTGGTCGCGGGTGCCGAACGCGGTGGCGTCGGCCGGGACGCGGCCCATCGCGCCACCGAGGTGGTGGACGTGGAGCTCGGACACGCCGTTGGGTACCTGCGCGTGCGCCGAGACGAGCGCGTCGACGGTCGACTGCCCGAGGTCGCTGAAGAACGCCGAGCGGAAGTAGTTCCGCATGCCGCGCGGGAACAGCGGATCGAGCAGCGTCTGCATCGCGGTGTACGGCATCGGGCCGAACAGGTCGGCCACCACCGGCGCGAGCTCGCGGAACGGCTTGGTCGCCGCGTCGCCCTCCTCGTGCCGCCCGGACCACATGCCGAGTACGGCGACGATGGGCTTGCCGTGCACCTCCTCCGGCAGGAACGGCAACGGTGGCGCGGTCGTCAGGTTGATCGCCAGCGACAACTCGTCCGGCGCGCCGGCTGCCGCCGTACCGAAGCCGCGGAGTACGTCGGCCGCCCGGTCGCCCGGGTAGAAGACGAGTCCGGCGAACACCGTCGGCCCGACCTCGTGGGCCTTGAACTCGAACGACGTGACGACACCGAAGTTGCCGCCGCCACCCCGCAGCGCCCAGAGCAGCTCCGGGTTCTCGTCCTCACTCGTGTGCAGGTACCGGCCGTCCGCGGTGACGATGTCGGCACCGATGAGGTTGTCGCACGCGAGTCCGGCCTTGCGGACGAGCCAGCCGATCCCGCCGCCGAGCGTGAAGCCCGCGACGCCGGTCGTGGACACCAGTCCGCCGGTGACCGCCAGCCCGAACGCCTGCGCTTCGGCGTCGACATCTCCCCAGGTGCAGCCGCCCTGCGCCACGATGCGGCGCCTGTCGGGGTCGATCCGCACCGCGTTCATCGGCGACAGGTCGATCACCAGGCCGCCGTCCGTCGTCGAGAAACCGGGGATGCTGTGACCGCCGCCCCGCACAGCCAGCGTCAACCCCTCGCTCCGGGCGAACTCCACCGCCCGGATGACGTCGGCCACCCCGCGGCATCGCACGATGAGCGCGGGCCTCTTGTCATGCGCGGCGTTCCAGATCGACCGCGCTTCGTCGTACGAAGGGTCGGCCGGGCGGACCAGCTCGCCACGAAGTCCCTCGGCGAGCTCACCGAGCGTGGCCTCCCCGAGCGTGTCCTGCCGCGCTTGCGTCGTTGTCATCTCTACTCCCGAGTCGTCGTACCCAGGGGTCTCCCTGGACACGAACGACATTAGGAAGACTGCCTTCGCAATGGCTTAGCGTGACTTAGCGTGCTGTCGGCAGGGCGGCGACCCGCGCCGTACCGATCCGGCAGCCCAGCCGGGCGAAGATCTCGGCCGCCACCCGGCCGTGCCGGGACAGTGTCTCGGTGTCACCGTCGTCCCGCGCGAGTTCGGCGGCGAGGAGCCGGGCCCACGCCTCCAGGCGCAGATAACCCTGTGGCCGGAAGGCCTCCACCGCCTGTTCGGCCAGCCTCCGGGCGGGCTGCCGTTGACCGGCGAAAAGTTCGACGACGACGAGGTTCAGCAGTGCGCCCGCCGCGCCGGGCACATCGTCGACCGCCTCGCCGCGGTCGAGGGCGATGCGGGTGAGCCGCCGGCCGTCCGCGGGGTCGCCGGCCGCCGCGGACAGCAGCCCGAGGTTGGCCAGCGTCAGGTTCTCGCCACGGCGATCGCCGAGTTGCTCCCGGATCCGCAGCGCCTCGCGGAGATGTTCCTCGGCCGGCCCGAACAGTCCCTGGTCGCGCTCGATGCATCCCAGGTGGTTGAGGGCGTGGCCGAGACCCGCCGCGTCATCGACACCGGCGAACACCTCGACAGATCGCCGTACGGCGTCCAGCGCTCCGGCCAGATCGCCCGCCAGTCGGTGGGCGTCGGCGAAGGCCGACAAGGCATAGCCACGGCCGAGGACGGCGCCGACCCGACGGCCGAGCAGGAAGGTCTCCTCGAACACCGGCACCATCGAGCCGTCGACGGGAGCGAGCGGCAGACACACCGTCACGGCGGGGAAGAACGGGCCGACGGTCGAGTCGATCACGCTCAGCCGCTCGAGGCACTCGGCGAATCGTTGCTGTGCGGGTTCCACGTCTTCCCGGAACAACGCGGCCATCGCGGCCAATTGCTGGGCGGCAGCGGCGACGGGTGCGGCTCCCAGCGAATCGGCCTGCGCGAGCGCTTCCGTTGCGGTCTGCTCGATCTCGTTGAGATCCCCGCTCCCGAGGAGAAGAGTGCCGCGCAGGACCCGGGCGGACACGATGTCGGTCGGATCATCTGACTGCTCGGCGACCGCGACACCTTGGTCTCCAAGACCTGGGAGCCGATCGCTCAGACCACTCCGCGCGTCCAGGACCGCCAGTGCGAAGATCGCCCGCACCCGATCCCGGGACGGTACGACGGCCACGTCGAGAATGCGTTCGAGCCAGCCGGCGCCTTCGGCGAAATGACCCCGCGCCAGCCAGTACTGCGAGAGGTTCACCCCCAGCAGCAATGCCCGCTGGTGATCGTGACGCACCGCCCACGCGAGGGCGGCGCGGAGGTTGTCGTGGTCGAGGTCGAGCGACTGCGGGCGTTCGACGACGACGCTGGCGCGTTCCGGATCCTGGGCGCAGGCCAGGTCCAGGAAGTGCTCGAAGTGCGCTGTCTCCAGCGGTTCGACCTCATGCGCGGCGACGAGTCGCTCGCGCGCGAACTGCCGGATGGTCTCCAGCAGGCGATAGCGGGAACGAGGACCGTCGTGGTCGACCAGCAACAAGGACTTGTCGACCAGGCGACCGAGGCCGTCCAGCACGTCCGCGGCGGGTATCCGATCGTCCGCGCACACCTCCTCGGCCGATGGCAACGAGAAGCTCCCGGCGAAGACGGCGAGCCGCCGCAGCAGGATCTGCTCGTCGTCCGACAGCAAGGCGTGGCTCCACTCGAGCGCGGCCCGCAACGTCGCATGCCGAGTGATCTCACCGTGCCGGCCGAGCAGCGGAAGCGCCTGGCTCAACCGCTCCGCGATCTCCGCCGGCTCGAGGTGCGATGCGCGGGCGGCGGCCAGTTCCAGGGCGAGGGGAATGCCGTCGAGACGACGACAGATCTCCACCACCGGCGCCGCGTTGTCCGCATCGAGCACGAAGCCGGGCCGGACGTCCTGGGCCCGGTCGACGAAGAGCCGTACCGAAGCCAGCGTCCCGAGCCGGCTCAGGTCACTGGCATCCTCCGGCTCCGGAAGCTCGAGTGAGGGCACCCGGAAGGTCACCTCGCCCGGCGTGTGCAGCGGCTCGCGGCTCGTCGCGAGCACGGTGACGCCGGGGCAGTTTCGCAGTACTGCGCTCGCGAGGCCGGCACAGGCCGCGAGCAGGTGTTCGCAGCTGTCCAGTACAAGGAGGAGTTTTCGGGGCGCCAGGCGGGTGATCAGTGTGCGCAACGAATCCGAGCCCGCTGCCGGGTCCAGTCCCAGTGCGGCCGCGACCGTGTCGGGGACGAGCCGCGGATCCGCCACCGGGACCAGGTCGGCGATCCAGATGCCATCGGCGTACGAGTCGAGCAGCCGCCGAGCGGCCTCCTCCGCCAGCCGCGTCTTGCCCGCGCCGCCGACCCCGGTGAGCGTCACCAGCCGGCCGCGCTCCAGGAGGCGGTGTACGTCGGCGATCTCGCGCTCGCGTCCGACGAAGCTCGTCAGCACCGGGGCGAGGTTGTGGCGGGGCCGGATCGGTGCCTCTCCGGTCAGGAGGTCGCGGTAGACGCGTTGCGTCTCCGGGTCCGGGTCGGTGCCGTACGTCGTACGCAGGTCCGTGCGGAGGCGTTCGTACTGCGCCAACGCCTCCGATGATCGGCCCATCGCCGCGTGACGCCGCATCAGGTCGCGGACGGCACGCTCGTGGAGCGAGTCGATGGCGAGCGCCCGTTGGAGCGCATCGAGCGCCTCGACGTCGTTCTCGGTCGCCTCCGCGAGGTCCACGAGGAGGTCGCAGAAGGTCGCTCGCAGTTCCGAGCGTGGACGGTCGGCCCAGTCCTCGAAGCGGTCCTCGGGGAGCAGGTCTCCGCCGTACGCCGCTACCGCGGTCCGGAGGTCGCCCAGGTCACCGCTGGTCCGCGCCGTCGCGGCCAGCCGTTCGAACGTCCGTACGTCGACCTCGACGAGACCGTCCGCGAGCAGAACCACGAAGTCGTCGCGCAGTTCGAGCAGACCGTTGCTCGGCGCCTCGCCCGCGAGCGCGCGACGGGCGACGTGCAGTGCCTGATGGAGATTGTTGACCGCGGACATCGGCGGCCGGTCGGGCCACAGTTCCTCGAGCAGTACGTCGCGATGCAGCCGCTGATCCCGCGTCAACGCCAGCATCTTGACCAGCGTCCGCGCCTTCCGCAGACGCCAGACCTGGCCATCGACGGGTTGTCCCCCTCGATCGACCCCGAAACCCCCGAGCAGCCGGATCCGCACCATCGCCCTCCCCCGACGAGCGTAGACACAGTTCCCTACGTCGCAACCACCTTCCTGGTTCAGCCGGCGTGCGCCGAGTAGACCAAGGCGACGGTCCCGGAGGGGAAGGACCTCGCACTGCGCAGGGTCAGCGTCCTGCGATCGACCACGTCGGAGAACTTCGATCCGCCACGGCCGACGACCGCGGGGTTGAGCTTGAGCCAGTACTCGTCGACGAGATCCGCGGTGACGAGCGCGCGTACGGTCTGTACTCCGCCGAACACCACCAGGCCGCCGCCGGTGGACTCCTTCAACCGGCGAATGTGCTCGTCCAGTCGGCTTCAATCCGCTTTCACTGAGCCGGCCAGTTGGGACGCGTCGGGCCAGGACATGCGCAGGCACTTGGGCGTGCCGTTGAGGCGGGTCGGGTCTCCGCCGGGTGGCGGCACGGTGGCCGTTTCCACCCGGGTGCCTCCGGCCGCTCGGTAGAAGTGCTGCCCGTCGGTGTTCTGCTGCAGCACCCACAGGTACATCGCGTTGCTGGTCGCCTGGTCGATGACGGCTCGGGCGGCCCGCGCCAGAAGCTGAGTGCCGATACCGGTACGACGCTGGCGATAGTCGACATGCAGATTGTCGACAAGGCTGCCCCATCGCGGGTCCTTGTCGAACTCGGCGTGGACGAAGCCCGCCAGCAGGCCGTCGTCCTCGGCGAGGATGGTGGCGGCGTTGCTCGGCGCTGCCAACCGCGCTGACCAGACCGCGCGTCGGTCGGTGTCGATGTCCCCATCCAGGAACGAGTCCGCGTACGCACCCCGGTAGTGCCGGCGCCAGCTGTCGGCGTGCAGCAACGCGACCTTCTCGGCGTCCTGTGCGGTGGCCGAACGAAACTCCATCCCGAACCTCCCACTCGCGGCTTGCCCGGCACTCCTGTGCCGAACCAGGTCCTCACCCGGGGCACCCCACCCACGAGGAGGGTTGCCGACCAGCAAGCCGGGGCTATCCGCTGGCACTCATGACCACGCCGAAACCGTAGCAGCCGGCCGGCGCCACCAAGATCATTTCTCACCACCGCCACCACGAGGACTGAGGTCTCAGCCGACGCCGACTGATTGGTGGGTGGGGTCGATGACGGCTACTACGCGTTCGTGGTCTCGGGGGTAGGGGACGCCGGTGTACTTGGTGGCTAGTTGGTCGACGATCTCCCAGGCCTCGTCGCCCTCGAGCCATTCGACGACTCGGCCGCGGATGACGACGGGTTCGAAGGGGTTGTCGACGGGGGCGATGGACAGTGCGAGTCGTGGGTCGCGGCGGAGGTTGCGGGCTTTGCGCATGCCGGGTCCGGTGAAGAAGACGACCTGGTCGCCGCGGGCGCCGACGTACACGGGCGTGGTGTGGGGTGAACCGTCGGGGAGGACGGTGGCGAGGTGGGCGATCGAGGTGCTGTCGAGGACGCGGCGTACGGCGGGGTCGAGCATGTGGTGCTCCTTCCGGGAAGCGGTCAGCGGGGGTTACCGGCGCGCCACGCGACATAGTCGGCGACCGCCTTGGCGACGTCGAAGTCCGGCTCGAAGCCGGTGTCTCGGGTCAGCCGGGTGATGTCGAGATAGGGATCGGCGCCAGGCCCGGCCTCTCGCCCGGGCAGCAGGTCGAGCTGCAGACCGGGCGTGATCGCCTGCAGCGCCTCGGCGAACTCGCGGTTCGTGTACGGCCGTCCGCTGGACACGTTGTAGGTGTCGTGCCGCAGGGTCTCCGTGGTCGTGAGGAGCGCGATCGCGCGTCCGGCGTCCGGTGCGTAGCAGGAGTCGCCGCCGTCGTCGGCGTACAGCGGCTCCGGCTTCTCGCCGCGGAGTACGGCGCTGATGTACGGCGGGATGTGGAAGAACGGCGTCTCCGGATCGACGAGCGGTCCCCAGATGGTCCCGATCCGGAGCACCACCGGTTGGACACCACTGCCCTGGAGGCTGTGCGTGGTGAGCGGCTCGACGGCCTTCTTGAACGCGATGATCAGGTGCGGCAGCTCCGCGGTCGGCAGCGCGAGCTCCTCGTGCCACGGGATCTCGGTGCGCCCGACGTACGCACCGAGGCTGCTGGCGGCGGCGAACCTTCGCACGCCCCAGGTGCGCGCGGCGTCGAGCGCATTGAGCAGACCGGTCAGGTCCGTGCGGAAGAAGCGGACGGGATCCTCGTCGGGAATGGAGCCGGCGAGATGGACGATGTCGCTGATCTCGTGTCGATCGGCGAACGCGAGGAACGCGTCCCGGTCGGTGACGTCGAGGGATTCCACGGTGACCCGGCCGGCGAGGAACGACGGAACATCGGTACGGCGGTGCGTGGTCACGACGACCTCATGTCCCAGGTCGACGAGCGCGCGGGCGGTGTGGGCGCCGATCATCCCCAGCCCGCCGGTCACCAGGATCATCGGACGACCTCGTAGTGCAGGTGAGTCACGCCGGGCGCGGGGATGGCCTCCGCCAGCCGGAGCCGCACGTGCTTCGGGAGGTCCTGGAAGAAGCTCCGACCGCCGCCGAGCAGCACCGGCACCTGGTGCAGGATCACCTCGTCGACGAGATCCGCTTCGAGTGCGGACGTCAGTACGCCGCCGCCCATCAGCGCAACATCCTTGTCACCGGCAACCGCGCGAGCCGCCGCGACCGCGTCCTCGATGCCGGTGGTGACGAGCGTCTGCCGCTCGCCGATCTCCGGCGCGGGCCGGTGACTGAGTACGAACAGCGGCGCCGTCGGATGCGGACCACCGCCGCCCCAGTGCCCGGAGTGCTCGTACGTCGTACGCCCCGAAACGGTCGCCCCCACCCGCGCCGCGATGATGTCGAAGAACCTCGCACTCGGCTCGCTCAACGTGAACCCATCGAACACCCGGCTCGGCGTGTCCCCGTCGAAGTACCAGTCGAACAACATCCCCGCGTCACCCAGCCCACGCCCGAACTCCTCGACACCCTCAGGCGTGCGACCACTGATAAATCCATCAACCGACACAGCGTGCGCACTGAACACCTTGGTCATATCTCTCCTCGCTCACGACCCCTCACCACCCCGAATCTATGAGCCCCCCACCCCCACGTCTTGAACGAATCGAGCAGATCCCCCGTGGTCAGGCAGGGGCACCCAGCCAGGTGGCGAGGGCTGTCTGCAGTAGCGCAGTGTCTGGGACTTCACCCGGGTAGCAGGCCCACGCGATGACGCCGTCGGGACGGACGAGCACTGCCGACAACCGCTCGTCCTCGATGGAATCGACAGCGACGATCTCGACCCGATCCCGCCAACCAGCCGCCGCCTCCCCGACTGCAGGATCACCGACCAGTACGGCGCGACCGCCCGTCGTGAACTGGCTGAGTCGCGAGACGCCATCCGCAGTGACAAAGGCGAGATCAGGGCAGTAGCACCCGATCAGCTGGTGATCATCAGGCTTGGCATACGAGAACGCATAGCGGGTCCCAAGACCTCCCAACAGCCGCCCGAAGTACTGATTGACCTCGCGAATGTCCATCAGCTCCGACACGATGTCCCGCAACGCATCGGTGTGCGGCCCAGGAAGCATGAGCGCCGACTGAGCACGCGTGTTCTCCAGTACGGCGACCCCGGCCGGATGCCGCTCCTCGCTGTAGCTGTCCAGGAGCCCCTCCGGAGCCACGCCTCGTACGTCCGCCGCCAACTTCCACCCGAGATTGACCGCATCGGCCAGCCCGAGATTCAGCCCCTGCCCACCATTGGGCGAGTGCACATGCGCGGCGTCCCCCGCAAGGAAGATCCGACCGAGCCGGTACGTCGTGACCTGACGAGCGTTGTCGGTGAAGCGGAGCGCGTCGCTGACCTCGGTGATCTCCACGTCGACGCCGGCAACCCGCCGTACGCTCGCCTCCAGCTCCTCAGTCGTGACCGGCCCTCGCGGTACGTCGGGTCCCTCCACGAAATCGAAGGTCCCCAGCACGCCCGGCCCATGGATCAGCATCCCGCCATCGAGCCGGCCGGACGGCGGAAGTTTGCCCGGGTCAACGATCTGCACCTGGGCCTGCCGCGCCGTCATGATCGGCGGCGTCCCCGGGAAGTCGAACCCGGCCAACCTGCGGACCGCACTATGGCCCCCGTCGCACCCCACGACGTACGCCGCTTCGAGCCGCCGCTCGCCACCAGGTGTCTCGACCGTGATCGAGACACCCCCGTCAGTCTGATCGAGGCCGGTCACCGTGCACTCCCGCCGTACGTCGATGCCGAGAGCAACAACATGGTCGGCGAGGATGCGCTCGAGATCCGGCTGCCAGATCAGCCGCCCGGTACGATCAGGTTCCTCCTGCCGCTCCGGATCGATCTTGTGGATCCACGCGAAGTGGTTCTTCGCACTGCCGTGGTCCCGCTTCTTCTCGTCCCGCCGCTCCGGCTGGCAGGCCTCCAGGGCCGGCCCGAGTCCGCGGCGTTGGAGCGCCTCGAACGCCAGCGGACCGACGCCTCGGGACTTCCGTTGGGGAGCGGGTTCTGCCAGACGTTCCAGCACGACGGGCTGGAGGCCGGCGAGCTTGAGCTCGATCGCGAGCGTCAGCCCGACCGGGCCGGCGCCGACCACGATTACTTCGTAGGACATGGGATCTCCTTGTTCTTGGCGGGAAACGCCAGTGCGGGCACGAGTGGCAAGGCCGACAGCCCCAGCGCCCACGCGAAGGTGGCGCCGTACGCCGTGGCCGGATTGCTGGTGTGGTGGGCCAGTTGGCCCTGCAGGACGAGGATGAGTACGGCGGTACCGATCGAGCCGCCGACCCGGTTCATCACGTTGAAGGCGCTCGCGGCCCGGGGAACCTGGTGCCGCTCGACGCTGCCGTACGCCGTCGCCATGCCCGGCGCCATCGTCGCGCCGATCCCGGCACCCCGGACGGCCAACGCGACCAGCATGATCGAGCTCGGGAGACCGGAGCCGAGGAACACCAGCGGTACGGTGCCGATCAGGCTGAGGGCTATGCCGACGAGGATCACCCCACGCGCGCTGATGCGATCGGTCAGCCGGCCGGCGACGTACGAGATGGCCGCCGCGCCCAAAGCCTGCGGTGCGACGGAGAAGCCGGCCTCGATGGCGCTCCGGTGCTCGACCTGCTGGAAGTAGAGCGGCAACACGAGCATGGAGCCATAAACCGTGGCGCCTAGAAGGAACGAATTCGTGGTGGCAGCGGCGAACCCACGACGGGCGAACAGCCGCAGGTCGATCAGTGGCGTCTTCTTCGTGCCCAGCGCGTGCACGCCGTACGCGACGAGCAGTACGACGCTCGCGATCAGCGGCACGATCGCCCGCAGAGACACGGCCCCGTGATCGCCGACCGCGGACAGGCCGAAGATCACCGCGGCCAGACCCGGTGACAGCAGGCTCAGCCCGAGCCAGTCGAGCCGCTCGGGACTCGCCGCTCGCGGCCGATCCTTCGGGACCACCCGCACGGCCATCAGCAGAGTGAGGAGCCCGACCGGCACGTTCACGAAGAACATCCAGCGCCAGTCGAAGTCCTGCACGATCACTCCACCGACGACCGGACCCACGACCGGCGCGAAGAGCACCGGGATAACCAGTACGCCGACGATCCTGCCGAGCTGATCGGGACCGGCCGCCTGCGCCAGGATCCCTTGCCCGATCGGCTGCATCATCCCGCCGCCGATGCCCTGGACCAGCCGGAACGCGATCAACGCGGGCACCGACCAGGCGAAGCCGCACAGAACCGATCCGGCCACGAACACCGCGACCGACGCCATCCACATCAGGCGGCCGCCGAACCGATCGGCCAGCCACCCCGAGAGCGGCATGACGGTCGAGATCGCCAGCAGGTACCCGGTGGCGACCCACTGCAGTGTGGACAACGGTCCACCGAGATCATTCGCGATCGAGTTGAGGCCGACGCTCACGATCGTCGCGTCCAGCCCGGCCAGTACTGCGGCCAGGCTGAGGACCCCGCCCAACCGCAGCAGTGCCGGGTCGAGCGGAACCAGTCCGCCCCGCGTCAGCGCCCGTTGGCCTGTGTCCACTGACATGCCGCACCTCCGTTCCTAGGTCCGCTGAGAACCATAGGTTCAACCTAATTTTATGTCAAACCCAAATATGGGTTGGACATAAATACGCTAGGCTGTGGACCATGAACGTGCGTGGGTCCGGACTGCGGGAGCGGAAGAAACAGCTGGCCAGGCAGCAGATCTCGGACATGGCGACGCGGTTGTTTCTGGAGCGCGGGTTCGACGAGGTGACGATCGCCGAGGTCGCGACGGCGGCCGGCGTGGCCAAGATGACCGTCACCAACTACTTCCCGCGCAAGGAAGACCTGGTCTTCGACCACCACGCCGAGCTCGTCTCCCACGCCGCCGAAGCGATCGCCACCCGCGCGACCGGCGAATCAGCGCTGGCCGCCCTGCACCGCGCGTACTTCGAGGCACTCGAACGCCGGGACGCATCAGTCGGCCTGGCCGGTGAAGGTTTCGTCAGAATGATCACCGGCAGTCCGGCTCTGATGGCCCGGCTCCGCGAGATCGACGAACAACGCGAGGCCGCCATCGCCGACACCCTCGCCACCGAAACCGGCACCCCCGCCGACGACATCACCGTGGCCCTCGCCGCAGCCCAACTAGCCGCAGTCCACCGAGTCCTCTTCCGCCAAGCCCTACACATGACCCTAGAAGGCAAATCCCGCCCCGCCACAACAACCGAACTAGCCGCCAAGGCCCACCAAGCCTTCAAACACCTAGAACCCGCCCTATCCCACTACGCCACCCGCTGACGCGAAGGCCTGGGCTGGGAAGGCCCACCAGGTCACTGCCGGTTGCCCGGGGCGCACCGACTCACGTCGACGCCCGAGTCCTGCTCTCGCCCGGGCCGACTCCCTCGCGCCAGGCCCCTCATCTCGCGCCGGCCCCACTCTCGCGCGCGCTCCGACTCCCGCCCGGTGCTGGCACCCGGCTCGGGCAGCCGGCTCAGGCGTCGGGTTTTGCCTCGATGGTGGCGAGGTCGCGTACGGCGTACCGGTGGTGCTCCCACTCCTCCTCGAGGATCACGTGCAGGCAGGAGAGAACGGTCTCCGGATACTCGGGGTTGTGGGGATTGCGGCGCTCCTCGGCCAGCACCTCAGGTGTGACCGTGGCGAGGAAGTCGCGCACCATCCCGACCCGACCCGCGCGCACCTCGAGCACCTCGGCGTACGACGGTTTGACCGGCGCGACGTCCGGCACATCGGCATCGTCCTCGGCGCTGCGGTCCGCCTGACCGAGCGGATGGAACGGCTCCTCGTTCTCCAGAACCGCCTTGCCCAGCCACACGTCCGTGGCGTGCACCAGGTGCCGCAACGTCTGCGCGAACGTCCACTCGCCATCCACCGACACATCAACCGTGCCATCCGGCATCCCAGCAACGCGTTCGAGCGTGGCAGCCCAAGTGCGTTCGAGCGCACCCCAAGCCGCCCGCAGCCCCTCCGGGTCCCCCGCCCGCCGCTCGGACCGCCCAGGAAAACGACGATCGAGCTCAGCCTCCACAAACGGAATCACGTCGACACCGTTGATCCGGAAGAACGTCTCCCCGTCAGAGAGCCAAGGCGCGTCGATATCCGCCGCCCGCACCTCGACCCCACGCATCACAACCTCGGACAGATCACTCTCGACAAACCGGGAACCCCGCAGATCCACATCAACGAACTTCGCACCCCGCAGCTCGTCAGACCGCCCAAAAGTTGCCATGACCTCTCCTCGTCGCCCACCCAGTTCCCGCAAGCTAACACCCCCCTCCGACAGAAACGGCCCACCCGCAGATGCGCGCCGCAGCCTCTTGGTGGGCGCTTCTGGTGTGCGCGACGATGTGCGAGCAAAGCACAAGGGGGAACCATGATCGGACAGCCGCGCCTCCCATATTCAGCTCTGTACTACCCCTATGCCACGTTCGGAGACGAACGATGGCTCAAGGAATCACTCCTGTCGTGGGATCGGGTCGCACTGATCCGACCCAGAGGGGTAGAGGCGTCCGTCGCTGCGGCCGGTCCGGTCGAACGAGCCATCCTCGCGAACCAGCAGGAAGACTTCGTCGACCCCGTGACCCCCGACGACGAATCGCTCATGAGGGTGTACGACGCGATCTCATGGCTCGACCAGGAATCGATGGAACAGCTGCGGCGTCGCTACGGTCCCGACGCTCGCGACCGCCTCGTCGCACCCGCACGATCGACGCCGCAGGCCGCACCCGCGTCTGCGGATGCGCGCCTGACCTGGATCTACGCCGGCGCATGCGACAGCAAGATGACCTATGGGATGGCTGAGCTGCTCCTGCGGCAAGGGCTCGCTGTCGAGACACAGAACGGCGGACCTGAGAGATGGCTCGGGATGCACCCGCAGCTCGCGTCGGTGTACCTCACGGCTCTGACCGGCGAGATCGCGCGAACGTGCGGGTACGTCGCGTGCACCGACGACATCGCCGCCCATCGAGCCGCCGGTGCGCTGGATCTCGACCAGATCGACCAGGTGTTGTCCGGCAGGAAGGCTCGGCCAGGGGTCGCACCTACCGTGCAACATGTAGAGGCGCGCTATCTGCACATCGCGCTGCAGGCAGGCCTCCGCCCGGTCAACTTGGACCAACTGCCGATCGAGACGCTGCTGGACTTCCGCCGGCAACACCGGCGCGAGATCCTCGCGTTTCGCGACCACTTGTCTTCGATCGAGCGGCAGCTGGCGGGAATGACGAGCATCGTGGACGAGCGCGAGCTCGCGCGTCACCTGCAGGACGTGTACGAAACGCGTACTCGCGAGCACGTCGACAGCCTCCGCACTGCGATGAAGCGGTCCGGCATCCGCACCGCCTTGCGCGCGTTGACGCTGAAGTTGGACCTGGCCGGCGCAGGTGCAACTCTGCCGGGACTAGCGGCAGGTGCGGTGGCGACGGCAGTCGGTCTGCCGGCCGCGGTGGCGTTGGCGCCAGTCGCGGTCGCGTTGAGTGCCGCGCCGTTGCTATCGGGCTATCGGCAGGCGCGCCGTGAGCAGGAAGACTCCCCGCTCGCTTTCCTGATCGCCGCCGAACGCGAACTCGGCGCAGAAGCCGCGCTGCGGCAAGCACTTCCTAGTTGATCGCGGTAGCAGAGGGATTGAGAGCGCGCCCGTTCCGGGTCGGCGGTTCGGTCGGATAATCGGAGGTGTTGGGTCGCACCTGCTTGGAGGTGCAGGGCAGTGGAGCAATCCGCAGGAGGGCAGCGGCCGCTCTGGATTTGCCCGGAGTGCGGCGCCAGGTTGGTCAGCAGGAACCTCTGGCACTCCTGCGGGCAGTTCACGCTCGAAGCGCTGTTCGCGACGGCCGAGCCGTCTGTGCTCGAGCTGGCGAGAACATACGTGTCCATGCTGCAGTCGCTGGGCGACGTCCAAGTCATCCCCCAGAAGACCCGACTCGTCTGCGTCGCGAGGGTCCGCTTCGCCGGTCTGTCGCCACGCAAGGACGGCTTCCTCGCCACCTTCTCCTTACACCGATGGCTCGACAGCCCGCGAATCCTCAAGAGGACCGACTACGGCCCAAGATGGCGCGCTCACTCCGTCCTCGTCCGCTCACAGTCCGACCTGGACGACGAACTCAGGGCCTGGCTAAGAGAGGCGCACGACACCGTGGGATTGCAGACAGGCCAACAATCCACACCCCGGCGGTAACCCTGCGCGGACCGGCTGGCAAGCGTCCTCGCGGCGGGAATGACCTCTGCGGCCGGCAGGTGAAGTGCCGGCCGCAGAGGGTCATCAGCTGCAGCAGCCTGACTGCTTGGTCGGCGTGTCGTCGATGACGGTCAGCAGGCCACCGCTGATCCCGGTCGCCAGGCCGCGCCCGGCCGGTGCGGAGATCTCGACGGCTTGCGGCGCGGGACCGCAGCAACCGCCGGACTCCTCGGCGCTGTCGCCGTACGCCAGGTTCGACGAACACACGCCGGTCTCCGGCAGGTCCAGCTGGACGTCACGCGCGGCTTCCCAATCGCCGGCCAGCGCCGCCACGACGGATCGGGCCTGTTCGTAACCGGTCGCCAGCAAGAACGTCGGCGCGCGACCGTAGGACTTCGCCCCGACCGCGTAGTACCCGGGCTCGGGGTGCGCGAGCTCGTCGACGCCGTGCGGCGGAACCGTGCCGCACGAGTGCTTGTTCGGGTCGATCAGTGGCGCGAGTGCGCGCGTCGATCCGAGGATCGGGTCCAGGTCGAGGCGCAGCTCGCCGACCATGTCGTGGTCCGGGCGGAACCCGGTCGAGTTGACGACCGTGTCGACAACCACGCGCCGTTCACCGGCCACCAGCTCTACCCGGCCGTCCGCGGTCGGCGCCAGTTCCTCGGTCCGGAACCCACTCACCAGTTCCACCCGGCCGGACTGAACCAGCTTCTTCAACCGCATGCCGAGTGCCCCGCGTGCGGGCAGTTCGTCGGCGTCACCGCCGCCGTACGTGCGCGCCTGGTCGGTGCCTCGAACGACCCACAACACCTCGGTACCGGGGACCTCTTCGGCGAGTTCGCCCAGTTCCAGCAAGGTGGTCGAAGCGGAGTGGCCGGCGCCGACAACCGCCGTACGGCGGCCCGCGAAGCGGTCACGGTCCCGGCCGAGTACGTCGGGCAGCGCGTCCGCGATGTGGTCGGCTGCGACAGCCTCGCCACGGGCCGGGATGCCCGAGCCGCCGAGAACATTCGGACGCCGCCAGGTGCCGGCCGCGTCGATCACCGACGACGCCAGCAACTCGGACCCGTCGGCCAGCCGGACCAGGAACGGCGCGGCTTCGCGGCCCGCGGTGCGGATCCGGTCGAACCCGACCCGGGTGACCGCGACGACCTCGGCGTCGTACTGGATCCGGCCGGACAGCTCGGTGGTCTTGGTGAGTGGTTCGAGGTAGTCGTCGATCAGGTCGCCGCCGGTGGGCAGCGTGCCCGGCTCGGGTTCGGTCCAGCCGCCGGCGCGGTCCAGCAGCCGTCGTGCCGCGGAGTCGATGTCGTAGCGCCACGGGCTGAACAGCTTCACGTGCCGCCACTCGTCGATCGCCGCCGCCACGCCCGGCCCGGCCTCCAGGACCGTGAACTCGATCCCGCGCTCGGCCAGATGCGCAGCCGCCGCCAAGCCGATCGGGCCGGCGCCGATCACCACCACCGGAGCTTCGGTCATGTCCTCATCCCCACTATCTAGAAGTTCATCTAATCAGCGCCCAGCTTGCCTCTTGATTAGATAGAAGTCAAGATAGATCCATGTCTAAACAGCAGATCGAGCTCATCACCTCGGGCGGTTGCTGCGCGCCGATCTCGTCCGCGGCGCTCGACGCTGAGCAGGCGACCGAGGGTGCGGCCGCGTTCAAGGCGCTCGCCGACCCGGTGCGGCTGCGACTGCTGTCGATCATCGCCTCGGCCGGCGACGAGATGTGCGTCTGCGACATCACGCCGCAGTTCGACGTGTCCGGTCCGACGATCTCGCATCACCTGAAGGTGCTGCGGGAGGCGGGTCTGGTCGACTGTGAGCGGCGCGGGACCTGGGTCTACTACTGGCCGATCCGCGAGCGCATGCAGTGGATCTCGAACCTCCTGGCGGTGCCCGCGGCGACCTAGCCTTTGACTTCCTGAATTAGCTCAGTGATCATTGAGTCAATGAACGCTGAGCGATCTACACTGGCTGAGCGAGCCCGGATCCACGCCGCGCTCGGCGACCCGGCGCGCCTGGCGATCGTCGACACTCTGATCGCCGGTGACGTGGCACCGGGCGAGCTCGGGGCCATGCTCGAGATGCCGACCAACCTGGTCGCCCACCACCTGAAAGTCCTCGAGGACGCCGGCGTAGTGGTGCGAACTCGATCCGAGGGCGACCGACGCCGTACGTACGTGCGACTCGTCCCCGATGCCTTGACGACGATCGCCGCGCCCGCGCTCTCGGCGCCGCGAGTGGTGTTCGTGTGCACGCAGAACTCGGCCCGCTCGCAGCTGGCCGCGGCGGTCTGGTCGCGGCGCAGCCACGTCCCCGCGCTGTCCGCCGGCACCGAGCCTGCCGCGCGGGTCCACCCTCGCGCCGTCCGCGTCGCACGCAAACACGGACTGAACCCGGACACCTGGCGTACGGCGCGTGTGGAGGACGTCGTCCAGCCCGATGACCTGGTCATCGCGGTGTGTGACAACGCGTACGAGCACCTGCATCCCGACGTACGACCGCGGCTGCACTGGTCCGTCCCGGACCCCGCATCCGCCGGTACGGACACAGCCTTCGAAGCCGCCTACCACGAGATCGCCGGTCGCATCGACCGTCTCGCACCCGCCCTCACGAACGAACCGACCAAGCCCACCAGGAGCCGACCATGACCGAGCTCACCGGCTACCACCGCGAGAATCTCTCCATCGACCAGAACCTCGCGCTCCACACCGCCACCGCCCGGCTCCGCGACGAGTTCGCAGGAATCTACGGGCCTGAGACGATCGAGCGTTTCCTGCACTCCAGCTACGACCAGTTCGCCACCGGCAGCACCATCCCGAACTTCCTGCCCCTGCTGGCCGAACGGTTCGCCCGGCAGCGCCTGACCGCGCTCGCGCGGGTCGAAGGTCACCACGACGACGGCCGCCCGGTCGTCCTGTTCTTGTGCGTCCACAACGCCGGCCGGTCCCAGATGGCGCTGGGATTCTTCCAGCATCTCGCCGGCGACAACGCCGTCGCGTGGTCCGGCGGTTCCGAGCCAGGCATCGAGGTGAACGCGGCCGCCGTCGGGGCGATGGCCGAACGCGGGATCGACATCTCCGGCGAGTATCCGAAGCCGTGGACCGATGAGGTCGTGCGCGCCGCTGATGTCGTGATCACCATGGGCTGCGGTGACGCGTGCCCGATCTTCCCCGGCACTCGCTACGAGAACTGGGATCTCGACGATCCCGATGGCCTCGAAGTCACCGCGATCCGGCCGATCCGCGACGAGATCGAACGCCGCGTCCGCGGGCTGCTCGACGAACTCGCCGTACCCGCTGCCTCGGAGCGCGCGTGAGTGGCCCAGTAGCTCCGCTGTGGCGACGCGCGACGGCCGAAGCACTCGGCACCGGACTCCTGGTCGCGGTCGTGGTTGGCTCCGGTATCGCGGCAGCGTCGCTGTCTCGCGGTGATGTCGGCTTGCAGTTGCTGGAGAACGCCTTCGCCACCGCGCTCGGCCTCGCCGTACTGATCCTGGCCATCGGCCCGGTCTCGGGCGCACATTTCAACCCCGTCGTGTCCCTGGTCGACTGGTGGCTGGGACGTGCCACGGGCTCGGGGCTCACGTCCCGCGATCTCGCGGCGTACCTTCCCGCGCAGATCGGCGGGGCGATCGCGGGCGCCGTACTCGCGAACCTCATGTACGGCGAGCCGGCCGCGACCTGGTCGACGACCCATCGCTCGGCCGGTCACCTGTGGCTGGCCGAAATCGTGGCGACCGCGGGTCTGATCCTGCTGATCTTCGCGCTCGCGTGGACCGGCCGTGCCAACCTCGCGCCGGCCGCAGTCGGCGCGTACATCGGGTCGGCGTACTGGTTCACCTCGTCGACTTCGTTCGCCAACCCGGCTGTCACTATCGGCCGCGCGTTCAGCGACACCTTCGCCGGTATCGCGCCGAGCTCGGTTCCGGCGTTCATCATCTTCCAGCTGTTCGGCGGCGTTGTCGGAGCGGGGCTCGTGGCCTTGCTGTACTCCGACGCGGGCCGCACCGCCGACGACATCGTCACCCCACACACCGACACCACCGGAGCGCCCTCGTGAGTAAGCCCACCGTCTTGTTCGTCTGCGTCCACAACGCCGGCCGATCCCAGATGGCCGCCGGCTGGCTACGCCATCTCGCCGGCGACACCGTCGAGGTCCGGTCCGCCGGATCCGAACCCGCCAACCAGATCAACCCCGTCGCCGTCGAGGCGATGCGCGAGGTCGGCATCGACATCACCGGCGCCACTCCGCAACTGCTCGCCACCGAGACCGTCAAGGACAGCGACGTCGTCATCACCATGGGCTGCGGCGACGCCTGCCCGATCTTCCCCGGCAAACGCTACGAAGACTGGCAACTCACCGACCCCGCGGGCCAACCCATCGAGATCGTCCGAGAGGTCCGCGACGACATCCGCACCCGAATCGAGAAACTCATCACCGAACTCCAGCCCACGCAGCAGTAGCACCACGATCGTGTATCGCGTCGTAGAGCAGATCACCGTGTCGATCGACGGAATCGAAACGGTGTGCTCCCTGGAGCAGCGCATGGTTCAGGACGCGCATTGGACCCTGGTCCTGACGGCCCCCGATGGTGCGACCTGGACCGGTGCCGCGGAGGGCCTGTGGAACGCGTTCGTCGACCTCCGCCGCCAGACCGATCGACTCGGCTACAAACTGTGCTGCGCGGGTGCGAGGACCGACGCCCACATGCGCAAGGGCCGGGCGTGGAGCAACGACATCGTCTACCTCCTGACCCGACGAACCCTCCTCGGAATCCACCATCGAGCCCTCATGCTGGACTACGCCCCCGCACACCGAGTCGGCACCGTAGCCGACCAGTCAGCGCGCTACGAACGCTGGCTGGCAACACCATGGTGGAGGGCCTTCCTCCCCGGCGACATCACCCGATGACCCCGGCGCACGAACCATCGGCGGCCCTCAGCTGATTCCCCGAGAGTCCCGATGTTGGTTTCGCGAGACGGCCCCATCAATCCACCGGCGTCCGGGCCCGCCCAGATCCGCTGTTGGCAAGCCTGTTGGCGCGTAGCCAGTTTGGAAGTGCTGCCGATCGGCCGTGAGGACGGGGCTTTCACGCTTCGGGACGCTCCCCACTGGACCCCGCGAGTGACCGCCAACGCCCATCGCCTAGGGCATGTCATGCCTCCCCCGGGTACGGTCGGGCGGTGGACGTGCCGCTCCGGATCGACGTGACCCCTCTCTACGCACAGGTCGCCATCCTCGATGCCACTTGGCAGGACTATCCGGAGTGGGACGACGGACAGGAGTGGGTCGCGTTCCGCGCGGAATCACTGATCGACCCCGACCACCCTCCCTATCCGGGAATCGCAGTGGCCACCCGAGGCGACATCGGCGCCGATGGGCCGCGCCAGGTACGGGTGGAGGTGTGGTCTGGGGGCACTCCGGACGGGTTGCGATGCATCCACGAAACCGTTCTGAGCATCGGCATCCATGGAGTCCTGGTTGGTAACGAGCAGGCCAATGACATGACCGAACTCGTACTCCCGGAGGGGAACTACCCACTTCAGATCTGGGTCGACGCCGACACCCCAGATCTCGTCTCGAGGGTCATCTTTCTGCTGGACTGCGCCTAGCAGCAGGTCATCCGGCACGACCTCCGCACCTGCTCGTCCCCTGATAGCTGCCAAACCCAGGGGATCCATCAGAGCCAGGTTCAGCAATAGTGGGACCAGCGGGAGGCTGTGAACCGTCCGTTCCGGGAGGAGCCGTCGATGAGTGATAGCGATGCCAGCTCGCACCCGGAGGCGGGTGGCAAGGTTCCGAGGGATCCTGAAGGCCTGGTCCCGGGGGAAGTTCAGCCAACGGCCGAAGAGGATGCGGCTGATGCAGTGATGCGGTGGCTCACCGAGAACCCCGACACCAACGCGGGCCGCGTTCGGATTCTCGATGACCACAAGACCGTCGTGGTCTATTGGAAAGGTGATCCGCCGGCTGAGCTGCAGCAAGTCGTGGCGAGTCAGCCGGTGCCGGTGGCCATCCGCGAGGCGATCTACAGCAGGGCCGAGCTGGTGGCCGCCGCCAGATCGCTGATGGAGGCCAACAGGGGCGTCCTGACTTCGGCGGCCAAACACCGACTTCTCCGGGGTGGGGATCACGCTCAGTTCCAAGGCGCCACAGACGGCGCTGGCGGCGGTGCGGGCGCAAAGTGCGGTGCCGATTGAGTTCCGCGGGGTTCGGGACATCACGTCAGGGCCTGGCCGCGCATCGTCGCGGACCTTCGATTAACGAGGTCGAACCGGCAGGTTGCGCGTCTGTTCGGTGATCACCAAGTCAGCTTGCGTCTCGTGCGGGTCGGTCGCTTGACGCTGAAACAGTGCGCCGGACGGGTAGTTGCTCAGTTCCAACGTCCTGACGTGGCGGAACCCGCGCTCCTGGTCGGACCGGTGGAGGCCGATGTTGTCGGTCCACACGTCGATCTGCACCCAGTCATTGCCAAGTCCCCGACTCGCTTGCACGCCCACTCGATCACGTCCGTGCCGAGTCCTGAGTACTTGCGTCGGCCGATGAGGCGGTGCAGGTCCACGGACGGCCAGACCCGTCAGCGGTGGTGCCGTGTTCGCAGTTAGCAAGAACAGCCCGGAAGTGGCGAAAACCCCAGGTCATCCACCTCGTGACCTGATGTTTCGTTTGCGCGCCCGGAGGGATTCGAACCCCCAACCTTCTGATCCGTAGGAGCCTGCACATGGCCTTCGGGAGCTTTGTCGAGACTCGGTGGCCGATACACCAGTTGCCTAGAAATGCTGCTCGTGAGGAACCGTTGGGGTCAGACCGGGGTCACGGCCGAGCGTGTCAGTTGCGCCGCCGGGCGCCCAATTCACTGTGATAATCTCAACGTCGCAGGCGCGGGTTCAAACCCGGTCGTAGGGCGCAGCGGCACAGCAGCCGAAAGGGCAAGGCCCACCTACTTCAAGACCGAAGAGGGAGCGCCATGCCCAAGCTCGAAACCTACAAGAAGCAGGCGAAACTGCTCGTTCGCTGGCACCGCGAAGGAAACTTCTCGATCGGCGGTCGCATCCGGCAGCTCGCGCGCTATCGCACGTTGTCCGACCGCGAAGCACTCGCGCTGAAGTTTCCCCTCACCGAAGCCCAAGAGATCATCGCCCTCGAAGCGGGCTGCGCCAGCTGGGCCGAACTCAAGGCGGGCACGGAAGCGGCCCCGCCCACCAGCGAGCAGCCGGAGACTCAGGACACAGCAGTCGCGAGCGCCAAGCCGGTGCTGTACGTCGCAGACGTCGATGCCTCGGCCACGTTCTGTCGGGACCAGCTCGGCTTCCGGATCGACTTCTTGCACGGCAACCCGCCGTTCTACGGATCGGTGTCGCGCGACGGCGCGAGCTTGCACCTGAAGCTCGTGGACGAGCCGGTGTTCGCGGCCGGTGCCGCGGAACGAGAAGGGCTCATCATGGCGTTCGTCGATACGCCGAACGTACGCGAACTTTATGCGGAATATCTGGCCGCTGACGCCGAGATCGTGCAGAAGCTGACCAAACAAGCGTGGGGCGGCACCGACTTCATCGTGCGCGATCCGGACGGCAACGCGATCGCGTTCGTCGGCTGAGGACCGACTCGGCCGAGGCATGACCGGTTGCGGTCAACCATGATCTCAAGAACCCAATAGTTCAGGAACTGACGACACGCGACACGCCTGACAGTTCGACCTCCATAGTTGCCCCGTCCCCCTGATAGCTGCCAACCAAGCTCAGCGCGGCGCGGGTCAAGAGTCGGCTTGCCGATCCCGTAGGGACGCCATCGGCGCTCTTGATGTGTGCCGTGCTGGCCGTACGATCGGGCGGCAGGGGGGACGGGGCCAACCCGCGGTCGAGCGCCAGGATCTGGACTCAGCCGGCGCTTCTCGAATGGGGAGATCTTGTCCGTCTCCGCGCGGGGTGGGCGAGGTCCGGCCGGCAGGCCGCATGGGCTCGCCCGCGCCGAAGGCGCGCCCTTTGATCCATAAGAGCCAAATTCGGCAAGAGAGTCGTTCGGCGGACTAGCGTCAGGCGATGGACGGGATCAGGCTGATCCGATCTCGGCGAGCTGAGGCGTCCGGTTGACTGCGGGTGGGCAGATCGTGCGTCAGTTCGGTGATCGCCGCGTCGGCCTGAGAGTGGTGCCGGTAGGTGGCGTTCCGTGCCATTCCTTTCGGCAGTTCGCGACCAGCCGCTGTACGCGCTCTCTGCGGTGGCGCTGTCCGTGGGTCTTCGGCGGGGTGAAGTGCTCGGCCTCCGGTGGTCCGACGTCGACCTGGACAACGGGCTGATCAGGGTGCGGCATGGGCTGCATCGGGTGAAGGGTGAGCTGCAACTTGGGCCCGTCAAAACAGACGGCTCGGCTCGGGTCATCTCGCTTCCAGCCCCGTTGCTCACGGTCCTCCGTACTCACCGTCGCGCACAGGACGCGGATCGTGAGGAGGCTGGCAGGACCTGGGTCGAGGGCAACTACGTGTTCACGACCAGCCTTGGTACGCCGTTTGAACCCCGGACCATCAACCGGCACTTCGACAAACTCTGTGCCCTGAGCGGGATCCGGCGTATCCGCTTCCACGATCTCCGGCACTCCTGCGCGTCGCTGCTGTGGGGTCAAGGGGTTCCGCTGGAGCAGATCCGGGACATCCTTGGTTACGAGGAACCCCCGCACGACGAAGACCATCTGTGTCGACGTGGCGGAGGATCTCCAGCGGGCCGCCGTGGACAAGCTCGGGTTCCTGTTCGAGCAGGACGACGAGTGACGTCGGCGTCAGCCGTGGGGGTCAACCACCCTCAGAAACGCCAAAACCCCGGGTCATCCACCTGGCTGACCGGGGTTTTGTTTGCGCGCTCGGAGGGATTCGAACCCCCAACCTTCTGATCCGTAGTCAGATGCTCTATCCGTTGAGCTACGAGCGCTGGACAACGTCGAGTAACGATACATGGGGGAGGCGGGTGGATGCCAATCGGCTCTGGAGGGGCGACTCGCCGGGGGTGGGGTGGGGTGAAGCGGAGGGGTCGGGGGTACGGCGGGCTCTAGCATCCGGGCATGGGAATCGAGGACTTGCTGGGCGGGCGGGATCTGGGGGACGTCAAGAAGGCGGTCGGGTTCGTGATGGAGAACTCGGACGACTTTCAGAAGGTGCTGAATCTGGTGCGCGGGCTGCCGGATGACGCGGTCGGGGTCCTCGGGAAGCTGCCGGAGCTGCTGGAGACCATCGGGTCGGGGCTGGCCGCTGCCGGCGAGCAGGCGGCGAAGGCGGCGGGTGCGCTGGTCGGCGAGGACGGCGAGGGCGGTGCTCGGAAGGCGCTGACCGGGAGCGCGAACACGATGAGCGCGGCCAAGGACAAGCTGAAAGATGCCGCGGGCATGCTTTCCGGGCTGGCCGGTGAGCTGGACAAGATCCCGGGCATCGGGGACGCGGCGGCGAAGAAGCTGAACGACGGCAGTGGGCAGATCGGCGGCGTCGCGACCGAGGTCGAGAGCCTGGCCGGCAACCTGCAGGACCTGTCCGGCATCCTCGCCACGGTCGGCGACGCCCTGAAGGGCCTCGGCACGAAGCTCTCCGAGTCCGGCGGGTCGGTCAAAACCCTGCTCGACTGACACCAGTACAGGCGAGCAGGTGGTTGTGGGAGAGCGCGCGGGTGGGCCTGCGGGGTGACCGCGGTCGGGCGCAACCCCTGACGGTCCACCTGGGGGCGGCACCGCGGTGTGGTCGCGCGCGTGGGGGGACCACAGTTGGTGGGAACCGGGTGGATCGGGCGTGCGTCGGACGCGGGGTGGTGACCGGTAAGGGAGGACCTTCGCGTGGCTAGGGTCGCGGGCATGGCGAGTCGTTTGGTGCGGGGTACGGCGATCGGGTGTGGGGTGGCCGCGGTGGCGGGGGCCGGGTTCGGGTTCGCGGTGGGGGAGCCGGTGCAGCCGGAGGACATCGTGCCGGCGCGGACGTTGCCGGGGGATCTGTGTGTGCGGCTCGGGGACGTGTCGGGGCTGTTGCCTAAGGCATCGAGTGCGCCGGTGACCATGGTGCAGGGCGGGACATCGACGGTCACCTGTGAGGCGGGGAGCAGCCGGAGCAAGGTCAGCGTCTATGCCGCGGCGGGGGTGAAGGTGACGGTGACGCCGTACGGTGGCCGGGACGCCGGCGCGGGTAATGCGCCGCTCACGCCGGAGCAGATGGCGAAGAAGGTGTTCAGTCGTTCGCCGATGGACGTGGTGCCGGATCGGCCGTACCCGACGAAGGCCAGTCACAGCGCGAACGGCGTCGCCGGCGAGGGCTGGACCGTGCGGACGCTCGTCCAGCGGGCGGACATCGTCGTACAGGTGGATTACACGGCCAACCCGATCGACGCGGGTACGGCGCAGAGGGCGGCGCTGGTGCTGGCGGACCGGGCGATCTGGGAGACGAAGTGAGCAACAGTACGCCGGTGATCCCGGGCTACCAGTTCGACCAGAGGCTGCTGCAGCATCCGTTGGCGGAGTTGTGGCACGGGCGGACCTTCACGGGAATGGAGGTTGTCGCACTGGTGCTGAGTGACGCGGGTGCGCGGGATGCGACGGTGCGGGATCGGCTGGTGCGGGAGGGGCGGGATACCGCGCTCGAACCGGAGCGGCTCGAGACACCGTTGTGGGCGGCGAACTTCAGCTCGGACCGTCCGTACGCGATCACGCAGCTGATCCCGGGGCAGACCGGCGCCGAGCGCCTGATCGACCCGCTCGACGGTGTCGTCGGCAACGACAACGAGTCGCTGCAGGCCGTGCGGGCGCAGCTCAGTCAGTACGGCGCAATGCCGCCAACCCACGATGCTCAGCCGATCGCACCCCAGCCCAGCGAGCAGCCGCAGTCGAGGATTGAGGTGGCCAGGGAGTATCGGCGGAAGATCGGGGCCTGGATCTATGTCGTCGCCGCCCTGATCGTGCTGATCGTCTTCTCGGTCGCCTACTCCATCGGCACCGCGATCGGCGGCGCCGTCAAGGACGAGCCGACCAAAGCAGCTCCAGTCGCAGCAGTGAGCCCCAGCGCCTACCCCGAGCCCGTTCTCCTGCCTCCGATCCAGAAGATCACCACCGCGTCGTACAAACGAGCCGACGGTTCCGCCGGTGTCTTCGGCGCGACGTACCCGGCCGGCACCGATCGCCAGGTGATCGCGAACGCCGAGCTCCCGTTCGCGTTCGGCTGGCCGCGGCCGCCGCTGGTGTCGTTCCTCGGCGAGTCCTCGTCGATCGTCTACCGGCGGGTCCAGACCAAGTCCGAGTTCGCCAAGGTCCTGAAGAACTCGCTCGACGCGCGGATCGCGCTGCACCCGTGCGCCAGCCTGGCCGGCTGCCAGGCGGACCGGGCGGCGTTCGACCAGCAGTGGACGAAGGTGTTCAAGGCACCGGCCCCGGCGACCGCGAAGGACGCGCGGACCTGGCTGACCGAGAGCCAGGCTTCGCCGTACACGGTGACGATGACGCGGGCGTTCCTGAGCGGCGGCCGGTGGTGGCTGGTCGGCGCCGCGGTCACCACCGGAACGTACGGCGAAGAGCCGGACGTCCAGCGGATCGTCAACGACATCTGGCGTCAGACCAGCTGAGCACCGAAAAATCTTCCGGAACGGCCCGCGCGACGAGCGCGGGCCGTTCTCATTTTCACAAGGTTCGCCGGAAAGCGATTGTCGCCAAAACTTTGTGACCGGGTTCACGTTCTAGGGGTTCTCACCACTCGCGTCGGTCGCGTACCTTAGTACCACTTGCACACTGGTATACGTCCACTGGACGCACTGGTCTGCGACAGATCACACCGCTAGCCAGCTGGATCGAACCGCCGGAGACCCCGGCGGCCGGGGGTCGTACCGCTCTTCAGCGTCGAGGGGCCGGGCCGAACGCCGGACCGACAGCCGAGAGGGAATGAGCCGCCGATGACGACAACCGCCAGCCCGACCCATACCGACGCCGACGCCACCGCCGACACGGACCCCCTCAATGCCGAGGCCCCGACGTACGACCTGACCGACGCTCCGACCCGCCACGCCGGCCTGCTGGCCTGGGTCGCCGAGGTCGCCGAACTGACCCGGCCCGACCGCATCCACTGGGTGGACGGCTCGGACGCGGAGTACGCGAAGCTGACCGACGAGCTGATCGCCGCCGGCACCATGGTCCGGCTGAACGAGGAGAAGAAGCCGAACTCGTTCTGGGTCCGCACCGACCCGTCCGACGTCGCCCGGGTCGAGCAGCGCACCTTCATCTGCTCCGTGGACGAGAAGGAGGCCGGTCCGACCAACAACTGGATGGCGCCGGCCGAGATGAAGGCCCTGATGACCGGGCTGTACCGCGGCTCGATGCGCGGCCGGACGATGTACGTCGTCCCGTTCTGCATGGGCCCGTTGACCGCGGAGAAGCCGATGTTCGGCGTCGAGATCACCGACTCGGCGTACGTCGTCGCGTCGATGCGGATCATGGCCCGCACGGGCGCCGAGGTGCTGCAGAAGATGGGCACCGACGCGAAGTACGTGCCCTGCCTGCACTCCGTCGGCGCGCCGCTCGCCCCCGGTGAGAAGGACGTCCCGTGGCCGTGCAACGACGAGAAGTACATCGTGCAGTTCCCGGAGGAGCGGGCGATCTGGTCCTACGGATCCGGGTACGGCGGCAACTCGCTGCTCGGCAAGAAGTGCTACTCGCTGCGGATCGCGTCGGCGATGGCCCGCGACGAGGGCTGGCTGGCCGAGCACATGCTGATCCTCAAGCTGATCTCGCCGGAGAAGAAGGTCCACTACGTCGCGGCCGCGTTCCCGAGCGCGTGCGGCAAGACCAACCTGGCGATGCTCGACCCGACCCTGGACGGCTGGGAGGTCGAGACGCTCGGCGACGACATCGCCTGGATGCGGTTCGGCAAGGACGGCCGGCTGTACGCCGTCAACCCCGAGTTCGGCCTGTTCGGTGTGGCCCCCGGTACCGGCTGGAAGACCAACCCGAACGCGATGCGCACGATCGAGAAGGGCAATTCGGTCTTCACCAACGTCGCGCTGACCGACGACGGTGACGTCTGGTGGGAGGGCTACTCGCCGACCCCGCCGAACCACCTGACCGACTGGAAGGGCCGCGAGTGGACGCCGGACTCCGGCGAGCTGTCGAGCCACCCGAACAGCCGGTTCTGCACGCCGATCAAGCAGTGCCCGATCATCGCCGACGAGTACGACGACCCGAACGGCGTACCGATCTCCGCGATCATCTTCGGCGGCCGTCGCGCCACCACGGTGCCGCTGGTGACCGAGTCGCGGGACTGGGCGCACGGCGTGTTCATGGGCGCGACCCTGTCGTCGGAGACCACCGCGGCCGCCGTCGGCCAGGTCGGCGTCGTACGGCGTGACCCGATGGCCATGCTGCCGTTCCTCGGGTACGACGCGGGCAAGTACTTCGACCACTGGCTCACGGTCGGCAAGGAGCACGACGCGGCCCGGCTGCCGAAGATCTTCTACGTGAACTGGTTCCGCAAGGACGACGCGGGCAAGTTCGTCTGGCCTGGCTTCGGTGAGAACAGCCGGGTGCTGAAGTGGGTGATCGACCGGATCGAGGGCCAGGCCGACGCGATCGAGACCCCGATCGGCCGGGTGCCGGCGCCGGGCGCGCTCGACGTGTCCGGGCTGGACCTGACCGCCGACGAGCTCGACATCGCGCTCACCGTCGACGCCGAGGAGTGGAAGGCCGAGATCCCGCTGATCGAGGAGTGGTTCGCCAAGCTCGGCGACACCGTGCCGGCCTCGCTCCGGGTCGAGCTCGACCACCTGAAGGCCCGACTCGGCTGACCCCCAAGGACAACGGCTCACCCAACGACACCGGCCGCTGAATCGGAAGCCAGCGACCGGACCGCCAGTGCGGCGCCCCAGCTCACCAGCCGGGGCGTCGCGCTGCGCATCACCAGCGTTCGGACAGCACCCGGCAGACCTCGTCGTCCCCGACCGGCGAGAAGTCCCGGTACGCCTGCCCGACCGCGCTGAAGTACCGCGGGATCCACACGCACACCACCTGGTCCGCGACCTGCGACAGCCACCGGCAGCTCTCCACGCCACCGACCGGTACGGCGACGATCACGCGAGCCGGCCGTTGCCGGCGTACCGACTCGACCGCCGCGCGCATCGTCGAACCGGTCGCGAGGCCGTCGTCGACCAGGATCACCACGCGGTCGCGTACGTCGATGGGCGGCCGGTCACCGCGATACGCCTGCTCGCGCCGGCGCAGCTCACGGACCTCCCGCTCGCGGACCTCCTCCAGCGTCTCCTCGGCAACGCCCTTCAGCACCGGCTCGTTGCGCACGATGTGGGTCGACGAGCCGACGCCCGCGATCGCACCCATCGCCAGCTCCGGCTGCCCGGGCAGGCCGAGCTTGCGCACGATCAGGACGTCGAGATCCGCGCCGAGGGCGTCCGCGACCGGAGCCGCCACGGGCACCCCGCCGCGCGCCAGCCCCAGCACCAGAACGGATCCACCGACCTCGCCGAGTTCCTCCGCCAGAGCCCGGCCGGCGGCCGTCCGATCGAGGTACGGCCTCCTCATGACGCCATCATCCACGTACGTTGGCCGCATGCGAATCCCGGAGAGCGCGCGAGCCGTGCTCGAATCCAACGCCCTCGGGCATCTGGTCACGATCAACCCGGACGGCAGTCCGCAGGTCTCGGTGATCTGGGTCGGGCTCGACGGTGACGAGATCATCGCCGCCCACGTCCCGAACAACCGCAAGGTGAAGAACATCCGGCGCGACGGCCGGGTGGTGCTGTCGGTCGAGACCGACCGGATCAACGAGATGGGACTGACCGAGTACCTGGTGATCACCGGCACCGCCCGGATCACCGAGGGCGGGGCGGTCGGCGTACTGCGTGAGCTCGCGAAGACCTACATCGGTCCGGACGCGGAGTTCCTGCCCGGTGACGACCTGCCGCCGGGGTACATCACCCACATCACTGTCGACCGCATCAGCGGCGTCGGACCTTGGAGTTGAGCGCATGAAGATCGGTGTGATGCTTCCCCTCGGCGGCGAGGACGGGCCGGGCGGCGGGATGCCGGGGTGGAACGACGTCCGCGCGGTGGCCGAGGCGGCCGACCAGAACGGCCTGGACTCGGTGTGGCTCGCGGACCACTTCCTCTACCGCGATCCCGAGGGCCGGGTGTACGGCATGCACGAGTCGTGGACGCTGCTGAGTGCGGTGGCCGCGATCACCACGAACGTCGAGCTCGGGAACATGGTGCTGTGCGCATCGTTCCGTGACCCGGGGCTGACGGCGAAGATGGCCGCGACGCTGGACGAGGTGTCCGGCGGGCGGCTGATCCTCGGGGTCGGCGCCGGCTGGCACGATCCGGAGTACGAGGCGTTCGGACTGCCGACCGATCACCGGGTCGGGCGGTTCGAGGAGTGGCTGGAGATCGTGGCCCGGCTGGTCCGCGGGGAGACGGTCACCTTCGACGGCACGTACTACCGGGTCAGCGAGGCGAACCTCGACCCGGCGCCGCCGCACCGGATCCCGATCCTGGTCGCCGGCCACCGGCCCCGGATGATGCGCCTGGTCGCCGAGTGGGCCGACGCCTGGAACACGGCCTGGTACGGCGCCGCCGACGAGAAGGTCGACGAGAAACTCGGCTCGCTCCGGCAGGCGCTCGAGACCGCGGGCAAGCCGGCCGATGCCGTCGCCGCCACGGTCGGGATCGTGGTCCGCGACGACGGCCAGCCGCCGGTCCGCGATCCCGATCCGCGCGCGCTCGCCGGCACCGGACCCGAGCTGGCCGAGGCGTTCACGGCGTACCAGAAGCTGGGCGTCGACCACCTGATCGTCTCCCCGGAGCCGATGACCCCGCGCTCGGTCGAACGCATCGCCGAAGCCAAGCGCCTGATGAGCGAATAGACAACGCCAACCAGGCACCGCCGGGGGTCCGGGGGCGAAGCCCGCCGGGCGGGGTCTGGGGGTTGCACCCCCAGAAACTGCCGGAGCTCCCTGTCCGCGCTTTCTGCGGACAGGGAGCTCCAAGAGCGGAGGCGGCGGGATTTGAACCCGCGAGAGGGGATTACCCTCAACCCGCTTAGCAGGCGGGCGCCATCGACCGGACTAGGCGACGCCTCCTCCGACGATCCCCACGGCGGAGGACACGACGACGGCCAAGACTATCCGGTGGACCCTCTCGGCGGCAAAGCGGGCTCGGGCCGGCGCGGTCGCCACTCTGCGTGTCCGGGGCAGCACCTTGGGGGAGTAGCCCGAGGCACCTGTACTGTGGCGAGCACGACGGGGGTCGCCAGCGTCACGTCAACCATTTAGGTGTCGTGGGCGTCAGAAGTACCGTGGGCTGCTGTGCGCGGCCGACGGAGGTCGCCACGTCGTCGATCAGGGAACGGAGCCATGTCGCGGAGCACTCGCGCAGCCGGACGGAGGTCCGCGCCTCGAGCCAACCGGTCCCGGCACCGCTCGCCACGCGCCCGGACGACGTCGAAGGCGATCGGTCTGACCCTGCTCAGCGCGCTGATCCCCGGCTCCGGCCTGCTGATGGGCGGCCGCAAGAAGCTCGGCGCGTTCGTGCTGACGATCAGCATCGGGCTGCTCGTGATCGCCGCGTACGTCGGCCTGACCAAGCGTGACTCGATTCTCGCGTTCGCGGTGTCCCCGCGTCAGTTGCTGATCGCGACCGGGGCGGTGGTCGTCGTCGGCTTCTGCTGGATCTGGATCGTGGTGGCGTCGCACAAACTGCTCCGCCCGGTCAGCATGACCTACACCGGCCGGCTCGCCGGATCGATGTTCGTCGGGCTGCTCTGTTTCGGCATCGCCGTACCGACGACCGTGGCCGCGCAGACCGTGATGGCCCAGCGCGACCTGGTCGGCAGCGTGTTCCAGTCCGAGGGCGACTCCAAGAGCGCGACCCGGCCGAAGGTGGACAAGAAGGACCCGTGGGCGAACACCCCGCGGCTGAACCTGCTGCTGCTCGGCGCCGACGACGGCGCCGGCCGGGAGGGCACCCGCACCGACACGGTGATCGTGGCCAGTATCGACACCAAGACCGGTGACACCGCGCTGATCTCGCTCAGCCGGAACTGGATGCGGATGCAGTTCCCGACCGACTCGCCGCTGCACAAGGTCTACCCGGACGGGTACTGGGATCCGAGCCTGGGCAACGTCGAGCAGCCGGAGTACTACCTGGACTCGATGTACGACAACGTGCCGAAGGCGCACCCGGGCATCCTCGGCCAGACCGACAACATGGGCGCGGACGTGGTCAAGCTGGCCGCGAGCGCGACGCTCGGCCTGGACATCGACTACTACATGCAGGTCAACCTGGCCGGCTTCCGGCAGATCATCGACGCCATCGGCGGGATCACCGTCAACGTCAACTACCGGGTCCCGATCGGCGGCGACTACGGCGACGGCCCGGGCTCGAACAGCGCGAAGAAGCCGTCCGGCTACATCGAGCCGGGCCCGAACCAGAAGCTCGACGGGTACCACGCGCTCTGGTTCGCGCGCGGCCGCTACGGCCTGAGCGACCCGTCCCGGCAGGAGCGGCAGCGCTGCACCATCCACGCGCTGGTGAACAGCGTGAACCCGGCGACCCTGGTGACGAAGTACCAGCAGATCGCCTCGGCCGGCAAGCAGGTGCTGCGCACCGACATCCCGCTGGACATCCTGCCGGCGTTCATCGAGCTCGGCCTCAAGGTGAAGAGCGCGAAGGTCATCAACGTCGACCTCGACAAGAACAAGAACTTCCCGACCGGCAAGAACCCGGACTACGAGGCGATGCGGGAGATCATCCAGAAGGCGATCTCCCCGCAGACCAAGCCGGTCGCGTCCACCCCGTCGACGACCACGACGAAGAAGCCGTCCAGCGGTTCGACCAAGAAGGCGACCCCGAAGCCGGCCGTCACCCCGGGCACCGCCGAGAACCTCAACGACGCCTGCGCCTACAACCCCAGCCAGACCGGCAACTGACCACCCGGGTCTTCGCCGAGCCTTCTGACGCGGCCCGCGGCCGCGGATGAGATCCTGGGGCGATGCGTACGACGTACCGGATGCGGGCGGGGCGGTTCCTCGGGATCCTCGCCGCTGGGCTGATCATTCTCGGCGTGGCCGTGATCCTCTGGGCGGTCGGGCTGCCGGGAGTGGCGGTCTCGGTGTTCGTCACCCTGGGCGGGCTGGTCACGCTGGCCGGGCTGTGGATCCTGGCCCGGCCGCCGGTCGTCGCGAAGCTGCGGGACAGCGGGATCGAGGTCCGCGGCGTACGGACGCCGTGGACCGACGTCACCGAGGTCGGCCGGGTGGAGACCACGCACGGCGAGGCGATCGTGCTGCGGACCACGCAGCCGGAGCACCCGGTCCTGCTGCCGGTCGCGTGGCTGGCACCCGGTCAGGCCGCGGCCCTGGAGACGGCGCTGCGGGACCGGCTGAACGCGGCCCACGGGTACACGATCTGGGACGGGACTGCCCCGGATGACAACGATCGCGCAGAATAGGTCAGCCGCTACGAGCTGAGGAGTCCCAGTGCTGTCCTTCGAGCTGTCCTACGACGAACTGATCGCGTACCAGGGCACGAACCCGCGGCCCGCGGACTTCGACCAGTACTGGGACAAGGCGTTGCTCGAGCTCGACGCCGTCGACCCGGAGACCGAGTTCGCCGACGCGACCGACTTCCCGCTGACCACGGCGACCGCCCAGCACCTGTACTTCAACGGCACCGGCGGCTACCGCGTGCACGCCAAGGTGATCCGCCCGGCCGAGCCGACCGGCCCGGCCGTGCTGCTCTTCCACGGGTACGGCGGCGAGCAGCCGAAGTGGGTCGACCTCCTGCCCTACGCCGCCCGCGGGTTCACCGTGGCCGCGCTGGACGTGCGGGAGCAGGTCGGCTTCCGGACCGAGTCGCAGGCGGCGAACAGCTTCTCCCTGCACAACCACCTGGTGCACGGTCTGGACGACGGGCCGGACGGGTTGCTGTACCGGCACGTGTTCCTGGACACCCGGCGGCTCGCGGACATCATCGGCGGCCTGCCCGAGGTGGACGCGGCCCGGATCGCGACGACGGGCTGGAGCCAGGGCGGCGGACTGTCGCTGGTCGCCGCGGCGCTGACGCCGTCGATCAAGTACACCGCGAGCGTCTTCCCGTTCCTGTGCGACTACCAGCGGACCTGGGACCTGAACCTGGAGACGGGTCCGTACGACGAGATCGTCACCTGGTTCAAGAAGCGCGACCCGCGGCACCTGCGCCAGGACGAGGTCTTCACCACCCTCGGCTACATCGACGTCCAGAACCTCGCACCCCGGATCCGCGCCGAGGTCACCCTGTTCGTCGGCCTCGAGGACCAGGTCTGCCCGCCGTCCACGCAGTTCGCGGCGTACAACAAGATCACGTCACCCAAGGAAGCCCGGCTTTACCCGGACTTCGGCCACGACGATCTGCCCGGCGCGCACGACGACATCTACCAGCTGATCGGCGCCAAGCTCTGACGACGCTCACAGTCCTCGGCACCGCCGCGCCGTACCCCCAGCCGGACCGCCCCTGCTCCGGCTACCTCCTGCGCGCCGGCGGCGCCGAGGTCTGGGTCGACGCCGGCCCCGGCTCACTCGCCGAGCTGCTCCGGCACACCACGCTGGCGCGGCTCGACGCGGTCTGGCTCTCGCACCTGCACCTCGACCACATCGGCGATGTGCTCAACGCCTACTACGCCTTGGCGTACGGCGAACTCCCGGTGCGCTCGGTGCCGCTGCCGGTCTACGCCCCCGCGGCTCTTGCGGACCGGTTGGCCGGCTTCTTCGCTCAACCCTCTACTGACTTCCTGTCCGACGTACTGGACCTACGTCCTCTCCACGACGGACACGAAATCGCCATCCACGACCTCCGGCTGACCACTCGCGCGGTCGAGCACGGCACCGAGGCCTACGCCCTCCGCGCCGAGTCCTCCGGCCACTCCCTCGTCTACTCCGGCGACTGCGCCCCTTGCCCCGCCTTGGACGACCTGTCCACCAACGCCGACCTTCTCCTCTGCGAGGCCAACGACCCGCATCCCACCCCCGTCCACCACACCCCGACCCAGGCCGGCGACCTGGCCCGCCGGGCCAACGCCCACCACTTGGTCATCACCCACGTCGGCCCACTCCTCACAACGCAGACCGCCACCTCCCAAGCCAGCAAGGCTTTCGGCGGCCCCACCACCCCCGCCGAGATCGGCGCCACCCTCACCTTCTGATGGGCTATTGGCCGAGGCCGGCGTCTCGGGCTCGGGTGATGGCTTCGGGGCGGTTGGCGACGTGGAGTTTGGTGAAGACGTTGGAGACGTGGTTGCGGACGGTCTTGTCGCTGACCACGAGTTGGCGGGCGATTGCGGCGTTGGTCAGGCCACGGGCGACCAGGTCGAGGACCTCGCGTTCGCGGTCGGTCAGCTCGGGGAACGGTGCGACCCCGGCTCCGGTCCGGCCGGCGGCGAAGTACGACAGGACGCGGCTCGCGATCGCCGCGGAGAACACCACCTCGCCGTGCGCCACCCCGTCGAGCGCCCGCCCGATCTCGGCGCGGTCGGCGCCCTTCAGCAGGTAGCCGCGGGCACCGGCCCGGACCGCGGCGAACACCGACTCGTCGTTCTCCAGCATCGTCAGCACCAGTACGGCGATCGCCGGATGCTCGGCGGTCACCTGCCGGGTCGCCTCGACGCCGTTCAGCACCGGCATGTGCAGATCCATCACCACAACGTCCGGGACCAGTTCGGCCGCCAACCGAACCGCCTCCGCGCCGTCGCCCGCCTCGCCGACCACCTCCTTGCCCGGCATGGTCGAGATCGCGGTCACCAGACCTTCGCGATACAGCGGATGATCGTCGACCACCAGCACCCGGACCGTCATGTCGCCCCCTTCGGCAGCAGTGCCGTCACCGTCGTACCCGTGGGACCGGAGTCGATCCGCAAGTGACCGCCGAGTTCCTCGGCCCGCTCCCGCATCGACGACGTCCCCACCCCGGGCCGGATCTCATCGGGCAGTCCGCGACCGTCGTCGGCGACCTCGATCCGCACACAACCATCGTCCTCGCGCACCTGGACCGCGACCGTGCCCGCGCCCGCGTGCCGGACCGCGTTCCCGGTCGCCTCCCCGGCGATGTGGTACGCCGCAACCTCCACAGCAGCAGGCAATCCGGCGATCTCGTCGGCCGACACCCGGACCTTCGTCGTACCGGTGGACAACCGATCGCCGAGCTCCCGTACGGCCGCGGCCAGCCCGAGCTCGTCCAGCATCGGCGGCCTGAGCTCGTGGACCAATGCCCGTACGTCGGCCACCGCAGCATTCAGCCGGGGCACCAGCCGGTCGAGGAGCATCCGCGCCGCCTCCGGGTCGTCCGCCGCGATGTCGCGCGCGGTCTCGACGTGCAAGGCCAGCGCGGCGAGCGAAGGACCGACGCCGTCGTGCAGATCGCGCCGAAGCCGGCGACGCTCCTCCTCCCGCGCGACCACGACCGCCTCCCGCGACCGCTGAGCCTCGCGCGCCAGCAGCACCGTGTGCGCCGCGACCGCAGCCTGCGCGGCGAGCCGATCCAGCGCCCGCACCTCAGGTACGTCGAACGCCGTCGACCGCGTCACGGTCAGCTGCCCGAACCGCTCACCGGCGTACTCCAGCTCGACGGTCGTCCCGATCCCCGGCCCTTCGCCGTACGACGTCACCGACCCGTCCCGCAGCACGATCGTGGCCTGCTGTGCGCGCAGGGACCGTGCGACCTGCTCGACCACTGAGGGCAGGACGCGCTCGGACAAGTCGTCCGGCGTGGTCGCGGCCGCGAGGCGCGCGCCGAGCCGGGCGAGGACGGCGTGCGGCTCGTCGACATCGCCGTGGACCAGCCGGTTGACGTGCCGCTGCAACCAGGACCGCAGCGGCAGTGCGGCCAGGGCGACGACGGTCGTCGCGAGAATCGGCGTACCGGTCGTGGCGCCCAGACGGTCACCAGCCAGCCAGACCGTGGCGGCGTACAGACCGATCACGAGTGTCGACAGGGTGCCGTACACGAGGGCCCTGGAGATGACGATGGCGACGTCCCACAGGCCGTAGCGCATGACCGCGATACCGATCGCGATCGGCAGCGGCAGCATCGCGAGCCCGGCCACGGCGCCCGTGCCGGCCGGAAGCAGCCTCGCCACCGCGAACAGCACGATCGTGCAGGCATAGCCGACGAGTACCCACTTCAGCTGCTGCCGCTCCAGCTCGGCGGCCCGCCGCCACCTGGTCACAAGCGACGCGAAGCCCACGATCACGGCTGTCAGCAGCAGTACGCCGAGTACGGCGGCGACCACCGGTTCACCGGTCCCGGCGACGCCGACCGGATTCGTCGCGCCGTGCAGCCCTTCCGGGTACTCCGGACCTTCGTACGGCGTCAGCGCCCAGGTGACCGCGATGACGGCCACCACGGTCCCGTTGAACCACAACGCCGGCCGCGACGGGTGCCGGCCATCCGGCAGCATCACCGGCAGCAGTACGGCGATCGCCGTGTAGCCGGGCGCCCAGAGCCAGGCGCCGAGCCAGGTCGACCACGTCCCGTCCGTCAGCAGACCGATCTCCGTGCCCAGCAGAGCCAGGCCCTGAGTGAGTGCGATTGCCCCGAGCAACACCTGGATCCGCCGCGCGCCACTCGTCCGGAGCAGCAGGCAGGCGAGACCGTACGCGAGGGCGGCGGCCAGTTGCATCAACCAGAACGACGGCTCGATCGTCCGTCCGGCCGGCGCGTTGACCGCGTGCAGGCCGGCCGCCACGAGTCCGCTGAGGACCGCGAGTACGCCGATGACAACCCCCATGACCGCATCATCGCCGCCGCGTTGTCCCGGCGTCACGGGACAACGAGTCCCGGATCAGGTCGTGATCACCGGCCGTGGTGCACGGGACAGCCCGATCGCGACCGTTGGGACACCGAATCCGATCGACAGGAGAACCACCATGACCACCGAAACCGCCACGCACTCCGGCGCCTCCGGGAGTGCGACGCGCCGGCCTCCGGCGACCGTCCTCACCGCCTCGATCCTGCTCGGCCTGATCGCCCTGGTCGGCGGCTACGGCGCGATCTACTTCACCGGCCTCGAGGGCTGGAGCGGCATCGGCGCGAGCTTCGTCGTCGCATACGAGTTCCTGTCCCTCACCGGCCTGATCGCGGTCGTCGCCTACCTCCGCAACCATCCCCTCGGCCGCCCGGGCGTCACCTTCTACGCGACCTGGATGATCTACTTCACGCTCTTCAAACTCATCGCGTTCCAGGAGCTCCAGGCCATCCCCTTCGGCGTGATCGCCGTCATCGCCCTCGTCCTGGTGAGGCGCCGCTGAGCTGGTCTCAGGTGGGGATCCAGGTCGGCCACCACGGCGGAACGTTGCCCGGGCAGGTGCCCGGTGACCCGGCCGGGGTCCCCTGCCAGGAGAACAACGCCAGGTCGGCGATCGCGATCGCGATGGCGGCGGCGATCAGCGAGAACAGGAAGGCCTTCCCGGCGTACCGGAAGACGATGCTGAACAGCACCAGGTTCACGATCAGCGCGAGCGGCAGCCCGAGGAACAGCAGCGTCAGACCGTTAGGGACGCTGCCGGCGACGTCGACGTGGCACTGCTTCCAGGCGCGCGACGTGATCACGACCAGCCCGAACGCCGCCCCGCCGCCGACCACCACCGCAAGGAACGACTCGCCCTTGCTCCCCTTCGCCGCGAACGCCATGAGGATCACCGTAAGTGATCCAGGCGTCCACTTCGACTCAGTAGCGCCAGCGCAGCGCGCGGACCCGGTCCTCCAGCGACAACGAACCCAGCGTCTCCGCGTCGTGCCGCCGTACGGCGAGGAACGGGTCGACGATCGCGTCACCCAGGGCCGCACGCAGCACGGCCGACCGCTCGAACGCGGAGAGCGCGTCCTCGAGCGTGAGCGGCAGGCGGGGCGGTTGTTCCTCCGTCGGGTATGACGCCGGGTCGTGGTCCAGGCCCGCCGGTAGAACCGCCTTCCGCTCCAGCCCATCCAGGGCTGCGGCGAGGACGGACGCGGCGGAGAGGTACGCATTCCCGGACGGATCGCCGATCTTGATCTCGCAGTTGGCCGAGTGCGGCCGTCCGGTGACGCTGCCTGGCACGTAGCGCAGCGCGGCCTCGCGATTCTCCGGACCCCAGCACGCGAACGCGCCGGCCCAGTTCCCCGGCACCCGGCGATCGGCGCTGACCACGCTCGGCGCGAGTACGCCGGTCAGCCCGTCGAGCTCATCGAGCACCCCGGCGATCAGCTGCCGCGCATGCGGGGACGGGCCGTCCTCACCGCCGAACGGCACCCCGTCGAGCGCGGCCGAGAAGTGGATGTGCGCGCCGTTGCCGACGAACCCCGCCACCGTGATCGGCGCGAACGACACCAGCAACCCATGTGCACGTGCGACCCGGTGAACCACGAGCCGCGCGAGCTGCGACTGATCGGCCGCCGCCAACGGGGACGCGGGCGGCAACGCGACCTCCACCTGACCCTGCGCGTACTCGGGATGCAACTGCTCCGCCGGGACCCCGGCCGCGTCGAGCGCCTCGAGCAGATCGACCGCGAAGTCCTCCAGCTTCAGTGTGGCGAGTACGCCGTACGCCGGTCCGATGGTGCCGACCGCGGGGTCGCCGGGATCACCGGTGAAGACGGTGAACTCGAGCTCGAATCCGAGCTTGACGTCGAGCCCGGCCGCGACCGACCGCGCTTCCTGCCGCCGCAGGGCCGCACGCTGGCAGATGTCCACCGGCTCGTGGTCCTGCGAGAGCTGGTCGGCCGGCGCCCAGTACACGGTGCGGTCCGGACCGAGCGGCGCGACCGCACCGAGGTCCGGCATCAGCCGGTTGTCGCCGACCGGCCCGTTCACCAGCGGCGACGAGGTGATCGCGTCGTCGGTGCACATCAGCGCGAACACCGGGGAGAGGCCGATCCCGTCGCGGACCGCCGTACCCAACCGGGCCGCGGGCACCGACTTGGCACGGGTGATGCCGGCATTGTCGACAATCGACGTGATCAGCATCCGCAGCCCGCTCCCGAGCAGCACGTCGACAGGGTTCTCGGACATGCCGACCTTCGTACCACAGGACAAGTCGACCCCTCGGCGTCCGTGGCCCCCGCCGACCTGCCGCGTTGGGTCCGCCGAGGTGTTCGCCCGGTTCTCACTCGCCGACGAAGCTCCCATCACCCACGAGGGCCGCAAGCTCGAGCAGCCCGCGGTCTCTAGTCGTCCGAGATCTCTAGTAGCCCGTGAGTCTGAGCAGCGCGGCCGCCCGCTCGGCGTCGCCCAGCGGGATCGAACCCGGGTTGGCGCCCGGGAACAACCGGCCCCACGATGCGGCTCTCCCGAAATGCCCCAGCTGCCACGCCAGGTCGATCGCCCGGCGAAGCTCGGCAGACGTGTGACCGTCGGCGGTCCACGGCTCGAGGTAGGCATCCTTCAGCCGCGGGATCACCTCCGGCCCGTGCAGGTCGGCGGCACGCTCGACGGCGACCAGCAGGCTGCAGAACGGATGCGAGACCGCGGAGTCGCCCCAGTCGAAGAACGTGAACCGTCCCGGACCGGGCACGAGGATCTGCCCGTCGTGCAGGTCGGCGTGGTCCAGGGAGTCGGCGATGCCGATCGCCGCGAGCTCCTCACACCAGCCGAGCAGCCGCGGCCGCACCTTCTGCAACTGTTCACGATCGGACGCGGTGAAAGTCTGATTGTTGACAATCATCTCGTCGAAGATCCCGGGCAGAGCGCTCACGCGAGCGTTCGGCACCCCGAGCCGCTCGAGCGCGTCGGCGTGCGGGACCAGGGTCCGCTGCAGGTCGGCGTACTGGGGCAGGAGTTCTTCCCAGTGACGTGGCTCGGCCGGCAGGTTGCGGAGGAGTGGGCCGCCGTCGGGGAGGAGGGACCAGCCGCGCGCGGCGTCGACGGCGTACGGCGGGAGGACGTGCTCGGGGGTCCACCGGGACAGCGCATCGGTCAGCGCGGCCTCGAAGCGGCTGCCGGGTGCGTTGACCTTGAACCAGACAGGGGCGTCAGCGGTGATCCGGACGATCACCGACCACGGGCGGAGCCGCACCCGCCGCGGTCCGGTCTCCCGCAGACCGTGCGCGTCCAGTTGCTCCTGCAACCACGCGAGCGCCTCGGTGCGCCACTCGGGATCCTCCCAGGGCGTCCACGCGTCGGGGTAGCTGCCGCGATCGATCTGCATCGGGACAGCTGATCACACCGCATAATCGGGACGTGAGTCATGGTTGGCCGGACGGTCCGTACCGGGTGGGGATCTCGGGATGGCGGTATCCGCCCTGGCGGAAGGTGTACTACCCGGACGGCCTGCCGCAGCGGGCCGAGCTGGAGTACGCGTCCCGCCGGCTGAACTCGATCGAGCTGAACGGCTCGTTCTACTCGCTCCAGCGGCCGTCGTCGTACCAGCGCTGGTACGACGAGACGCCGGACGGCTTCGTCTTCGCGGTCAAGGGGCCGCGGTTCGTCACCCACCTGAAGAAACTGGCCGACGTGGACGCGCCACTGGCCAACTTCTTCGCCTCCGGAGTGCTTGCGCTCGGCAACAAACTCGGGCCGGTCCTGTGGCAGCTCCCGCCGACGCTCGGGTACGACGCGGACCGGTGCGCGGCGTTCTTCGCCTCGTTGCCGCGGACCACCGCGCAGGCCGCGGAAGTTGCCAAGGGCCACGATGAGCGAATGGAGGGTCGCGCGCTGCTGGAGTGTGCCGTCGACCTCCCGCTCCGGCATGCGATCGAAGTACGCCACCAGAGCTTCCAGACGCCCGGTTTCGTCGAGCTCCTCCGGACACACGACATCGCCCTGGTCTGCGCGGACACGGCCGGCAAGTGGCCGATGTTCGACGACGTCACCTCCGACTTCGCCTACGTGCGGCTGCACGGTGCCGACGAGCTCTACGTCAGCGGGTACGACGACGCCGCGCTGGACCGGTGGGCGGCGAAGATCCAGGGCTGGCACGAGAACGCCTACATCTACTTCGACAACGACGCCAAGGTCCGGGCGCCGTTCGACGCGGAAGGGCTGGCCCGGCGGCTGGGCATCAGTTCGGCCAGTGCCGAAGTATCCCGGACTTAGCGTGAGCGGCATGACAGAGAACCCCGGAGAACTGGTGGATCAGGCGGTCGAGCGCTCACTCCGATTGGTCGCGACGTGGCCGGCCTGGGACAGGCAGCCGCTCACCTCCGACGACGACCGGACCTTCACCCCGCACAAGGCGGTCCGCCGGATCGCCGACCACCTCATCGATCACCTGGCCGAGGTCGAGGCGTTGCTCGCCGGAGTACCGACCCAGCCGGACGAGTGGCACGCGAGCGCGCTCACGTCCGCCGCCGACCTCGCGCCATTCACGGTTGAGGACGTGCGCGAGGCCGAGCAGCGGTTGCGACGCCTCGGGCGAACGCTCGCCCTCAGGTACGCCGCGGTCGACCCGGTCGAGTGGGACAATGACCGCGGCGACAACTGGACGCTGCGCCAGATCGCGGAGCACCTGGTCGAGGTCGAGTGGTACGCCCAGCAGGTGGGCGATCTCTCCTAGAAGAGTCGCGCACCCACCGGCTCCTCCAGGTCGAGGAGGAACTGCTTGCGCTTCACCCCGCCCGCGTACCCGGTGAGCGACCCGTTCTTCCCGATCACCCGGTGACACGGGACGACGATCGACAGCGGGTTCTGGCCGACCGCCTTGCCCACGGCTTGTGCGGTCTCCCCGAGCCGCGCCGCGATCTCGCCGTACGACGTGGTCTCGCCGTACGGGATCTCCGCGAGGGTCGCCCAGACGCGGCCCTGGAACTCGTCGCCGCGCAGGACGGTCGGGAGGTCGAAGGCGGTCCGCCCGCCGGCGAGGTACTCGTCCAACTGGCGGGCCGCCTCGGCGATGAGCGGGTCGGTTGGTTCGACCCGCTCACCGAGCGTCTCCGGCGCCGGCTTCACCCAGTGGTGCGGGAAGTAGACGCCGGCCAGTGCGTTGCCGGAGGCGACGAGGGTGAGGTCCCCGATCCGGGTGCTGACGATCGCGTGCCTGTTCATGTGGATAGAACGGATCCGCACCCGGATCTGTGAGCCCTCAGGACCCGACGCGCTCCCGCGTCCGGCGCCGGAAGTCGCGACCGATCTGGCTCACGTCCTCCCGGTGCAGGTCGGTCACCGCGATCCCCGGCGTACTGTCCGCCGGGCCCTGGACCGCCCAGCTCCCGCGTGGGTCGCAGACGCCCGCGTCCAGCCCGGCCCCGGGGTTGGCCGGCACGGCCAGGCTGATCCAGCAGGTGTTGTTCGCCGCGGTCCCGCGGGTCTGGACCCCGATGTGCTCGTTCTGCCCGATGCCGGTGGTCGCGTAGGACACGAGGACGCCGTCCACCGCCAGGCGGTCGTACTCGGTGAACAGCTCCGGGAACAGCACGTCCAGCCCGAGCGCGAGCCCGAACCGGTATCCGTCGACCTGGAACGTCACCGGTTGCGTGCCCGGGGTGTACATCCAGGTGACCTTGGTGGTCGACAGCATGCGTTCGTCGTACCGAGCGACCACGGTGCCCTGGTCGGAGACGACGTACATGCTGTTGTGCGGGCGCGTCGGCGCGGGCAGCCGGTGCACCGACGGGATCACGGTCCAGATCCCGAGCTCACGGGCAAGCGCGGTGATCTTGTCGAGTTCCTCCTGGAGCACCGTCCAGTCGGCCTTGCTCCAGTCGGACGGGCCGATCTCGTCCGGGCCGAGCTCGGACATCACGTGCTTGCTCGGGAAGCAGATCGCACCTTCGGTGAAGTGCACCAGGCGTGCACCGGCGTCGGCGGCCTGCCGCATCAGCCGGCGGACCTCCGCGCCGCTCTCGCGGAGCAGGGCGGGGTTCGTCGGGTCTTGGTGGACCGTCGACTGGGCGACGGCGATCCGCAGGGCGGTTTCCGGCATGTCTTCTCCTGAGGGAGTCGGACGGAAGTGCCGGAGGGCAGCCGTGTAGGACTCGCCCGTCTTGGCGGCGCGGGTGCGGACCCGCTGCTTGAAGTTCCTGTGCGCTGTCATCTGGCCTTCCACGCACTCGCACGCGATCCCCCAGCGATCCCGTCCGAGGCAGGTGACCAGGACGAGCGGCCCGAGACAAGGAGTCCCTTTGCCTTCTCGAAGGTGACCAGGCTGGGGCCGGTCGACGAAGGTGCGGCGCGGGCCGCGCCGGATTCACATCCTGTCCGCGACCGCCGTACTCGTCAAACGACTCGCCCGGGCGAGGCATAAAGTCGGACCCGGACGCGGTTGTCTTCATCGCACGTACAGACGACGTAGGGGAGCAGAGGGTGAGCATTCGAGTCGGGTACAAGGCTTCGGCGGAGCAGTTCGGGCCGCGGGATCTGGTGGAGTACTCCGTCCGGGCCGAGGAACTCGGGCTCGACAGTGTGACCGTGTCGGACCACTTCCTGCCGTGGCGGCACGAGGGCGGGCACGCGCCGTTCGCGCTCGCCTGGCTGGCGGCGGTCGGAGAGCGGACCAACCGGGTGCTGCTCGGGACGTCGGTGCTCACGCCGACCTTCCGGTACAACCCGGCGGTGATCGCGCAGGCGTTCGCCACGCTCGGTGAGCTGTACCCGGGCCGCGTGATGCTCGGCGTCGGCACCGGCGAGGCGCTGAACGAGATCGCCGTCTCCGGGATGGAATGGCCCGAGTTCAAGGAGCGGTTCGCCCGGCTGCGGGAGGCGGTGCAGTTGATCCGCGACCTGTGGACGAAGGACGGCGTCAGCTCCGAGGGCCCGTACTACAAGACCGTCGAGGCGTTCATCTACGACCGTCCGCAGACCCCGCTGAAGGTGTACGTCGCCGCCGGCGGGCCGCTGGTCGCCAAGTACGCCGGGCGCGCGGGCGACGGGTTCATCGCGACGTCGGGCAAGGGCATGGAGCTGTACACGGACAAGCTGATCCCGGCCGTTCGCGAGGGTGCTGAGAAGGCCGGGAAGAAGTTCGAGGACATCGACCGGATGCTCGAGGTCAAGGTGTCCTACGACCGCGATGCCGACGCCGCGCTGGAGAACACCCGGTTCTGGGCACCGCTGTCGCTGACGCCGGAGCAGAAGCATTCCGTCACCAGCGCGACCGAAATGGAGCGGCTGGCCGACGAGTTGCCGATCGAGCAGGTCGCGAAGCGCTGGATCGTCGCGTCCGATCCCGAAGAGGTCGTCAAGGAGTTCCAGCCGTACATCGACGCGGGCTTCAACCACTTCGTCGTCCACGGCCCGGGCCACGACCAGGAACGATTCCTCACCCAGTTCACGTCGGACGTCCTTCCTTTGCTGCGCAAATTGGGCTGACAATCGCCTGGTGGGCGAATTCGAGATCCTGCAGGACAGCGACCCGCGGTGCGCCGAGCTGGAAGCAGCCGGGTACCGCGTCGTCGCCGAGTCCTGGGCGGTCCGCCTGTACAACCCGGACCGCGAGCTGCTCGACTCCGCCGTACGCCGTGCCGTCGCCGGCGGACTCGTGATCCGCGAACTGGGTCCCGAGTCCGCCGCCGCCCTGCACGCCCTCGAGAAGACCAACGAGCCGGACTATCCCGACACCCCGGCCACCCACCGCGCGGTCGGTGACCTCACCAAGGTCCGCGCCCTCTGGCCCGAGTACCGCGTCTTCGGCGCCTTCGACGGCTCCCGCCTGGTCGGCGCCACCGTCATCCGCGAACACGAAGGCCACGGCGACACGGCCTTCACCTCGGTGCTGTCCACCCACCGCCGCCGCGGCGTCGCCCAAGCCGTCAAGGCCGCCTCGATCCTCGCCTTCCTCGACATCGGCATCACCCGCTTCAGCACCGGCGGCGCCGCCACCAACCAAGCCAGCCTCCAAGCCAACCAGTCCCTCGGCTACCAACTAACCGAACGCTGGCGCACCTACGCGCCCTAGCCCACGCGTGCTCCGCAGTCGCTGGCCTCGTCGCTGCGCTCCTCGTACGCGGCTGCTCCGCGCGCTCCCACCCGCCCCCGGCTTGGCGCCGTGCATCCGTTTCCGGCAGGCGCCGGACCTGCGGCTACCGCCGCCCCCTTCCGGCTGACGACGGGGCTTCCGGCTGCTGCCGGGGTGTTGCGGCTGGCGCCGCCGTGTGCTCGCTGCGCTCGCGGTGACCGCTTGGCCGCCGTTGCTCGCCGGTGGACTGTGGTGAGTGGGACTGTGGTTGGTTCCTGGCGGCGGGCCGTGGTGAGCGGGGTCAACACTCGCCGCGGGGGCAGACCGCAGTCCCCTCGACAGGTGCGGTTCGGCGATACCACGGGGCGGTCGCTCGCGCGGAAGCGCACGGTCCGGCGTCAGCCGGAAGTCCCGGCGTCAGCCGGAAGCGGATATGCCGGCGCTAGCCGGAGGGTGGGTGGGAGCGGCGCGTAGTGCGGCGACGGAGGAGCCGTGCGTAGCACCGCGCGGGCTGACCCCAGTTCCCAAGCAACAGTTGCCGTTCTAGCGGAGGTCCTCCGACAAGGACTTGGCGGCTTGGGTCAGGAGGGGGACGGCTCGTTCTACCAGGTCTTCGGTCATGCGGCCGGCGGGGCCGGAGATGGAGATGGCGAGGCGGGAGGGGGCGTCGGGGACGGCTACGGCGACGCAGCGGACGCCTACTTCCTGCTCGCCTTCGTCGGTGGCGTAGCCGTGCTCTTCGGCTTGGCGGAGTTGGGCGGTGAAGGCGTCGGGCGTGGTGAGCGTGTTGTCGGTGTGTCTGGGCATGCCGGTGCGCTGGAGGAGGTCGCGGACGTCGGGCTCGGGCATTTGGGCGAGGATCGCCTTGCCGACCGCGGTGCAGTGCGGGAGGACCCGGCGGCCGACCTCGGTGAACATCCGCATCGAATGACGCGACGGGACCTGGGCCAGGTACACGACCTGGTCGCCGTCGAGCATCGCCATGTTGGCGGACTCGCCGAGCTCGTCGACGAGCCGGGCGAGGTGGGGACGGGCCCAGACGCTGAGCATGTGCGAGGAGCTCTCGCCGAGGCGGATCAGCTTCGGGCCGAGGACGTACTGCCGCGAGGGTTCTTGACGCAGGTAGCCGAGGTCGACCAGGGTGCGAACCAGCCGGTGGATCGTCGGCAGCGGGAGGCCGGACGCCGTGGCGAGCTGGGACAGGCCCATCATCCCGCCCGCGTCGGCCATCGTCTCCAGCAGTCCGAACGCACGCTCGATGGACTGCACACTGCCGGTGCGGCCCTTGCCGCCGTTCGCTTCCGCCATGAATCCAGCCTCTCGAGGGTTTCCGGATGACGGAAGTTTAGCGCCAGATCCCGGAAGGTCGGCACCATTGCATCTTCCGCAAAGTAGATATTAGTCTCCGCAATACGGAATTCGAAGCCCTGGGAGGCAGCGATGAGCCTGGAAGATCTGGTCGGCGAGGTCGATCGACAGTTGGCCGGCGCCGACGCCGCGCTCGCCGAGGAGTACCCGGGCGATCGAGGGGTCCGCCAGCCGGTGCACACCGTGTACGTCCCGGCCGACAAGTACGACGTCAACACCGTCGGCGCGTGGGGTGCGGAAGCCCGAGCGGTGCTGGAGCGGCACGGCGGGCGCGCCGAGTTGGCCGAGGCGCTGGACCTGCCGCCCGAGCTGGCCGACGAGGTGTACGAGCGCGTCGGCGCCAAGCTCGAGCGGGAGCCGATCGAGGATCTCCGGATCGACTTCGAGGACGGCTACGGGACCAGGTCCGACGAGGACGAGGACGCCGCGGCCTTCGCGGCGGCCCGTGCGTTGACCCGGAGCCTGCGCGTCGGGGCGTCGGCGGAGGGTGCGGGCGCGGCGGCGCCGTACCACGGGGTGCGGATCAAATCGTTGGAGGCGCCGACGAGGCGGCGCGGGCTGCGGACCCTCGATCTGGTCGTCCGTGAGCTGACGGCCGCGGGCGGACTGACGGACGGGTTCGTGATCACGTTGCCGAAGGTGACCTCGGTCGAGCAGGTCGAGGCGATGGTGACCGTGCTGGAGACGCTCGAGCGCGAGTACGGCGTACCCCGGCTGAAGTTCGAGATCCAGGTCGAGACCCCGCAGGCGATCCTCGGGTCCGATGGGACCGCGTTGATCGCGCGGATGATCAAGGCCGGCGCGCCGCGGGTGACGGGTCTGCACTACGGCACGTACGACTACTCGGCCTCGCTCGGGGTGGCCGCGGCGTACCAGAGCATGGAGCATCCGGTCGCCGATCACGCCAAGGACGTGATGCAGCTGGCCGCGGCCGGGACGGGCGTCTTCGTCTCCGACGGCTCCACGAACGTCCTCCCGGTCGGCGATCGTGACGCCGTCCACGCGGCCTGGCGGCTGCATTTCCGCCTGGTACGGCGTTCCCTCGCGCGCGGCATCTATCAGGGCTGGGACATGCACCCGGCCCAGCTCCCGACGCGCTTCGTGGCGACGTACCTCTTCTATCGCGAGGGCCTCACCGAGGCAGCCAACCGGTTGCGCGCGTACCTCGGCCAGGGTGAGTCCGGCTACCTCGACGAGCCCGCGACGGCCGCGGCCCTGGCGGGTTTCGTACTGCGCGGCCTCGACTGCGGTGCCGTCGATCCGGCGGAGGTCGACAAGCTCATCGGCGTCGACATCGCCGCACTCGCGAAGCTGGCCCGCCGGCCACTCCCGTCGGAGCGCTAGCCTCGCGCTATGCGACTGGTTGCGGAGTTCACCACGGAACCCTTCGACGTCGAAGGCAGCCCGCCCGCCCACGCCACGGAAGCGCTCAAGGCTGCCCAGGAAGCCGGCCTCGAGTGCGACTTCGGCCCGCTCGGCACCTTGGTGCGCGGCGAGGACGACCAACTCCTGCCCGCGCTCCCCGGAGTGCTCCGAGCCGCCTTCGCCGGCGGCGCGAGCCAGGTGACGCTGCAGGTACGCCGCGATGCCTGAGCAGGAGCCGCATCCGCTGATCACGGCGATCGCGCCGCTGATCGAGCGGCTCAACGCCGAGCTCGTCGAGCCGGCGAACGCGCGGGACGACGACATCCCGCTGGAGTGGGCCGGTGAGCCGCTCGTCGCGGTCCGGCTCCCTCAGAAGGGTGGTGTGCAGGCCTTGCTGGCCGAGGTGGCCGACGAACTCGGCGGGCCGCTGAACGCGCTCTCCCGGAGTCAGAAGCAGCAGGCGGTCCTGCTGCTGGAGGCCCGTGGTGCCTTCGAGTTCCGCAAGTCCGCCGAGATCGTCGCCGAGGCTCTCGGCGTCACCCGCTTCACCGTCTACAACTACCTCAACCGCGCCCGCTGACGGACGGTTTTTCAACAAACTGTTGACGACGGGCGGGTGGCGTGTCACTCTCTCGTCATACGGAAAGTCGATTTCGGGATTCGAGAAGGTGTGATCCGTGGACCTGCAGGAGTTCAACTCCGCTCCGGCCGACCGGCTACGTCCCTTGCTGGCGGCCTGCTGTGACGTCCCCCGCTGGGTCGACGGGATCCTGGCCAAGCGGCCGTACGGCGATCTCGCCGCACTGACCGCGGTCGCCGACCAGACGCTGCGGGAGCTCGACGACGACGAGGTCGATCGTGCCCTGCAGGCGCATCCGCGGATCGGGGACCGCGCGCGGGGCGCCGGCACCGAGGCGGCCTGGTCGCGGAAGGAACAGTCCGGCGTCGGCGACGACCCCGGCGTTCGCGAAGCCCTTGCCGAGGGCAACCGTGAGTACGAGGAGCGCTTCGGCCGGGTCTTCCTGATCTGTGCCACCGGCCTGTCGGCGGAGCAGATGCTGGCGATCCTGCGGCAGCGGCTGACGCACGACGAGGCCACCGAGGCACCCGTCGTCCACGAGGAGCTCCGCAAGATCGCGCTGCTCCGCCTCAGCAAGGTGGTGGACGCATGAGCAGCCTCAGCACACACGTTCTCGACACAGCGCTGGGTCGACCGGCGCAGGGTGTTGCGGTCCGGCTCTACGCCAAGGACGTCGTACTCGCGACCGGTACGACGGACGACGACGGGCGGATCGCCGAGCTGGAACCGGCGCTCGCGCCCGGTACGTACCGTCTCTGGTTCGACGTTGCCGCCTACGCGGCCGCGTCCGGCCAGGACATCTTCTTTCCCGAGGTCGCCGTGACCTTCACGGTCGCCGACGAGCGGCACTACCACGTCCCGTTGCTGCTCAGCCCGTTCGCCTTTTCCACTTACCGAGGGAGCTGACCGGAATGGCCATCCACCTGGGAGCCAACCAGTACGGCAAAGCCGAGAGCCGGGTCGTCCGCATCTACCGCGACACCCCCCGCCACCAGATCCGCGACCTGAACGTCTCGTCCGCGCTCCGCGGTCACTTCGAGGCCGCGCACACCACCGGGGACCAGAGCGACGTCCTGCCGACCGACACGCAGAAGAACACCGCGTTCGCGTTCGCCAAGGAGAAGGGCGTCGGCGCGATCGAGGACTACGCGCTGACCCTGGGCGCGCACTTCCTCGACGCCTCGCCGGCGGCCGAGGGCGCGCGGATCGAGGTCGAGGAGTACGCCTGGGAGCGGATCTCCGTCGACGGCGCGCCGCACGACCACTCGTTCGTCCGGTCCGGCAGCGGCGTACGGACGACGGTCGTCAACGTCGAGGGCCGTGGCGCCGAGCAGAAGCGGTACGTCGTCTCCGGCATTCGCGACCTGGTCGTGCTGAAGTCGACCGGCTCGGAGTTCCACGGGTTCCTCAAGGACAAGTACACGACGCTGCCGGAGACGAACGACCGGATCCTGGCCACGTCGCTGGTCGCCCGCTGGCGCTACGACCACACCGAGGTCGACTGGGACAAGTCGTACGACGAGATCAAGGGACTGCTGCTCGAGCAGTTCGCGAAGATCCACAGTCTCGCCCTGCAGCAGACGCTGTACGGCATGGGTGAGGCCGTGCTGCAGCAGCACCCGGAGGTCGCGGAGATCAAGTTCTCGGCGCCGAACAAGCACCACTTCCTGGTTGACCTGAGCCCGTTCGCGGTGGAGAACCCGGGTGAGGTGTTCATCGCCGCGGACCGCCCGTACGGCCTGATCGAGGCGACCGTGGTCCGCGACGACGCGAGTGACGCCGGGAGCGCGTGGCACGCCGTACCCGGCTTCTGCTGAGGTCCTGATGGACACGATCGTGATCGACGGAGCGGCCGTGGTCACGGTCGATCCGCGGCGGCGTGAGTTCACCGGGCATGTAGTTGTCCAGGGCAATCGAATCGTTGCCGTGGGCCCCGGACCGGCGCCGGTGTACGACGGAGCACGGGTGATCGACGGGCGCGGCTGTCTCGTCACACCCGGCTTCGTCAACACACATCAGCACCTGTATCAGTGGGTGACGCGCGGTCTCGCCGCGGACGCGACGCTGTTCGGCTGGCTGACCACGCTGTATCCGGTGTGGGCCGGGATCGACGAGGAGTCGGTGCACGTGGCGGCGCAGGCCGCGCTGGCCCGGCTCGCGCGGACCGGCTGTACGACGGCCGCCGATCATCATTACGTCTTCCCGCGCGCGGGCGGCGATCTGCTCGGCGCGGAGATTCTCGCGGCGGCCCAGGTCGGGCTGCGGTTCCATCCGGCCCGCGGGTCGATGGATCGCGGGCAGAAGGACGGCGGGCTGCCGCCGGACTCGGTGGTCGAGGACCGCGACGAGATCCTCGCCGCGACCGAGGCCGCGATCGACCGCTGGCACGATCCCGCTCCGGACTCGATGCTGCGGATCGTGGTCGGGCCGTGCTCGCCGTTCAGCGTGAGTGGCGAACTCATGCGGGAGGCGGCGGAGCTGGCGCGGCGCCGGGACGTCCGGATGCACACGCACCTCGCCGAGACGACGGACGAGGGCGACTGGTGCCGCGAGACGTTCGGCTGCACGCCGTTGGAGTACGCCGCTCAGCTCGGGTGGACCGGATCCGATGTGTGGTTCGCGCACGGCATCCACTTCGACGACTCTGAGATCAAACAGCTCGGCCAGACCGGCACGGGTGTCGCGCACTGCCCGAGCTCGAACGCTCGCCTCGGGGCGGGCATCGCCCGGACGGCTGACCTCCGTGCCGCCGGCAGCCCGGTCGGGCTCGGCGTGGACGGTGCCGCCAGCAACGAAGCCGGCAGCCTGGTGGAGGAGCTCCGCCACGCGTTGCTCTTCGCCCGCGCCCGCGGTGGACCCCAGGCCCTCGACGTCCGCGCCGCCCTGGAGATGGCGACGCTGGACGGCGCCCGGATCCTCGGCCGCGAGAACGAGATCGGCTCCCTGGAAGTCGGCAAGCTGGCCGACCTGGCCCTCTGGCGCCTCGACACCCTCGAACACGCCGGCATCCCCGACCCCGTAGCCGCCCTGGCCCTCGGCACGCCGCCGCCCTTGGATCTCCTCCTGGTCAACGGCCGCCCCGTCGTCGAGCACGACACCGTCGTCACCGTCGACGAGCCCGCCCTCGCCATCCAGGTCGCCAAAACCCAGCAGCGCCTGACCACCAACGCTCGCTGAAGCACAAGACCCCCGACACCAACTCGGTGTCGGGGGTTGTGTTGTGCGGTCAGTGGTGGAGGAGGTGGCCGTCGATCCAGACTGCCTGGACATCGGCGGGGGTGCCGAGGGTGAAGATCCGTGACAGGGTTTCGTCGGCGTCGTTGGCGTGCGCCACGCCGACTGCGAGCGGGGAACCGTCGGCGGGGCGGAGGAGCTGGGCGTCGAACCGCTTGCCCACGCTCAGGTCGCCGACCTCCGCGCCCAGGCCGAGCGCCTCGGCACCAGCGGCCGTGGCCAGGTAGAGCAGGTGAGCCGAGCTGAGCGCGAGGCCGTGGTCGCCGAGCAGCTGCTGCGCGAAGTACGCCTGCAGCCCCTCCTTCAGCAGCGAGAACCCGGTGCCGGCGCCGACGTCGGACCCGAGAGCCACGCGGACGCCGTGCTGGAGATGCCGGCCGAGTGGGAACAGCCCGCTCCCGAGCGCGGCGTTGCTGGTCGGGCAGTGCGCGACCGTCGCCCCGCCGACCCCGAGCATCTTGAGCTCGACATCGGTCGGGTGCACGTTGTGCGCGAGCACGCAGCGCCGGTCGACCAGCCCGTGCCGGTCGTACGTCGTCACGTAGTCACAGCCCCCGAAGAGATCGGCGACCGTGGCGATCTCGGCCTCGTTCTCGTTGACGTGCGAGGTGAACAGCGCGCCCGGGATCGCCTGCATCAGGTCGCGGCAGGTGGCGAGGAGCTCATCCGTGCACGAGAGCGAGAACCGCGGCGTCACGGCGTACCGGTTCCGGCCGACGCCGTGCCAGCGGTTGGCCAGGGCGAGGGATTCGGCGTACGCGCGGACCGGCGTGGTCAGCAACTCCGGCCGCAGCAGCCGGTCGCTCAGCACGAGTCCGCTGGTGATCCGGAGCCCGACCTTCGACGCGGCGCTGAAGAGGGCGTCCATCGCGTCGGCGTAGTGCGCCCCGAAGACCAGCGCCGACGTCGTCCCGGCCGCGGCGAGCCCGCGGACGAACTCGGCGGCGACACCGGTGGCGTACGCGACGTCCGCCATCCGCGCCTCCTCGGGCAGCGCGTACCGATCGAGCCACTCGAGCAGCGGCAGGCCGAGCCCGCCGACGGCCCGGATCTGCGGGAAGTGCACGTGCGTGTCCACGAAGCCGGGCAGGACGACGCCACCGCTCAGGTCGACGACCTGCTCGGCCGGGTGCGCCTGCCGGAGCTCCAGAAAGGGGCCGCGAGCAACGATCAGCCCGTCGGTGACGAGCAGGCCGGCGTCGGAGTCGACCCGCAGTCCGCCGCCGGTGAACGGGTTGTCCGGAGTATCGAGGAACGTGCCTCGGAAAATGGTCATGCCTTCGCCTCACGCTGAGCCGGCGCGGGGCGACGCTCGGCAGATCGGGCCGACGCGGTCTGCCGCTCGGCGGTGTGAACCTGCGCGGGGACGCGCTCGGTGCTGAACTGCTGCAGGAGCCAGGCCGCCACGCTGACGGCGATCACGGCCGGCTCCTTGCCGGGGAGGTCCGGGAGTCCGATCGGGGTGATGATCCGGTCGATCGCGGCCTCGGAGTTGCCGTCCTCGGCGAGCTTGCGCCGGAACCGCGCCCACTTGGCGCTCGATCCGATCAGCCCGATCGTCGCCAGTTCCTCGTTGCGGATCGCGGCATCGCACAGCGCCGCATCCTCCGCGTGGTCGTGGGTCATCACCAGCGCGTGCGTACCCGGCGGCAGCTCTCCGACCACCAGTTCCGGCAGCACCGGAACGTTGTGCACATGCACCTGAGCGACCGCGTCGTCCAGCACCGCAAGGCGCTCGGCGGTCAGCTGATCGGAGCGCGAATCGACCAGATGCAGCTCGATGTCGTGCCGGGCCAGGATCCGCGCGAGCTCCAGGCCGACGTGCCCGATCCCGAAGATCGCGACCGACGGCACCACCGGCAACGGCTCCAGCAACAGCTTCACCTCACCACCGCAACACTGCACCCCGTGCTGGTACGGCGCTTTGTCCGACAGTGCGACCTCGAGCACCTCAGGCGCCGACGACCCGGCCTCGATCAGTTCACGGGAACGCTCGACGGCCAGCGCCTCCAGGTTCCCGCCACCGACCGTCGACCAAACGTTGTCCGAGGCAACGACCATCTTGGCGCCGGCCTCCCGCGGAGCGTGCCCGCGGACCGACATCACCGTGACCAGGACGCCGGGCCGGCGCCCGGAGCGCAGTAGCTGGACAGCCTTCATCCACTCCATGACTCACCACCCCGTGCGCGATCCAGGGCCCAGTAGACGGCCTCAGGCGTGGCCGGCGACGGGAGTTCGACGCTCGTCCCGGGCGGCCCGAAGGCGGCCGCGGCCTGGCGCAACGCCTCGCGGACCGAGAAGGCCAGCATCAGCGGCGGCTCGCCCAAGGCCTTCGAGCCGTAGACCGCGCCTTCCTCGTGCGCCTTCTCCAGCAGCCGGACGTTGAAGACCTCGGGCATCTCGGAGAACGAGGGCAGCTTGTAGGTACTCGCCGCCTGCGTCGCCAGCCGCCCACGTCGCTCGGTGTCGCTTTCGTCCCAGCGCAGGTCCTCGAGCGTCAGCCAGCCCGCCCCCTGGACGAACCCGCCCTCGATCTGACCGATGTCGATCAGCGGACTCAGGCTGTCGCCGACGTCATGCACGATGTCGACCCGCCGGAGCGTGTAGGCGCCACTGAACCCGTCCACCTCCACCTCGGCGGCCGCAGCGCCGTACGCGAAGTACTTGAACGGCTCACCGTGCATCGCGTTCGCGTCCCAGTGCAGTCCCTCGGTCCGGTAGAACCCGGCCGCCCACAGTTGCACCCGCTGCAGGTAGGCAGCGCGGACGAGCTCGTTCCAGTCCAGCCCGTCGCCGGACAGCCCGCGTACGACGCCGTCGACGAAGCGCACGTCGTGCGGGCTGATCCCGAGGCGACCGCCCGCGACCTGCGCGAGCCGCTCCCGGATCTGCTCACAGGCGTTCTTGATCGCCGCGCCGTTCAGATCCGCGCCCGACGACGCGGCCGTCGCCGAGGTGTTCGGGACCTTGTCGGTCCGGGTCGGTGCGAGCCGGACCCGGGCCAGCGGCAGCCCGAGCGAGGTGGCCGCGACCTGCAGCATCTTGGTGTGCAGGCCCTGCCCCATCTCCGTGCCGCCGTGGTTGATCAGCACCGACCCGTCCTTGTAGACGTGGACGAGCGCCCCGGCCTGGTTGAACGCGGTCAGGTTGAACGAGATGCCGAACTTCACCGGCGTCATCGCGATCGCCCGCTTCACATGGGCGTGCTCCGCGTTGAAGGCCGCGATCTCCGAAGCCCGGCGGGAGACGTCCGCACCGGAGAGCACCTGGCTCCAGCAGGACTCCAGCCGGTCGGCGTGCCGGACCGGCTGTCCGTACGGCGTCCTGTCGCCCACCTTGTAGAAGTTCCGGCGGCGCAGTTCGAGGGCGTCGTACCCGAGCAGTGGCGCGCACCGGCCGAGGATGTCCTCGATCACGAGCATGCCCTGCGGGCCTCCGAAGCCGCGGAACGCGGTCTGGGAGGTCTTGTTGGTCTGCGCGATCTGCCCGTCGACGCGGACGTTGGGGATCTCGTACGCGTTGTCGATGTGGCACATGGCCCGCGCCAGCACCGGCTCGGACAGATCTAGACTCCACCCGCCGTCGGCCGTCAGCGTCGCGTCCAACGCCACCAGGTGGCCCTCGTCGTCGAAGCCCACCTGCCACGAGCTGTGGAATCCGTGCCGCTTGCCGGACATCGTCATGTCCTGGGTGCGGTTCAGCCGCAACCGCACCGGCCGACCGGTCAGCGTCGCACCGAGGGCCGCGATCGCGGCGAAGCCGTGCGGCTGCATCTCCTTGCCGCCGAAGCCGCCGCCCATCCGAAGGCACTGCACCGTCACCGCATGGCTGGCCAGGCCGAGCACATGCGCGACGATCTCCTGCGTCTCGGACGGATGCTGCGTACTGCTCTGCACGAAGATCTGGCCGGCCTCGTCGACGTGCGCCAGCGCCGAGTGCGTCTCCAGGTAGAAGTGCTCCTGCCCCGCGAACTCGAACTCGCCCCGGAACACGTGCGCCGCACCGGCCAGCGCGGCATCCACATCACCGCGCTCCAGGTGCCGCCCGATGCCCTGGAAACGCCGCGCCGCAATCGCCTCGCGCACCGTCACGAGGGACGCCAGCGGTTCGTACTCGACCTCCACCGCCAGCGCGCCGAGGCGCGCGGCCTCCAACGTCTCCGCGAGCACCCAGCACACCGCGTGCCCGTTGAACATGACCTCACCGGGGAACAACGGCTCGTCGTGCTTCACCCCCGCGTCGTTCACCCCGGGGACGTCGTCCGCCGTCAGCACCCGCACCACGCCGGGAACGTCGTACGCCGGTTTCACCCGGAGGGCCGTGATCCGCGCATGGGCGTGCTGCGACTGGACCGGCCAGGCGTGCAGGACATCACGCGTCCGTTGCACGAGGTCGTCGGTGTACAGCGCAGTCCCGGTGACGTGCAGTGCCGCGCTCTCGTGCGGCAGCGGTACGCCGACAACCGCCTGCGCGGGTCGATCGGACAGCGAGCTCATGCGCTCGCCTCCTCTCCAGCGAAGTAGAACCGGAGCAGCGACTGGCCGAGCATTGCCGAGCGGTACGACGCACTCGCCCGGTGATCGTCCATCGGCGTCCCCTCGCCGGCCATCACCGCGGCGGCGGTGCGGATCGTGTGCTCCGTCCACGGCTGACCGATCAGCGCGGCCTCGGTGGCCCGGGCCCGCAGCGGCGTGGCCGCGACCCCGCCGAGCCCGATCCTGGCCTCCCGGACGACGCCGTCGACCACGTCCACGGCGTACCCGATGGCGACGCTCGAGATGTCGTCGAAGCGTCGCTTGGCGATCTTGTGGAAGGCCGTCAGCGGGGCGAGTGGCAGCGGAAACACGATCGTCTTGATCAGCTCGTCGGCGGCCTTCACGGTCTGCCGGTAGCCGGTGAAGTAGTCCGCGAGCGGAACCACCCGCTCACCTCGGTGCGACGCCAGGACGAGGGATGCGTCCAGCGCGAGCAGGGCGGGCGGGGTGTCACCGATCGGGGACCCGGTGCCCAGGTTGCCGCCGACGGTCGCGCCGTTGCGGATCAACCGGGACGCGAACTGCGGGAACATCTCGGCCAGCAGCGGTACGCGTCCGGCCAGCTTCCGCTCGATCTCGGTCAGCGTCAGCGCCGCACCGATCCGGACCTCGTCCGCTCCGAAGCTGAACTCTCGCAGCTCCGCGAGCCGGTCGATCGCGATGGTCAGCGGCGGACGCGAACCGAAGATGTTCACCTGCACTCCGAGGTCGGTCGACCCCGCCACGACCTCCGCCTCCGGTCGCTCGGCGAGCAGGCCCAGCACGTCGTCGAGCGATGCCGGCCGGACGAACTCCGCCTCGCCGGATGCCATCCCGGTCGCCGCGGGCGGAGGCGGTGGCGAGTCCCGGCGGACGGCCAGCGCGTCGTTCTCGGCCGGATCGCCGAGCGCGTACGCCGCGTCCCGGATCGGGCGGTAGCCGGTGCAGCGGCACAGGTTCCCGCTCAGGGAGTGCAGGTCGAATCCGTTCGGGCCGTGCTCGTGATCCTCGGTGGCGGGCGCCGTACGGCCGGGCCGGTAGTACTCGGCGGCCATGCTGCAGACGAAGCCCGGCGTACAGAAGCCACACTGCGAACCACCGCGGACGGCCATCTCCTCCTGCACCGGATGCAGCTCCGCCGGTGATCCCAGGCCCTCGGAGGTGATGATCTCCTGGCCGTCCAGGGCGGCGATCGGCAGCAGGCAGGCATTCACCGCGGTCCACTCGGTCGGGCTGTCGATCCCCGGCCGCGCGACCAAAACCGAGCAGGCGCCGCACTCACCCTCGGCGCAGCCCTCCTTGGCGCCGGTCAGGCCCCGGTCCCGGAGCCAGTCCAGCACGGTGGTGTGGACGGCGACGTCGCCGATCGCGGTGTCCGCGCCGTTCACCTTCAGGGTCGGTGCGCGGAGTGCTTGAGTGGTCATCGGTTGCTGCTCCAGCGTGTTCTTGCACTATGGATCGGATTTGCCTCGGAGAGGAAGTCGTCGAACCGGTAGCCGGCGATCTTCGCGATCTCGAGCAGCGCGGCGGCGTGCTCCTGGTTCTCGCAGTTGTCCAGCCGCTCCCGGCCCTGCTCGACGATCCGGGCGAAGGACTCCGCGTCCCGGACCGAGATGACCAGCGGGAAGCCGAACCGCTCCCGGTACGCCTCGGTGATCGTGGTCAGCTCGTCACGCTCCGGGTCGGCCAGGAAGGTGAGGCCCTTGTCCGACTGGTCGCGCAGTGACGCCTCGCCGCTGAGGCCGTCGGCGACGAACTGCGAGCCGAGCTGCGGGTACGCCTCGATCAGCTGCCGCTGCTCGTCGTGCGAGCCGGAGAACAGCGCCTCCTGGAAGGACCGGCGCAGCGCGTGGGTGTCGGCGAAGGGCCGCATCTCCCAGGCCCGCTCGACCGCCCAGCGCGGACCCTGGAACAGGCCGCCGAACGTCTCGACGAACTCCTCGCGGGTCATCTTGTTCACCTGGTCCAGCCGGACCGAGTCACCCGGCTGCCCGGCCACGGCCGGTCCGTAGTCCTTGCCGACGTGGTGGAACAGGATGTTCAGGCCGATCGCGGTCAGGCTGCCCAGCGTGATGCCGCTGCCGAAGATGATCTCGGCCCAGCCCGGCACGGCCTGGGCGACCTGCGGCTGCGCGGTGACGTACATGGCCAGACCGACGCTGGTCGCCACGATCACGACGTTGCGGTGGTCGTGGAAGTCGACCTTGGCCAGGGTCTGGAAGCCGACCACGGCCACGGTGGCGAACATCGCCAGCGCCGCGCCGCCCAGCACCGGGTGCGGGATGCCCGCGACGACCGCGCCGGCCTTCGGCACCAGGCCGATCAGGATCATGATCCCGCCGGCCGCCGCGACCACCCAGCGGCTGCGGACCCGGGTCAGCCGGACCAGTCCGACGTTCTCGGCGAAACACGTGTAGGGGAAGGAGTTGAAGACGCCGCCGATCGTGGTGGCCAGTCCGTCGGCCCGCAGCGCGCGGGCGATGTCGTCCTTGCCGATCCGCTTCTCGACGATCTCGCCGGTGGCGAAGACGTCACCAGTCGTCTCCACCGCGGTGATCAGCATGACCACGACCATCGAGATGATCGCCGCGATCGAGAACTTCGGCCAGCCGAAGTAGAACGGTGTGGTCACGCCGACCCAGGCGGACTCGCCGACGGCTCCGAAGTGCGCGTCGCCGAGGGCCCAGGCCACCAGCGTGCCCACGACCAGGCCGGCCAGGACGGCGATCGTCGCCATGAAGCCCTTGAAGACCCGCTGGATCAGCACGATCAGCCCCAGCGTCCCGAGGGCGTAGGCCAGGTTCTTCCCGCTGGTCGGGTCGGCCGTCGGTCCGGCGCCGCCGACCGCGTCCCCGGCCGCCACCGGCAGCAGGGCGAGACCGATGATCGTGATCACCGAGCCGGTCACGACTGGCGGGAAGAACCGGATCAGTTTGCTGAAGAACGGTGCGATGAAGAAGGTGGCGAGGCCGGCCACCAGCACGGCGCCGTAGATCACCAGCAGGCCGCTGGTCCCGCCGCCCGCGGCCAGGCCGATCGCGATCATCGGCGAGACCGCCGTGAACGTGACGCCCTGCAGCAGCGGCAGCCGGACGCCGACCTTCCAGAACCCGACCGACTGGATGATCGACGCGATGCCACAGGTGAAGAGGTCCGCGTTGATCAGGTGGATGAGTTGCTGGGTGGTGAGCCCGATCGCGTTCGCCAGCAGGATCGGCACGATCACGGCGCCGGCGTAGAACGCGAGCACGTGCTGCGTGCCGTAGACGGCGAGCTTGCCGACGGGCAGGACCTCGTCGACGGGATGGCGGCTGGCGCGGCGGCTCGGTCGCAGGGTGGCCTTCATCGGGACACGCTCCTTGGCGTCGGCAGGGGTTTGAACCTGCACGCCAGCATCGGCTCATCCGGAGCGCGATTGCACCCGATGAACCTCCGAAGTTGAACCGCTGTTGAACACCCGGCTTTGGAGGATCACACAATCAGAGCGATTTCAGGGCCAGGAACACGTCGACCCGGTCCTCGAGTCTCGACAGATCGCGTCCGGTCAGTTGCTCCACGCGTTCGATCCGGTAGCGAACCGTGTTGACGTGCAGGTGCAGCGACTCCGCCGTACGGGCCCAGGAACACGAGCAGGCGAGGAATTCCTGCAGGGTGGTGAGCAGGTCGGCGTGGGTCCGGCGGTCGTGCTCGAGCACCGGACCGAGCACCCGGTTGGTGTAGGTACGCCGGACGTCGTCGGGCAACGTCGCGAGCAGGAGCACGTGCGACGCGACCTCGTCCGAGGTGACCACCGACACCGGCGCCCGCCCGGCCCCGGCGGCCCGCTGGGCGAACCGGGCCTCCTCGAGCGCGCCGGCCAGCGCGTCGATCGCGGTCTCGCCGCTGATCCCGACCGCGAGCTTGGCGCGATGGAGCCCGGGTGCGAGCCGCCCGAAGGCCCGGCGCAACTGCTCGGGCAGCCCGGGCGCGAACGGGAGGAAGCCCACCAGCAATCCATCGCGGCCGGGCGCGACCACCGCCGGGCCGACGGTCAGGGCGACGTCCTCGAACAGACTGAGCGCCACCTCGCTCGGCCCGTCGTCCCGAAGCTCGGCGACCGCGATCACCATCGGCCGCTCCGCATGGGATCCCGCCTGCCGCAGCCGGATCGCGACCTCCGCGTGCGGTGCTCCGGACTCGACGAGCGCCAGCGCATCCGCCACCAGCGGTCGCAACGCCCGGCGCCCTTCGTCCCGCCGGGCGCGGTCCAGCGCGGCGATCGCACACAACTCCTGGACAGCCTCGACATGGTCGCGGGACCACTGGCTGTGGTCGCCCTCGATGACCAGCACCCACGCCGTCAGCCGATTCCCCAGCCCCGATCCGACCGGGAACAGGCTGTACGCCGTGTCGCCCGCCTGGGCCAGCGCCGGGGTGCGATCCGCGGTCAGGAACCGCCGCGTGACCGCGTCGAGCGTCAGGTCGTCCAGCTCGCCGGGCCCTGGTACGACGTGCCGTCCGGTCGGTGTGAGCACCCGGCAGTCGTGGCCGATCTCGGCGGAGATCCGGGCCGCGAGCTCATCCAGGCTGCGGCCGGCCGCGATCGACGACAGCAGTTGGCGCTGCCGGACCAGACTCGCCGACAACCGGGCCCCGGTCTCGGCCGACCCGGCGGCGGCGACGTACTCCGTGACGTCGGCGAACGCGATCTCGATCGGCACCTCGACCAGCGTGACCTCGTGCCGGTGGCAGGCCTCGACCAGGTCGGTCGGCACCTCGCCGAGCAACGCCTTGCCGGCCAGGATCGTGGTCGCGCCGCGGCCGGCCATCGAGGCGACGAACAGCTCGCTGTCCGCGGCGCGCCGGCGCCAGACCAGGCCGGTCAGGACCACCTCGCCGCCGTTCAGGTACCGGCCGGGTTCGAGCAGGTCGGTGGTGACGAGCCGGCCGATCGGGCGGTCGAGCGCGCTGCCCGCCGAGTGCAGCAGGCGCAGGCCGAGTTCCGGCGCGTCGAGCAGTTCGGTCAGCAGCACGACGCACCTCCCTCGGTTTCCCCCGGCCCCGCCCCGCCCCGTAGCGGAGTGGAGGGCGGGTGCTTCTCGCCGGGTCTTTAGAGGAACGTACAACGCGCGCCCGCACGTGAGACAGCGATCCGGCCGGCTGCCCTCCCGCGTGGCCTCGAGCTTGGCCGGAGGGTTGACGCTCCGGACGCGGTCGTCTTATGGTCATTTCGCAGAACAGAAATCAACTTCCGCGATACGGAAACTTGGAGTTGTGATGAGCCACCCGCTGCGCCACACGGTGAACTGCTCGCTGCTGTTCACCGAGCTGCCCCTGCTGGAGCGGCCCGCGGCCGCCCGGCGTGCCGGTTTCAGTGCGGTCGAGTTCTGGTGGCCGTTCGTCGAGGCGGTGCCGCCGGACCGCCAGGTCGACGCGTTCGTGACCGCGATCGCCGATGCCGGCGTCCAGCTGACCGGCCTCAACTTCTTCGCCGGCGACATGCCGGGCGGCGACCGCGGGCTGGTGTCCTGGCCCAAGCGGTCGAGCGAGTTCCGCGACAACGTCGAGGTCACCGTCGGGATCGGCGAGCGGCTCGGCTGCCAGGGGTTCAACGCCCTCTACGGCAACCGGGACGAGGCGAGCTCCGAGCGTGAGCAGGACGAGCTCGCGGTCGAGAACCTCGCCCTCGCCGCCGGTGTGGCCGGCCGGATCGGCGCCACCGTCCTGGTCGAGCCGGTCAGCGGCGCGGACCGGTACCCGCTGCTGACCGCGGCCGACGCGCTGGCCGTGATCGATCGCGTCCAGGCGGCGTACGACGTACCGAACCTCGGACTGCTCGCCGATCTGTACCACCTCGCGGTCAACGGCGACGACGTCGACCAGGTGATCGCGGACCACACCGACCGGGTCGCGCACGTCCAGATCGCCGACGCGCCGGGCCGCAACGAGCCGGGCACCGGCTCGCTCCCGCTCGACCAGCAGCTCAGCGCCCTCGCGGCGAACGGCTACACCGGCTGGGTGGGACTCGAGTACAAGCCGTCCACCAGCACCGACGAAAGCTTCGGCTGGCTGCCGTTCGAGCGCCGCTGATCACGACGACCGCCCCCCTTCTTTTCTTTCCTTCGTTCCCTGCTTTCTCACTATCGGGAGACAACGAGATGACGAACATTGCCTTCATCGGCCTCGGGATCATGGGCAACCCGATGGCGATTCACCTGGTCAACGCCGGTCACAGCGTGGCCGGTCTCGACCGGAGCCCGGAGCGGACCCAGACCCTGGTCGACGCCGGCGGCCGCGCTGCCGCCTCGATCGCGGACGCGGTCAAGGGCGCCGACGTGGTCTGCGTGATGGTCCCGGACTCGCCCGACGTGCAAGACGTGCTCGAAGGGGAGGACGGCGTCTTCCAGCAGGCCGAGACCGGCACGCTGATCATCGACTTCTCCAGCATCCGCCCCGACGTCACCCAGCAGCTCGCCGAGCAGGCGCGGGCGCTCGGCTTCCGGATGCTCGACGCCCCGGTCTCCGGTGGTGAGGCGGGTGCCAAGAACGCCGCGCTGTCGATCATGGTCGGCGGTGAGGCGGACGACTTCGCCACCGCCAAGCCGCTGTTCGACGTCGTCGGCAAGACGGTCGTCCACGTCGGCCCGAGCGGTTCGGGCCAGACCGTGAAGGCCGCCAACCAGCTGATCGTCGCCGCCAACATCCAGGCCGTGGCCGAGGCCGTGATCTTCCTGGAGGCGTACGGCGTCGACACCAAGGCGGCCCTGGAGGTCCTCGGTGGCGGCCTGGCCGGTTCCGCCGTACTGAACCAGAAGAAGGAGAACATGCTGTCCCGCTCCTTCCAGCCCGGCTTCCGGATCGACCTGCACTACAAGGACATGGGCATCGTCACCGCGGCCGCGCGGGAGGCGGGCGTCGTCGTACCGCTCGGAGCCCTCGTGGCCCAGCTGGTTGCGTCCGCCCGGGCCAACGGCGACGGCGGTCTCGACCACTCGGCACTGCTGCGTGGCGTGGAGCGCCTGTCCGGCAAGGAGGTCAGCTGATGGCCCGCATGCGCGCGGTCGACGCCGCGGTTCTGATCCTGGAGAAGGAAGGGTCCACGCAGGCGTTCGGGCTGCCCGGCGCCGCGATCAACCCGTTCTACAGCGCGATGCGGCAGCACGGCGGCATCAAGCACGTCCTCGCCCGGCACGTCGAGGCCGCCTCGCACATGGCCGAGGGCTACACCCGGGCGAAGGCCGGCAACATCGGCGTCTGCATCGGTACGTCGGGACCGGCCGGGACCGACATGATCACCGGGCTGTACTCGGCGTCGGCCGACTCGATCCCGATCCTGTGCATCACCGGCCAGGCGCCGGTCGCGAAGCTGCACAAGGAGGACTTCCAGGCGGTCGACATCGCCTCGATCGCCAAACCGGTCGCGAAGTGGGCGGTCACCGTGATGGAGGCCGCGCAGGTGCCGGGCACCTTCCAGAAGGCGTTCCAGCTGATGCGCGAAGGCCGTCCGGGTCCGGTGCTGATCGACCTGCCGCTGGATGTACAGCTGGCCCAGATCGACTTCGACATCGAGACCTATGAGCCGTTGCCGGTGTCCCGGCCGGCCGCGACCCGGGCGCAGGCCGAGAAGGTGCTGACGATGCTGGCCGCCTCCGGGCGTCCGCTGATCGTCGCCGGTGGCGGGATCGTCAACGCCGACGGGTCCGACCTGCTGGTCGAATTCGCCGAGCTCACCGGGATTCCCGTCGTACCCACGCTGATGGGCTGGGGCACGCTGCCGGACGACCACCCGCTGATGGCGGGGATGGTCGGGCTGCAGACATCGCATCGGTATGGCAACGCGACCATGCTGTCCTCGGATCTGGTGCTCGGGATCGGCAACCGCTGGGCGAACCGGCACACGGGCGGCCTCGATGTGTACCGGGGCGAGCGGAAGTTCATCCACGTCGACATCGAGCCGACGCAGATCGGGCGGGTGTTCGCGCCGGACTACGGGGTGGTGTCGGATGCTCGGGCCGCTTTGGAGATGTTCGTCGAGGTGGCGCGGGAGTGGGCCGCGGAGGGCAAGCTGGCGGACCGGTCCACGTGGGCCGCGGAGTGCCGCAAGCGCCGTACGGAGTTGCAGCGCAAGACGCACTTCGACGTGGTGCCGATCAAGCCGCAGCGCGTGTACGAGGAGATGAACCGGGCGTTCGGGCCCGACGTCCGCTACGTCAGCACGATCGGGTTGTCGCAGATCCAGGCCGCGCAGATGCTGCACGTCTACCGGCCGCGGCACTGGATCAACGCCGGTCAGGCCGGGCCGCTCGGGTGGACCGTGCCGGCCACGCTGGGGGTCGCGGTCGCGGACCCGGACAGCACGGTGGTGGCGTTGTCGGGCGACTACGACTTCCAGTTCCTGATCGAGGAGCTGGCGGTCGGGGCGCAGTTCAACATCCCGTACATCCACGTCGTCGTGAACAACTCCTACCTCGGGCTGATCCGGCAGGCGCAGCGCGGGTTCGACATGGACTTCTGCGTGCAGCTGTCGTTCGAGAACATCAACAGTCCCGAGGTCAACGGGTACGGCGTCGACCACGTGAAGGTCGCGGAAGGCCTTGGCTGCAAGGCGTTGCGGGTGTTCGAGCCGGACGGCATCCTGCCGGCGCTGGAGCAGGCCAAGAAGCTGATGGTCGAGCACCAGGTCCCGATCGTGGTCGAGGTCATCCTGGAGCGCGTCACGAACGTGTCGATGGGCCTGGAGATCGACAACATCGTCGAGTTCGAGGACGTGGCCGAGGTCCCCGAGGACGCACCGACCGCACTCGCGCTGCTCGACTGATGCCCCGGGTGATCATCGCCTCCGACAAGTTCAAAGGAACCCTGACCAGCACGGAGGTAGCGGCCGCGGTCGCCACCGGCATCCACCGACGCCACCCCGGCACCACCATCACTCCGATCCCAGTAGCCGACGGCGGCGACGGCACCCTGGCCGCCGCCGTCGCGGCAGGCTTCGAGCGAGTCCCCGTCACCGCCTCCGGCCCCACCGGAGCACCGGTGAGTACTGGATATGCCAGGCGAGGTGATGTGGGGGTTGTTGAGCTGGCTGATGTCTGCGGGTTGGTGCGGCTGCCGGGTGGGCAGTTGGAGCCGATGACTGCCAGCTCGCTCGGCGTCGGGGAGGTGATTGCGGCGGCCATCGACGCGGGCTGCCGGAAGATCATCCTCGGCATCGGTGGCAGTGCGTCTACCGACGGCGGGGTCGGCCTCGTGCGTGCGCTTGGTGCCGGCGTGACCTCGACCTCGCTCGATCTCAGCGCGCTTCGGCGGCGGCTGGATGGGGTCGAGGTTGTCGTGGCCTGCGACGTGGACAATCCGCTGACCGGGCCGCACGGGGCGGCCGCGGTGTACGGGCCGCAGAAGGGGGCTGACCCGGAGCAGGTGGCGGAGCTTGATGCGGCGCTCACCCGCTGGGCCGACCTCGTGGCGCGGGAGACCGGGAAGGATCTCCGGGACGCGCCGGGTGCGGGCGCCGCGGGTGGTGTGGGGTTCGCGGCGCTGGCTCTGCTGGGTGCCGAGCTCCGGCCGGGGATCGACCTCGTGCTGGAACTGGTCGGCTTCCACGAGCAACTCGCCGGCGCGGACCTGGTCATCACCGGCGAAGGCGCCCTCGACGAGCAAACCCTCCACGGCAAGGCCGTCGCGGGTGTCGCGACCGCTGCGGCAGCGCACCACATTCCCGTGGTAGCCGTCTGCGGCATCAACCACCTGAAGCCCCACCAACTACAGCAAGCAGGTGTCCAGGCGGCGTACGCGTTGACCGATGTGGAGCCTGATGTACGGCGGTGTATCGCCGAGCCGATCCCGCTGCTGGAGCGAATCGGGGAACGGATCGCGGCCGGCCACCTTACGATGACAGGAACTGAGAGGGGCACCGCATGAGCGAGCGTAGCGAGTTCATCATCAAGCACAGCGCGCCTCGTCGCTCATCCGCGCCCGGAGCGAAGCGAGGACGTGGATGAGCTTGCTGGACCTCGTGATCAAGGCTCGCCGGGTGGTGCGGGCGGCGGGTGAGACGGCGGCTGCCGTCGGCGTCCGGGACGGGCGGATCGTCGCGATCGCGCCGTACGACGCCGACCTCGACGCCGCCGCGGACGTCCGGCTGGCCGAGGACGAAGTACTGCTCCCGGGCCTGGTCGACTCCCACGTCCACGTCAACGACCCCGGCCGGACCGAGTGGGAAGGCTTCACCAGCGCGACCAAGGCCGCCGCGGCCGGCGGCGTCACCACGATCGTCGACATGCCGCTCAACAGCATCCCGCCGACCTGCGACGTCCCGGCGCTCGACCTCAAGCGCAAGACCGCCCAGACCCAGGCGTACGTCGACACCGGCTTCTGGGGCGGCGCGATCCCGGGCAACGTCCCGGACCTCCGCCCACTCCACGAGGCCGGCGTGTTCGGCTTCAAATGCTTCCTGCTGCACTCGGGCGTCGACGAGTTCCCGCCGCTGGACCCGGCGCAGGTCGAGGCCGCGATGCGCGAGATCAGCACGTTCGACGGCTTGCTGATCGTGCACGCCGAGGACGCCCACCGGATCGACGACGCCCCACCGGCGAACGGCACGAGCTACCTCGACTTCCTGCGCTCCCGCCCGCGCGCGGCGGAGAACGAAGCCGTTGCCAACGTCATCGATCTTGCCCGCGCGACCGGCTGCCGCGTCCACATCCTGCACGTCTCCAGCGCCGACGTCCTCCCGCTCATCGCCGAAGCCCGCGACACCGGCGTACGGATCACGGCCGAGACCTGCCCGCACTACCTGACCTTCACCGCGGAGGAGATCCCCGACGGCGCCACGCAGTACAAGTGCTGTCCGCCGATCCGCGAGGCCGCCAACCGCGACCACCTCTGGGCCGGGCTGAAGGACGGCACGATCGACCTGGTCGTCTCCGACCACTCACCGTCGACGATCGACCTCAAGAACCTGGACACCGGCGACTTCGGCACCGCCTGGGGCGGGATCGCCTCACTGCAACTCGGCCTGCCGGCGGTGTGGACCGAGGCCCGCCGCCGCGGCTTCACCCTGACCGATGTCGCCCGCTGGATGTCCGCCGCCCCGGCAGCACAGACCGGACTGCGCACCAAGGGCCGGATCGACGTCGGCAACGACGCCGATTTCTGTGTCCTCGCCCCCGACGACACGTTCGTCGTCGACGCGAAGACCCTGCAGCACAAGAACGCGATCACGCCGTACGACGGACGCACCCTCGCCGGTGTCGTCCGCAGCACCTGGCTGCGCGGCGAGCGCGTCGACAGCGAAGCCGGCCCGCGTGGCCGCTTGCTGACCCGAGGAGGACAAGGATGAGCTACTACGCCCCGAAGGGTGGACTGCCCGCGCAGACCGACCTCACCACCGACCGCGCGGTCTTCACCGAGGCGTACGCCGTCCTCCCGCGCGGCACGATGCGCGACATCGTCACCAGCCGGCTGCCGTTCTGGGAGGACACCCGGCTGTGGGTGATCGCCCGGCCGTTGTCCGGGTTCGCCGAGACGTTCTCGCAGTACATCGTCGAGGTCGCGCCGGGCGGCGGCAGCGACAAGCCGGAGACCGACCCGGCCGCCGAGGCCGTCCTGTTCGTTGTCCAAGGCAACTTGGTACTCACGGTCGCCGGCGAGAAGCACGCGCTCGCACCGGGTGGGTACGCGTTCCTGCCGCCCGGTGGTGACTGGACGGTACGGAACACCAGCGACGCCGTCGCCACCTTCCACCTGGTCCGGAAGGCGTACGAGCGGATCGAGGGTATCGACGTACCACCGGCCTTCGTCACCAACGAGGTCGACGTCGAGGGCCGCGAGATGCCGGGCACCGAGGGCCGCTGGAAGACCCAGCGGTTCGTCGACCCGGACGATGTCCGGCACGACATGCACGTCAACATCGTCAGCTTCGAGCCGGGCGGCGTGATCCCGTTCCCCGAGACGCACGTGATGGAACACGGCCTGTACGTCCTCGAAGGCAAGGCCGTCTACCTCCTCAACAAGGACTGGGTCGAGGTCCAGGAGGGCGACTTCATGTGGCTCCGGTCCTTCTGCCCGCAGGCCTGCTACGCCGGTGGGCCCGGCCGTTTCCGCTACCTGTTGTACAAGGACGTCAACCGCCACCCGAAGCTGACGCTCTGACTCAGCTGGAGATCGTCACCGGGCGCTGCGGTGGGGTGAGCGGGTCGGTGAGCAGGCGGGCGTGGCGCTCGACGTCGTACCGGGTGCCGTCGTACGCGAGGCGCTGGCGTTCGAGGCCCTCGGACAGGAAGCCCGCACCGGCAGCCACCGCGCAGGACGCGGGGTTGTTGAGCCGATGCCCGAGCTCGAGCCGGTAGAGGCCGGCCTCGTGGTGGGCCCAGCCGGCCAGGGCGCGGAGGGCGTCCCGGGCGACGCCGTGCCCACGGACGTCGGCGAGCGTCCAGTACCAGGTCCAGCCCACCTGGTGCCGGTCGATGTTCGTCACGGCCACGCACCCGATCGGGTGGTCGTCGGCGTCCGCGACGGCGTACACATGCCCGTTGTCCAGGTCGGCGACGCGGCCGATCCAGTCCACCGCGGACGCCCGGTCCACGATCCCGCCTTGTGTGCGCATCTCGGGATCCTGGTGCGCCGCCGCGAGCCGCAACGCATCCGCCGTCCGCCACCGCCGCAGCCCCAGCTGCCCGAGCGCGTATCCCATCCATCGAATCTACCGCTCGGTCAGCCTCGGCGGACCCGCCCACGGCGCGTTATCTCCGCTGCGGGCAGGAGAGGATAGGGCCCATGGGATATCTGGATTTCAGGGATCAGGTTGTCGTGGTGACCGGGGCCAGCAGCGGGATCGGGGCCGCGGCGGCGGTCGGGTTCGCGGAGACCGGGGCGACGCTGGCGCTGCACTACCACCGCAACGAGGAGGGCGCGAAGCACACCGTCGGCGCGGTGCAGACGGCCGGCGGTACGGCGTCCCTGCACCAGGCGGACCTGGCCGACCCGAAGTCGGCCGACGCCTTCATCGACGAGGTCCTCGCGCAGCACGGCCGGATCGACGTCCTCGTCAACAACGCCGGTGACCTGGTCCAGCGGACCGCGGTGGCCGACGTACCGGACGAGGAGTTCCACCGGATCCTGGACGTGAACCTGACTTCGGTGTTCGCGCTCAGCCGCCGGATCGTGCCGGTGTTCCGTGGGCAGGGCGGCGGCGCGATCGTCAACGTCACCTCGATCGCCGGCCGCAACGGCGGTGGCGGCGGGTCGGTCGTGTACGCGACCAGCAAGGGCGCGGTCAGCACGTTCACCCGCGGCCTGGCCAAGGAGCTCGCACCCGAGGGCATCCGGGTCAACGCGATCGCCCCCGGTGTCATCAAGACCCCGTTCCACGACCGGCACACCGGCGACGAGCAGATGGCCGCCCTGGTCGGCACCATCCCGATGGGCCGCACCGGCACTCCCCACGAGTGCGTAGGCACCATCCTCTTCCTCGCCTCCGACCGCATGTCCTCCTACATCACCGGCCAAATCATCGAAGTCAACGGCGGCCAACTCATGCCCTAGGCGGACACCCGCCACTCACCAACCTCGAGCCGCAGCGCGTCTCCACGCTCACCGGCGAGGTGGTTGGTGAGTGGCGGAGTCCGGCTCACCGCGACAGGGTGCGGAAGCGGTGGGCTGAGAGGGGGAGGAAGACGGCGATCAGGAGGGCCGGGGCGAGGAGGGCGGCTGTTTCGGCGTGGGTGCCGATCCAGGTGGCGGTGGCGGAGGGGTCGGGGTTGCCGAAGAGGGCTCGGGAGGCCGTGGCGGTCGCCGAGAGAGGGTTCCACTGGGCGATGGTGCCGAGCCAGGACGGCATCGTCGAGGTGGCGACGAAGGCGCTGGACAGGAAGCCGATCGGCCAGACCAGGACCTGGACCATCGTCACGCTCTGCGCGTTCTTCACGGTCAGCCCGATGAAGATCCCCACCCACAGCAGCGCGAACCGCAGCAGCAACAGCAACCCGAACGCGCCCAGCGCGGACGGCAGACCCTCATGCCACCGCCAGCCGAGCGCGAGCCCGGTCGCGACCAGCACGAGCAGCGTCACCGCCGAGTCCAGCATGTCCGCGATGCACCGCCCCAGCACGACCGCCGCCGAGCTCATCGGCAACGACCGGAACCGGTCCGTGACGCCCTTCGCGGCATCCGTCGTGACCGCGGTCATCGTGCCCTCCAGCCCGAACAGCATGGACAGCGCGAAGATCCCCGGCACGAGCAACTCGTAGTACGACTCACCGTCGGGGAAGTCCATCGCCCCACCCAGCAACGCGCCGAACATCAGCAGCATCAGCACCGGGAAGAACCAGTTGAAGATCACGATCCCCGGCTGCATCCGCCAATGGACCAGGGTCCGCCGCGCGATCGTCCAACTGTCCGCCAGCGCCCAGCCGAATCCCGTCATGCCGCCACCTCCGGTCCGGTCAGGTGCAGGAAGACCTCGTCCAGCGTCGGTCTGCGCAACGTGATGTCCTCCGGTTCGATCCTTGCCTCATGCAACGAGTTGGCCATCACCACCAGGGCCTTGGTGCGGTCCTTGACCGGCACGCTGATCCGTACGTCGTTGATCCGGATCTCCCCGTCCGCCAAGGGTTCGGCCAACCGCCGGACACGATCGACGTCGGCGGGATCCGCGAGTACGAGATCCAGCCAGTCCGACCCGAGCTGGGTCTTCAGCTCGTCCGGAGTGCCCTCGGCGACGACCTTGCCGGCCTTCAGCATCGAGATCCGGTTCGCCAGCTGATCCGCCTCCTCCAGGTACTGCGTGGTCAGCAGCACCGTCGTCCCGCCGTCGACCAGTTGCCGTACGGCGGACCACACCTCGAGCCGCCCGGCCGGGTCCAGACCGGTCGTCGGCTCGTCCACGAAGAGGACCCGTGGCGCGACGATCAGGCTCGCCGCCAGATCGAGCCGCCGGCGCATCCCGCCGGAGTACTTGCTCACCGCCTGGCCGGCCGCGTCCGTCAGGCTGAACCGCTCGAGCAGCTCGTCGGCCCGACGAACAGCCTTGGCGTGCCCGAGATGGTTCAGCCGGCCGAACATGACCAGGTTCTGCCGGCCGGTCAGGACCTCGTCGATCGCGGCGTACTGGCCGACCAGCCCGATCCGGCGCCGGACCTCGGCTCCTTGCCGGCGGACGTCGTACCCCGCGATGGTCGCCGTACCGGAATCCAGCTCCAGCAGCGTGGACAGGATCCGCACCGCCGTCGTCTTGCCGGCGCCGTTGGGGCCGAGCAGCCCCGTCACCGTCCCGGCCGTCACCTCCAGGTCGAATCCGTTCAGCCCTGCCCCCTCGGTGCCGCCCTTGTAGTGCTTCCGTACGCCGACGGCCTCGATCACACGTTCCGTAGTCACTTCCCACCTCTCACCCGGTTGAGTCGTAGACTGTACCGTACACTGTACGACTCAGTGTACGATCGGGACAACGACGACCGGCTGGAGAATGTTCCCGTTGACTGGAAAGAAGGTGGCCGCGCCCGATCCGGCGCGCAGCCTGGCGCTGCTCTGGGGCAGTCACACGAAGGCCGGCCGCTCCGGTCTGACCGTCCGCGCGATCGTCGACGCCGCCATCGAGCTGGCCGACGCGCAGGGGCTCGAGGCGGTGTCGATGCGGATGGTCGCCGAGCGCCTCAAGGCCGGCACGATGTCGCTCTACACCCACGTGCCCGGCAAGGGTGAGCTGACCGACCTGATGTTCGACCGCGTGTACGGCGATCTGTACGCCGACGTCGACGAGCCGGCCGGTCAGCCCGGGGGCTGGCGGGGAGCCCTGGAGTTCATCGCGCACCGCAACTGGGACGTCCTGACCGCGCACCCGTGGATCCACGAGGTCCCGACGATGCGGACGGCGCTCGGGCCCAACATCACCAAGAAGTACGAGGCCGAGCTACGCCCCCTGGACGGCCTCGGACTGACGGATGTCGAGATGGACTCCGCGCTCACGCTGGTGCTCACCCACGTCCAGGGCACGGCCCGCGCCGGCGCGGAACAACTCCGCACCCAGCGCGACTCCGGCCTCACCGACGAGGAGTGGTGGCGTCAGATCTCGCCCACGCTCACGCACGTCATGTCCGGCACCGCGCAGCACTTCCCCGTCGCCGGCCGCGTCGGCACCGCGGTCGGCGAACACTTCCAGTCCATCCTCGACCCCGCCCACGCCCTGGCGTTCGGCCTGACCAGGATCCTCGACGGGATCGGTCTCCTGATCGAGGAGCGGTCCGCCTAGCTGTTGAGCAGATCCTCGAACGGCGTGGGGTTGTCGTAGGGGTCGGTCTGGGTGGGGGTTTCGTGGTGCAACGCGGCGACCAGGTCGGTGGCTGCCTGCGTGATGCGGGTCCGGAGCTTGCCGGCGTTCGGGCCCCAGTCGGTCGAGGCGGCGTACACGGCCGTGGCGACCGGGAGCGCCTTCAGGTAGGCGAACAGCGGGCGGAGGGCGAACTCGAGCACCAGCGAGTGGCGCTCGGTACCGCCGGTCGCGGCGAGCAGGACAGGCTTGCCGGCCAGCGCCTGGTCGTCGAGCACGTCGAAGAACATCTTGAAGAGCCCGGAGTACGACGCGCTGAAGGTCGGGCTGACCACGATCAGCGCATCGGCCGCGGTCACCGTGTCCAGGACCGTCCGCAAGGACGCCGACGGGAAGCCGGTGAGCAGGTTGTTGGTCAGGTCGTGCGCGTGGTCGCGCACCTCGATCATCTCGATCCGGGAGGCGATCCCGCGGCCGGACAGGTCGTCCTGGACCGCAGCCGCCAGTTGGTCGGCGAGCAGCCGGGACGACGACGGTGTCGTCAGCCCGGCCGTCACCACGGCGATCACCCGCTCGGTCATACCGTCGGCTCCTCGATCGTCTCCAGGTCGCGCGCCCGCTCGGCGGCGGCCTTCAGTGAAGCATGAGTCGGTGCGTCCGGCACGTGCGCCGGCTTCTTGGCCGCGAACTCCTTGCGCAGTACCGGAACCACCTCTTCGCCGAGGATGTCCAGCTGCTCGAGCACGGTCTTCAACGGCAATCCGGCGTGGTCCATCAAGAACAGCTGTCGCTGGTAGTCACCGAAGGCCTCGCGGAACGACAGCGTCCGCTCGATCACTTCCTGCGGGCTGCCGACCGTCAACGGCGTCTCCCGGCTGAAGTCCTCCAGCGAGGGGCCGTGCCCGTACACCGGCGCGTTGTCGAAGTACGGCCGGAACTCCCGGACGGCGTCCTGCGAGTTCTTGCGCATGAAGACCTGACCGCCGAGACCGACGATCGCCTGGTCCGCGGCGCCGTGCCCGTAGTGCTCGAAGCGGGTCCGGTAGAGCTCGATCATCCGCTTGGTGTGGGAGATCGGCCAGAAGATGTTGTTGTGGAAGAACCCGTCGCCGTAGTACGCCGCCTGCTCGGCGATCTCGGGGGACCGGATCGAGCCGTGCCAGACGAACGGCGGTACGCCGTCGAGCGGCCGCGGGGTCGACGTGAACCCCTGCAGCGGCGTCCGGAACTTGCCTTCCCAGTCGACCACGTCCTCGCGCCAGAGCCGGCGCAGCAGGGCGTAGTTCTCGATCGCGAGGCCGATGCCGTTGCGGATGTCCTGACCGAACCACGGGTACACCGGGCCGGTGTTGCCGCGGCCCATCATCAGGTCGACCCGGCCGTCGGCCAGGTGCTGCAGCATCGCGTAGTCCTCGGCGATCTTCACCGGGTCGTTGGTGGTGATCAGGGTCGTCGAGGTGGACAGGATGATCTTCGACGTCTTCGCGGCGATGAACCCGAGCTGCGTGGTCGGCGACGACGGCACGAACGGCGGGTTGTGGTGCTCGCCCTGGGCGAACACGTCCAGCCCGACCTCTTCGGCCTTCAGCGCGATGGCCACCATCGCCTTGATCCGCTCGCCCTCGCTCACGGTCGTGCCGGTCGTCGGGTCCTCGGTCACATCCCCGACGCTGAACACACCGAACTGCATCCGTCCTCCTCAAGCTGGATAGTTCACTATTAAACTACTCTGATCAGGAGAACGCCAATCCCCGGTGAGTCATTCCACCGCAAACGGCCCGCGATCCCCAGGGGATCGCGGGCCGTCAGCCGGTCCGTCACAGACTGTGTGGTCTCAGATGCTCGTCATCACCGGTCAACGCCGCGGCGATCCGCCGGTGCTTCCCGGCCTCCTCCGCCCGCGACTGCCGCTCGAGGGTCCGCGCCAGCATCAGGTGCGCGTAGTACTCGGTCGGCTCCCGCTCGATCACCTCGAGCAACTGCTCCTCAGCCGGCTTCAGCAACGCCGCGTGGTAGTAGGCCCGCGCCAGCAGCAACCGAGTCCCGACATCCTCCGGCGTCTCCTCGACAACCGGCCGCAGGGCCCGGATGGCCCCCCGATAATCCCGCTCCTCGAAGTACTGCTGCCCAATCCCATAACTCAACGCCCGCATATCTTCCACGCCCGGGGAACGCGTCCCCGCCGGCACCTATTCCGTGGCGTCGAGGGTGGCTACCTGGGCGGGGGTGAGTTCGAGGTCGATCGCGGTGTAGGAGTCGCGGATGGTCTCGGGGCGGCTGGAGCCGGGGATGGGGATGACGTGGGGGGACTTGGCGAGCATCCAGGCGAGGGTGAGGCGCTGGGGGCTGACGCCGAGGTCGGCGGCGAGTTGGTGGAAGGCGGGGTGCTTGCTGCCGAGGGCGCCGGCGTTGGAGATGCCGCCGAGCGGGGACCAGGGCAGGAAGGCGATGCCGAGCTCGTCGCAGAGCTCCAGCTCCGGCTCGCTGGAGCGGAACGCGGGGGAGAACTGGTTCTGCACCGAGACCAGGCGGCCGCCGAGGATCTCGTTGGCCTGCTTGATCTGGGCAGGGTTCGCGTTCGAGATGCCGGCCTGCTGGATCTTGCCCGCGTCGAGCAGGTCGCGGATCGCGCCGATCGAGTCCTCGTACGGCGTCTTCGGGTCGGGCCGGTGGAACTGGTACAGCCCGATCGCCTCCACCCCGAGCCGCTTCAGCGACGCGTCTGCCGCCTCGAACAGGTGCTTCGGTGAGCCGTCGACGGTCCAGCTGCCGTCGCCCGGTCGCTGGTGGCCGCCCTTGGTGGCGACGACCACGTTCGACGTGTCACCGCCGTACGACGCCAGGGCCTTGGCGATCAGGGTCTCGTTGTGACCGACGTCGGTCGCGGTCAGGTGGTACGCGTCGGCGGTGTCGATCAGCGTGATGCCGGCGTCGAGCGCGGCGTGGATGGTCGCGATGGACCGGGCTTCGTCGGGCCGGCCCTCGATCGACATCGGCATGCCGCCGAGCCCGATCGCGGACACCTCGACGGCACCGATCCGGCGGGTCTTGTTCGTGTCAGCTGCCATGCCTCCAACCTCCCTCGCCCGGACCGCGGATTCCAACAGGAATATCCGCACAGACTCAGCACCGTGAGCGCTGAATGCATGTCAAGGGGTTACCTTTCGAACGCTGCTTACGTAAGAATGTGACGCACTTCAGCCTTCCCCTGGATCGGAGTCCGCCCGTGCCTCCTCCCTCCCGCCGTACTTTCCTCCAGTTGACCGGCCTGAGTGCCGCCTCAGTCGCGATCGGCGTCGCCGCGCCGGCCAGTGCCGACGCCACGCCTGCGCGACCCATCCCTTCCGGTGCCTTCGCACTCGGTGTCGCGTCCGGCGATCCCCGGCCGGACGGATTCGTGCTGTGGACCAGGCTGGCCCCGACCCCGCTAGCCACCGACGGCCATGGCGGGATGCGCGCCGACCACGTGCCCGTGCAGTACGAAGTGGCCGAGGACAGCCTCTTCAATCACGTCGTACGCCGTGGGCTCGCGATCGCCACGCCCGACCTGGCGCACGCCGTACACCCCGAGGTGCGCGGGCTCCGGCCGGGCCGCGAGTACTTCTACCGTTTCCGCGTCGGCACGGAGATCAGCCCGGTCGGCCGGGCGAAGACGCTGCCGGTGAACGGCGAGCAGTTCACCTTCGCCACCGCCTCCTGCCAGGCCTGGTACCACGGCTACTTCCCGGCCTACAAGGACATCGCCCGCCGCTCGCCGGACGCGGTGTTCTTCCTCGGCGACTACATCTACGAGTACGGGATCGTTGCCGGTGACAACCTTTGGCGCGCGGGCGTCACGGTCGGTCCCGAACATGGTGTCGAGATCGAGACCCTCGAGCAGTACCGCCTGCGGTACAGCCTGTTCAAGACCGACCCGGACCTGCAGGCGGCGCACGCTGCCGCGCCGTGGTTCGTGGTCTGGGACGACCACGAGGTACAGAACAACTACGGCGCCGCCAACTCGCTGTACGGGATCCCGCCGGAGCTCTTCGTGCATCGCCGGGCCGTCGCCTACCGCGCCTTCTACGAGAACCTGCCGGTCGCCCTGAACAGTCTCCCGCACGGCCCGGACGGCCAGCTCTACCGCCGGTACGACGTGGGCTCGCTGGCCCGGGTCCACCTGCTCGACACCCGCCAGTACCGCGACCCGCTGCCGGTCAGCGAGGCCGATCGCGTGTCCGAGCAGCGCACCATCCTGGGCGCCGAGCAAGAGGCCTGGCTGTACGACGGACTCCGGCACTCGCCCGCGGCCTGGAACATCGTTGCCGGCGGAGTCGTCCTCACCGCGGTCACCGACGACCGGACCGAGCAGTGGGACGGCTACCCGGCCAACCGGCGCCGGGTGATCGAGGCGATGAGCCAGGCCGGGACCGCGGTGATGCTCACCGGCGACATACACCGGCACGTGGCCTCCGAGCTGAAGCTGGACTTCGCCGATCCGGACTCACGAACGGTCGGCGTCGAGCTGGTCTGCTCCTCGATCGGATCCAACGGCGACGGCACGGACACGGACACGTATGCGAAGGACTGGCTGCAGCACCCGTACGTGAAGCTCTACAACGCACGCCGTGGATACGTATACACGACCCTGACCCGCTCCGAGCTGACCGCGGAGTTCGTCACCTTCCCGTACATCCAGGCGGACGCGAACGCCGAGCCGCACGTGGTCGCCGCCTTCCGTTCCCCCGTCGACGCTCCCCGCCTGGAGGCATTGTGACGAACCGCCCACCCGCCATCACCGGCCTGCGCGGCGCCGGCGCGATCGGCACCGTGACGCTCGACTGGAAGCCGGTCTCCTGGGCGACCGTCGTCGACCACTACGCCGTGTACGCCGGCAGCACGCTGATCGGCAAGACCGTCTACCCGCACTTCGTGCACCGCGGCCTCGGCTTCACCGGTGTCACCCGGTCCTACCGCATCATCACAGTCGATGCCGCAGGCAACAGATCGCGTCCGTCCGACGCCGTTGCCGTCGCCAACCTCACGTCCGTCACGGTGTCCGGCGTCCCGGTCGCGTCGGTCGGGACCTTCGACGGCAAGGGCTCCGAGCTCGCCCTCTCGCCGAAGGGGTACGCCGACTACCCGGCCCGCTTCCCGTCGGACGTCGACTACACCTTCGGTACGTCGGCCCCGTCGGCGGACTGGTCGTACCTGCTGCCGGGTCCCGCGGACAAGTGGGCCGGCTCGAAGAACCACCGGGCCACATTCCGCTTCGAGCTGACCGCCGTACCGGAGCAGGATCTCGACCTGGCCCTCTGGCTGATCGACAGCCACGCCAGCCTCGCCGCCTCCGCGCTCCTCACCGTCAACGGCACCGAGGTCGACCGCCTCACCTTCGCCAACGGCGCCACCAAGGGCTCCACCATTGCCGACAGCACCTATCCGGGCTCCCCCCTGAAACCCTCCTACCTCGAACGACCACTGCCGAGGGCGCTCTTCCACCCCGGACCCAACATCCTCGAACTCTTCAAGGACCAAGGCTCCTGGATCGCCTACGACGCCCTCGGCCTCTTCACCCGCCGCTGACCGCCCTGGGTCTGGACGAAGGGGACCACGCGGAAGGACTGCCGTCAGCCTTCCGCCGACGGGTGTCTCGCAGTTGGTGGGTAAGTTAACGGGAATGCTCGATAGCCAGAGCAACCGGCACGATAGGTGCATGCAAACCGACGAACGAGTACGACGTGCGCGCCCGGACGACGTCGCGGCGATCGTGGAGCTGGTCTACGGCCTGGCCGAGTACGAGCGCGCGCCGCAGGAGTGCCGCCTGACCGCGGACCAATTGCAGGCCGCTCTCTTCGGACCGGCCCCCGCGGTCTTCTGCCACGTCGCCGAACACGAGGGCGAGGTGGCCGGCTGCGCGATCTGGTTCCTCAGCTTCTCCACCTGGCGCGGCGTCCACGGCATCTACCTCGAAGACCTCTTCGTCCGCCCCGAAACCCGCGGCACCGGCCTCGGCAAAGCCCTCCTCACCGCCCTCGCCCAGGAATGCGTCACCAACGGCTACGAACGCCTCGAATGGTCCGTCCTCAACTGGAACACGCCCGCCATCGACTTCTACAAGTCCCTCGGCGCCGCCCCCCAAGACGAATGGACCGTCTACCGCCTCACCGACGAAGCCCTCACAGCACTGGGCTCGTAACCTCGCAGACCGGGCCACGGATCTCGGCGGAGGTGCGGAGCTGGCCGGTTGCAGCTTGGTGGAGTTACGGGCGGCGGTGTTTTACCGCGTACATGGCTCGGTCGGCTTCGTGGAGGAGGGTGTCGAGGTCGGTGGCGTCGGGGGTGATGGGGACGGTGCCGATGCTGGTGGTGACCTTGACGGCGATGTTCGGGAGGGGGCGGCTGACGGCGGCTTCGACGCGGGTGATGAGGGCGGCCAGGTCGTCGCCGGCGATGTCTTCGGCGAGGACGGCGAACTCGTCGCCGCCGAGGCGGGCCACGGTGTCGCCGTGGCGGACGCCGGCGGTCAGGCGGCCGGCGATCTCGCGGAGGGCGCGGTCGCCGGCCTCGTGGCCGTACCCGTCGTTGACGAGCTTGAAGTGGTTCAGGTCGCAGAACAGCAACGCGCCGGGCCGGCCGGAGGCGCGAGTGCGCTCGAGGACCGAGGCGAACCGGTGCTGGAGCAGGCGCCGGTTCGGCAGGCCGGTGAGCGGGTCGTGGGCCGCGTGGTGCCGGAGCTCGCGCTCGGCGTCCTTGCGCGCGGTCACGTCGTCGATCTGGATCAGCAGGATCCGCGGCTGCCCGTCGCCCTGCCCGACGATCGCGGCCGTCCCGCCGAGCCAGATCTCGTTCCCGCTGGGCTGGGAGAAGATCCGCTCGAACCGGTACGTTCCGTTGCCAGCAGCAACTTGTTCGAGCTCGTGCCGGGTCTGGTCGGGTTCCTCGTCGCGGAGGAAGTCCACCATCCGGGTGCCGACCAGGTGCTCGGCGGCGTACCCGGTGATCCGGCAGAACGCGTCGTTGACACGCAGGATCCGGCCCTGGTCCGGTCCGTCGAAGGCGATCGTCGCCATTCCGTTGCCGGCGCCCTCGAAGACCATCCGGAAGGTGGCCTCGCTGGCTTCCAGCCGCGCCTTCTCGGCCCGCAGTTGATCGGTCAGCCGGGCCTTGTCGATCGCCAGCCCGGCCTGGGTGGCGAAGATCTCCAGCAGTTCCCGGTGGATCGGGCCCGGCCGGCGCTGGTCCTCGGGCAGGTCGACCGCCAGCATCCCGACCAGCTCACCGTCCGGCGAGTACAGCGGCGCGAACAGCGCGTCCAGCGGATGCCACGCGGCCGGATCATCGGAGACCGGTACGTCGGGCACCCAGCCGACCACCTCGCCCTCCGGGAGGCGCTCGTGCGGCACGAAGCGCAGCTTGCCCCACTTGTCGGCGATGGCGAACTCGGCGTCGAAGATGTCCGCCGCGCTGACCGTCCCGAGCAGGGCCTCCCGCGCCTCCGGGGACCCGGCGACCGCGATCACCTCGAACTTCCCGTCCGCGTGCCGCAGGTTCAGCAGGGCGATGCCGAAGCCGAGCCCGTCGACGACGCCGTCCACCACCGCCTGCAGCGTCTCGGCCAGGCTCCGCCCGGCACCCATCCGCGCGCTCACCTCGTACAGGCGGCGGATGGCCGTCAGCCGGACCGTTGGCTCGTTGGGCACGCGTCGAGAATAGGCCGATCTCACCAGGCGTGAGCACCTGTACGGAAATCTGATCCGGTTAAGCGTTTGTCACAGGCGTCACACCCGGCGACTCGAATGCCCTGTCAGAACCGCAGTTCGGTCAGCCCGCGGTAGCTCCGCTCGGCCGACGCCCACGCGTCGCCCGGCTTGTCGTGCTCGACCAGCCACTGCTCGACACCGCCCTCCGACGCGTGCGCGAACATCGCCGCGAAGTCGAGCTTGCCGGCGCCGACGTCCTCCCACGAGCCGTCCTCGGCCATGTCCTTCACGTGCAGCGCGGGGAACCGCCCGGGGTGCTCCTGGAAGTACTTCGCCGGGTCCTGACCGCCGTCGACCGCCCAGTACAGGTCGAACTCGAAGCCCAGCAGTTCCGGGTCCACCTCCAGCAGGATGTCGAACAGGATCTGCCCGTCCACCTCGTCGAAGTCGCGCCCGTGGTTGTGGAACAGCAGCTTCAGCCCGGCGTCACGCGCGGCCTTGCCCGCCTCGGTGAACGCGGCGGCCGCCGTACGGAATCCCTCGACGGAGTGCAGCTCGGACGGAATCGACGGTACGACGATCCACTGGCCGCCGAGCGTGTGGACGTCGGCCAGCGCGCCGGACCAGTTGTCCGTCATCCGGCTGTAGCCGACGTGCTCGAGCACGATCGACAGTCCGGCGTCGTCCGCGAAGGAGCGGATCTCCTCGGCGCTGTGGTCGAACCGTCCGCTCACCCCCACGGTCTGGTAGCCGATCCCGGCGAGGCGCTTCAGCGTCCCCGGGTAGTCCTCGGCCAGGACGTCCCGCATCGTGTAGAGGTGCATCCCGATACCGGTGGCGGGAATAGTCATGCAGACAGCTCCTCAGTAACTAGACGACGTATTCCTGATACCGCGCGAGCGCCAGGTCGAAGACCTCCTGACCCGGCGCGTCCCACAGCTTCTGGTTGAAGATCTCGACCTCGATCGGCCCGTCGTACCCGGCCGCGTCGCAGGCCTCGCGCAGCCGGCGCAGCTCGATCGAGCCGTCGCCCATCAGGCCGCGCCCGAGCAGCGTGTCCGCCGGCAGCGGAACCACCCAGTCGCTCACCTGGTAGGACAGGATCCGCTCACCCGCCCGCTCGATCTGCCGGTAGACGTCCGCGTCCCACCACAGGTGATACGCATCTACGATCACGCCCACCTGCGACGCCGGGAACTGTTCGGCAAGATCCAGCGCACCCGACAACGACGAGACCACACACCGGTCGGAGCAGAACATCGGGTGCAACGCCTCGACCGCCAGCCTCACGCCACGTTCGGAGGCGTACGGCGCCAGCTCGGCCAGCCCGTCACGGACCATCGAACGCGCGCCGTCCAGATCACGCGACCCGGCCGGCAGTCCACCGCTGACGAGCACGAGCACCGACGTACCGACTGTCGCAGCCTCGTCGATCGCGCGTCGGTTGTCCTCGATCTTCGCCTTCCGCTCGGCCGGATCGGTCGAGGTGAAGAAGCCGCTCCGGCACAGCGAGGAGACCTTCAGGCCGGCATCCGCGACCAACCGCGCGGCCTTGTCGACGCCGTACTCCTGGATCGGCTCGCGCCACAGCCCGATCCATTCCAGGTCGGCCTTGGCGCTGGCCGCGACGACGTCCTCCAGCGGCCAGTACTTCGTGGTCGCCTGGTTCAGGCTGTAGCGGTTCATGCGTCGACCCCGCCCACGCGCAGCAGCTGCCGGAACCGCTCGACCGCGAGCTCGGGATTCGTGAGTACGCCGGCCTGGTCCGCCAGGCGGAACGTGTCCGCGAGATGGGGCAGCGACCGCCCGGTCTGCAGGCCGCCCACCATCGTGAACCCGGGCTGGTGCCCGTTCAGCCAAGCCAGGAAGGCGATCCCGGTCTTGTAGTAGTACGTCGGCGCCGAGAAGATCTGCCGGGCCAGCGGGACCGTCGGCGCGAACACCCGCTCGTAAGTGTCGAGATCACCATCGTCCAGCGCCTTCAACGCGGCCGCGGCCGCCGGGGCGATCGCGGCGAAGATCCCGAGCAGTGCGTCGCTGTGCTGGTCGGCGTCACCGCGGATCAGCTCGGGGTAGTTGAAGTCGTCACCGGTGTACAGCCGGACGCCCTCGGGCAGACGGTTGCGCAGGGCAACTTCACGCGAGGCGTCGAGCAGCGAGACCTTGATGCCGTCGACCTTGGTCGTATTGTCGGCAATCAGATCGACGACGACATCGGCGGCGGTGTCGAGCGAGTCGCTACCCCAGTAGCCGTCCAGCGCCGGGTCGAACATCGACCCCAGCCAGTGCAAGATCACCGGGCGAGACGATTGGCTCAGCAGGTGGTCGTACACCTTGCGGTAGTCGTCAGGTGAGGTCGCCGCCGCGCACAACGCCCGGCTGGCCATCAGAATCGGCTGCGCCCCGACCTCCTCTGCCAGTGCAAGCTGCTCCTCATACGCCGCGGTCACCGCCTCCAACGAGTGAGAGCCGCGGGAGGACCGGTCGGAGCCGGCGGCGGGTTGGGGCGCAGCGGTGAGCTGGTCTGTGCCGACGCCCACGGCGATGCGCCCGTCGGGAGCCTCGGCTGCGGAGCGGCGGATCAGTTCCTGTGTCGCCGCCCAGTCCAGGCCCATTCCCCGCTGGGCGGTGTCCATGGCTTCGGCGACCGACAGCCCGAGCGACCACAGGTGCCGGCGGAACTCCAGCGTGTGCTCCCAGTCGACGACCGCGGGCGCGCCCGGCGAGTTGTCGCCCAAGGGGTCGGCGACAACATGCGCGGCCGCGAACGCCAGCCGCGAGCGAGCCGGCTCATAGGTGCCCTGAGCAACTGGTTCGCCGACCAGCTGATAGGTCGCCAGGCCGCCGGCCGACGGTAGCTTCAGCTTCACGGCCGGCCCTCGAGGTCGAGGGGCGGGACGTCGAGCTTGCGGCCCTCGCGCCACGACTGCAGGCCCAGCTCGGCGAGCTGCACGCCCTTCGCGGCCTCGAGGAAGTCCCAGGTGAACGGCGCGTCGTCGACCACGTGCCGCAGGAACATCTCCCACTGCACCTTGAACCCGTTGTCGAACACCTCGTTGTCCGGCACCGTCGCCCACTGGTCGCGGAACTTCTCGGTGGCCGGCAGGTCCGGGTTCCAGACCGGCTTCGGTGTTGCGGACCGGTGCTGCGCGCGGCAGTTCCGCAGCCCGGCGACCGCCGAGCCCTCGGTGCCGTCGACCTGGAACTCGACCAGCTCGTCGCGGAACACCCGGGTCGCCCAGGACGAGTTCATCTGCGCGACGATCCCGCCCTCCAGCTCGAAGACGCCGTACGCCGCGTCGTCCGCGGTGGCGGTGTACTCCTGGCCGTTCTCGTCGACCCGGGTCGGGATGTGGGTCGCGCCCTGGCAGTAGACGGACTTGACCGGGCCGAAGATCTGGTCGAGCACGTACCGCCAGTGGCAGAACATGTCGACGATGATGCCGCCGCCCTCTTCGGACTTGTAGTTCCAAGACGGCCGCTGCGCCTCCTGCCAGTCGCCCTCGAAGACCCAGTAGCCGAACTCGCCGCGGACCGAGAGGATCCGGCCGAAGAACCCGCCGTCGACCAGCCGCTTCAGCTTCCGCAGGCCGGGCAGGGACAGCTTGTCCTGGACCACGCCGTTCTTCAGCCCGGCGTCACGGACCAGCCGGGCCAGGTCGACCGCGGCCTCCAGGCTCTCGGCGATCGGCTTCTCGCAGTAGATCGCCTTGCCGGCCTCGACGGCGGCGCGCACACCCTTCTCGCGCAGCTGGGTCAGCTGGGAGTCGAAGTAGATCTCGACGTCCGGCTCGGCCAGGGCCTCGGCCAGGTCGGTGGTCCACCGGGTCAGGTCGTACTGCTCCGCGATCCGGCGCAGCTTCATCTCGTTGCGGCCGACCAGGATCGGCTCGGGGATGATCATCGTCCCGTCGGCGGCCGGCAGGCCACCCTGTGCGCGGATCGCCACGATGGACCGCTCGAGGTGCTGGCGCAGGCCCATCCGGCCGGTGACACCGTTCATCACGATGCCGATGCGTCGCTCGTTCACAGTTCTGCCTCTCACGAAGTGATGTCGTAGACGTCGAGGCGACCGCACATGCCGTGCCGGCCGAGCTCGGTGGGGGCGGGGATTCGATGGAGTTCGGCGGTCTGCAGGTGCGGCGCCGTACCCGCCTCGAGCGCGCCCAGTGCGGCGCCGGTCTCGTCGGCGAGGCGGCGGGCGCCCTGCTCCCAGCGTTTCCGCCAGTCCGCGAGCTGTGGCTGGACGAGCCGGACCGCGGCCGCGTAGAACTCGTCCAGCGCGGACGGGCCGTCGGCTTCGAAGGACTTCCGCAGTACGGCGAAGCCCTCGACTCCGAGGTTGCGCCGGGCCATCGCGGACGCGGTCCGGACCTCACCGTCGCCGGTGAGGCTGGTCGCCGCGAGATAGGTCTCGCGGTCGATGAGGTGCTCCGGCGGCAGCGTCAGTACGGCGTCGCCGGCTTCGGGGAGGCCGGAGTTCGACATCAGGGTGAGGATCTGCAGGCCGCCGTCGTTGACGAGTCGGTGGATCGTGCCGGGGTCGAACCAGACCACGGTGCCGGCCTGCAGCGGGGTCTCGGTGAAACCCTTCGGGGTGAGGGTCTGGACCGCGCCGGAGCCGGCGATCACGTAGTACCCCTCGGAGCAGGCCAGGTGCACGTGCGGCGTGCCGCCGACCAGGCCGTCGGGGGCCGCGCCGTCGTACACCGTCAGCAACGAGACGCCGATTCCGCCGGGTAGCCCCACGGCGGCGCCCGGCTCGTACTCGCACATGGCGGGCCTCCCTCACTCACAGCCTTGGAAAGGGCTTTCCGCAGCCTGTGATCGCAACCTTAGGTGGGCCGAAACGACGAGTCAACCTGTAACGGAAAGCGATGTCCGACCACAACCGGTCAACTCCAGCGAGTTACATCGAAGTAGACCCCGAGCCCCACAAGTTGCCCCTCAGCTGGAGGTTTGTGCCGTGCGAGGGCGGGGGCGGGCTGGGTGGGTCAGGTGGTGCGGGCTGAGGTGATGGCGGCGGACCAGGTGGTGCGGCGGGTGGTGCGTTCGGTGGGGGTGATGGCGGGGTCGAACGTGCGGTACGTGCGTTTGTCCGACCAGTTGGTGGTTTCGCCGAGGGTGGTCCAGGCGAGTTCGGCGGCGCCGAGGGCGGAGATCTCGGGGACGTCGGCGGCTTCGACCGGGTGGCCGAGGAGGTCGGCCTGGGTCTGCATGAGGAGGCCGGAGACGGTCGCGCCGCCGTCGGCGCGCAGGCTGGTGAGCGTGCCGGGGATGGTGTCGGTGATGTCGCAGATCTGGTGAGCGACCGCGTCTACGCAGGCGCGGGCGATATGGGCTCGCTTGGTCGAGCTGCTCATCCCCGTGATCGCGGCGCGCGCATTCCGGTCCCAGTGCGGTGCACCGAGCCCCGCGAACGCCGGCACCAGTACGACCCCCTCCGCCGACGGCACGCTCGCCGCCAGCTCCATCAGCGCGCCGACGTCCGGCAGCCCCAGCATCCCGGCCGTCCACGCCAACGCGGCGCCCGATGACACGATGTTCCCTTCGAGCGCGTACAGCGGCTTGTCCGTCAGCCAGGCCAGCGTGCATCCGTCCGCCACGAACCCGTCGACCGGTGTCATCACCGACGACCCGGTCCCGTACGTCGCCTTGACCATCCCGGCCCGCGTGCACCCCTGTCCGTACATCGCCGCGTGCGAATCCGCGAGTACGGCGACGATCGGGATCCCGTCGGCCACCCCGGGCACCCCGGACGTCACCCCGAAGCCACCGTTCGACGGGCGCACTTCCGGCAGGACTGACCGCGGTACGCCGAAGGCGTTCAGCAGCTCCGGGGACCAGTCCAGGTCGAGAACGTCGTACAGCAAGGTCCTTGCGGCGTTGCCGGCGTCGGTCAGATGCTCACGGCAACCAGTCAGTCGATGGATCAGCCAGGAGTCCACGGTGCCGACACGATCGGCTCCCGTCTCGGTCAGCAACCAGTGCAGCTTCGGGGCGGAGAACATCGCATCCACCCGCAGGCCGGTCCTCGCGCGCGCCGCGGCGTCAACGGACGGCGGCAGGGATGCGCACCACGAGGCGGTCCGCACGTCCTGCCAGCCGATGACCGGGCCGACGGCCGCACCCTCGCGACTCCACCCCACGACCGACTCGCGCTGGGTGGACAACGCGATCCCCACGATCTCCACGCGCCCTGCGCCGGACAGGCAGGTCGCGATCGCCTGCAGGACGCTGTTCCATAGCTCGTCGGCGTCCTGTTCGGCCCACCCGGGCTGGGGCGTGGAGAGGCCGACCGGCGCGGATCCGGTCGCGAGTACGCCGCCGTCGGCGCCTACCAGGACCGCCTTCGAGTTGGTCGTGCCCTGGTCGATCGCCAGCACAGCGGCTCCGGCCATCGCAGTCCCCTTCCGATGAACTTTCAACCGAGCTCTTGACGGGACTCTAGCGTCGTGGTGACACTCATGGCGACAGGTTATGCACTAGTGAATATCTATTCAAACACAACCCACCAAACCCGAACCCTGGCCGCCTTCGGCGGCGGAGTGGGGCGGAGAAGCCAAGGAGGTCGTCAGGGTGAAGCCGAGCAGACGGCGGGTCATCATCAACACCGATGCCAAGAACGAGGCGGACGATCAGTTCGCGATCGTGCACGGGCTGTTGTCGCCCACCTTCGACATCCGCGGCCTGATCGCGGCGCACTTCGGCACCCGCCGGTCGGACCGCAGCATGCAGGAGTCCCGCGAGGAGATCGACCTGCTGCTGGACCTGATGGACCTGACCGGTCAGGTCCCGGTCGCGAACGGCGCGACGACCGGCATCCCGGACGAGCAGACCCCGCTCGACTCGCCGGGCGCCCAGCTGATCATCGAGGAGTCCAAGCTGGCCTCGAAGGACGACCCGCTGTTCGTGTCGTTCCTCGGCCCCTTGACCGACATGGCGAGTGCGATCCTGCTCGACCCGGAGATCGTGCACCGGGACGTGATCGTGATCTGGATCGGCGGGCGCGGGTACTACGGGCACACGTCGTACCCGGGGATCGAGTTCAACCTGTCCAACGACATCCACGCCGCCAACGTGGTGTTCGGCTCCGGAATCACCGTCTGGCAGGTGCCCAGCGACGTCTACACGAAGGTGTCGGTCGGGTACGCCGAGCTGGACGAGAAGATCGGCGACGCCGGTCCCCTGGGCAAGTACCTGATCGAGCAGCTGCACGAGTGGAACGCGACCTGGCACGGCGAGCCGATCGAGTCCCGGTCCCTCGGCGACTCGCCCGCGATCGCGCTGATGCTCTACCCGAACAGCGGGAACCTGCGCGTCCGGCCGGCCCCGCGGTTCGGCGTCGACGGCTGGTACCTGCCTGGCACGAACAACCCGATCAGTGTGGTCGAACAGGTCGACGTCCGCTTCCTGCTCGAAGACATGTTCGCCAAGATCCGCCGCTTCGCCCGTCAAAGGAGTGTCTGATGAACACCTTCACCCGTCGAGGATTCCTCGGCCTCACGTCCGCCGCCGCGGTCGGCGTCGGTCTGTCCGCCTGCACCGGGGGAGGCGCCTCCACCAGCGGTGGCGACACGGCCGCGGCCTCGAACAACCTGCGGCTGTTCACCTACGAGGGTGACGAGACCATCGGGTTGCTGAAGGCCCAGATCAAGAAGTTCGACGAGCAGAACGGCACGACGACCACGGTCGACAGCCTGCCCGGCTCGGGTGCGGCGGTGTACCCGGACAAGCTGCGCACGGAACTGCTCGGCGGCAAAGGCCCCGACGTCTGGCGGATCTGGGGTGGTCAGATCGGCAGCCCGTTCGCGAAGGCCAAGCAGGCGCTCGACCTGTCGCCGTACTACTCCAAGTACGGCTGGGACTCGAAGATCAACACCGCGGCGATCTCCGGGATGACGTTCGAGGGCGTGAAGTCCGGGGTCCCGTTCGTCTCCCTCGGGATCGGTGCCTGGTACAACAAGTCGCTGTTCGCCAAGGCCGGCGTGAGCGCCCCGCCCACGACGTACGCCGAGCTGGAGGCGCTCAACGACAAGCTCGTCGCGGTCGGTGTGACGCCGGCCGGCCTCGGCGGGAAGTACGGCTGGGACATCATGCGGCTGTTCGAGTACCTGCTCGAGCACACCGCCGGGCCGGACCTGCACGACAAGCTGCTGACCGGCGCCGAGAGCTGGGACCGGCCCGAGGTGGTCGAGGCGTTCGCGCTGTTCAAGAAGTGGCAGGACAAGAAGTGGCTGCCGCAGGGCGCCCTCGGCCTCGACCCGGCCGACATCGAACCGGCGTACGTCCAGGGCAAGACGGCGTACACGATCACCGGGCCGTGGACCGAGGCGGCCGCGATCCTGTCGGCGAAGAAGAGCCCGGCCGCGTTCGGCAACTTCGAGCTGCCGACCGACCAGTCCCCGTCCCGGCACTCCGGCTTCGTCGAGGGCTACATGATCAACGCCAAGACCGGGAACGCCGACAGGTCCGCGGCGCTGATCGACTTCATCGTCCAGCCCGCGACGCAGAAGGCGTTGCAGGTCAGCGCCTCCACGGTCAAGGGCGCCGAGCCGGACCCGAAGACGCTGCCGCTGTCGGCGGAGTGGTCGCAGAAGTACGGCGGCAACCCGTTCTACACGATCCAGGACCAGGCGTTCCCGAAGAAGCAGGCCGACCAGTACTTCAGCGTGCAGAGCGACCTGCTGCAGGGCTCGGTGACGCCGGAGGCGGCGGCCAAGAAGATGCAGGAGATCGTCTCCGCCTGGGCGAAGAGCTGACCCATGGCGACAGTCGCGCTCTCCAAACCCCAAGTAGCCAAGGGCAAACGTGGTGGCAGGTGGTCGCCCTGGTTGTTCGCGCTGCCCGCACTGGTGGTGTACGTCGCGTTCCTGGTGTACCCGGCGTTGTCATCACTCTGGTTCAGCCTGACCAACTGGGACGGCCTGAGCGCGACGTACAAGTTCGTCGGGCTGGAGAACTACGTCAAGATGCCGAGCGACCCGGTCGTCGTCACCGCGGTCCGGAACAACCTGATCTGGACCGTGGTGACGATCGCGGTGCCGACCATCATCGGCCTGGCGCTCGCGATCGCCCTGAACGGCAAGGTGCACGGCAAGCCGATCCTGCGGCTGGTGTTCTACACCCCGGCGGTGCTGCCGCTGGTCTCGATCGCCTCGATCTGGGGCTGGCTCTACAACCCGCAGTACGGCGCGATCAACTCGTTCCTGCGGCTGATCGGCCTGGACGGCCTGGCCCAGCCGTGGCTCGGGCAGGACTCGACGGCGTTGTGGGCGGTGATGGTGCCGGCGATCTGGTTGCGCACCGGCTTCCCGATGCTGCTCTACCTGGCCGCGCTGCAAGGGATCCCGAACGAGCTCTACGAGGCCGCGACCGTCGACGGCGCGACCAAGTGGCAGCAGTTCTGGCACGTCACGATGCCGAGCCTGCGGCCCGCGCACTACATCGTGCTGGCGCTCTCGCTGATCGACTCGTTCAAGGTCTTCGACATGATCTACGCGATGACGTACGGCGGACCCGGGACGTCGACGCAGGTGATGGGGACGTGGATGTACTTCAACGTCTTCCAGTACTACCAAGCCGGCTACGGCACCGCGATCGCGGTCGTGATCACCCTGGTGGCGATCGCCGTCGGAATCCCGTACGTACGCTCGCAAACCAAGGAGGCGACATGACCTCGATCGCGCCTGCTCGGGTCGAAGTCCCGGTCGACACGGTCGAAGCGCACTCCGCCGGCCAGAAGCCGAAGGGGCGCCGGGGGCTGGTGATCACGCTGGTGCTCGCGGTGGCGGCGATCTTCTGGGTCTCGCCGCTGGCGTTGCTGGTGATCACCGCGGTCCGGCCGCTGTCCGACTTCATCAGTAACGGGCCGCTGTCCTGGCCGGACGCCTTCACCTGGTCGAACTTCAGTGACGCCTGGGACATCGGGAACTTCGCGACGACGTACCGCAACAGCCTGCTGCTCGCGGTGATGAAGGTGCCGCTCGGGGTGCTGCTCTCGGCGATGCTCGGATTCGCGCTGGCCAAGCTGCGGATGAAGTTCCGCCGGACGGTGATGTTCACGGTGTTCCTCGGGCTGACCATCCCGATCTACATCACCATCGTCCCGGTGTTCATCATGATGCGCTCGGCCGGCGCGACCGACAGCCTGTTCGGGCTGCTCGGGCCGTACCTGGCCTTCGGCATCCCGTTCGAGGTGCTGGTGCTGGCGTCGTTCTTCCGGCAGATCCCGGACGAGATCATCGAGGCGGCCAAGGTGGACGGCGCCGGCGACTGGCGGGTGTTCTTCACGATGATCCTGCCGCTGTCGCTGCCGGCCCTGGTGACGGTGGCGATCCTGGACGCGGTCGCGACCTGGAACGAGTTCCTGTTCGCGCTGATCCTGCTGAACTCCGACGCGCACAAGACCATCCCGGTCGGGCTGCTGAACTTCCAGGGCCAGTTCGCCAACAACAACACCGGTCTCGCGGCGGGCATCCTGATCGCCGTGGTGCCGATCCTGATCGCGTACACCTTGCTCCAGCGCTGGATCGTCGGCGGACTGACCGCCGGCGCCACCAAGGGCTGACCACATATGAAGGAGAGATGACGATGACTGACATGCCGGTCTTCGGCGCGGGTATCTGGCATTTCGCGACCTACAAGGACCGCTATGCCACCGACGGCTACGGGCCGCCGGTCGGGTTGCTCGAGCAGATCGACCGGGCCGGCGCCGTCGGCGACCTGTCCGTGGTCGACCTGAACTGGCCGTTCGCCGGGTACGACGGGACGCTGGACGAGGTCAAGGACGCCCTGAAGCGGAACAATCTCAAGGCGATCGCGATCACCCCGGAGATCTACACCCGCGACTTCGTCAAGGGGTCGCTCACCAACCCGGACCCCGCAGTTCGCAAGCAGGCGCTCGAACTGTTGCACCAGGCAACCGAACTGGCGAAGGACCTGGGCTGCTCGTACGTGAAGCTGTGGCCCGGCCAGGACGGCTGGGACTACCCGTTCCAGGTGAACTACCACGACATCTGGAACCTCGCCCTGGACGGCCTGAAGGAGCTCGTCTCGGCGCACCCCGACATCAACTTCGTGATCGAGTACAAGCCGCGCGAGCCCCGGGTCAAGATCATCTTCCCGAACGTCGCACGGACGCTGCTCGGGATCGAGAAGATCGGCCTGCCCAACCTGGGCATCCTGCTCGACTTCGGCCACTCGCTCTACGGCCAGGAGACGCCCGCCGACGCGGCCCAGCTGGCGATCGACTACGGCCGGCTGTTCGCGATCGACGTGAACGACAACCTGCGCGGCTGGGACGACGACATGGTCGTCGGCTCGGTGCATTTGGTCGAGACCTTCGAGTTCTTCCACACCCTGCGCAAGAACAACTGGGAAGGTGTCTGGCAGCTGGACCAGTTCCCGTTCCGTGAGGACAGTGTCGAGGCCGCGAAGCAGGCGATCCGTTTCCTCAAGGCGATCCACCACGCGCTCGACGTCCTGGACGACGAGGCGCTCGCCGCGGCGCAGGCGTCGCACGACGCGCTGGCGGCGCAGCGGCTGGTGCAGAAGGTCCTGCTGAGCTCGATGTCGGAGCTCGCATGACTCTCACAGTCGAGCACGCGACGATGCCGGTGCTCGGGCGGCTGCCGATCCACACCAGCCGCGCAGAGCAGATCGCGCACATCGCCGAGGCCGCCAAGCAGATCCGGATCCAGGACCTCAAGCTGGTCCATCACGCCGGCGCCGGCCACATCGGCGGCGACTTCTCCGCGATCGACATCCTGGCCACCCTGTACGGCGCGGTGCTCGACATCTCACCAGAGACGGTGGACGACCCCGAGCGGGACCGGTTCATCCTGAGCAAGGGCCACGTCGCCGGCGCGCTCTACACGACCCTCGCCGCCTTCGGCATCCTGCCGGTCGAGGAGCTGGCGACGTTCCTCAAGCCGCTGTCGGCGCTCAACGGGCACCCGAACCGGAACAAGGTGGCCGGCGTCGAGGCCAACACCGGTCCGCTCGGTCACGGGCTGCCGATCGCGGTCGGGCACGCCTTGTCGGCCAAGCTCGACGTCTCGCTGCGCCGTACGTATGTGCTGGTCGGGGACGGCGAGCTGCAGGAGGGCAGCAACTGGGAGGCGATGATGGCGGCCTCGCAGTATCAGCTGGACCGGCTGACCGTGATCGTCGACCGGAACCGGCTGCAGCAGGGTGCGACCACCAAGGAGACCAACGACCTCGATCCGCTGCCCGAGAAGGCGACCGCGTTCGGGTTCGCGGTGGTCGAGGTGAACGGCCACGACCACGGTGAGCTGCTCGACGTGCTGTCCGCCGTACCGTTCCGGCCGGGCAAGCCGACGTTCGTGATCGCCCACACGCACAAGGGCCACCCGATCTCGTACATGAGCAACAACGTCGCCTGGCACCACCGCGTGCCGAACGAGGCGGAGTACCAGCAGGCGTTGGCCGAGCTGGAAGCTGTTGTTCCCAGATATGCCAAGGAGCCGGCATGACCGTCGTCCACAGCCCCTCGATCGCCGACCAGCCGCGGTACGACTGCCGGGACGCGTACGTCGACACCCTGGCGGAGCTCGCGCACGCGGACCACCGGATCGTCGGCGTGGTGAACGACTCGGTCGGGTCGAGCAAGCTGAACAGTTTCCGCAAGGCGTTCCCGGACCGGCTGATCAACGTCGGCATCGCCGAGCAGGACATGGTCGGGGTCGCCTCCGGCCTGGCCAACGGAGGCCGCATCCCGTTCGTCTCGGCCGCGTCGTGCTTTCTGACCGGCCGCGCGCTGGAGCAGATCAAGGCCGATGTCGCCTACTCGAACACCAACGTGAAGCTCTGCGGCATGAGCCCGGGCGTCGCGTACGGCGAACTCGGCCCGACGCACCACTCGGTCGAGGACATCGCCTGGTTGCGGGCGATCGCCAACATGACCGTGATCGTGCCGGCCGACCCGATCGAGACCGCGGCGGCGCTGCGGTGGGCGGCCGCCTCGGACGGGCCGGTGTTCATCCGGGTCAGCCGGATGAGCGTGCCCAAGGTGTACGCCGACGACTACGAGTTCCAGCTGGGCAGGGCGATCACGGTTCGCGATGGTGGCGACGTGACGCTGATCAGCAACGGGACCGTGCTGTGGCGGGCGATCGCCGCGGCCGAACGGCTCGCCGAGGAGGGGATCTCGGCCCGGGTGCTGTCGATGCCGACGGTGAAGCCGCTGGACATCGACGCCGTGGTCGCGGCCGCGCGGGAGACGGCCGGAATCGTGACCGCCGAGGAGGCGGTGTCCGGTGGCGGCCTCGGCGGGGCCGTCGCGGAGACCGTCGTCCAGCATCATCCGGCCAGGGTGTCGATCCTCGGGTTCCCCGAGTTCGCCCCCACGGGCTCGGCCGGCTACCTGCTGGACCGGTACGGGCTCTCGCCGGACGGCATCGCGGACGCCGCCCGGCGGCTGGTCACGACAGGTAAGTGACCAGGTCGGCGATCGAGATCATCGCGAAGCCATGGGTATCGGCGAACGTGCGCAGGTCGGCGCCGGTCATCAGAGTGCCGTCGTCGTTCATCAGCTCGCCGATCACGCCGACCGGTGGCAGTCCGGCGAGCCGGACGAGCTCGACGGTGGCCTCGGTGTGACCGGGCCGCTGCCGGACCCCGCCGTCGACCGCGCGCAGCGGCAGGATGTGACCGGGCCGGATCAGATCCGCGGGCCGGGCCGCCGGGTCGGCCAGCACGCGGACGGTCCGGGCCCGGTCGGCGGCCGAGATGCCGGTGCCGACGCCGGTGCTCGCGTCGATCGAGACGGTGTAGGCCGTCCGCAGGCTGTCCTGGTTGTGCGGCACCATCAGCGGCAGCTCGAGCTTGTCGAGGATCTCGGCCGCGGACGGCGCGCAGACGTACCCGCTGGTGTGGCGGACGAGCAGCGCCATCAGTTCGGGGGTGGCCAGGCTCGCGGCGAAGGTCAGGTCGCCCTCGTTCTCGCGGTCCTCGTCGTCGACGACCACGACGGGTCGCCCGAGGGCGATCTCGTCGATCGCTCGCTGAATGGTGTCCAAAGTGGTCGCGGTGCTCACGGTCGCTGTCCTCTCGGCGTGACATGGCATGGCACTCCGGGGCAACGACAAGCTCCACGAGACCGCACGACGGCAGGCGTCGCACGGGCACCGCGAAGACTGCCACGTGCGTCTTCCCATCCGGACTTTCACCGTCGGTCCCGGAGTTCCACCAGGTCAACCGGACACCCTCGCGGGTGCACGGGTCGCGGACTGTCACCGCCGGCTCGGAATTTCACCGACCCCAGAGCACGTGTGGTCTTGCAGATTCAGCGGTCAGTTTATCGGTCCGAACCCCCCTCGGGAGTGTCATGTCCATCTCAGTCGTCTGGCGTCCGATCGAACTCTCGCTGACTTCCGCGGAGGAGTGGGTGGAGTTCGAGCACGAGAGCGGCCTCCGGTTGCGGCGTCCGGTGTTCGCCGACGGCGGCGATACCTGGAAGGTCCGCTTCGCGGCCCCCGAACCCGGTCGCTGGACCTGGTCGGGCGGTGAGTTCACGGTCGGGGTCGCCGAGGACGAGCCGAATCCGTTCTACCGGCACGGGTTCTGGCGGATGGCGCCCGGCGGCCGCAGCCTGGTGCACGCCGACGGGACGCCCGCGATCCTGGTCGCGGACACCGCGTGGGCGCTGCCGTGGCGGGCGACGCCCGAGCAGGTCCGCGAGTACGCCGCCGACCGGCAGGCCAAGGGGTTCAACGCGGTCCTGCTGATGACCGTCCAGCCGGACATGCGCGCGGTCGGGCCGCGCGACCGGACCCAGGACGAGGGCTTCGACGTGGCCTTCGAGGATCTCGCCGACGGGCATCTGCGGGAGCCGAACTTCGCGTACTTCCAGTACCTCGACGAGCTGCTCACGATCCTGGTCGAGCACGGGCTGGTCCCGGTCCTGCAGCCCGTGTTCCAGGGCTTCGGGTGGAAGGGCCTCGACGTCGCCGGCACCGTCGTACCGCCGGCTGAGTACGCCGCGTACTGCCGCTACCTCGTCGCCCGGTACGGCGCTCAGCCCGCGATCTACCTGGTCGGCGGGGACGGGACGGGGTTCGAGCCGCAGGTCGCCGCGGGTGGCGCCGAGGTCCACGCGGCGGACTGCTACGGCCAGCCGACGGGCATCCACTACCGGCCACACATCCACGCGCGGGCTCACCAGGACGCGGACTGGCTGGACTTCCAGTGGTGCCAGACCGGACACACGGGTGAACACGTGCCGGAACGCGTGGCGGACATGTGGCGGAACGAACCCGTACGGGCGGTCGCGAACGGCGAACCGACGTACGAGAACACCGGCCGGACCGGCGTGGGAGCCGGCTGGTGGCAGGGGCACGAGGCGTGGAGCAACCTGTGCGCGGGCGGGACGATGGGCGTCGTCTACGGTGCCGGCAGTCTGTGGCAGTGGCGGTTGCATCCCGACGAGCCCGGTCACTCCGACTTCTTCCTCGCCCCGGGCGCGGGCTGGCGGGAGGCGATCGGCTTCGAGGGATCGACGTACGTCGGTCTGCTCGGGAAGATCCTGGCCGGGCTGCCGACGACGGACCTGGTGCCGGACTGGACCCGGGTGATCTCGGGCCGGGCGCTGCGCGGGGCCGACGGTCTGCTGATCATCTACCGCGAGCACGGCGGGACGGTGCCGGTCTTCGACGACACGGTGCCGCTGAACTACACGATCGTGGATCCCCGCGACGGCTCGGTGGTGGCGACCGGCAAACGCGACTCGCCGTCGGCGGTGATCCCCGATCCGGGCGGTAGTCCGCGGGTCTACCTGTGCATCAGACACGACCTGCCTGACCTATAGTCCAGATCTGGTTCTGTCGAAGGGGGTTCTCGTGGCGAACGGCAACCGCTCGGTGCGTCAGCCGGGGCTGGACGAGCTGCGGCTGCTGGCCAAGGTGGCCCGGATGTACCACGAGAAGGGCATCCGGCAGCCGCGGATCGCCACCGAGCTGAACCTCTCCCAGGCGCGGGTGTCCCGGATGCTGAAACAGGCGGTCGAGGTCGGCATCGTGCACACCGTGGTGACCATGCCGAGCGGCGTGCACAGCGATCTCGAGGACGAGTTGCAGGCCCGGTACGGCCTGCGGGACGCGGTCGTGGTCGACACGCTCGGGGTCGGCGACGAGGTGCTGCCGGCGCTGGGCTCGGGGGCGGCGGCGTACATCGACATGACGCTGACCGGCGGGCACGTGATCGGGATCTCGTCCTGGAGCGAGACGCTGATCAGCGCGGTCGACCGGATGCCACGCAAGAGCGTGCCGGTGGTGGACAAAGTGGTCCAGATCGTCGGCGGTCTCGGTGACGCGGCGGTGCAGATGCAGGCCACCCGGCTGACCGCGCGGTTCGCCGAGCTGACCGGTGCGATGCCGGTCTACCTGCCCGCGCCGGGCCTGGTCGGGACGCCCGCGGTGCGGCGCGCGATGATGAACGACGTGTCCGTTCAGGACGTTCTGGGCACGTGGGGACAGCTCACCGACGCACTGGTCGGAATCGGCAGCCTCGAACCTTCGCCGCTGCTGCAGCGCAGCGGGAACGCGGTCGCCGAGGCCGACCAGGACGAGCTCCGCCGGCTCGGCGCGGTCGGGGACGTCTGTTTCCGGTTCTTCGACGAAGAGGGAAAGCACGTGCGTTCGAACTTCGACCAGCGAGTCATCGGCGTGACCGCGAAGGAGCTGCTGGCGGTGCCGCGCCGGATCGGCGTCGCGGGCGGTGAGCGGAAGTTCTCCGCGATCCGGGCCGCCCTGCTCGGCGGTTGGGTCAACATCCTGATCACCGACCTCGCAATGGCCCACCGCCTGCTCGGCGCGTAGATGGAGCCTGACGAGCAGCGGGAGGTCTACCGGACCATCGACCTGGCCCTGCGGGTCGGGGAGGTGCTGCTGTCGAGTGGCGCCGGGACGGCGGACGCGACCGCGACCATGCTCGGTGTCACCGCGGCCGGCGGGTTGCGCGGGTGCGAGGTCGACATCACCTTCACCTCGATGGCGATCTCGTACCAGGCCGCGCCGGACGTCGCGCCCGAGACTCACATGCGCGTGGTCCGGTACCGGTCGCAGGACTTCTCCCGGCTGACCGACGTCGACCGGCTGGTCCGGCGGTTCGCCCAGGGCGAGGTGACCCGCGACGAGGCGAGCCGTGAGCTGGCCCGGCTGACATCCGCGGGTCCGCCGTACCCGCGCTGGAGCGCGGTACTGGCTTGGGGCGTGATGGCCGGCGGCGCCACGCTGTTGCTCGGTGGCGGCTGGCTGATCACGTTGGTCGCGGTCGTCACCGCGGTCGTGATCGACCTGAACAACCGGTGGTTCAGCCGGCAGCGGCTGCCCACGTTCTACCAGCAGGTGGCCGGCGCGTTCGTCGCCACCGCGGTCGCGGTGATCCTGTACGCCGTGCACGCACCGGTGAAACCGTCCCTGGTCGTTGCCGCAGGCATCATCATGCTGCTGGCCGGGATCGCCCTGACCGGTGCGGTCCAGGACGCGATCACCGGGTACTACGTGACCGCGGCGGCCCGCAGCCTCGAGGCGATGCTGCTCACCGGCGGGATCATCGCCGGCGTCTCGCTCGGTCTCGCGATCGGGCTCAAGCTCGGTCTGCACGTCGGGATCGAGGCGCAGACGATCCAGCTGGCCAACCTGCCGATCATGGTCGGCTCCGGTGCGCTGATGGCGGTTGCTTTCGCCTACGCGTCGTACGCACCGCTGCGGGCGTTGCTGCCGGTCGCCGTGATGGGCGGGCTCGGCTCCTTGGTGTTCACGCTGATGACGCGGGCGTCGTTCGGTCCGGCCTGGTCGACCGCGGCGGCGGCCTTCGTCGTGGGGCTCGGCAGCTACTCGCTCGGCCGGCGGTCCGGGGTGCCGCCGCTGGTCGTCGTCGTGTCGGGGACGATTCCGTTGCTGCCGGGACTCACGATCTACAAGGGCCTGTACGAGCTGATGAGCCTCGGCGATCTGCTCGGCATCGTGAGCCTCGCGACCGCGGTTGCCATCGGAGTAGCTCTTGCCTCCGGCGTCATTCTCGGCGAGTACGTCGCTCAGCCGATCCGCCGCGAGGCCCGCCGGCTCGAGGACCGCCTGGCCGGCCCTCGCCTCGTCGGACCGCGGCGCCCGGTACGCCGTCGTACCGGGCCTCGTCGTACCCGCAGACGTCGCTCGGCGGAGGTCTAGCCCCCGAGCTCGGGCACCGGGGTGTGGTTTACTGCCGATTGGTGCGATTCCACGGTGTGACGGTCGGGAGCGATCCCGGGCCCGTCGGCTCCGCCGGGCGGCGGAGTGACCCGGCTGCGACCGGGGCCATGCGGTGATACCCCGCTTCAGCTCGGACCACCCCGGTCCCTGGCCGCGACACGAGCCACGGAGAGCGAAGCATGTTCACAGGACGAATCGAGCACACGGCCACGGTTGTCGAGACCGACGGCGACGTACTGCGGATCAAGACCGACCTGGCGGTCCTGCCAGGCGGCGCGGTCTGTCTCGACGGGGTCAGATTCACCGCGGAGCCGGCGCCCGCGGGCGAACTCCGGGTCACCGTCACCGACGAGACTCGGCGCCGTACCACCCTCGACCGGCTGATCCCCGGAACCACGATGCACGTCGAGCTGCCGGTGGCCGCCGGCGACCGCATAGACGGCCACCTCCTCCAAGGCCACGTCGAAGCCGTCGGGAAGGTCGTGCGGGTCGACCTGGAGCCCACCGGGCACCGGGTCTGGATCAAACCGTCCGAACGACTGCTGGCCCGGCTGGTGGCGAAGACGTCGGTCGGGATCGACGGCGTCAGCATCACGATCGCCGAGGTGCTGAAGGACCGGTTCTCCTTCGTACTCGTGCCGAACACGCTGCAGAAGACGAAGCTCGGCGACCTGGCTGCGGGCGACCGGGTGAATCTCGAATCCGACCTGCTCGTCCGGATGGCGCGCGATGGTCATGGTCCCTCGCTGCTGCGGGCGGTCGCGGAGTTGCCGTGGGCTGGGCAGCTCAGCGGCGAGGTCGGCGTACAGAAGGTTGTCGCGCAGATCGCGGCCGGTGGCGGGGTCGTTGTCTGGGACCCGACCGCCGAGGGGGAGGGTGATGTGGTCTTCGCCGGTGAGCGGTTCCGGCCGGAGGCGATGAGGTTCCTGCTCACGCAGGCTTGTGGGCATACGACGGTCCCGTGTGCGGCCGACGTACTGGAGCGGCTGGAGATCTTGCCGATCCCGGGGGAGGGGGACCGGCAGGGTACGGCGATGCATGTGCCGGTGGATCTCGCGTCGTCGCCGGGGACCGGGGTGGCCGCGGCGGAACGGGCTGCGACGATCCGCCGGCTCGCGTCGGCGGACGCCGTACCGAGCGACTTCCTCCGGCCGGGTCATGTGTTTCCGCTGGCGGCTCGGCCGGGGTTGCTGGCCGAGCGTCAGGGGCACACCGAGGCGACGGTCGCGTTGTGCGTCGCGGCGGGGCTCGCGCCGGTCGGGGTGTGCTGCGAGGTGATGCGTCCGGACGGGGTGATGGCTGGTGCGGCCGACCTGGAGCAGTTCGCGCTCCGGTGGGAGCTTCCGATGATCGACATCCACGATCTGGAGCGATGGCTGTGAAGGGCGCGGAGCTGTACGACGATCCTTCGTTCCTCCGCGGCTACCGCGAACTGCGCCGGACCGGGCTCGGGATCAACGACGAACTCGAGATCCCCGCGATGAACGCCGCTCTGCCACCGGTCACCGGCCTCCGGGCAGTGGACCTGGGCTGCGGCGAGGGCGCACTCGCCGTCCGCCTCGCGTCACGTCATCAAGTACCACCGCACCATCGCTTCGATCCTCAGAACCCTCCACCACCACGCCTTCCGCCTGACCCGACTCGACGAACCCCTCCCCACCCGCGCCCAAGTAACCCGCCACCCCCACCTGGCCCCCCACCGCCACCACCCGCCACTCCTCCTCATCTCCGCCACCACCGGGGTGCGGCAGGGCGGGTACGTGCACTGGGCAACGGATGACGAGGACGGCGGTTCGGTGGGTGCGGGTGACCCCGGCGGTGGTCAGCCGTTAGAGTTACTGACTGGAAACATCGGCTGATCGCCGGGGTGGCCCGGCGGGCTCGGAGGATCGACGTGGCACTGGGTAGGACATCCCCGCGGGACCTGCCGCTGTTCGCGGATCTGTCCGGACGCGACATCAGGGACGTTTTCCGGGCCGGCGAAGAGGTCTCGGTGCCGGCCGGCTGGTCGCTGATCCTGGAGCAGACCCCACCGGACGCGGCGTACCTGATCCTGAGCGGTACGGCGGCGGTCCGGGTGAAGGGCGAGGAGATCGCCGAGCTCGGCCCCGGTGACATCGCCGGCGAGGTCGCGGTCCGGAAGAACACGTTGCGGACGGCAACCGTCACGGCCAAGTCGCGGCTGCAGCTGCTGCATTTCACCCGGGAGAAGTTCGACGACCTGACCCGTCGCCTGCCCGCGTTCCGCGACGCCATCGACGCCACCATCGCCGAGCGCCGCGGTGGTTCCTGACCCCCGGCCGCCCGGCCCGCCCGAGCCCTCCCCCAGCTCCCCCGCCCCGGCCCCGGCCAACCCCCGATCGGTCACGCCCCACCACCCACCCACCCGCGAGACAGCGGACGGTCGGCAGGTGGATCTGGGGCCGCTGCAGCGGGCGTTCGAGCGGGCTTTGCTGGGTGGGGAGCGGAAGTTCACGCGGGTTCAGGTGTCGGAGCGGGCGGGGATCTCGATCGCGCGGGCTGAGCGGATGTGGCATGCGCTGGGGTTCGCGACGGTGCCGGATGACGAGGTTGCGTTCACGGATGATGATGTCGAGGCGCTGCGGTTGGTGGCGGCGCTCGAGGACGACGACTTCATTGATCCGGAGATGGAGTCGTCGCTGGCTCGCAAGCTGGGCCAGACGCAGTCCCGGCTGGCGTCCTGGCAGTCCTCGATGTTCTTGGAGTTTCTGGCGAGTTCGAAGCTGTCCGCGGACGAGGCGATCGAGGTCGCCGGTCTGCTGTTGCCGGCGATGGAGCGGCTGCAGACCTACGTGTGGCGGCGACACTTAGCTGCGGCGGCCGGGAGAGCGGTCGCCGGATCGGATGAGCTGGCACGCGGCGTACGCGCCGTCGGGTTCGCCGACATCGTCAGTTTCACCCGGTTGACCCGGCGGCTGACGGAGGCCGAGCTCGGTCAGCTGATCGAGCGGTTCGAAGGGATGGCGGCGGATGTCGTCGCGTTGAACGGCGGCCGCGTGATCAAGTCGATCGGTGACGAGGTGCTGTTCGTCACCGACACCGCGGCTCAGGGCGCGGCCGTCGCCCTGGCACTGCAGGACGCGGTCACCGCGGCCGAGGACCTGCCCGACCTGCGGATCGGCCTCTCCTACGGCACCATCCTGATCCGCCTCGGCGACGTGTACGGCGAAGTCGTCAACCTCGCCGCCCGGCTCACCTCGGAATGCAAACCCGGCCGCGTCCTCGCCGATCGCGAGCTGGCCGCCGCCCTCGACGGCCATCCCGAGTACCGCCTCCGCCGCCTCCGCCGCGTCTCGGTCCGCGGTTACCACCACCTCGCCCCGTACGCCCTCCAACGGGCTGAGCGACAATGACCCGGTGCGCGAGATCCAAACCACTGCCGACCTGATCCAAGCCAGTGGAGACGATCCGCTGATCGTCTGGGCCGCTCAGGGCTTCGGCCGAGGCGTCCGAGCCTGGTACGACGGGGACGCGGTGGCCGTCGCGTCACCAGACCTCTCGAAGCGCGACCGGCTCGCGGTCGCCGGGCCGCCGGAACTCGCTGCCCACCTCGCCACCGGCGTACTCGCGGAGGTGGGTTCGAGCTTCCGCCCGTTCGGTGACGAGAAGCTGGTGCGTGAACTCGCCGATCGGGTGCCGGGGCTGCAGTTCTCGGCCGCCTTCGGCTGGATGGAGACGCGGACGTCCCCGACTCACCAACGTCCCTCGGTGTCGCCGCCGGACGATCGGTCGTCATCCGGTGACTTGATGAGTGCGGGAGGTCCGGCCTGGCTTGATGGCGACGCCGGCGTGGAAGACCTGTTGACCGAGGCGTCCCCGGAGTCCTACGCGTGGCCCGGTCGGACCGGCGTACGTCGCTGGGCCGCAATCACCGGCGACGGCGGGCAACTGCTCAGCGTCGCGGCGGATGCCTGGAGCGCGCCGGAGGTCGGGTTCCTGGCCGGCGTCGCCACGCATCCCGTTGCCCGAGGCAAAGGATTGTCCCGGCGGGTCTGCGGTTTCGTCACCGCCGACCTGGTCGAGCGCCACGGCCGCGCCGCGTTGATGGTCGACGCCGACAATCCCGCCGCCATCGCGGTCTACCACAAACTCGGCTACACCTACCGACCCGTCGCCGCCGCGCACCTCTAACGACTGGGCGCGACGGTGAGGGTTACGCCAGGGGTCGACGGCTTGGCGATGGGCGGAGTCGGCTTCGCGGTCGGCGCCGCCGGCTTGTCGGTCGGGCCCGAGCTGGGTGCCGGCGTCGGGGTCGTCCGGATCGCCGGGGCCGGCGGGGCGACGAACGGGGCCTTGGTGGTGTCCTTGCAGTTCTCCGGGTCGGCGTTGCCGTTCTCGTCGGGGCTGACCACGGCCTGCGGGAACAGGTTGCTGGTGGTGTCGCGCGTGGTGGACCCGTAGTTCGCCGCGCAGTCCTGGAGGTCCAGGCTGATCGGGTTGCCGTCCTGGTCGTACAGGCGGACGTCGACCTGCTTGCCCTGGGCATCGAACGGGTAGATGTTCGTGATCTGGTTCCCGTTCAGCGTGAGGCCGTTCGACGGCGGGTTGTATCGCGATTCGCTGCCCCGGTAGTCGTTGTAGTGGCCGAACACGGTGAACGAGGTCCCGACGTACGCCGCGGCGAGGAAGGCCGGGACCGCGATGGTCGCGACGACGTTGAGCGGTACGACGTACCAGAGCCAGCGGCGGTCCTGCTGGGTCTTGCGGCCGATCCAGATCGAGATCGCGGCACCGGCGATCGAGCCGACCACGGTGACCGAGGCGGCGCCGAAGAGCGCGAAGAACCCACCGGCGCCGATCACGCCGCGGGCGACCCACCAGACCGGCTGGCCGATGCTGACCAGCTCGCGGCGGGCGTGCGGCGGGATCTGGTCGATCCAGCTGCGGATGGCGGCCGCGCCCTTGGTGCCGCGCGGGGTGTCCAGGACGATCCGCGGGTCGTGGCCGCGCAACGCCCGGACGCCGAGGAACGCACCGCCGAACAGCACCGCGAAGCCGAGCAGGCCGAAGAACGCGGTCGCGTTCTCGTCCCAGGCGAAGATGCCGATGGCAATGAAGAACGGTCCGGCGGTGGCCGCGATCAGGCCCCAGCGCAATGCCTTCCAGCCGGCCTCGAGGTGGGCGGCGCCGACCGGTTGGGTGCGGGGCGGATAGCCGGCCGCGGTCCGCAGTTCGTCGGCGTACTGCTGCGGGGTGCCGAGTCGCTCCTGCAGGGCCGTGATCGTCGGCTCGCCCTCGAACTCGGCGGCCACCTCGGTGAGGTGACCGCTGACGTCGTCGAGCACGTCCGCCAGCTCGCCCGGCGGCAGATCGCTGAGCTCGGCCCGCACCTGGGCCAGGTAGATCGCGACCGCTCCGGTCAGAGTGCTGTTCACGCGGCCTCCTTCTCCAGCAGCAACACCGACATGGTGTCGGCGAAGTGGTTCCAGGTCTTGGTGGACTGTTGGAGCAGCTCGCGGCCGGTTTTGTTCAGCCCGTAGTACTTCCGGTGCGGGCCTTCCTCGCTCGGCTGCACATACGACGTCAGCGCGCCGGCCGCGAACAGCCGCCGCAACGTCCCGTACACCGAGGCGTCCGCAACGTCCTCCAGACCGGCGGCCCGCAGTCGCCGGAGCACGTCGTACCCGTATCCGTCGGCGTCCCGCAGCACCGCGAGCACCGCCAGATCCAGCACGCCTTTGAGCAACTGGCTCGTGTCCATCGGACCTCCCTCGGCGCACCGGAAGGCCGGACCCCTCAGACCGCCCTCCCGGTGCTCTACCGACCACACTACTGCACACTGCGGAGTACTCCACAACACATCACGGGCAAGGTGGTCCCGGCGGATGTGGTTCGCCCACGCGCCCGCTACGCGCGCTCCTCCGTCGCGTGCTGCGCCGGCCGCTCCCACCCGCCCCTGGGTGTGCGGGCTGCCGCCCGCGTGACTGCACCGTGGTCCCGCCGATCCGTGACACATGAGCCCACCGCGCTCCGGCATCTGCGCAAGGCGGGATCGCGAGCGCGAGCAACTGGTTGGGGGAGGGTCCTGCCGCTAGCCGCTCCCATCCCCCGTCGGTGTGCGGGCTGCCGCCCGCGTGACTGCACCGTGGTCCCGCCGGTCCGGATACCCGAGGCACACCGTGATCCGGGTCATGCGCGAGGTGGGGACCGACAGGTCGAGGTGCTGGCCGGGGCCGGAGGGGCGTGGATCGGCGGCGCGAGCGGGGTTCAGCAATTTCGATCAAGTGCGGTGGGGGCTGGGCGGGGCACAGTGGGGGTATGGCGGATGTGTTCGAGGAGTTCGTTGCCGTGGTGGCCGAGGGGCTGGCGGGGGACGAGCGGGTGAACGGGGCCGGGCTGGCGGGGCGGGTGCACCTGTCGCGGTTTCATTTCGATCGGGTGATCGGGGCGGCGGCGGGAGAGTCGCCGTTCGCGTTCCGGCGGCGGGTGCTGCTGGAGCGGGCGGCGTACCGGTTGCTGGCCGAGCAGGTCGCCGTACTGGATGTCGCGGTGGAGGCCGGGTACGGGTCGCACGAGGCGTTCACGCGGGCGTTCGCCAGGGCTTACGGGATGTCGCCACGGGAGTGGCGGCGGGAAGCGTCGCGGGTGTTCTTCCTGGCGGCGCCGAGCGGGGTTCATTTTCAGCCACCGGCGGGCTTGCGCCTGCCGGCACGGAGAGAGGTGCGAGGGATGGACGTACTGGTCAGGATGGTCGAGCATCACGTCTGGTTGACCGGCGAGATGATCGAGCGCGGCGCCCGGCTGGACGCGGCGACGCTGGACCGGCCGATCGAGCTGTCGGTGGAAGGGATCGACGACGACATCTCGATCCGGTACCTGCTGGACCGGCTGGTCTGGCAGGAGGAGATGTGGCTGGCGTCGGTGGAGGACCGGCCGTTCCAGGTGCCGGAGTGCGGGCGGCAGGTGGTCACGCCGATCCCCGAACTGCGCGACCGGCACGCGCTCGCCGGCTCCCGCTTCGTTGCCCTGGTCAACCAGTTGAACGAGGACGGCCGCTTCGACGAGAGCTTCGTGGACACGACGTGCGAACCACCCCGCGTCTTCACGTACGGCGGCATGGTCGCCCACGTCCTCACCTTCGCCGCCCACCGCCGCTCACTCCTGATCGGCGCCTTCTACACCGCCGGCATCACCGACCTGGGCTTCGGCGACCCCATGCACTATGTAGCCGAAACCAAGTAGGGCTCACACCTCGACCAGTCGCTCGGTAGTTCGCAGGCCGACTTGCTGGGTGCTTTCCATGAACCACCTCGGCCATGTGGTCCATCGTCGCCTCCCGCCGGCACTCGGGGCCGTGGGGCCAGGGTCGACTCACCGGCTGCGAATCGACGTCAGCACGGTGTTCTCGGCGAAGCGCGATCAGCGCGCAACGTCGGGTGGGTGGAGCGGCGGCGGCGAGCGACAGCGAGGATAGCCGTCGCGTGGGAAGGAATCAGTTGGTGGGGTCGTGGAGGTCGGGGCGTTGGGTGGGGGTGGTGATGTCTACGGTGATGGGGGTGAGTTTGGTGGGGGCGGTGAGTTTGCCGGAGGTGAGGGGGAGGTTGAGTTTGCTGCCGGCCAGGTCGATGTCGATGGTGGCGCCGGTGTCGTTGGGGCTGGTCCACTCGGTGTCGGAGAGGGTGATGGCGAGGCCGATGATGCGGCCCTTGGGGATGATCTCGTCCTGGGCGCGGAGGGGGACGGTCACCGTCGTCCACTTGCCGGGGGTGAGCGGTGTCGGCGTGCTCAGCGACTTCGAGTGGGCGGCGTCGATCCAGCCGCGGCTGACGATGCCGTGGTCGCTCTGCTGGGTGAGTTTCTCGACCGTGTAGTAGCAGCTGTCGTCGTAGTCGGTACTGGAGCCTTCGCAGGTGCTCTCGTCCGTACGGCGGATGCCGGAGTACCGCTCGGCCTCGCCGTACTCGATCAGGCGGGCCGTGACCGGGGTGGTGACCGAGTCGGACTTGATCCGCAGGGTGACCGACGACGTACCGCTGATCCGGACCGGAACCGGGAGCGGCGCGGACAGGAACATCTGCCGGCCGGCGATCACGTCGGTCGGGTCGGCGACGATGTCGTCCTCGGTCAGGTCGGGGTCGTCGGTGATCGTGACGGATCCCTTGCCCGGGGCCCCTAGTTTGCCGGCGGCGAGCGGGACGGAGACGGGGCGGTTCACGGCCGGCCAGGTCTTGTAGTCGCGCCAGACGTCGGGCGAGGTCTCGACCGAGGCCATCGGCTCCTTCATCACGCCGTTCTGCAGACCCTGCAGCCAATAGTCGAACCACTTGTGCAGCTCGTCCACCCACGCGTCGCGGCGGAACTCGAAGGGATCGACGTGATCCTCCATGCCGAGCCACAGCTTGCGGGGCACGTTGTTCTTGGCGAGTGCGGCCCACCACTGCGAGAAGTGGTTGGTCTGCACGTTGTAGTCGCTCAGGCCGTGCGTCATGAAGACGGACGCCTTCACCTTGCTCGCGTTCTTCAGGTAGTCGCGCTCGGCCCAGAACGCCGTGTAGTCGCCGGTGTCGTCATCGTCGTTGTCACCGAGCTCGGCGCGGACCTCTTCACACGCGGGGCTGTCGTGGCCGACGTAGCCGCCGAGCCACGGCATGTAGTCGTCGGAGTACGGCACGCCGCCGGAGCGGGTGTAGTCGTACCACGAGGAGATCGCCGAGATCGGCACGATCGTCTTCAGGCCCTTGACCCCGGTGGCGGCGACCCCGTTGGCGAGCGTTCCGTCGTACGACTTGCCGATCATGCCGACCGCGCCGGTCGTCCAGGTCGCCTTCACCGGCCGCCCGTCGGCGGTGTGTGCGGTGTTGCGGCCGTTGAGCCAATCGATGACGTCGACAACGGAGTCGATCTCGTCCTTGCCGCCGACATCGCCGCAGCCGGTCGAACGGCCGGTGCCGACGATGTCCACGCCGACCATCGCGTAGCCGCGCGGGACGAAGTAGTTGTCGTAGTAGAGCGGCATCTTCTGGATGACGCCGTTCTCGTCGTAGGTCTTCTTCTCGCTCTCGTTGCCGCGTCCGCAGCAGGAGTAGTACGGCGACGCGTCCATGATCACCGGGATGCGGACGCCGTTCAGCGCGGTCTCGACCGGCCGGACGATGTCGACCGCGATCACGTCGTCCTTGCCGTCGGAGTCGGTGTCCATCGTCGTGTCGACGTACACGGACTCGCGGATCGCGGCCGAGTAGTCGTACACCGGCTGGGTGCTCCTGGTCGCCGGATCCACGTGCGCCGGCACGCTCGGTGCGGCGGCCGGAACGGGCACGCCGGAGGGGTCGTCCGGGATCGGGGCAGCCACGGCGGGACCGGTCACGGTCGCGAGGCTGAGCACGGTGGACGAGACCAGGATCGTCACCCTGGCGCGGACGGTCGTCATGGCTGGGAAGGCTAGTCACTCCCGCGCCGCAAAGCCAGGTTCTGCCGAGATTGGCAAGCACTTCCCCAGTACGCAGCGTGACGAGACACTGATTCCGATAAGGTGACCGCCACCACCCCCGGGGGGAGAGCAGGAAAGGGTAGGCCAGTGAATCTGCGAGCACCGGTGACATTGCTGGACGTGGCACAGCGCGCGGGCGTGTCGGTCGCGACCGCTTCACGCGTGCTCAACGGCGGGGACCGGGTTCCCCGTCCCGAGTTGCAGGAGCGGGTCAAGGCCGCCGCCGACGAGCTCGGGTACACGCCGAACGCGCAGGCGCAGGCGTTGGCGAAGTCGTCGACGAACGTGGTCGGCATCCTGGTCCACGACATCGAGGACCCGTACTTCGCGGCGATCGCGAACGGCGTGATGCGCGCCGCCGACGAACGCCATCTCCTGGTGATGATGGCCAGCACGTTCCGGGACTCGGAGCGCGAGATCGCTTACCTGTCGTCGTTACGGGCGCAGCGGGCGCGGGCCGCGGTGATGATCGGCAGCCGGCGGACCGACGCCGAGAGCCTGGCCCGGACCGCGACCGAGGTCGACACGTTCCTCAATTCCGGCGCCGGTCTGGCGCTGGTCAGCCAGTCCGGGATGCCGGCCCACACGATCGAGCCGGACAACCGTTCCGGCGCGGCCGCGCTGGCCCGCGAACTCGTCGCGCTCGGCTGGCGGAAGTTCGCCGTACTGAGTGGACCGGACACGCTGGCGACGGCGCGCGACCGGCGGATCGGATTCGTCGAGGGTCTGGCCGAGGCGGGGCTGGAGCCGGTGGACATCGAGGCCGGCGAGTTCACCCGTGATGGTGGGTACGCCGCGGCCGAGGTGATGCTCGATCGCCACGCCGATGTTGACTGTGTGTTCGCGGTGAACGACGTGATGGCGGTCGGTGCGATGTCCGCACTGCGGGCGCGCGGGGTCGACGTACCGGGCCAGTTGGGTGTGGCCGGGTTCGACGACATCGCGACGCTGCGGGACGTGTGGCCGGGGCTCACGACGGTCCGGCTGCCGCTGGAGCAGATGGGCCGGCGAGCGCTCGAGCTCGCGATCGAGGGCGGCGAGCCGACGACCGAGACCTTCAAGGCCGAGGTCGTCCTGCGGGAGAGCACCGCGAAGCCCTGAAATATGCTCGCGGGGTGACTGTCTCCGAGATCTTCGACGCGTCGGCCTGGAAACAGGTGGACGGGTTCGACCTGACCGACATCACCTATCACCGGGCGGTCGACGCCGGGGTGGTGCGGATCGCGTTCAACCGGCCCGAGGTGCGCAACGCGTTCCGGCCGCACACGGTGGACGAGCTGTACCGGGTGCTGGACCACGCGCGGATGTCGACCGATGTCGGCTGTGTGCTGCTGACCGGCAACGGCCCGTCACCGAAGGACGGCGGATGGGCGTTCTGCTCGGGTGGCGACCAGCGGATCCGGGGCAAGGACGGTTACAAGTACGCCGAAGGCACGACGGCGGAGAGCATCGACCCGGCGAAGGCCGGCCGGCTGCACATCCTCGAGGTGCAGCGGCTGATCCGCTTCATGTCGAAGGTCGTGATCTGCGTCGTCCCGGGCTGGGCCGCGGGTGGCGGGCACAGCCTGCACGTGGTCGCGGACCTGACCCTGGCATCCGCGGAGCACGCGCGGTTCAAGCAGACGGACGCCGATGTGGCGTCGTTCGACGGCGGTTTCGGATCGGCGTACCTGGCCCGGCAGGTCGGGCAGAAGTTCGCGCGGGAGATCTTCTTCCTCGGCGACGAGTACTCCGCCGAGGACGCGTACCGGATGGGCATGGTGAACAAGGTCGTGCCGCACGCGGAGCTCGAGGCGGTCGCGCTCGAGTGGGGCAAGAAGATCTGCGCGAAGTCGCCGACCGCGCAACGGATGCTGAAGTACGCCTTCAACCTGATCGACGACGGGCTGGTCGGGCAGCAGTTGTTCGCCGGTGAGGCGACTCGCCTGGCCTACGGTACGGACGAGGCCGCCGAGGGTCGCGATTCGTTCCTGGAGAAGCGCCCGGCCGACTGGTCGCCGTACCCGTATGCCTTTTAGTTCTTAGGATTTGTGCCACTTCTGGTTGGTGGCGCCGTTGCAGGAGCGCAGGGTCAGCCGGCCGCCGTTCGCGGTGGTGTCGGCGGTGACGCACTTGCCGGCGGTCGGATTGACCAGGTCGTGGTTGTTGTTGAGGGCAAACTTCTGGGCCCAGCCGCCGTTGCAGTTGACGAGCTGGACCTGAGTGCCTTCGGCGGTCGACGCCCAGGCGAGGTCCATGCACAGGCCCATCGACCGGATCGTGCCGTCGGGCTGGAAGGTCCACTGCTGGTTCGCCGTCGTTGCGCAATCCCAGAGCTGCAAAGGCGTTCCGTCCCGGCCGACGCCGTCGGTCGCATTCTGAACGTCGATGCAGCGGTTGGATCCGTAGTTCTGCACCGGAACCGCGCCGGCGGCGGCCTCGGGTGGTGGCCCGTTGGTGGTCGCCACTCGCGGCGGCGCGGAGGTCGTCGTGAGCGGCGGCTTCGCGGTCGCCGTTGTGGTGGTCGTCGTCCGAGCAGTCGTCTTCGTCGTCGTGGTCGCGGTGACCGTCGAGTTCGGCGGCTTCGGGACCAGCGGTGGTTTCCCGGTCACCGTGGCCGGCGGCACGGTGACGGTCACTCCGGGCATGACCACTGTCTTCACCACCTGGCCCGGCTTGACCGTCGTGGTCTTCGTCGGACCGGAGACCGGCGCAGGAGTCACCGTGACCGTCGGCGTCGCGGTCGGCCGGCTCGGCGTACCCAGAGCGACGTCGGCGGCGTACGTCGGCTCCGATCCGCCGCCGCCCGTGATCGCCGAGGCGCCGAGGACGATCCCGCCGGCCAAAGCCGCCACGATCGCGGTGGTGGACCAGGCCCGCCGGTCGGGCAGCCGGGTGATCCTGGGGACGCCGGGCCGCCGCGCGAACGTCTCCGCGAAGCGGGTCGACGAAACCGGCCGGCCGGGGGTTCGGGGTGACCGCACGTCAGCTCCTGTGCTCGGGACGGAAGGGGGACGGCAGAGCGGGTCCGAGGCAGAGAATCACCCGGCCGCACCGCCCTCGTCAAACCGCGCCCGCGCGCCGGGTCCCGATCACCGAATGAGACCGCACTGTTGCGCGGTGTTCACTCGGCGTTCTCGTGATGAGAGCGTTCCCAATCTATTTTGACCTCCTGCCGAGTCGCCCAACGAGGGGATCCATCATCGACGAGCGCGCTCGCCGGACGACCGTCATCGAGCTCTGTCTGGCCGAACGGGACAGTCTTCGCCGGTATGTCACCAGCATCCTCGGCCGCGACAGCCATGCCGTCGAGGACGTGGTCCAGGAGACCCTGCTGCGGGCCTGGCAGCTGTCCGACCGGATCGACTGGCAGGACCGGCCGGTCCGGATGTGGCTGTTCCGGGTCGCCCGCAACCTGGTCGTCGACCACCACCGCCGGGCCGGCCGGTCCGTACCGGTCGGCCTCGGCGCGACCGAGCTCGAGCAGGCGATCAGCCAGCCCGATCCGGCCGAGCTGGTGATCGACCGGCGCGTCCTGGTCGAGGTGCTGCGCCGGCTGTCCCCGGCGCACCGCGAGGTGGTGGCCCGCGTGCACCTGCTCGGGCATCCGGGCGAGGAGGTCGCGGCGCTGCTCGGCGTTCCGGTCGGCACCGTGAAGTCGCGCGCCCACAACGCGGTCCGGCTGATCCGGGCCGAGCTCGACCGGGGCGACTGGGCCGGAGCCGCCGCATGACCACAGGCTTCGGTGGCGGCGGTGTCCGGGCCTTCATCGGGTACGCAGGTCTCGCCCTGCTGCTGATCATCCTGATCAACCTGCTGGTCCGGCGGCTCGGCGGCTGGCGGAAGCTGCTCGGCCGGATCGGCCGCGAAATCAAGCGAACCGCTCGCGCGTTCGCCGAACCCATCGCGGCCCGTCAGCGGTATCGCCGCCGTCTGCGCCTGCTCACGCAAGTCCTGCGCGACAGCGCGGGCTGGGCCGAGGCCGAGCGCGCGATGATCGCCGCGGCGGACATCAGCCCGGGCATGGCGCCGTACGCCGTTGCCCTGGCCAAGCACCGGATCGGTGTGCTGGTCGCAGGTGCCTCCGATCTCGAGCCGCCCGAGCCCTGGACCGCGGACGCGCAGGACCCACGGTTGTGGTGGATCGATCGCGCCGAGCTTCCGGAGAGCGCTGAAGCTCAAGAGAGCCCACTGCTGGTCTGCCTCGGCGCGGACAGCGCCGGCGCTACCGTCGTCATGCTCGACCTGCTCACCGGGCCACGCATCCTCTCGGTGTACGGCGTGGACCGGACGGCGCGCGCGGTCGTCCAGGCGATCGCCGCCCAGCTCGACGTCCGGCTGCCGGTCGGCGCGATCGAAGTTGCCGAAGGCATCCATTCCCGGCACGACGGGATGCCGCTGGACGAGGCTGCGCGACGGTTGGGGGCCTGGTTCGTGGTCGGCGCCGGACCGTTGCCCGGGCCGCTGCCGGCCGGGCGCCGGATGCTGAGCCTCGGCGTCGCCCGCGGCAGCAGCCGGTTGCTGGAGGCGCTGCCGGACCAGAGCCTGCGGCTGCACGGTGGCGCGTCCTGGCTACGGATCGATCCGTTGCCGTTAGCAAAGGCTGTGGCCCGGTCGATCCGCCGGCTGCCACCGCATGAGTTCGAGAGCGGGATCCCGACCGTGAGTACCGATGACCTGAGCGATCTGGAGCTACCGGCCGGCCCGATCGGTGTCTCCGCGGTCAAGCAAGGTGAGGCGGCGTCATGGAGCTGAACCTGACCACGGTCGACTCCCGTTCCGGAGGTCGCTCCGACCGGCTCGTCCGGATCCCGCGCGGCCTGTCGGTCGCCGGCCTCGCCGACGGCCTGGGCAAACCGGGTACGACGCTCTTCCTCGGACGCCGGCGCCTGGACGCGGGAGCACCACTCGCCCAGTCGGGAGTTCGTGAGGGCGGCGTGATCGGGGTCGGCGGACCGGTCGACGTACCCGATCTGCTGCAAGGTGCTCCGACCGGGACTGCGCCGGTCGTGGTGGAACTGCACGCGGTCTCCGGGCCGCAGGCCGGACGTGTATGGCGGGTCGGTCCGGGGAGCCACGAGATCGGTGCGGATCCGCTGTGTGCGATCCGGCTCGAAGGCATCGGCGTACCGGCGCGTGGGTTGTGGGTCACCGTGGGGCCGAGTGGTGAGGCGTACTGGCATCGGACCGAGGAGGTGGCCGGTGCGGTCACCAGTCGGCGGATCGGTCCGCCGGAGGACGATGCGGCGACCAGCGCGATCCGGGTTCGCGACGACGAGACCGCGCACGAGCCGGCGGTGGTCGATCCCGGTGACGTCCCGATCGGTCAGGTGAACGAGTGGCCGCCGGACGAGGATCTCGCGGTCGGACCGGTGCTGCTGCGCTGCGGCGGTTCGCTCGAGCCGATGGCCGCCGTACGACTGGCCGACGACGGGTTCACGCTCGACTACAACCGGCCGCCGCGCCTCGCGCCGCACCTGGACGAGGAGAGGGTCCGGCTGCCACCGCCGCCCTCGCCGCCGCAGAAGCGTCCCTTCCCGTGGCCCGTCGTCCTCGCGCCGGTCGTGCTCGGACTCGTCATGGTCGGGCTGTTCAACTCGTACTACTTCCTCGTCTTCACGATGCTCAGCCCGATGATGATGGGGATGAACTTCTTCACCAGCCGGCGGACCAACCGGGCCGACCACATCGAGGCCCGCCGGCGGTACTTCGCCCGCAAGGCGGCGCTGGAGGAGGAGATCTCCGAGGCGGTCACCCGGGAGCGCCTGATCCGCAACCTGACCGCGCCGGACCCGGTGCGGATCGCCCAGCTGGCGACCAGGCCCGGGAGCCGGCTGTGGGAGCGCCGGCGCAGTGATCCGGACTACCTGCTGCTGCGCGTCGGTACCGCGGACCAGTCGTCGCTGAAGGAGCTCGACGACCAGGGCCGCGAGGACAACCACCGGACGATTCGCTGGACCATCCCGGACGCGCCGATCGCGGTGCCGCTGCGCGGGCACGGCGTCCTCGGTCTCGCCGGACCGGCGGACACGATCCGCGGGCTGGCGCGCTGGCTGACCGTGCAGGCGGCCGTACTGCATTCGCCGCAGGCGTTGCGGATCGTCGTGCTGGCCGAGCCGGACACCGCGGCGGACTGGGACTGGGTGCGATGGCTGCCGCACCTGCGGCCGGACAAGGCGCCGGCGGCGGTGCTGATCGCCAACGACGACGCGACCACCGCGGCGCGGATCGGTGAGCTGGTCTCGCAGGTCCAGGGCCGGCACCGGCGCGCGTCGGCGTCGAGCACCCCGGAGCCCGTCGAGACCGAGATCGTCGTGATCGCGGACGGTTCGCGGCGGCTGCGCGACGTACCCGGCTTCGTCCAGGTGCTGAACCAGGGACCCGCGGTCGGTGTGTACGCCGTCTGCCTCGACCGTGACGAGCGACTCCTGCCGCAGGAGTGCAGCGCGGTGGTCGCTGCCGAAGCCGAGACGCTGACCGTCCGCCGGCCCGGGATCCCGGACCAGAAGGCTGTCCGCGCGGACCTGGTCACGCCACAGTGGTGTGAGCAGATCGCCCGCGCGCTGGCGCCGGTCCGCGATATCAGCCCGGACCACGACGCCGGTCTGCCGAAGCTGGTGAAGTTGCTCGACGAACTCGACCTCGAGCCGCCGACCGCCGAGGAGCCGGTCACCCGGTGGCGGCGCCGGCCCGCGAGTACGTCGTTCGTCCTCGGCACCGACTTCGACGGGAAGTTCACCATCGACCTGGTTGCCGACGGCCCGCACGGCCTGATCGCCGGTACGACGGGATCCGGGAAGTCGGAGTTGTTGCAGACGCTGGTCGCGTCACTGGCGGTCGTGAACCGGCCGGACGAGCTGACGTTCGTACTGGTCGACTACAAGGGCGGCAGCGCGTTCAAGGAGTGCGCCGGGCTCCCGCACACGCTGGGCATGGTCACCGACCTCGACGCGCATCTGGTCGAGCGCGTCCTCGAGTCGCTGGAGGCCGAGCTACGTCGGCGGGAGCGGATCCTGGCTGCTGTGGACGCGAAGGATCTGCTCGACTACCAGGCCAAGCGGGCGGTCGATCCCGGCATGGCCAGGCTGCCGCGCCTGCTGCTGGTGATCGACGAGTTCGCCGCGATGGTGCAGGAGATTCCGGAGTTCGTCCCCGGTCTGATCGGGATCGCGCAGCGGGGCCGATCGCTCGGGATCCACCTGATTCTGGCCACCCAGCGCCCGGCCGGTGTGGTCACCGCGGATATCCGGGCCAACACGAACCTGCGGATCGCCCTGCGCGTCACCGACCAGTCCGAGAGCCAGGACGTCGTGGACGTGAACGAAGCCGCGTCGATCAGCCCGTCGAACCCGGGGCGGGCGCTGATCCGGCGGGGTCCGCGGTTGGCGGACCTGTTCCAGACGGCCTGGGTCGGGGCCGAGCGGGTCAACGCGGCCGTGCCGACCGGCCCGGTCGATCCGGCCGGTGTGCACGTGACCGAACTGCCGTGGACCGAACTCGGTCGCCCGGTCGATCGTGCGGCCGCCCCGGAGCCGGCCGAGGAGGCCGCTGCTGAGCTCGCGGCCACCGATCTGCAGGTGCTGGTGGAAGCGTTGCGGACGGCGGCCGATCAACTGGACGACTTCGCCGCCCAGCCGCAGCCGTGGCAGCCGGCGTTGGAACCGCAGATCCTGCTGGACGACCTGCCGGACACCAGCGACACGGAGATGTTCGTGCCCTACGCGCTCGAGGACATCCCGGCGCTGCAGCAGCGGCGGGTCGCGGGGCTCGACTTCGACACCTTCGGGCACCTGTATGTGATCGGCGCGCCGCGGTCGGGGCGCACGCAGGCCCTGCGGACGATGGCCGGGTCGGCGGCGAAGCGGCTCAGCGTCGCCGACGTACACATCTATGGCATCGACGCCGCCGGTGGTGGCCTCGCTCCGCTCGAGACGTTGCCCCACTGCGGTGCGGTCGTCTCGCGGCACGACATGGAGCGGTTGAGCCGGCTGCTGCGGCGGCTGAACCAGGAGCTGAGTGAACGGCAGGAGCTGGCCGGCAAGCACAACGCCACTGGCCTGAACGAGCTGCGCAAGGTGCTGCCGAAGGCCGAGCGCCCGGCGCACGTGCTGGTGTTCATCGACGGTTGGGACGCGCTGTCGGTGATGCTCGACGAGCACGACCACGGTCAGCTGCTGCAAGACGTGATGCGGTTGCTGCGCGAGGGTGGTGGTCTGGGTATCCATCTGATCGCCACCTCGGAGCGGTCCCTGCTCGGCGGCCGGCTGGCCTCGCACAACGACCACAAGCTGCTGCTGCGGCAGGCCGATCGGACCGACTACCAGGCGGCCGGGCTGCGGCTGACCAAGGTGCCGGCGATGGTGCAGCCGGGTCGCGGGTGGCATGTGCTGACCGCGACCGAGACGCAGGTCGCGGTCCTCGCGGCCGGCGGCGGATCCGACCAGGTCGACGCGATCAGGGCGATCGCCGCCGAGGCGCGCCAACGCGACGCCAAGGTCGCGGCCGCGCGACGGCCGTTCACCGTTGCCGAGCTGCCCGCGTCGATCGAGTTCGCGGAGGCGTACGAGCGTGTGCTCGAGCCGGACCGTCGTGCGCAGTGGGGCCTGATCGGCCTCGGTGGGGACGAAGGCGGTGCGGTCGGAGTCGACCTCGCCGGCGTGGGTTCGTCGTACGCCGTCCTCGGCGCACCGGGGACGGGACGGAGCAATGCCCTGTCCTGCTTGGCGGTCTCGTTGCTCGCGGGTGGTTCGTCCCTGGTCGTCATCACCCCGCGCGAGTCGCCGCTGCGGATGTTGCAGCGGCATCCCCAGGCGGTCCTGATGAGCCAGGCCGACCCGGCCGAGGACGTGCTGCGCGCCACGCTGGAGCAGCTGCCCGGGCCGAAGGTCGTGATGATCGACGATGCCGACCTGGTGCTGACGGCGGCCGCGGACAAGCTGCTGAAGGAGATCGTCGTCTCCGGCCGCGACCAGGGCGTCGCACTCGTCGTCGGTGCCACCACGGACGGCTTCCAGTCCGGGATGAGCGGCTGGGCGTCGGCGGCGCGGCGGGCCCGGCGCGGTCTGTTGCTCGAGGCCCGGTCCCTCAGCGACGGCGAGCTGATCGGTGTCCGCCTCGGTCCGAACATCATCCGCGCGGTTCCGCGGGTCGGCCGGGCCTGGACCACCGGGCCGGGCGCGCAGCCGATCGCGGTGCAGGTGCCGCTCACCGTGCTGCGGCCCGAATAGAAAAAGGGCCCCAGGCAACTGCCTGGGGCCCTGACCGGGGTGCTACTTGGCCTGGTTGAGGCTGTTGCTGATGCCCTGGTCGAAGTCCTCGGCGTTCTTCTTGATGCTGGTGAACATGTCCGAGAAGTCCTGGATGCCCTTGACCGCGGCCTTCAGGCTGGTGTCGAAGTTGTTGTAGGTGTTCCGGATGACCTCGCTGGACTGCTTGAACACCATGCCGTCGTCGACCAGCGTGTTGACGCGGGTCCGCAGGTTCTCGATCATCGGCGAGATCTGGTCGTGCGCATTCGTCATCAGGTTGGTGACCTCGACGATCTTGCCGTAGTCGAGGTTGATGCCGTCGTAGGCCATCAGGTGGGCTCCTTATTCGTCGTCGTCGTCATCGGCGTTGGCTGCCACGCTGGCCGGGGTCTCGACCCAGTCGGCCGGGGAGCCGTCGGACTTCGTCGGGCCCCGGGTGAACTCGCTCCAGGTGCCGTCGCTGTTGGTGGTCTTCATCGTGCCGCTGCCGTCGTTCTGCAGCTGGGTGTCGTTGTGCACCGTGCTGCCGTCGGGATACGTGCTGTCGGTGACGATGTGGTGCCGGTTGTCCCCGTACGTCGTGACCGAGGTGTAGGTCTTGCCGTCGTACGTGACCGTGGTGTCTTCCTGGGTCACGTTGCCGTCCTTGTCGACGGTCAGATGGGTGTGGATGGTGCCCCGGTCGGTCTTGATCACCTGGTCGAGCGGCGGGTCACCGGGGTTGGTGGCGCTGCAGAAGTCCGGCTTCTCGCCCGGACCCTCGCAGTCCTTCTTGTGGTTCAGGTAGTAGTCCCACTGGGACTTGTCCCGGTAGTAGTTCGACAGCGCCAGGTTGCTGTTGGTCGCGTTCATCCCCTGGGAGATCTCGGCGTCGAACTGCAGGAACGCCTCGCCGACCGAGCCGAACGAGTTGGCCAGCTCCTTCAGGCCCTTCTCGGCCTTGGTCATCGTCCCTTCGGCGTTGGTGTGCAGGTCGGTGATCGCGGTCGCGATGTCGGCGCTGCCGAGGACGTCGGAGCTGTTGCCCTGGTAGGCGAGGGTGCTGAACAGGCTGTCGTCCAGCGTCGGCTTGATGTCGCCCGCGAGTTCTTCCAGGTCCCGCTTGGCGTCGTTGAGCAGGTTGTAGTCCATCTTCAGTCTGTCCGGCACAACCCCTCCTGACGGTGGACGGTTCCGTACTGACCACGCCGCAGCTCCCGATCGGGTTCACTCCGATCTGAACCCGGAGGGCAGGTCCGGCGTGGTCAGTACGGAGGCGCCGGATCACTCTGGGAGGGGATGCATGCCACGGCCGGGCGACTGGAACGCGATCGGGCTGGGCGGGGACCCGACTCCGGGGGAGCCCGAGACCATCGGTCAGCTCGCCGAGGTGCTGCAGAAGCTCGGCGGCAAGGCCCGGGAGATCTTCACCGCCATCGAGACGGTGATGAACACCAACAACGACAGCGTGTTCGTCGGTGCCACCGCGGACGCCCTGCGCGGCAAGGTGGACGGCCGGTTGCGCGGGCACGTCGAGGACGTGGCGAACGCCTTCGAGACCTCGGCGCAGGCGCTGCGCGACTGGCGCGGTGTGGTCGAGGAGAAGCAGCGTACGGCGGACGCCGCCCTGGCGGCCGGGCGCGGGCTGGCCGAGGACGACCCCGAGCGGGAGCGGCAGAAGGGCATCGCGGAGCAGGCCGGCCGGGACCAGTCCGAGCAGGCGTCGACGTACGCGGGCCGGATCAACGGTGTCTCGGACATCCAGTTGCCGATCTCCGAGTGCGAGGCGTTCTGGGAAGCGTTCAAGTGGCTGGCGATCATCCTGATCATCCCGGCGCTGATCTTCGGCGGCCCGATCGCGTTGCTCGCCCTCGGCGTGAACCTGGCCCTGTTCATCAAGACCATCGTCGACGTCGCGAACGGCGACGCCACCTTCCTCGACCTGTTCCTGGCCGGGCTCGGCCTGATCGCGCCGACCACGAAGGCGCTGCCGATCTTCAGCATCCTCAAGGGCATCGCCAAGGGCATCGTCGCCGGGGTCAAGGGCCTGGTGAACACCTTCAAGACCGTCTTCAGCAGGGACTTCCTGATCAACGGCCTGCTGGCGGGGCTGAAGGCGATGCCGATGCTGGCCACGATCGCGATCCGCGAGACCGGCCTGTTCGTGGTCCAGAACATCCGGAACTTCTCGATCGCGGCCGGGAACTTCGTCAACAACTTCGGCAGGATCTCGCTCGGCGCGTTCACCTCGTTCAAGGCCGGACTCACCGGGTTCCGGCCGGGCTCGATCATCACCGGCTTCAAGTCGGCGTGGAACGGCTTCACCAGGTCCCCGGTCGGGCAGTTCATCAGTGCGCACTTCGGTGGGCTGCAGTGGACCCGGATCTTCCTGCCGGTCGCGGCGGACGAGATCCGCGCCTTCAGGGCCCTCGGGATGACGAACTTCGAGGCGTTCGCCAAGGCGCTGAAGGTCGGGGTGTTCGGCCGCGGGGTGTTTGCCCAGAACGTGTTCGGCCTGCCGACGGTCAGCGCGATCGGCCGCGGGATCGGCGCGATCCCGATCGACACCGGCGCCGGCACGTCGATCGGCAAGGCCTTCCTGCAGCAGTTGACCGCGCCCGAGGTCCGGATCCCGTCGGTCCATATCAACAATCTCGGCATGGCGACCGGATCCGGTTTCCACGCCGGCCAGGCCTTCACCGCGATCGACGAGATTCACCTGGCGCCGATGAACAACCTCGGCACGCAGAACATCGGCATCAGCGTGCACACCCCGACCACGGTGACGACCGGCGGCGTGCACGTCCCGTCCACCGCCGGTACGCCGGGCACCGTCGGCAACGTGGTCACCGGTACGCCGGGCACCGTCGGCAACGTGGTCACCGGTATCCCCTCCCCGCATGTCGGCCAGCCGTCACCCAACGGCCTGAACGGGACCGTGCACGTGTCGCAGCCGGCGACCACCATCGGCTCGCTGCACGTCGCGGCACCGCAGTCGACGAACATCAGCGACCTGGTCGGGAGCGGCCTGCGGAACAACGCCCCGGCGGTGTCCCCGCACTTCGCGACCTCGATCGGCGAAGGCGTCTCGCACGGCTTCCAGGCCAACCACATCCGGCTGTCGATCGACGAGATCGTGAACCTGCCCGCCGGGTCGGCGCACGGCTCGGTCCATTCCGTCGCGGCGCCGACCGTCGACCGGGTGAACGCCGCCCTCGACCTGCTCCACGGCAGCCCGCCGGCGGTTCACGTCCAGCCGGTGACCGTGCCCAGAGCCGACGTACCGATCCAGCCGACGACGGTGCACACGAACGGTCAGGCTGGTGGGCACTCGTTCAGCAGCAGTAGCCCTGGCAAGACCGAGATCCCGCTGACCGGGTTGCCGGATCACCCAGGGGCGGTGGTCAAGATCGAGCGGCTCGACGGCGGGATGACCACCTTCAACCTGCACGGCGGCGGTCCGAACGGCCGGCTGGATCCGTTGAACGGTGGTGCGGTGCGGTTCACCGACACCTCGACCGGTACGACGACCCGGTTCGACAGCAGTGGTGTGGCCATCGACCACGGCGTACGGCTGACCAAGGCCGACGGGCTGCCGCGGATCGACGACCGGGTGCTGGTCAAGCAGCCCGATGGCCAGTTCCGGATCACGTCACTCGATGGGAACGTCGTACCCGAGCAATTGGCCGTCCGTCAGCTCGACACCGGCGGGGTCCAGGTGCTCGGCAAGGACGGCACGCAGTGGCACTACAACGCGCAGGGCAAGCTGGAGAACCAGTCGGCCGTAGCGTCCTGGAACAGCGACCTCGCGGGGAAGGCCGGCGTCTTCCACAAGCCCAGCGAGCCTCCGCGGGCCATCCCGGTGAAGCCCGAGCCGGCCCCGGCAGCGATGCAGCAGCCATGGTCGTGGACGAAGGCACAGGTGTTCAAGGCCGACGCGGTGAGCGACGCGGTCGCCTTCCAGCGGATGGATGACTGGGCTCACGTCGAGAAGGCACAGCTCGAGCTTGACGCGGTCAAGCGCGAGTTCGGGTCCGACGTCGGCCGGACGGACGGGCCGTCGACCGGGCCGTCGGCCGGTGAGTTCGCGCGTCACGAGATCCACCTCGCGCAGCAGCAGCTCGACGAGGTCAAGGCGGTCTTCGAGGCCAAGCACGGGCTGAACGCCGACGCGACCGCGGCCTCGATCGGGCAGTTGCGCTCGATCGACCTGAGCAACCACCGCGGCCTGCTCGGCGGCTCGGGACGTCCGGGCCGCGGGCTCGACCTGCCCGGCGCGGACGGCCTGCAGGTCGTCCGGCAAGGCCAGAACCTCCAGCTCAGCGAGGCCTCGGACCTGTTCCGGATGCAGCCGCCGGCGGACGGGCTGGTGGTGGTCGAGAGGCTCAGCGCGCCCGGCGGCGACGTCATCCACACCTGGACGGTTCGGCCCGGGTTCCGGCCGTCGGTGGTCGGCGAGACCTTCACGCTGGCCGATGGCCCGCTGGCCGGCCACTTCGTCGACCTCCGGGGTGCCGCCGGTCAACTGGACGGCGTACTGGACGATGCGGGTAGATCCTGGCCGATGCGGGCGAGCGGTGACGACCTGATCATCGCCTGTCCCGGCGGGCCGCTGCACTACGACCGCAGCGGCAACTTCCAGGGCCTGGCCTCAACTGCCACCCGGGACCTCGGTACGCCGGTGCCACCGCCGCACCTGACCGGCGACCAGTTGACCCGCTGGCACGCACAGGTCGACCTGTCCCGCGCACACCTCACCGCGGCGGCGCAGGACAAGCGGGTCGAGCAACTGCTGATGGACGTGACGGACGACGCGGTCTTCACGTCGAAGCGCGGGTTCGGTGGCTACGTCAAGCCGTCCGCCCTGGCCGACGGTGACCTGGCCGCGAAGGTCAACACCTTCAACGAGGTCACGCGGGACCTGTTGCTGAAGGGACCGGACGGCGAGACCACGCTCTACCGCGGAGTGGCGCTGGATCCGCACGCGGCGCAGGCGGACGAGTTCATCGAGCGGCTGCCCAGCTCGACCTCGAACAATCTGGCCTTCCAGCACGAGTGGGCCCAGAACAGTGCCGCGAGCAACCGGTTCGTGCTGGAGATCGACGTACCGGCGGGGCACGGCAAGCTGGCGATGTCCTACCCCGACGGCTACCACCCGGGCCCGGACGAGGCGCGGGCCTGGAACCAGGGACAGTGGGAAGTCACCCTGGCGCCCACCGTCCTGCGGCGGACCGGCCCGAACCGGGTCCAAGACGGCCTGACGCTCATCCCGGTGAAGGCCGAGCAGATTCCACCCGGACGGATCGGCGAGTTCCTGTCCGAACCGTCACCAGGCCTGCCGATCACCACGGCGTACGACGACTTCGTCGACGCGTTCGGTCAGGGGTCGATCAACCGCTGGGACGGCTTCGACAAGGTCACCGTCACGAGCACGAAGAGTGCCGACGGCAACCTCACCACGCTGACGGTGACGAAGCCGGGGTACGCCGACCAGCTCAACGTCCACGTCAGCAAGGATCTGGACGCGGGCACCGTGTCGGTCAAGATCGACGGCGGTCGGACCGAGTTCAGCAAGGGCCCGTGGAAGAGCACCGAGCTCGGGGATCTCGCCGCCCAGCTCCGCGGCAAGGTCCTCAACGACAGCGACCTGTTCGTCCGCCTCCCGCAACCACCGTCCTGGGCCCGCGAGCCGGTCGTCGTCAACCCGGTACACGCGCCGGTCGTCCAGCAGCACCCGCTGGCCGGTGCCTTCGGCGAACACACCGTGGTCCGGCCGGCGGGTGGTCAGACCCATGTGGCCGGACCGAACGCAACGCAGTACAGGGTCCAGGACCTGAGCGACGGCGGCTTCCGCGTCACCGGGCCGAACGGACAGATGCAGCGGTACGGCGTCGACGGCGCACATCTCGGTGACGGACGCGCCCTCACCGACCCGATCCACCCGCGCGGCACCCTGTTCACCGAAGGCGACGGCAACGGTGGGATCCGCCTGGTCGACCTGCAGGGTACGCCGATCCCGAACACCCGGGCCGACCTGCTGACCAACGGGCAGATCCGGATCAGCGAGGACGGCGTCGGCGTCACCTGGTACGGACGCAACGGAGTCCAGACCGGAACCGGGGTCCGGGCGACCGATCCGGCGTACCCGGGGCAGCAGGTCTTCCTGTTCCGTGGGAACGGCATGCACCCGGTTTTGACCGACAACGCCGGCGCGCAGCTGTCGGGGACCATTACCACCCTCGACGACGGCTTCCGGATCACCGAGGCCAACGGGATCGCCCGGACCTTCGACGAGCACGGCAGCTACCTGGATCGCCGGATTCCCCTCGCGGATCCGGGGAACCCGGCGCAGCGGCTCGTCATCCACGACGTCAACAACAACCTCACGCTGCACGACCCGGCCGGTACGCCGGGTCCGGTGGTGCAGCACGGCCATGGCGGCGGCTACCGAGTCATGGACAACGGCAACTATCAGCTCTACAACGGGGACGGCGCCTTCCGGGCTCACGGGCACACCGTCAACCTGCCCGGCGAGACAGGCTTCCTGGAGATCGCCGCGACCACGGCCCAGCGGCTGGATGGGAACTTCCAGCCGATCGCCGCCCGGCCCGCGAACATCGTGGCCGGCGAGGTCATCGTTGCCCGGCCGGGCGGACATGATGTCTTCGACCTGCAGGGCCAGGTGCTCCGGGAGGTCACCGACCTCGACGGTCACGCGCTCGGCATCGCCGGCGGCCGGGTGACCCGCGACCAGAACGGCGCCGTCACCTGGACGGCGGCCAACGCAGCACCGCATCACGTCACGATGGATGCGAACGGCCTGGTCCGGCTCGAACTGAACCTGCCCGGTAGTCCGCGCAACGGCGAGTACCACCAGTTCTCGCGCACCGGCCAACTCACCGAGCAGGGTTTCCCGGTTGTCCGTGGCAACCGCCCGACGGGGTTCACGTACGTCGTCAACCGGGCCGACAACACCTGGACCCGAGTCGACGGCACCAATGCGGTCGGCGACGGTGCCTTCCACCACGGCCGGGTGGATGTGTCGGGAGCGGGGAAGGGTCGGATCAAGTTGCTCAGCTCGACCGGGAAGCCGGTCGAGGTGTTCGAACGGCGATGGTTGCCGGACGGGTCGGTCCTGGACAGTTTCCGGAAGACCGACACGCTCGGCTTCGGCCGGTTCGACCGCAGTACGGGATGGACGACGTACGACCAGGCCGGCGCTGTCAGTGGCTGGGGAACGCGGCACTTCGACACCGCCGGCTCCGGCTGGCGTGACGTCGACCGCTCGTACCACACGGTCCGCGAGTACCGGGACGGTCTGCAGAAGTACCACAGCGGGACCGGGCATGTGCTGGGGACCAAGCAGGCCGACGGCAGTTGGCAGTGGCACCGGTACGACGACCACGCGTCGGTGATTGCCCAGGGCAACCGGACCTTGGAGCGCATCGGGGACGGCTGGACCGACACGTTCACCAGAACCGTCGGAGGCCGTGCCGAGACCGTGGTCGCGCAGCAGAAGTGGGGTTCCTGGCACCTGCCCGAGACGGCCGGCCAGTACCGCGAGTACACGGTGACTCGCGCCGCGGACAACACGGTGACCAGGGCCGACACCTGGGTGCAGCACGCCCGGCAGGGCAAGGACTCCGGCAGTGCGGTCAACCTTGGCAACGAGCTGCTGACCGTCATCCGCCAGGGCGAGCAGCGGCCGCCGGTCTGGATCCGGGACGGCCGGATCTTCGACAATCCGCGCCCGGGCGGATCGGCCGCCCACTTCGCCGACGACGGCCGCTTCCAGGTCTACAGCTGGTCGAAGGGCAACCAGCACGGCACCCGGTACGTCGGGATGGACGGCGCTTCCGTGGATATCGATGCGCACGGCAACTTCGTGCGATCGTCCGGGACGCTCGGCGACGGGACGAAGATCAAGGTCGGGGACCACGCCGGACAGCCGGCGGTCCCGCACCCGGGTGGCGGCATGCCCTGGGAGGCCGGGGCGAACCGTGGCTGGCGGGTGAACACCGCGCAGGGCTGGGAGGACGTCCAGCACGTCAACGGGAACTGGGTCGTGGTCCGGGAGAGCGGGCCGGCCGGTGTGGTTCGCGAGTACCCCGATCCGGCGATCCGGACGGTCTGGAACGAGCGTGACGCCCACGGTAACCTGACCGGGTTGTCCAGCAGGAGCCCGGACCGCGACGGCGTCTTCGTCCAGGGCACCGGCGCGTCCGACTCGGCCCGCTGGACCTGGCGAGAGGTCGATGTGAACGGCACCGCGATCGGCGGTCGTGGGGGCGACCGGCAGTACTTCCGCGGGTCGACCGACGACTCGCTGTCCTGGGACGACTCGTTCCGTGATTTCGATGCCGCCGGCAACCTCGTCCGCGATCGGCGGATGCTGGACGGCGGCCGGTACGTCGAGTCGTGGTGGACCGCGAACGGCTGGCGGAGCGGCGAGTTCGACAAGTTCGGAAACCAGGTGGGCGGATCGCTGCACCGGGTGTGGAGCACTGGTGAGGGTGGCTGGCAGGCGGACTGGGCCCGGGGCGCCGTCTACAGCCGGGACCAGTTGCCCGGGACCGGCCAGGTCGTCCGGGAAACGCCACTGCACGTCGAGGGCGGGCCGATCCGGATCCGTGAGTACCACCTGGACAACGGCATCACAGACCTGCGGCGCTGGAAGGAGTTCGACCACGGCTCCGTCGTGCGGGACCGGAAGCCGTCCGGCAACAACTTCCTGGAGACCGACGCGTGGCGCGGGCAGTGGAAGCTCTACGACCGGAACGGGAACCTGCTCGGCGAGCGCGCGGACAACGGGCTGGTCTTCGAACTGCGGGACGGCCGGCTGCACCTGACCGGCAACGAGTACGACTTCCGCGGGGCGCTGACCGAGCTGCGCGGCTGGGGCCGGCGGGTCCGTGAGGCCCAGCGGATGCCGTGGCTGAACAACACCGAATGGACCGTGCACGGGACCACGATCACGCCGCCGGGTGGAGCCGCCTTCCGCGAGGCGCGATACACGCCGTACTGGAAGGTCGTCGCGCAGAAGGCGATGCTGGAGTTCGCCCAGGACTTCGTCCTCGAGTTCACCGCGAACCTGATCGTGAACGCGATCGTCTCGGCCGCGCAGAACAAGCCGTTCACCGGCAAGGACGCGCTCAAGTCACTGATGAACGCGGCGGTCAGCTCGACGATCAAGACCGGCGTCGGGACCGCGCTGACCGAGACCAAGCTCGGCGGGTCGCTGCGCAACCTCAAGCTCGGGCTGACCAACGTCGACAGCGGTAAGCACTGGAACCGCCGGCCGATGAACCACGACAAGTTCTGGTCGAACGAGTGGGGCGGCAACGAGGGGCCGACCCGCTGGCGCGGTGGCACCTTCGACTTCGCGTTCAACCTCGCGCCGTCGGTGCTGTCCGGTTTCGTGAACGGGACGATGAACGCGGCGATCTTCGGCGTCTCGAACGCCGACGGTACGACGGTCAAGCTGACCGGCTGGGAAGCGGTCGGCGACGGCGGCATCAACGCCGTGGCCACGCTGACGACCGGTGTGAGCACGGCACTGGTGAAGAACCTCGCCACCGGCATCGGCGGGACCAGGTTCTTCCACCGGCAGGGGTTCGCGGACTTCTGGTTGCAGCTGCCGTTCCGGGTCTTCGAGAAGTCGATCCAGAGCTCGTTCCTGACCAGTGCCTACCGAGCCTCGATCAACCCGTCCTGGTACCAGTCGCCCACGTCACCGCTGGTGCTGCCGGGCAACATCACGGTTCCGCAGCCGGTGACGACGACGTCCGGGCTGTTGGTGCCCCCGGGCCCGCAAGGAGCAGCATGACCAATCGCTACGTGGCCCCGAAGGGCCGGGGAACGTTCCGCCGGATCTCCGAGGCGGTCCGGGCCGCATCGCCCGGCGACGTGATCGTCGTCAGCCCCGGCGAGTACGCCGAACAGGTCCGGCTGGACCGCTCGGTCGCGGTGATCGCCGAGCAAGGGCAGGGCAGTGTCACCCTGACCGGCGGACCGGGCGAGCCCGCGGTGGTGGCAGAGGGGCTCGAGTGCTCCCTCCGGGGTCTGGTGGTTCGCGCTGCCGGCGACGACGGCAGTACGCCGGCCATCGGGGTGGCCCCCGGCGCCGGGCTGCTGCTCGACGACTGCGTCGTGACCGGCCGGATCCATGCCCGAGGCAACGAAGGGACCGAGCAGGGCTCCGACCTGACCGGGTACGGCGTGACCACGCTGATGCTGCGCCGGTCGCGACTGGAGAAGGGCCGGCTGGCCGCGGTCCACCTGTCCGGCCGGGTCCGGGCCAAGCTCGAGGACACCGTCATCGACACGATCGACGGGATCGGCGTCGTCCTCTCCGGGGCCGCCTTTCTCGAGGCGTCCCGGCTGCGGCTGACCGCGACCTCGGGGTACGGCTTCCGGTTGCGTGGTGCGAGCCGGCTCGAAGCGACCGAAGGGGTGATCCGGCAGACCGGCCTGGCCGGGGTGCTTCTCGAGGACGCGTCGACCGCCGCGCTGACCGACGTACGCATCGAGCAGGCCGGTGGGCCGGGGGTCCATGCGGCGGGGACGGCGAAGGCCGAGTTGACCGACTGCCGGGTCCGGAACGCGCGGGCCAGTGGGCTCGTCGCCCAGGACCAGGCAGACCTGACCGCGGCCGGCTGCATCGTCGCGGACGCGGGCGCGAACGCCTTGCTGGTCTCGGATTCCGCGACCGCGACCCTGACGGACAGTCGCTTCGACCGCCCCGCGTACAGCGCCGTCCATCTGACCGGTACGGCGATCGCCCGGTTGACGGACTGTCTCGTCCGCGAGGGCGCGGAGCACGGCGTCCACGCAACGGCCTCGTCGCGGGTCGAGCTGACCAGGTGCGGGATCAGCGACGTCGGACTGACCGCGGTGTCCGTGGTCGATGCGGCGACCGCGGAAGCGGAGGACTGCCGGATCAGCGGCGGCGGCACCGGGGTCCACCTGAAGTCCACCGCGGCCACGGGCTTCCGGGCCTCGTCGGTCAGCGGAACCGTGGGGACCGGGATCGAGGTGGCGGGTGAGGGACTCGCCAGCATCGAGGCGGTCCGGGTCAGTGGCTCGAAGGCGGCCGGGATCGTGGTGGGCGCCGGCGGCTCGGCCGAGATCGGTGCGACGACGATCGTGGACTGCGACGGCTCCGGCCTCGTGGTCTGGTCGGGCGCCGCGCCGGCCGTGCGGGCGCTGCGGGTGTCCGCGGTCGCCAAGAACGGGATCTTCCTGGCCGAGAGGGCCGCCGGTACGTACGCCGACTGCGACGTCACCGGGACGAAGTACCCGGCGCTCCATCTGAGCAAGGCGTCCGCACCGGTCTTCCAGCATCTGCGGATCCGCGACTGCGTCGAGTCGATCGGTCAGGAGGACGGGGCGAATCCGGTCTTCGAGGACTGCACAGTCGACGGCGTACCGATGGTCGGCCAGGCTGTGGCCGCTGCCGGTGCACCCGCGGTCACCCCGGTCGGGATGCTTGACGAGAGCATGCCGCCCGAGGACGAGACGCTCGAGGACGTGTTGGCCGAGCTCGAGGAGCAGGTCGGGCTGGACCGGGTGAAGCGCGACGTCCAGTCGATGGTGAAGCTGATGCAGGCGGTCCGGATGCGGCAGGAGGCCGGACTGCCCGCGCCGCCGCTGAGCCGGCACCTCGTCTTCGCCGGCAACCCCGGCACCGGCAAGACCACCGTGGCCCGGCTGTACGGCCGGGTGCTCAAGGCGCTCGGCCTGCTGCGCCGCGGCCATCTGGTCGAGGTCGACCGGACCGCCCTCGTCGGCGAGTACGTCGGCCACACCGGACCGAAGACCACCGCGGCGGTGACCCAGGCGCTCGGCGGCGTCCTGTTCATCGACGAGGCGTACTCGCTGGCACCGGTTGGCATCGGCAACGACTTCGGCGCCGAGGCGATCGCGACGCTGGTGAAGCTGATGGAGGACCACCGCGACGACCTCGTGGTGATCGTGGCCGGGTACGTCAACGACATGTCCCGGTTCATCGGCTCCAACCCCGGTCTCTCGTCCCGGTTCACCCGGACGTTGCTGTTCGACGACTACACCGCCGCCGAGCTGGTCGCGATCGTCGAGTACCAGGCACGCGAGCACCAGTACGAGCTGTCGGGCGACGCGCGGACGGCGTTGTCGGAGCTGTTCGAGCAACTGCCCCGCGGCGAGGGCTTCGGCAACGGCCGCTCGGCCCGCCAGATCTTCCAGGCGATGACCGAGCGCCAGGCCCACCGGCTGTCCGAGCTCACCTCCCCGACCCCCGCGCAGCTCGTCTCGCTCGAGTCGGCCGACCTCCCGGGCAGCTTCTAACATCAATCGATGAGTAGTTCGCAGAAGTTTTTTCGGGCTCCCGGCGTACCGGGACTGGTGTAGGCGAGTTACTGGGCGACGCCGTACAAGCGGTCTCCGGCGTCGCCCAGGCCGGGCACGATGTAGCCCTTCTCGTTCAGGTGCGAGTCCATGCCGGCGATGACCAGGTTGCACGGTACGTCGAGATCGGTGAGCTCGCGCTCGACCCGCTCGACCCCTTCCGGCGCGGCGAGCAGGCAGATCGCGGTGATGTGGTCGGCGCCGCGCTCGACCAGGAACTGGATCGCCACGGCCAGCGTCCCGCCGGTCGCCAGCATCGGGTCGAGCACGTAGCACTGCCGTCCGGACAGATCCTCCGGCAGCCGTTCGGCGTACGTCGAGGCCGTCAGCGTCTCCTCGTTGCGAACCATGCCGAGGAACCCGACCTCCGCGGTCGGCAGCAGCCGGGACATGCCTTCGAGCATTCCGAGGCCGGCCCGCAGGATCGGCACGACCAGCGGCTTCGGCGCGGTCAGCTTCACGCCCTGGGCCTCGGCGACCGGGGTCTGGACGGTGACCGGACCGGTCCGGACGTCCCGGGTCGCCTCGTAGGCGAGCAGCGTGACGAGCTCCTCGGTCAGCCGACGGAACGTGGGTGAGTCCGTGCGCTCGTCCCGCAGCGCGGTGAGCTTGTGGGCGACGAGCGGGTGGTCCACGACGAGGATCTGCATAAGCCCGAACGGTACCGTCGGCGATTCGGCGCGGGGAAGCGCGCTCGCTGCCAGACTCGAAGGTGCACCGGAATCTGCCCTGCCTAGCCCACCAGGGAGTACGCCGATGACCGAGAACGCGGCCAAGACGCCCGAGCAGCTCGACCGCCTCCGCCGCAGGGCCGCGTTCCTGCGGGAGCTCGAGGAGGCCCGCGCCCTCCGGGACCGGATCGCACCCCGACGGGCCCGGGTCCGGCAGCTCCGCGAGGCGATGCGGAGAGCGACGTACCATCACTGATCGTTGGTGGTACCGATACCGCGTCGAGATCACGAATACCTCCCGTGTCCGGCGGGAGTCTGCGACGATGAACCGGTGTCTGATGCCACGGCTGGGCCGATGACCACCGATCTCGACTTCGCGGTCGCCGCTTACACCGAGGACGGGGTCTGGACCGTCACACCGCTGGTGCTGCGCGGTGAGCCCGACCTGTCCACGCTGGTGTCGGCCCTGCGGCGCTACCCGGGCGAGGCCGGGGTGCTGGGGATGATCTCGGTCGACGAGGACTTCTTCATCCTGCTCCGCGTGCTCGGTGGCCGGGCCCGGCTGCTGATCTCCGACGTGACCGCCGCGACCGAGTGGCCGCTGGCCCGGCAGGTGGTCGACGAGCTCGACATCCCGCTCGCCGATGACGACGACGAGCAGGTCCCGGCCGGCGACCTCGCGATCATCGCGGATCTCGGCCTGAGCGCGATGGACCTGGGCGCGCTGTGCGACGACGTCGACCTCTACCCGGAGGAGATGCTCGAGGAGATCGCCGAGGCGCTGGGGTTCGGCAACCAGTTCCACGAGGCGATCGAGGCCATTGGTTAGTCCGGCGCTGCGGCGCGAGTGGGCGCGGTTGATGACCCTCGCGCTGGCGGAGGGCGAGAAGGCGCTGCCCGACGTACCGATCGGGGCGGTCGTGGTGGACGCCGACGGCGAGGTGATCGGGCGCGGGCACAACGAGCGGGAGCTGACCGGCGATCCGACCGCGCACGCCGAGGTGCTGGCGATCCGGGAGGCCGCCCGGCACGTCGGCGAGTGGCGGCTGACCGGCTGCACGCTGGTCGTCACGCTGGAGCCGTGCACGATGTGCGCGGGCGCGATCGTGCTGTCCCGGCTGGAGCGGCTGATCTTCGCGGCGTACGACGAGAAGGCGGGCGCCGTCGGGTCGTTGTGGGACGTCGTCCGGGACCGGCGGCTCAACCACCGGCCGGAAGTCGTGGGCGGCGTGATGGCCGACGAGGCGGGCGCGCGGCTCCGCGATTTCTTTATCGGGCACAGACCTTGATAGCCTCTGCGGCGGTGGCGTGTCCGAGCGGCCGAAGGAGCGCGCCTCGAAAGCGCGTGACGGGCAACCCCCGTCCGAGGGTTCAAATCCCTCCGCCACCGCCAACCGCCCCTCGAGGGTGGAAGATAGCCGGAGACCCTGATGCTGTGTGATGCGTCAGGGTTTTCGTCTCTCTGGACCTTGCTCGGGACCTGACCGCGACGAGGGGGCCCACCGTTGGACGTTTCGGAGCTCGATCGGATCCTGCTCGCCGGGGCGGCGGTGCTGCTGGTCGCCATCGTCGCGGTCCGGCTGAGCGGGCGGCTCGGGCTCCCGTCGCTGTTGATCTACCTGGGGATGGGGCTCGTGCTCGGCGAGTCGGGGCCGGGGCACATCCACTTCGAGGACGCGCAGCTGGCGCACGCGCTCGGGTTCGCCGCGCTGGTGGTGATCCTGACCGAGGGTGGTCTGACCACCCGGTGGAACGAGGTCCGCCCGGTGATGCCGCTGGGCGTCGTCCTGGCGACCGTCGGGGTCGCGATCAGCGTCGGGGTGGTCGCCTGCGTGGCGCACTACGTCCTCGGCCTGGACTGGCAGATCGCCGTACTGCTCGGGGCCGTCACGTCGCCGACCGACGCGGCCGCGGTGTTCTCGGTCCTGCGCAGAGTCCCGATCCGGCCGCGGTTGCGGGGTGTGCTGGAGTCCGAGTCCGGTCTGAACGACGCCCCGACCGTGTTGCTGGTCACCCTGGTCAGCACCGGCGAGGTCAGCGAGAAGGGCCTGCTCCACTTCAGCGGCCTGGTGATCTACGAGCTCGTCGTCGGCGCGCTGTTCGGGTTCGTGATCGGGTGGATCAGCGTCGGCCTGATCCGCCGGATGGCGCTCGGCTCCGCCGGTCTCTACCCGCTGGCGGTGCTGTCGCTGGCGATCATCTCGTACGCCGGTGGCTCGGTGCTGCTGCACGTGTCGGGGTTCGCCTCGGTCTACGTGACCTCGCTGGTCCTCGGGCGGGCGGAACTGCCGCACCGGATGGCCACCCGGTCGTTCGTGGACGGGCTGGCGTGGCTGGCGCAGATCGGGCTGTTCGTGATGCTCGGGCTGCTCGCGTCGCCGGGCCGCTTCCGGCTGAACGACGTACTGCTCGCGCTGGTGATCGGGATCGCGGTGACCGTGGTCGGCCGGTTCTTGTCGGTCGCGGTGTCGACGACGCCGTTCCGGGTGCCGTGGCGTGAGCAGGCGTTCATCTCCTGGGCGGGGCTGCGCGGGGCGGTGCCGATCGTGCTGGCGACCATCCCGCTCGCCGAGGGCGTGCCGCAGGCGGACCGGATCTTCGACGTGGTGTTCGTGCTGGTGCTGCTCTTCACGCTGCTGCAGGGGCCGTCGCTGCCCTGGCTGGCGCGCCGGCTGAACGTGCTCGACGACAACGCCGCGCACGAGGTCGACATCGACGTGGCGCCGCTGGAGTCCCTGGGCGCCGACATGCTCCAGGTGTACGTGCCCAGCGAGTCCCGCCTGGCCGGCGTCGAGATCGGCGAACTGCGGCTGCCGGCCGGGGTCTCGGTCTCGCTGATCATCCGCGGTGACCGCGCGTTCGTCCCGGACCGGCGGACCGTCCTACGGGCCGCCGACTCACTGCTGGTCGTTGCCCCCAGCCCCCTCCGCGAGCAGACCGTGCGGCGGCTGCGCGCGGTCAGCCGGGCCGGCCGCCTGGCCGGCTGGTTCGGCGAACGCGGCCGCGAACAGCTTTAGTTCGGGTTCTGCCCCGAGGGGATCGGCTGCGGGGTGTGGACGACCGGGAGGCAGACGCTGCTGTCGGCGGGGACGGCGACCGACGGGATGCCCTTCAGGCGGACGGAGCCGAAGCCGGCGCCGATGACCAGGTCCACGGTGTGGTCCGTCCGGCCGTCGGCGATGATCAGGGCCTTCTGGTTCAGCTGGCCGGCGATCAGCAGCACCTCGGGCGCGTTGTCGCTGGCGCCGCGGATCGAGACCACGTCGATCTTGTCGCCCTTGGGCTCGTTCGCGACCTTGCTGATGTTGAAACCGCGCTTCTTCAGCGCGTCCGCGACCCGCTGCGCCGAACCCGCCCTGGCACCGCCGTTGTAGACGTTCAGCACGACCTGCTTGGGCACGAGCCGGTTGTTCGGCAGTTTCTGCTCGACGCAGGTCGGCTCGGCGCTGCTGTTGATCAGGGAGTTCCACCCCCACCAGCCGCCGCCGACCAGGATCCCGAGCAGGATCACCATCGTGATCGGAGTCCGCCAGTGGATCCGCGAGTGCGGCCTCGGCTGCGGATGGATCGCTGTCATCGGCTCAACCCCCCGTGAGCAGACATGGTCAGTCCACGACCAGAACCCGGGCGTGCAGGACCAGACGCTGCTGCAGCGCGGCACGCAGAGCGCGGTGCAGGCCGTCCTCGAGGTACATGTCGCCCTTCCACTCCACGACGTGCGCGAACAGATCGCCGTAGAAGGTGGAGTCCTCGTCGAGCAGCGCGTTCAGGTCGAGGGTGCCCTTGGTCGTCACGAGCTCGTCCAGCCGCACCTGCCGTGGCGGCAGCGACGACCAGTCCTTCGGCTTGAGCCCATGGTCCGGGTACGGCCGTTCCTCCCCGACGCGCTTGAAGATCACCCCCCGAAGTCTAGCGGGGTAAAAGGTCTTGTGAGAGGTAGTAAATGTCACCGGAACAGACCGGAAGGGCGTCTCAACCTTTCGCGGCCGTCCGGCGTCCCACAGGATGAGGAGCAGCGGGAGCGGACTCCGCACCCGCGACCAAGGGGGGTTAACCGCATGCGAATTCTGTCCAAACTCGGCCTCGCGACGGCGGTCGTCACGGTCGTCGCCCTCGGTGCGACGCTGCCGGCGGACGCGATCACCGTGTCCCAGGTGCGAGCGGCCCAGACCCGGCTGAACGCGATCGGCTGCACCGCGGGCCCGGTCGACGGCAGGGTCGGCGCCATGACCCAGGCCGCCACCGTCCGGTTCCAGTCCGCCAACGTCCTGAGCCAGACCGGTTCCCTGAACAGTACGACGTACGCGCGATTGATGGCGTCGACCGCGAAACGGTGTGACGTCCGGGCGGTGCCGCGCCGGTCGGGCACCGGTCGCCGGATCGTGATCAGCCAGACGCAGAACTGGGTCTGGCTCATCGATGCCCGCGGCAAGATCGTCCGGCAGGGCGGGATCATCGACAACCCGGCGTACCTGAAGGCCGGGAACTACACCAGTGGCGCCAAGTGCGGCCGGGCGGCCCGGATCCGGAAGAACACCGACGGCGCGAGCCTGTACCTGAACAACTTCGTCCGGTTCGCGCCCTGCGGGATCGGGTTCCACCAGATCCCGACGTACAAGTCGAACGGGCGGCAGATCCACGCCGACTACCTGCTCGGCACGAACTACAAGGCCTCGCACGGCTGCATCCGGGTCTCGGCCTCGATGTCGGCCACCATCTGGTCCTTCGCGGCGGGTGCGACGCGTGTGGTCGTGATGCGGTGACGCCGGAGGGTTAGCATGCGCAGCGGATAGTTCGTCGAACCGGGGAAAGGCACGCTGACATGGCCGAGACAGCCGACGTCGTGGGGACCGTCAAGCAGGGGTACGCGTTCGAGGGGGCGGCGATCGAGCTCGGCGCGCTGCTGGTCGACGGCGAGCCGCAACCGGAGGCCGCGGTCCGGATCCCGCTCTCGATGGTCAACCGGCACGGCCTGGTCGCCGGCGCGACCGGTACCGGCAAGACGAAGACGCTGCAGCTGATGGCCGAGCAGCTGTCCGCGGCCGGTGTCTCGGTGTTCGCCGCCGACATCAAGGGCGACCTGTCCGGCATCTCCCAGCCGGGCGAGGGGAACGACAAGCTGCTGTCCCGGACCAAGTCGATCGGCCAGGACTGGACCGCGTCCGGCTTCCCGACCGAGTTCTACGCGCTCGGCGGGCAGGGCACCGGGATCCCGGTCCGGGCCACGATCACGTCGTTCGGGCCGGTGCTGCTGTCGAAGGTGCTGGGGCTGAACGACGTCCAGGAGTCGTCGCTCGGGCTGATCTTCCACTACGCCGACAAGGCCGGGCTGATGCTGCTCGACCTCAAGGACCTGCGGGCGGTCATCCAGCACCTCACGTCCGACGAGGGCAAGGACGACCTGAAGGAGCTCGGCGGGCTGTCCGCGGCGACCGCCGGGGTGATCCTGCGGTCGCTGATCGGGTTCGCCGACCAGGGTGCGGAGGCGTTCTTCGGCGAGCCGGAGTTCGACACCGCGGACCTGATGCAGCAGCGCGACGGCAAGGGCGTCGTGTCGCTGCTCGAGCTGCCGAACCTGCAGGACCGGCCGGCCCTGTTCTCCACCTTCCTGATGTGGCTGCTGGCCGACCTGTTCCACGACCTGCCCGAGGTCGGCGACGTCGACAAGCCGAAGCTGGTGTTCTTCTTCGACGAGGCGCACCTGCTGTTCGACGACGCGTCGAAGGCGTTCCTGGACTCGATCGCGCAGACCGTCCGGCTGATCCGGTCGAAGGGTGTCGGCGTCTTCTTCGTCACCCAGACGCCGAAGGACGTGCCGGACGACGTGCTGGCGCAGCTCGGTTCGCGGGTGCAGCACCAGTTGCGGGCGCACACGCCGAACGACGCGAAGGCGCTGAAGGCGACGGTGTCGACGTTCCCCAGCTCGTCGTACGACCTGGGCGAGGTGCTCACCCAGCTCGGGATCGGCGAGGCGATCGTCACGGTGATGAACGAGAGGGGCGCGCCGACGCCGGTTGCGTGGACCCGGTTGCGGGCGCCGCAGTCGCTGATGGCGCCGGCCTCGGCGGAGCAGCTGACCGCGTCGGTGCAGGCGTCGCCGAACAACGCGAAGTACACCGCGGTGATCGACCGGGAGTCGGCGTACGAGAAGCTCGCGGCCGCCGTGCAGGCCGGCGCCGAGCAGGCGGAGGCCGAGCGCCGGGCGCAGGAGCAGGCCAAGCAGCAGCAGGAGGCTCCCCGGCCGCGCGCGCAGAAGCAGGAGAAGTCCGTGGTCGAGCAGGTGATCGGCTCGTCCGCGTTCAAGCAGTTCGCCCGCACCGCAGGCCGGGAGATCGTCCGGGGCCTGTTCGGCGCGGCCCGCCGTCACAAGTGAATCCCTGTGCAGACAGGGATCCGGTCGTTTGATCGTTGATCAAACGACTGAATCATCAACCATCGGCCATCGTTCTCAACTCGTCATCCACCGCGCGCCGTCGCGGATTGGGACGAGACGCTCACTCGTCGTACCGTGGGAGGGATGGTTGCGCAGAGTAGGCGAGCGATTGGTTCCTGGGCGCTCTGGACCCTGACGGTCCCGGCGTTCGCCGTCGTGGTGCTCGTCGACCTGGCCGCGATCGGGTACGCCGTGCAGGCGTTCTCCGCGCTGCCGAGCTGGCGCGGGATCGACGTGGTGTTCGCGCTGACCGTGTCGGCGCTGATCGCGGTCGAGGGTGCCCGCCGGGTGGAGAACCGGCGGCGCCGGGGCGGAGCGCTGCACAAGGACCTGGCCCCGGCCTGGATGATCGCGGCCGCCCTGGTGCTGCATCCGGCGCTGGCGATCCTGGTCGCCGTCCTGCTCCGGATCTGGTGGCGGATCCGGGCCGGCAGATGCATCCCGTACCGCTGGGCCTTCTCGACCGCGGTGTACGTGCTCGCCGTCGGCGCCGCGCACGCGGTCTTCGCCTCGGCCCGTGACCTGACCGGCGGCAGCGACCTGGGGCTGGTCGTCTCGATGCTGGCCGGCGCGCTGGCGTACGTCGTCACCGACACGGTCCTGTGTGGGCTGGCGATCTCGCTGATCATCCCCGGCAGCAGCTGGCGGGAGGCGATCGGCGGGCTCGACGATCTCTGCACCGACGCGACCGCCGCCACCCTCGGCTGCCTGCTCGCGGCGGCCTGCCTGATCAACCCGTGGTTCGCGTTCGTGGCGATCCCGATCACGCTGACCGCGCAGCGGGCCCTGCTGCTCGGCCAGTTGGAGTCCGAGGCGCAGACGGATCCGAAGACCAGCCTGACCCGGGTCGACTGGTGGCGGCGCCGGACCGAGGAGATGCTGCGCACCGCGCGGAACCAGCGCGAACCGATGGCGGTCTTGCTGATCGACATCGATCACTTCAAGCAGGTCAACGACCGCCACGGGCACCTGGTCGGCGACGAGGCGCTCCGCGCGGTCGCGACGATCCTGCGCAGTGCGATCCGGGCGAAGGACGTGATCGGCCGGTTCGGTGGCGAGGAGTTCGTGATCGCGCTGCCGGAGACCGGGATCGACGAGGCGACGGTCACCGCCGACCGGCTCCGCAACGCGGTCGCCGCCAGCCCGCTCGCGGCGATGTGCGCCGGCGTCCTGGACGAGCCCGGCCTCGGCCCCGACACGTTCCGGCTGACCGTCTCGATCGGCGTGGCCGTCTACCCGGCCGACGGCAGCACCGTCGACGACCTGCTGCTCCGCGCCGACCGGGCGATGTACGCCGCCAAGTCCGCCGGCCGCAACCGCGTCCGCCTGGCCGCCGACATCCTGCCCCTCCCGCGCCTGACGATCCGCCCGATCACCCCGGAATCGCCCACCCGCGGACCAGTGGATCGCACCGCCGATCAGCCCGTCACCAGCGGCGCGGCAGCTCCGACCGAGCGCAACTGACCGATCTTCGGCATCCGAAGAACCAATCACCCCCGTTCGGCGTCCTCTGTGTGAGGACGGTAGGACGGAGAGCAGATGGCGGCTTCGGGAAGTCGTGACGACGACTTCACGGCGTTCGTGCTGGCCAGGTCCGCGCGGTTGGTGCACTTCGCGCGGATGCTCTGCGGCGACGCCGGCCTGGCGGAGGACCTGGTGCAGACCGCGCTGGAGAAGGCGTACCTGCGGTGGGACCGGATCGAGATGGCCGACCCGTTCGGCTACGTCCGGCAGGCCGTGGTCAACCAGCACCTGTCCTGGGTACGACGCCGGCCGTGGCGTGAGCGGCCCAGCGGCGACCCGGTCGAGCTGGACCTGTACGTCGGCCTGTCCGGCCCGGACCGCTCCGGCGCGAACCCCGGGCGGTTCGTCGCCGATCCGTCCGGTGCGGTCGAACGCCGGCTGGCAGTCGGCGCGGCCCTGTCGGCGCTGAGCCGGCGCGAGCGTGCGGTCGTCGTACTGCGGTATGTCGAGGACCTCACCGAGCAGCAGGCGGCGGCGGTCCTCGGGGTGGCGGTCGGCACGGTGAAGAGCACGAACGCGCGGGCGCTGGCGAAGCTGCGGGTCGCTCCGGAGTTGAGCGGCAGTTACGTAGGAGACCGAGGATGAACGACAAGGGCAGTACGACGACCGAGGACGACCTCCGGTCCGCCCTGGCGCCGGACGGCAGCATCGCGCCGCTCGACCCGGCACGCGTGATCGCGGGCGCCCGACGCCGGCGCGTGGTCCGCGGCCTCGCCACCGCCGCGATCGCGGCCATCACGGTCGGCGGGGTCGCGACCGGTGGAATCCTGGCCGGCGGCCAACTGCTCGGCCGGGCTTCTGATCCGGCGGATCCCGGACCGACGACGCTGGTGTCGCCCAGCAGCCCCGAGACCACGCCGCCGGCAACGCCGCGCCCGTCAGCCACTCCGAAGACCTCGAACACCAATGTGCCGATCACGGTGGCGACCTGTTTGGCAGCGCTGAACGGCGAACAAGGTCCCGGCTCGACCGCGACCCGGCGGAGCCTGCTGAGCGACGAGACCGGCACCACGATCGTGATCGCGGACAGCCGGTACTGGATGGCGTGCGACAACACGTTCGGGCCGCAGGTGTCGGCTCGACGGCCCGAGCGGCTGCAGAAGCCGACCGCACAGACCACGGACGCCTTCGCGGTCGCCGGCAACGACGTCACGCTCGCGGCCGGCCGGCGTGAGCTCTACTGGGCCGGCGGGATGGTGCCCGACGGAGTGGCGACGATCCGGTACACCTTCCCCGACGGCGCGACCGTGGACGCCCGGGTCGACGGTGACTTCTGGCTGATGCGCCACGTCTCCGAGCAGGTCCCCACGAGCGGTCCGCCGACGACCAGGATCCGGGTCCGCCTGCTGTCCGCGTCCGGCGCGGTCGTGAACGACTTCCGGCTGGTCTGGGGTGTCCAGACCTGTGCCCAGATCAGCCACGGCTGCTGAGCGCAGAACCTTCCCCGTCCGCGGTGCGTCCTTGAGTCCGACAGAGTGTCAGAAAGTTGTGGAGGGCAACGATGATCGAACAGAGCCGGAAACGGCGGATGGTCGCGATCCTGGTGAGCGGACTCGCGGTCGCCGCGGTCGCCGGCGTCGCGATCGCCGGGACGGCGGTGGCGCGGAGCCGGCACTCGTCCGGCGATTCGGCGGTCGCGGGCGGCGGTCCGGCGCAGACACCTGTAACACCGACTGATTCGCCACAGGTGACACCTACACCGTCACCCACGACACTGGCCCAGCCGACGCCGCCGCCGGTCCGGAAGCCGCCGTCCGTGACGCCCACGGCCGCGCCGACGACCGGGAAGACCACCGGCACCAAGCCCGTCGTACCGAAGCCGCCGCAGCCGCAGCCGCAGCCGCCGCCGGCCGACCCGGTCGCGGCCTGCAAGTCGTGGCTGAAGGACGCGGACGCCGAGAACGCGCCGGGCTCGAGTGCGAAGGTCGTCGCGCGGCTGAACGGCGCGCCGGGCACCGTCCTGATCCTTGCCGACAGCAAGAACTGGGCCGGCTGCGACACGGCGTTCGCCCGGACCGGCGGGGGACAGGGCTCGATCCGGCAGCCGGCGCCGATCGGCACTCCACCACTGTCCGTCGGCACCTTCGCTGTTGCGAACAACCTCATCCCGGTCAACGGCCAGCAGTACGAGTACTTCTGGGCCGCGGGGCGTCTCCCCGCCGGGATCACGAAGGTCACGTACTGGTTCCCGGACGACAAGACCACCGAAGCGGTGATCAACGGGAACTACTGGGTCATGCAGCACCTGGTCGCAATTCCGTGGAAGGAGGGTGTGGCGCCGGCCGCACAGGTCGAGGTGACGCTGTCCAACGCGCGCGGTCCGGTGAAGACCTTCGAACTCAGCTGGGGCGAGGACACCTGCGCCCAGATCACCCACGGCTGCTGAAGGCGGACGTCCGCCACTCACCAAGCATCGGCCGCACGCTCATCGAGCGTGCGGCCGACGCCGGTGTGCGGGGTTGCTGAGTGCTGGAGGTTCAGCAGGCGCCGAAGGTGCCGGCCGACACCCACGCCTTGGCGACGTACATGCCGGCGTTGACGCGGAGCCAGATGTTGCTGGTGCCCTGTGAGCCGGTGACGCTCTGCCCGGTGGTCTGGCACTCGACTGTCACCTGCGCCGACTTGCCGGCCATGCCGACGACCGCCCCGGACGAGTTCGGGGCGTTCCGGATGTTCAGGTAGCCCGACGAGATCGAGACTGTGCCGCGGCCGCCGTCGCCGGTCCACAGGTAGGTCACGTCCACGAACCCGTTGTCGGACATGCCCAGCGCGTCCCAGAACGTGCCGTCCGCGAGGTCGATGCCGGCCGGGTTGGCGACGGTCCGGCCGAACTGGTCCTTCCCGCCGTTGTAGCCGTTCTGGTACGCCGCCTGCGCCTCGGGCTTGCCCTGCGGCAGGTCCTTCCACATCTCCCGGGTCGCACTCGGGTTCCAGTAGTCGTCCTTGGTGTTCCACGGGCCGACGTCCCACACCGGCTCGAAGACACACCGTGACGCCGTGCAGACCTTGACCGAGTAGGTGCCGGATCCGTTGCCGGACAGGCCTCTGCGTGACGGCAGTGCGACGAAGTGGTCGCGGCTCACGATCACGTGGCCGTTGGCCGTCGTACCGCCGACGAGGCCTTCGCGGGTGGCGAAGACGCGGGACTTCAGCGGCGCGGCCTGGACGGCCATCCGGCTCGGGTCCGCCTTGTCGGTGGACTGGACGGTCACGTCGCCGACCCACGGGCTCGCGCCGGTCGGCGGAGCGCTGACGATGATCCGCAGCTGGACCTGGTCGCTCGCGCCTGGCAGTGCGGTCGGCGTACCTGCCTTGGCCGCGGTCCATTCGGACCACTTGTCGTTGACCCAGGCTCGTACGTCGACCTCCGCCGACGAACCGTCCGGCGTACCGAGGGTGTAACCGACGACGACGGCCGAGGTCGCGGTGGTGAAACGGACCGGGGTGAGCTCGGCGAGACCGGAGCGCTGCTTGATCTCGGTCGAGCCGATCGCGGCCGCGGCGTCGCCGAGGACGATCCGGTTGCCCTCGACCTTGACGTTGCTGGATCCGGCGACCGGCCGGGCCGCGACGGCGACCGGATCGGGCGCCGCGGCGGTGCTGGGCAAGGTGGCGGTAAAGATCGCCAGCACTGCCACCAGACCGGCGGCACAGGTGACTTTTCGGGTGATACGCATGGGCGGAACCTCCGGGGCGGTGAAGGTGTGTTCACCCAATGTGACAAACAAACCGTGCGGCTGTATAGCCCGTGAATAAATTTCTTCGAAGGAGTTGGTGACAGGACAGAACCCGATCGATCACCCAGCGGGTTTGGACCGGTGTGACAGAGGCAGAGGAGAATCGATGACCCGGACCGCGGACGCCGACTTCGAGCGCTTCGTGTTGGCGCAGTCGACCCCCTTGCTCCGCTTCGCGGAGATGTTGTGCGGCGATCGGCACACCGCCGAGGACCTGGTGCAGCAAGCGTTGATGCGGTCCTACCCGAAATGGCACCGGCTGAACGGCGACCCGTTGCGGTACGTACGGCGGGTGCTGGTCAATCGGTTCCTCTCCCAGGCCCGCCGGCGCTGGAACAACGAAGTACCCAGCGACCCGGTGCAGAACGATTGGGACCAGCGAGCGGTAGCGGACTTCGCCCAGGACGTGCAGACCAGGGAGGCCGTGCTCTCGGCTCTCGCCGGCCTGACCGTGCGGGAGAGAGCCGTCGTCGCGCTGCGCTACTCGCAGGATCTCTCCGAGGCCGAGACCGCCGAGCTGCTCGGCATGGCGGCCGGGACCGTGAAGAGCACGGCTTCCCGGGCGCTGGCCAAGTTGCGTCTGGCACCCGACCTGATCGACAGCGGAGTTGGAGGAAACTGATGAGTGACGAGCGGATTCGCAGCGCGCTCGACTATGACCTGGAGCCGTGGCAGCCGGACGCCGGCGACCTGATGCGCCGCGGCAAGCGGCTGGCCTGGCTCCGTCGTGGACTGGCCGCGGCGGGCGTCACCGCCCTGGCCGGAACCGTTGCGACGGTGTCCGCCGCGGTCGGGGGACCGGCCCCGGTGAAGAACCTGCTGGCCGGCGGTGCGAAGCCACCGGTGCCGGCAGTGGTGCCGTCGGCGGCCCCGCAGGTGCCGTCGGTCGACCCGACCTGCCTGCCGGCCAAGCCGACGCTGCCCAAGGTCACGGTCAACAAGACCATCGACCCGAACAGCGTGCCGACGGACAAGCCGAGCCTGCCGAGCAAGCCGGAACTGCCCGGAAGCCTGCCCAGCAACGTGCCCGGCAAGGTGCCGACCACCCGGCCCTCGCTGCCTGGTGAGCCGTCGCTGCCGACGGCGAAGCCGACTCTGCCGGCCAAGCCGTCGCTGCCGACCGGCAAGCCGGCCTTGCCGACCACGAAGCCCACCCTGCCGATCCCGACCGGGAAGCCGGCTCTGCCGAAGCTTCCGACCACCCAGCCGTCGCTGCCCGGCAAGCCGTCGCTCCCGACGGCGAAGCCGACCCTGCCGGCCAAGCCCTCGCTGCCGACCACCAAGCCGTCGTTGCCGACGACCGTGCCGTCAGTTCCGGGCAAGCCGGTCCCGACGCCGTCGGTGCCCGACTGCGTGGACGGCGTACCGACCGCGAAGCCGTCCGCGCCGGCGCCGAAGCCGAGCCTGCCGGGTAAGCCGTCGCTGCCGACCGCCAAGCCGTCCGTGCCGAAGGCCGGCCTGCCGACGGTGACGGTGTCCGGTGGAGTCAAGGTCACCATCGACCCGGGCAAGCAGCAGTACCCGACCGCGAAGCCGTCCCTCCCGACGGCCAAGCCGACCCTCCCGACGGAGAAGCCGAGCGTCCCGGCGCCGAGCTTCCCGACCACCTTCCCCGCCGGTCCCCCCTCCTCAAGCCGGTAGGGCACCCGGTCACCGGCGAGTAGGCACCCTGCAGCCCTACTCGCCGGTGACCCCATCCGTCAGTTCCCGGACGACGTCCAGGTGGCCCGCGTGCCGCGCGTACTCCTGCAGGACGTGAAAGAGGATCCAGTTCAGCGTCGGCCGGCTCGGCGGCGAATCCCCAGCGCAGCCAGCGACGCTCCATGAAGACCAGGTGCTTCAGCAGGTCCAGCGGTGACCATGCCGATACCGATCGAGGTACTGGAGGTGGAGCTCGACGGTGTCGGCCAGCTCGCGCGGTGGCTTGGCCATCAGAGCGTCCGGAGGTACTCGGCGGTCTGGTCGTCGGCCGGGTAGAAGGACTCGATCATCAGCTCGGACACCGTGACGTCGAGCGGCGTGCCGAACGTGGCGATCATCGTCAGCAACGAGAGCTCGTGCCCGTTGTGGGTGAGCTTGAACGGTACGACGACCTCGGCCGGCCCCGGGTGCGCCGGCCGGTCGTCGGCGGCGTACTCGCGGAGTTCGTCGTACAGGTCCTGGAGGTCGGGGTCGGCGGTGGCGGCGGCCTGGCGTTGCAGGCTGGCCAGCGCGGCGGCGCGGACCTCGGCGATGTTGCTGATCCGGCGGGCCAGGCCGTCCGGGTGCAGGGTCAGCCGGAGCGCGTTGATCGGTGCCTGCAGCAACTTTTCGTCGACGCCCGTGGTGAACAGCTGGACGCCGGCGTTCGCCTCGACGATGTTCCACCAGCGGTCGACGACGAGGGCCGGGTAGGGCTCGTGGGCCTTCAGCAACCGGCGCAGGGTGGTCCGGATCGCCAGCATCGCCGGTGAGTGCAGCGACGCCTCGCTGAAGATCGGCGCGAAGCCGCCCGCCAGCAGCAGCTGGTTGCGATCCCTCAGCGGTACGTCGAGATGCTCCGCCAGCCGCAGCACCATCTCGCGACTCGGCTTGGACCGGCCGGTCTCCACGAAACTCACGTGCCGGGTGGACACCTCGACCCGGTTCGCGAGCTCGAGCTGGCTGAGCCGGCGGCGTTCCCGCCAGCCGCGCAGGAGCTCACCCACCGGGCGCTGGAACGTCTCCTCGATCGTCGCTGCCATGCCCCGACCGTAACCGCCGGCATAGACAACGCCATTACCTCTGACGTCATCGACCGGTTCCGGCGACCGGCGGCAAGGTTCTGGTCATCCGAAACTTCCGAGGAGGAAACACCATGAACGCCAACGCTCTCGCCGACCAGTACTTCGCGATGTGGAACGCGGCCGATGCCGACCGCCGGGCCGAGCTGATCGCGGGCACCTGGACCGAGGACGCCACCTTCGTCGACCCGAGCTTCGAGACCAACGGCCACGACGAGCTGAACAAGCTGGTCGGCGCCGCCCAGCAGATGTTCCCGGGGCTGTCGTTCGTCCGGATCGGCGACATCGACGAGCACCACACCTACCTGCGCTGGACCTGGCACCTGCAGGCCGACGGCCAGGAGCCGGTCGCCGGCGGCACCGACATCGTCGTACTCGGCGCCGACGGCAAGATCCAGAAGCTGATCGGCTTCCACGACTTCGCGCCGGCGCACTAATTGGGTGGCAGGGCCGCGCCGGTCGGACGGAGCATGGGTGAATGCTCGACGCCCAGCAGTGGGAGACCTTCGAACGCGACGGGATCGTGAAGGTCCCGGCCGCGTTCTCCGCCGACGATGCCGCGCGGATGCGGGAGGTGTTGTGGTCCGAACTCACCGCGCGGCACGGCATGGACCCGGACGACCGGTCGACCTGGACGAACCTGCATCCGACCGGGCTGAAGACCACCAAGCGGCACCGGGTGGCGAACGCGATCCTGAGCCCGAAGCTCAGGTCGGCGCTCGACGACCTGCTCGGCGCGTGGCTCGAGCCACCGCACCTCGGGCAGGTCCTGGTCACCATGCCGACCGGCGAGCCCTGGGTGGTGCCGCATCGGCAGTGGCACACCGACGTCGGCTTCGACCAGCCGATGGACGAGTTGCCGGCCGTGAAGATCTGGGGGCTGCTCGACGACCTCGAGCCCGGGGGCGGCGGAACCCCGCAGGTGGCCGGCTCCCATCGCGTGATCGCTCGCTATCTGACGACGACGGACGAGCGGGATTTCACGACGATCCGGGACCAGGTGCTGCGGTCCGATCCGTGGTTCCGCAGTCTGACGTCCACTGAGCGGTCGGTGGAGCCGATGGTGGAAGCAGATCTGGACGGACTGCCGGTCCGGGTCATCGAGCTCACCGGTCGCGCGGGCGACGTCTTCCTGACCCACCCGTGGATCCTGCACTCGATCGCCACCAATGCGAACGACACCCCGCGGATGATCCGCAGCCGCTTCATCTACAAGGCGTCGACCAGTCGGGCGCAGCGGACCGGATCCTCGGTGAGCCCGGCCGACAGCCCCCAGAGCCAGTAGTCGACAGTTCTCCACACGACCCAGTCCCGAGCCCGATCGCGGTCGAGCCCGGCCGCGGACACCGCGGTCTCGAAATACGGCAGGATGCTGGTCATCTCGTCCAGCCGGGTCCACAGCACCCGGCCGAGGTCGAACTCGATGTCGCCGCGGAACAGCACCGGGTCGACGGTCAGCCAGTCCTCGCGCGACCCCGCGAGTACCTGGTCGGAGTGGAAGTCGCCGTTGACCGCCAGCTCCGAGGTGGTCCCGGCCAGTCGCGGCGCGATGCCGAGCGCCTCCCGCACGATCCCGCCGTCGAACGGCCGCCCGAGCCGTTCCCACTCCGGCTCCAGCTGGGCCGACCGCTCGGTGACGATCTCCGTGGTCGACAGCACGTCATCCGGCCCCGGGACGGCCAGCCGGCGCATCAGTCGCCCGAGTACGTCGATCGCCTCGTCGACCGGCCTCGTGGTCAACGGGGTCGACAACCGCTCCAGCAACATCGCGCCGGCCTCGACGTCGGCGTCGTACAGGAGGGCCATCCCCGGCCGTCCCACCAGCGCAGTGCCCGGACCTGCTCCTCGACCTCGGTCCCGGGCGGCGACATCCGCAGGACGAACTCCTCGCCCGCTCGGACGACCGGCACGACGATCGCATTCGATCCGTGGGCCAGCTCCCCGGCGACCTCCAGCCGCCACCGCGAGCACTGCTGTTCCACGGCTTCGGTCAGTCCGCCGAGCCAGTCCGCCCCCTCGGTCCACCAGCGCGGCATCCGCAGAAACGACTCGGGGAGTTCGATCACGCGCCCAAGCTAACCAGGGGCAGATCGGCGACGCGCCCCGATAAGGCCTCCCGAGCGGCGGGATGGCGGACCATGATGTGGGAATGGGCGGAGAGGCTGAAGTGGACGGGTTGCAGTTCGACCCGCGGATGTCGCGGCAGATCGAGACGATGTACACGACGCCGGACGTGATCGAACAGCGCCGGATCGTCCGGGCGGCACTGGCGTTGCGGTCGGGGGACCGGGTCCTGGACGTCGGGGTCGGACCGGGATTGCTGGCCGCGGAGATGGCGACCGAGGTCGGGCCGAGCGGCCGGATCTGCGGGATCGACATCAGCGACAGCATGCTGGCGATCGCGGCGACGCGGGCCGGCGTGGGGCCGGGGATCGAGCTCGAGGCGGGCTCGGTCGAGCGCATCCCGCATCCGGCCGAGGCCTTCGACGTGGTCGTGTCGACCCAGGTCTTCGAGTACCTCGACGACGTGGGCGGCGCGCTCGACGAGGTCCGCCGGGTGCTCCGGCCGGCCGGTCGCGTCGTGCTGCTGGACACCGACTGGGGCTCGCTGGTGTGGCGGTCGAGTGACGATGCGCGGATGGCGCGCGTACTCACGGCGTTCGAGGACCACCTGACCGATCCGCATCTGCCCCGGACGCTGGCCGACCTACTGGTCAAGTCCGGTTTCACGCTCACCCACCACCAGGTGGTGCCGATCCTGAACACCGGGTACGACGCCCGCACGTACAGCGCGGGCCTGATCGACGTGGTCGCCGGATTCGTGCCCGGTCATGCCGGCGTCACCGCGGACGAGGCGCGGGCCTGGGCCGATGACCTGCGCGGACTCGGTGCGGGCTACTTCTTCAGCCTGAACCGCTACCTGTTCGTGGCGTCCGCGTTGTAGTTCCGAGCTCGGCGGGCGCATCCTGGGAAAGACGCGCCCGCCGGACCGGTCGTTCTCCCGCCCCTCAGTGGGAGAACTCGCGGCTCGGTGAACACCACCCATGCCCGAATGGCACTGACCGAACCGCGGGACCACCTAGAGGTACCCCATCTCCGCGGACCTCACACCCTCCGGCACGCGGCCGGCGGCGAAAACTTCACGTTCCTCAAACCTTCCACCTACCGGAAGGCCCTCGACCCGTGACCTGGACGCCGCCTACGCTGGACGGCGATTTCGCGTGCCGGGGGAGGCCGCGGACGTCAAGGGGGAGAAGGAACGATGCCGGACGTGTTCGACGACGAGTTGACCGATGCCGAGCTGGACGAGCTGGAGGCCCTCGGCGCCGCCGAGGACGCGGATCTGATCCTCGGTGCGGTCGCCGGAGAAGCAGATGCCTGAGGCAAGGATCGCCTGGCGGGGCTGCACGATGAACCGGCGGACCGTCGCGATGATCGAGGCCGCCGAGAGGCTGTACAGGTCGAAGTTCGCGATCCTGCAGGGGTCGTACAACAAGGGCGGCGTGGAAGCGTCGTCGGGCACCCACGACGGTGGCGGCGCGGTCGACATCGACGTACGGACGAAGAGCGCCGCGCAGCGGGTCGCGGTGCTGAAGGCGATGCGCGCGGTCGGGTTCGCGGCCTGGCTGCGGACGCCGGCCCAGGGCAACTGGCCGTACCACGTGCACGCGATCGCGGTCGGCGACAAGGACCTGTCCCGGGGCGCGGCCGCCCAGGTCGCGGAGTACCACCGCAAGCGCAACGGCCTGGCGAACCGCGGCAAGGACGACGGGCCGCCCGGGTTCTACGGGATGACCTGGGAGCTGTACCTGAAGGCGCACCCGCCGGCCCAGCCGGTGCCGGACTCGACGATCTCGCTGGCCGCGATGGCGTACGCGCGGACCCACGACGCGATGACCGGGGTGTGGGGCGCGGACCGGGCCCGGGTGATCGCCTGGGCCGCGCACCCGAAGGTCGGCGCGATCACCAGGGCCGAGACCGTCCCGCCGGCCGGGGTGCCGTGGCACCTGCACTTCCAGCGGGTGATCCGGAAGGTGCAGCTGCACTTCAAGCTCGAGGACACCGGCGTCTTCAACTCCGCGGTCGCCGCGGTGATGAAGCGCTACGGGTACACGATCGTCGCCTGACGACCCGCTCGCCGGGCCGCCGACGTACGACTAGGCCCCGCCGGCAGCAGCCGGTGGGGCCTGATCATCCCTATCTTCTTTTCTTCCTTCACCGGAACGACAAGGC
>NZ_JBVJHF010000002.1:237736-878334 GCF_055586945.1 Kribbella sp. NPDC048837
ACGTACGACTAGGCCCCACCGGTAGCAGCCGGTGGGCCTGATCATCTCTCTCTTCTTTTCTTCCTTCACCGGACCAACGACAAGGCCCCACCGGTAGCAGCCGGTGGGCCTGATCATCTCTCTCTTCTTTTCTTCCTTCACCGGACCAACGACAAGGCCCCACCGGTAGCAGCCGGTGGGGCCTTGGTGGTCCACTACCGCCCGGGCATCCCCGGTGCAGCTGTGGAGGTGGAGAGCGGAACCGACGCCGATGCAGGGGTCAAGACGTCAGCTCCGCTTGCCTGTGTGGAGTTATCTCGAGTCGACCGCCCAGACGTGCGCCTGGTGGAACTCGAGGTGCTGCCGCATCTCGGCCGGTGTCCCGACCGGCCCGAGGTGGTTCATCCCGGGGACGACGACCGCACGGACGTCGGACCGCTTGACCTCCTCGAGCAGTGCGTGGAAGGCGGCGGACTCGGCCGCGTCGCGCTCGGTGTACACGGTGCCGAGGGTGAACCCCGCGGCGCTGGCGAAGGCGACGAGGGAATCCGTCGCCGCGGCCAGCTCCTCCGCGCAGCTCAGCGCGTCGGCCCGGACATAACCGAGTACGGTCGGCCGGGTCGTCATTGACCCGAGCCCGCGGTGCTGTCCACCAGCACCGGCTCGCTCGTCACCCGGAGGGACGCGAACCGCCGGCGCATGGCTTCCTCGTACTGCGCTGCCTGCTCCGCACCGGCCGTGTGGTCCGCGATCGGGTGAGCGCCGAACCAGACCCGCACCCGGCGGTGCATGGCGGGGGTTTCGAGCGTCTCGGGCATCAGCGGTCCTTCGGCGGTGAGGGGTGGCGCCCCGGACGGCTTTGTCCGGCGCTGAGAAAAGGACACCTCACCGGCACGGCCCTCCGGAATAGTTCAGAAGGGACCTTTACAGAGCCCTAACGCAGAGTAGGGAAACCCTACGAATCCGCTGGTCAGGGCCTTCCTCGCGGGCCCTCCGGAGGCTCGGAAAGCCGTGTCAAGAATGTTTGCAGCAATGTGCCAATAACGATTCGGCCACTGTGGAATTTCGACCGGGGCCGAATATGTGGATGTCCTGCTAACCGTTTGCATTCAGGCGCTCACGCACCGGCAGAAGTTCTCGTGAATACCGCCGGATGTGATGGTACGGCGATCAGCGTGAAAGGTGCCGCGAGGACGGCGAAGGCGGCCAGGAGGTTGAGCGTCACGGGGAGTTCGAGGGCCAGCGTGACGGCTGGGGCGGCGAGGGCGCCGATCAGGAGGGCGAGGGAGTCGGCCGCGAAGAAGAGGGCACCGACACGGCCGAGCATGGCGGTCGGTGCGGTCCGCTGGATTGCCGTCTCCGCGGTGATCAGGAGGACGCTGCCGGGCAGGCCGATGAGCGCGGCGGCGACAATCGCGGTGGGAATGTTCGGGGCGTTGAAGAGCGCGAAGAATGCCGCGGCGGTGGCGAGCTGGGTGAGGGCGAGCAGGTCGCGAGTTCCCAGCCAGGTGGCCGCCTTCGTGCTCAGAGCGGCGCCGATCAGGTAGCCGGCGCCGAGGCCGGAGATCAGGTAGCCGAGGACGTACCCGGGAGCGTGCAGCCGGCCGACGGTGAACGGGACGAGCAACGCGGTCAGCCCGGCGTTCGCCGTGAGAAAGATCGTCTGCCCGACCAGGATCCCCCGCAAGGCTCGATGCCGGGCCACGAACCGAAAGCCCGCCAACGCACCATCGGCCTTCTCGCGGTCTCCTCGTGGAGCCGGGCGCCGGACTGTCGAGATGATTGCCGCCGACAACAAGTAGCTGACGATGTCGACCGCGAGGACGAAGGTGATGCCCGGTCCGGCCAGCAGGAGGGCGCCGAGTGGTGGCGCGGCGAGCCGGATCGCACTGCTACTGAAGGCGTTCAGGGCATTCGCCGCGGCGAGTTCGTTGCCCGTGCCAACGACCGCGGGCAGCAACGCGCGTGCGGCCGGCCGGAACACCATCGTCGCGACGTTCTCGACCAGGATCGCCAGATAGATCGGCCACACCCGATCGACGTCCGCGAACAGGATCAGCGCGACCGCCGCGGCACTCACCAGATCCGCGATCCACATCGCCCGGCTGAGATCCCACCGATCCAGCAGCACCCCGGCCCATGGCCCGAGCACCAGAGCCGGCAACGCCTCGAGAGCGAGCGCGAGCCCGGTCGCCACCGTCGACCCGGTCAGGTCGAACACGTAGAACGGGATCGCGACGACCAGCAACCACGAGCCGATCCCGGAGATCCCGCCGCTGATCCACAGCCGGCGGAAGTCGCGGTTCCGGAGCGTCCTCACGATCCGGGAAGCTATCTTGCTGAGATAGATCTTGGCAAGAGTGTTCTGTGAGAATAGGCTGTCATTTGTGGAACTGGGTGAGATCCTCCGCGACCGACGCAAGGCGGCCGGCCGGACCATCGCGTCGGTCGCCGTCGACGCCGGCCTGTCCGTCCCGTACATCGCCAACCTGGAGAACGGCCGCGGCAACCCGACGCTGGCCGCCCTCGATCGCCTGGCCACGGCCCTCGGCGCGCGCCTCGAGGTGCGCATCGCCGACGAGCCACCGCCTCCGCCACCGTCGGTCGGGGCCGAACTGCTCGCCACCTCTGACCGGGCCACCGAGGTTGTCGCCGCCCTTTCCGGCCTTTCCGGCAACAGGAACCGGGCCTCCACCCGGCGGCAATTGGTCGCCACGCTCGATTCGCTCGCCACCGTGCTGGGTCGACCGCCGAATTCCGCCGACCTGAATCGTCTTCTCGATCTCCTCCAACTCGCCGACCGATAACCGGTCGCACTGCGTGATCGGAGGGCCGTAGGGTCCGAGGCATGGAGATTGGTGCACGGATCGCCGCGGCGCAGTTGGCCGGGTCGGCGCGATCGAAGCGGCAGGTGATCGCCGGGCCCCTGGTCGGGCTGTTGCACGACGACGACACCTGGTACCTGTCCGGCATGCTCGCGGCCGACCCCGGCCAGCCGTTCGATCCGGACGAGATCCCGTGGGCGATCGACACCATTCGCCAGGCGTTCGGCGCCGAAGGGCGCTGGCTGAGCGCCGAACTCGTCGAGGAGGCCAACCCCGGCCTGGCCGAGGCGCTCGAGGCCAACGGCATGACGATCGTCTCCCACCCGCCGCTGCTCGTCGTCGAGCCCGATGGTCTGATGTTCCCCGAGCTGCCCGCCGGCGTCACGACGGAGGTGGTCACCTCGGAAGAGCAGCAGACGGAGGCGAACGCCGTGTCCGCGGACGCTTTCGAGATCGACGGCGCCGGCTTCGCGCTCAAGCCGGATCCCGCGGACGGCGGCTGCGTGCTCATCCGGGTCGACGGCGTACCGGTTGCCTCGGCCTCCTGGACCGCGGTCGCCGACGGCGTCACCGAAGTCGCGGGGGTCGGGACGGTCCACAGTCACCGGCGCCGCGGACTCGGCGGGCTCGCGACGGCGTACGCGACCCAGCAGGCCTTCGAGCTCGGCGGTGCCACGCTGGCCTGGCTGACGCCGGGCGACGATGGCGCCGATCGCGTGTACCGCCGGCTCGGGTATGAGCCGAAGGCGACCGCCGTCCACCTCGGCGACCCCGGTGGCCATCTCGACGATCTCCGCTGAGCGATGCAACCCGTCCCGATCCCGCCTTCGTATTGAGGGCACAAGGAAGAGTGGAGGGGCGATGGTCGACCGCGATCAGGCGTACGTCGAGTTCGTCGAGGCGGCGAGTGGGTCGCGGCGGCAACCCGCTCGCGTACGCCCGCCGGGTCGTCGTCAGTGCGGCCCTGGACAGCGGCCCGCGCCCCTGGCGCCGGGAAGTGCCGACCGCTGACCGGCCGTCCGTCCACAGCTGAGAGGGAGGCGCCTACCTGTCATCGGCGCCGTAGGTCAGCAGCACCACTCCGCTCGGGAACGCGCGGCTCGCCGCCAGTCTCAGGTGGCGAGCCGGGCTCTCCTCGAACATGCGACGACCGGCTGCGGCCACGGTCGGGTAGACGAACAGGCGGTACTCGTCCACGAGGCCGGCCGCGATCAGCTGGTGGGTGAGCTGGATGCTTCCGGTGCAGACGATGTCTCCGCCCTGGGATTGCTTCAGGCCGCGGACGCCGTCCAGGGTGCGGAGGATCGTGGTGGGCTCCCAGCCCGGGGCCTGCAGGGTGGAGCTGACGACGTACTTCCGCACCTGGTTCAGGTACGCCGCGATGCCAGTGGTGTCGTCCGTCTGGGCCGGCCAGTAGCCGCGCATCTCCTCGAACGTCACGCGGCCGGTGAGGAAGGCGTCCGCGCGGGACATCTGCTCGCGGACGGCGTCCAGCACCTCCGGACCGCCGTCGGCCGGGCCGAACCAGTCGCCGGCCTCGATCACGCCGTCGACGGTGATGTTCTGGGTGACGATCAGGTCGCGCATCAGCTCTCCTCCTGGGTGGACTCAGCTGGTACGTCGGATCCGATCGTCACCCATCGACGTCAGCGGACGGTGAAGCCGGCCTTGCGGAAGGCGTCGGCGAGCGAGGTCTCGTCCATCGGGGTGTCGGCCGGGGGGTTGGAACCGCGGCTCTGACCGCCGCGGCCACCCTGCCCACCTTGCCCACCCTGACCGCGGCCACCGGTTCCACGGCCACCGCCACCGCCCTGACCGCCCGGACCGCGTCCGCCCTGGCCGCCTTGACCGCCGGGACCGCGGCCACCCTGACCGCCTTGACCGCGTCCGCCCTGACCGCCGCCCGGGCCGCGGCCGCCCTGGCCCCCGGCTCCCCGGTTGCCTTGGGCGCCCGCCGTACGGGAGTTGCTGCCGATCTCGTCGTCGAGGCGGAGGGTGAGGGAGATGCGGTTGCGGGGGATGTCGACCTCGAGGACCTTGACCGTGACGATGTCGCCCGGCTTGACCACCTCGCGCGGGTCCTTGACGAAGTTCTTCGACAGCGCGGACACGTGCGCGAGCCCGTCCTGGTGCACGCCGATGTCGATGAACGCGCCGAACGCGGCCACGTTGGTGACCTGGCCCTCCAGCTTCATCCCCGGCTTGAGGTCGGCGATCTTGTCGACGCCCTCGGCGAACACCGCGGTCTTGAACGCCGGCCGCGGGTCCCGGCCCGGTTTCTCGAGCTCGGCCAGGATGTCGGTCACCGTCGGCAGACCGAACATGTCGTCGACGAAGTCCGCCGCCTTCAGCCGCTTCAGGTCCGCCGACCCGATCAGCGACTTCACGTCGGTGCCGGTCGCGTCGAGGATCCGGCGTACGACGGGATACGCCTCCGGGTGCACGCTGGACGCGTCGAGCGGGTCGTCGCCGTCGGGGATCCGGAGGAACCCGGCCGCCTGCTCGAACGCCTTCGGGCCGAGCCGCGTCACGTCCTTCAACGCGCTGCGCGACTTGAACGGACCGTTTTGGTCGCGGTGCAGGACGATGTTGTCGGCCAGGCCGGGAGTGATCCCGGAGACCCGGGTCAGCAGCGGCGCGGACGCGGTGTTGAGGTCGACGCCGACCGCGTTCACACAGTCCTCGACCACCGCGTCGAGCGAGCGGGACAGCGAGTTCTCGGCGAGGTCGTGCTGGTACTGCCCGACGCCGATCGACTTCGGGTCGATCTTCACCAGCTCGGCCAGCGGGTCCTGCAGCCGGCGCGCGATCGAGACCGCGCCCCGCAGCGACACGTCCATCCCGGGCAGCTCCTGCGACGCGAACGCGGACGCGGAGTACACCGACGCGCCGGCCTCCGACACGACCGCCTTGGTGAGCTTGAGCTCCGGGTGCTTGCTGATCAGCTCCGCGGCCAGCTTGTCGGTCTCGCGCGACGCCGTACCGTTGCCGATGGCAATCAGCTCGACGTTGTGCGCGGCGGCCAGCGCGGCCAGCGTGGCGATCGACTTGTCCCACTGGTTCTGCGGGACGTGCGGGTAGATGACGCCGGTGTTGACCACCTTGCCGGTCGCGTCCACGACGGCGACCTTCACGCCGGTCCGGAAGCCCGGGTCGAGGCCCATCGTCGCGCGGGTGCCGGCCGGGGCGGCCAGCAGCAGGTCGCGCAGGTTGGCCGCGAACACCCGGATCGCCTCGTCCTCGGCGACCTGGCGCAGCCGCATCCGCAGGTCGATGCCGAGGTGCACCAGGATCTTCGTCCGCCAGGCCCAGCGGACCGTCTCGACCAGCCACTTGTCGGCCGGGCGGCCCTGGTTCTCCACGCCGACCTTGCGGGCGATGGTCGATTCGTACTCCGTCGGTCCGTCGGCCTCGACCCCGGCCGGGAGCGGCTCGACGGTCAGCGTGAGCACGTCCTCCTTCTCGCCGCGGAACATCGCGAGGATCCGGTGCGACGGCATCTTCGTGAACGGCTCGTCGAAGTCGAAGTAGTCCGAGAACTTGGCGCCGTCGGTCTCCTTGCCCTCCCGCACCGCGGACGCGAGCCGGCCCTGCGTCCACAGCCGCTCGCGCAGCTCACCGATCAGGTCGGCGTCCTCGGCGAACCGCTCGACCAGGATCGCCCGCGCGCCGTCCAGCGCGGCCTGCGGGTCCGGGACCTCCGCGTTGACGAACACGGCCGCGGCCGCGATCGGCTCGACGTCCGGATCCGCCATCAGCCCGTCGGCGAGCGGCTCGAGACCGTTCTCCCGGGCGATCATCGCCTTCGTCCGCCGCTTCGGCTTGAACGGGAGATAGATGTCCTCGAGCCGCGACTTCGTGTCCGCGGCGAGGATCGAGGCCTTCAGGGCGTCGTCCAGCTTGCCCTGGCTCTCGATCGACTCGAGCACGGTCCGGCGGCGTTCCTCCAGCTCGCGCAGATACCGCAGGCGTTCCTCGAGCGTGCGCAGCTGCGCGTCGTCGAGCATCCCGGTGACCTCTTTGCGGTACCGCGCGATGAACGGGACCGTCGACCCTTCGTCCAGCAGCGCCACCGCTGCCCGGACCTGGTTCTCGCCGACTTCCAGCTCCTCGGCGATCCGCTGCTCGACCGACTGCACCACCACTGTCCGATCCCCTCTACGCCCAACAACACCGCCGAGCATTCTGCCCCGGCCAGGCCCCATATCCTTCCCCATCCCACCCCCACCCCCGAAACCCGCATCCCACCCCCTGTGGACAACCCCATGCGATCATCACTCCGGGGAGGAACCACATGGGGCAGATCGACCGATTCGTCGAACGCACACTCGAGCCGCCGCCGACGGCGCTGCGGGTGTTCAGCTTGGTGGTGCCGGTCGGCATGGTCGTCCAGGCCGTCGCCACGCGCCGCCTGGAGGACATCCTGACGGCAGTCTTCTTCGTCGTCCTGATCCTGCCGTCGGGCATCGCGCCGACGGCGTTCCGCGCTCGCGCAGCGGCCCTGGACGCACGTCCGGTCCTCGGCCCTGTCCTCATGTTCCCGCTGCTGTCCGTCGCCGCTTTCGTCCTCCTCAGGTTGTTCCTGGACCGTCCCGAAAGCGCCCTCATCGCTCTCCCGCTCGCTCTGGTCCTCACCCTCCTCGGCCTGCTCCGCCGCCGCGCGCGAACCCAGTCGAGCGGATGAGCGGGAACGTCGAGTGGGCCGGGCGGGGGGCGACGTGGATCGGTGTTCCCGCGCTGGTCGCGGTGATGGTCGGCGTACTCATGCTGGTCGAGCTCTTTGGTCGGCAAGACCTGAGCCGTGAGCTGCTCGCCAATGGCGTGACGACCGTGGCGGACGCGGTCCAGGTCGAGGTGTTCCCCGGGAAGGGCAGCCCGCTCATCGGTGAGGTGCGGGTCGCCTTCGCCACCGAAGACGCACGGCAGATCCGAACCACTCTGGACAACTGCGAGGACGATCGGCAGGGGATGCCGGAAGGGGTTCAGACACCTGCGCCCGGCACCCGCTATGCGATGCCGCTCCAGATCATCTACCAACGATCGGATCCCTCGGTCGCGCTGGCTGCCGTCGATGCGCGGGAGTGGAGCGCTGACAAGCGGACGCCGCGGATCGGATGGGGGTTGATCGGCGGCGGATCGGTGTTCGTCCTGCTGGCCATGGTGTTGCTGACTGGTGGCGCGCGGCGTCGGGGGCTGGCCTGGTGGCAGTGGTACACCGAGGCGGCTCGGCACCGGAGTTGATGCTGGTACGGCGAACTCCCCGGGCCTGGGTGGTCCCGGGGAGTTCGCCGTACGGAAGAGGTCAGGCGGCGTCGAGGACGAGGTCTTCGGGGGACTCGGCCTCGGTGGGCTGCTTGGCGGGGCGCATCACCGTGCAGGCGATGGCTACCGCGGCGGCGACGATGGCGGCGGCGATCCAGAAGGAGAGGTGGTAGCCGTCGGTCAGGGCCTCCAGGGCCGGCTTGGTGTCGGAGACCGCGGCAGTGCGGGTCGCGGACAGGGTGGCGAGGACGGCCAGGCCGAGCGCGGCGCCGACCTCGCCCATGGTGCCGATCAGGCCGGACGCCAGGCCGGCGTCCTCGGGCTTCACGTCGGACATCGACAGGCCCATCAGTGCGGGGAAGCAGATGCCGCCACCGAGACCCAGCAGGGCCAGCACAGGCAGGACGTGGACGAAGTAGTTGCCGTTGACCGGAGCCTGGGTGAACAGGACCAGTCCGACCACGATCAGCACCAGTCCGGCGATCAGCGGGCGCCGCGGGCCGAACCGCATCACCAGCTTCTCGGAGTACCTCACCGACAGCAGCCCCATCACCACAGTGGTCGGCAGGAACGCCAGTCCGATCTCCAGAGCGTCGTACCCGAGCACTCGCTGCAGGTACAGCGACCCGAGGAAGAAGATGCCGAACATGCCGGACGCGGACAGCGCCTGGATCAGGTTCGCACCGGTCAGCGTCCGGGAGCGGAAGATCCGCAGCGGCACCAGCGGGTTGGCGGCGGTCGCCTCGCGGACGATGAACCCGGCCAGCAGGACCAGCGTCACAACGGCCAGCACCACAGTCTGCCCAGCGGTCCAGCCCAGCTCAGCCGCCGGCTTGACGATCGTGTACACGCCGACCATCAGCGCCGCGGTGATCAGCACAGCACCCGGTACGTCGGTGCCGCGGCCCATCCCGAGGCCCTTGTCCTTCTCGATCACCTTGACGGCCAGTACGGCGGTCAGCACGCCGATCGGCAGGTTGACGAAGAAGATCCAGTGCCAGCTGATCGCCTGGGTCAGGACGCCACCGGCGAGCAGACCGATCGATCCGCCGGCCGACGCCACGAACGCGTAGACGCCGATCGCCTTGGCCTGCTCCCGCGGCTCGGGGAACAGCGTCACGATCATGCCCAGGATCACCGCGGAGGTCAGCGCGCCGCCGACCCCCTGGACGAACCGGGCGATCACCAGGACTTCCTGGGAACCAGCCAGACCGCACAGCACGGAGGCGGCGGTGAAAACGACCAGTCCGGCCACGAAGATGTTCCGCCGGCCCAGGAGGTCACCGAGGCGACCGGCCAGCAACAGCAGACCGCCGAAGGCGATCAGGTAGGCGTTGACGACCCAGGCCAGCGAGGCGCTGGTGAAGCCGAGGTCGTCCTGAATGGCCGGCAGGGCCACGTTCACCACGGTGACGTCGAGCACGATCATCAACATGCCCGCGCACAGCGTGTAGAGGGCCAGCCAGCGCGAGCGGCCGCCCTGCGCGGCCGGCGAAGTCGCCAGGGTTTCGGTCGTCGCGTACATCTCGGGGTTCTCCTTGAGGTCCGTCGTTGAGGGGCCTTACACCCTTACGTCGAACCGGGAGACCTCAGATTGACACGTCCTCAGAACTTTTTTCCGGAGCCCGGCGTACCCGGGACAGCCAGTACGCCGTCAGCGCCGGGACCAGGCCGGATCCGATCACCAGCAGCGTCGGCACCTGCGATGCCAGAGCGAACCAGGTGAGCAGTACGACGACCCCGCCGGCGACCGGGAGCGGCCGGCGGAGCAGGAACAGGTTCGCGGACCGGAAGACGGTCTTCATGGTCGCGGTGTCGTCCGCCTCCGCGAGGACCGCGAGTCCGCTCAGATACAGGCCGAGGATCATCCCGGTCAGCGGGATCAGGATCGCCAGCGCGAAAACGCGCACCGGGCCGCCGGAGTACGCCCAGAACGAGAGGCCGAACGCGAGCATCACGCCACCGGCGTACAGACCGAACCCGGACAGCCAGAACCGGCGCATGGCCCAGCCGAACTGCTTGAAGTACCGCCGCAGCAACGCGGGCCGTTCCTGGCTGATCGCGTCCGGCAGCACCCGCTGCAGGGCGAAGGCCGCGGGGAACAGCGTGATGATCCCGAGGCTGAGCACCACGAAGACCAGCTGCAGCATCAGCAGGTCGCCGACGACCGACAGCTTCGCCAGCACGGTGTTCGTCCGGCTGGCGCCGCCATCACGCTGGGGGACAGTCACCGATCGCCTCCTCGTTCCGCCTCATTCCACCGAGGCTGCGTTGATCGTATGATCACGAACAATCACACGCCACTCATCAGCCGACACCGCGCAGGGGGCCGCATGCTTGCACCGGAGCGCCACGAGCTGATCCTGCGGAGCCTGCGGCGGCACGGCCGGCTCCGGGTGGCCGAGCTGGTCGCCGAGCTCGGCGTCTCCGCGATCACAGTACGCCGGGACCTGGCCGAGCTGGACTCGGCCGGCCTGCTCCGCCGGGTGCACGGCGGCGCCATCGGGACCAGTCCGGCCGGCGCCGGGACGCAGGGCAGTCAGCTCACGATCGGGATCGTCGTACCGAGCGCCGCGTCGTACTACTCCGACGTGATCCGCGGCGCCGAGGCGATGGCCGGCCGGTACGGCGCACGCCTGGTGCTCGGCGTGTCCGGGTACGACGTCGCGATGGAGCGGGAGCGGATCGACAAGGTGCTCGGGGTCGGCGTGGCCGGGTTGCTGATCAGCACCGCGCTCGGCGACGGCGACGTGGACCAGCTCGACTCGCGGCTCGACGACATCGACGTACCCGTGGTGCTGATGGAGCGGGCGTTCGGGTTCCCCCAGGTGGCACGCGAGTACGACCACGTCCGTACCGATCACGCGTACGGCGCGATGCTGGCGCTGCGGCACTTCGCGGCGCTCGGTCACCGGCGGATCGCGATCAACCTGCAGGCCACCGTGACGGCGCACTGGCTGCGGCGGGGGATCGAGACGGCCGCGTCCGCTCTGGACGTCGATCTCTTCCTGTCACCCGTCGACCTGCCCGCCCACGGCGAGGACCCGGCCGCGCTGGCCCAGCTCGACGCGTTCCTGGCCGAGTGCGAGTCCTTCGGCAGCCGCGCGGTCCTGGTCCACTCCGACGAACACGGCGCCCGCCTCGTCGAACGCGCCATGGAACGCGGCCTCCGCGTCCCCGACGACCTGGCCGTCATCGCCTACAACGACGTCACCGCCGCGCTGGCCGTCGTCCCGCTCACCGCCGTCTGCCCGCCCAAGTACGCCCTCGGCGAGACCGCCTGCGAACTCCTCCTCCGCAAACTCCAGTCCGGCCCCGCCCCCATCCAGCACCTCAGCCTCCTCCCCGACCTCAACATCCGCACCTCCTGCGGCGCCCTCCAATCAGCCCTCACCCCCACGTGACCAGGCAATCCTGGTCGTTGTAGTTGCGGAACTGATCGATTGTGATCATTCGAGCGGTGAGGTATTGACGAGGAAAGCCCTTTCCCATACTTTCGCTGCACTTGGGCAACCCCCAAGGTCCGGCAGCGAAGGAGTTCCCCAGTGAGACGTGGTGTGGGACTGACCTTGCTGGCCGCCGCGGTCAGCGTGGTGGTCAGCAGTTGTGGCAACGGGGTGATCGACAAGAGCACGGACGGGGTCCCGCCCGCCGAGGCGACCGGGACCCTGCGGGTGCTGCTCCCGTCCTTCCCGCCCAGTACGAAGGGCCGGGAGGAGTTCCAGAAGGTCGTCGACGACTTCCACAAGACCTATCCGAAGATGAAGGTCGAGCCGGACTTCGCGACGTACAACAACCTCAACGAGAAACTGTCGACCTCGATCGCGGCGGGTATCCCGTACGACGTGATGGTCACCGGTGTCGGCTGGGTCCAGCCGTTCGCGTCGAAGCGGATCTTCGACGACCTCGGCAAGTACGGCGTGACGCCGGACGTGATCAAGGAGAAGAGCGTCGCGGCGCTGATCCCGGCGGCGACGTACGACGGCAAGCTGTACGCCTACCCCCTGGTCGCCGACACCCGGGCCGTCGCACTCCGCAAGAGCGCGTTCGTCGAGGCCGGCCTGGACCCGTCCAAGCCGCCGACCTCGCTGGCCGAGATCAAGATCGCGGCGGAGAAGCTGACCAAGCGGGACAAGGACGGCAACATCACCCGCAGCGGTTTCGACCTCGCCTCCGCGACCGGGTTCCGGCAGTCGTTCACCACCTTCCTGGCCTCGACCGGTACGCCGCTCTACGTCGGCGGCGAGCCGAACTTCGACAACAAGGCCGGCCTGGACACGCTGCTGTGGATCAAGTCGATGATCAACAACGTCCAGCCGTACGGCCAGACGAACGCCGCCCAGCAGCCGCTGGTGTACTCCGGTGAGGCCGCGATGGGCATCGTCGGCGGTGCGGTCGACTGCTCCGACAAGGGCATCGGCAAGAAGAACTGCGACGACCTGGAGTTCTTCCGCTTCAACAGCGGGAAGCAGATCGAGTACGTCGGCGGCGACCTGGCGTCGATCGGGTCGCGCAGCCGGCACAAGGAAGCGGCCTGGTCGTTCATCCAGTCGCTGACCAAGCCCACGACGCTCGACGCGATCGCGAAGCTGAACAAGAAGATCCCGGCCTACAAGGACGCCGGCAACTCGCCGCAGGCGAAGTCCAACCCGTTGAGCAAGTTCGTCGCCGACGGTCTGGTCTACGCGGCCAACGAGAACGAGGTGCCGTCCAACTGGCTCGAGATGCGTGGCAACTTCGACATCCAGCTCACCCAGGCGGTCCTCGGACAGAAGGACCCCGCCACGGTGCTGCACAACCTGGCAGGACAGTCCCGATGAGCACAACTCTTGAACGTCCAGCACTGGACACTCCGCGCAAGGTGGCCCCGGCCAAGGACAGCGGCACGTTGCTCCGCGGTCAGGTCCGGGCCGGCTGGGCCCTGCTGACGCCGGCCCTGCTGCACTCGGCGATCTTCATCGTGATCCCGGTGGTCGCCGTCCTCGTCCTCAGCCTCACCGACTACAGCTTCGGCGACACCTGGTCGTGGGTCGGGTTCGGCAACTACGCCGACCTGTTCCGCGACGTCGACTTCCAGGCGTCGCTGTGGCACACCGTGCTCTACGCGATCGTGGTGATCCCGATCTCGATGGCGATCGCGCTGGCGGTCGCGGTCGGGCTGAACCAGAAGATCAGGGGACTCGGGTTCTTCCGGACCGCGTTCTACATCCCGACGGTGACCGCGACCGTGGCGATCGCGACCATCTGGCTGTGGATCTACAACCCGGGCTCCGGCCTGGCGAACGGGTTCCTGAACCTGTTCGGGTTCGCGCCGAACCGCTGGCTGGCCGACCCGGCGACCGCGCTGCCGTCGCTGATGGTGGTCGGGATCTGGCAGGGCCTCGGGACCAAGATCATCATCTACCTGGCCGCGCTGCAGGGCGTCTCCCGCGACCTGCTGGAGTCGGCCGACCTGGACGGTGCGAGCCGCTGGCAGCGGTTCGTCAACGTCACCTGGCCGGCGCTCGGTCCGGTCCAGTTCTTCGTCCTGATCACGTCGATCGTCGGGACCTTCCAGGTGTTCGACCTGGTGTACGTGATGACGCGGGGCGGGCCCGGCAGTGACACCCGCGTGCTGGTGCTGGACATCTACCAGAACGCGTTCCAGGACCTGAAACTCGGCTACGCGTCCGCCGAGACCGTGATCATGATGGTCGTGATCGCGATCTTCATCGGCGCCGGACGCCTGCTCCAGAAGGCGGATGCCAATGACTAGCGCAACGCTGCCGGCGGTCGCCCCGGCCAAGACCCCGGCGAAGCCCTCGGCCAAGCCCTCGGCGGTCCGGCCCGGCCGGATCCTGCTGTACGTCGTGCTCACCGTCGGCGCGCTCCTGATGATCACGCCGTTCCTCTGGATGGTGCTGACCGCGTTCAAGAGCGACCTGGAGATCCTGAAGTTCTCCTGGCTGCCGGGGGAGCTGCGCTGGCGCAACTTCACCGAGGCGATGCAGACCGCGCCGTTCCTGCGGTACTTCCGCAACAGTGCGCTGATCGCGATCGGCGAGACCGCGTTCACGCTCGCGGTCTGCACGACCGCCGGATACGCACTGGCGAAGATGCCGCTGCGCGGTGGCAAGCTGCTGCTGAACTATTTCATCGTGCTGCTGCTGGTGCCGTTCCAGATCATCCTGGTGCCGCTGTTCATGATCGTGAAGTCGATCCCGCTGTTCGGCGGCAACAACATCCTCGGGCAGGGCGGTATCGGCTGGCTGAACTCGTGGTGGGGCCTGATCATCCCGCTCGGCGCGGCGCCGCTGTTCACGTTCCTGGCCCGGCAGTTCTACGTGTCGCTGCCGGACGAGCTGGCGCAGGCCGCCCGGGTGGACGGGCTCGGCGAGTTCGGCATCTTCTGGCGGATCATGACGCCGCTGATCAAGCCGGCCCTGATCACGATCGCGGTGTTCCAGATCGAGGCCGCCTGGAACGGGTTCCTCTGGCCGCTGATGATCACCACCTCGGACGAGATGCGGCCGCTGCAGCTGGGGCTGGCGATCTTCGCCCAGAACCCGGCCGAGATCCAGTGGCCCTACCTGATGGCCGGCACGGCGCTCGCGACGCTGCCGATGATCGTGCTGTTCGTGTTCGCCCAGAAGCGGTTCGTCGAAGGAATGGCGAACGTGGGCATCAAGGGCTGAACGGCCCTGAAACCTCGATCAGGTGCTCACCCCGCCCCGGGTGAGCACCTGCGAGGCCCCCCACAACATGCGGTGGTCCCGAAGAAACACCGGAGCTTCCCCCTCGGCCCCCCGCTGGGTCGCTCACCCATTTATCGGCACAGTGCGCCCGCCGTTACAGCATTCGTGAGGTTTTTTCGCGCGTTCCCGAAATGATTTCTCCAAGACCTTGCCGAATTACCCGATCCTGGCTACTTCCCGCACCCGCCGGACGACACTCGGTAGACAATCAGCCACTAGTCGAGGTGGATGTGTACGACGTGCTCGACCATCGGGGTCAGGTCCGTGGTGCTGAGGAGTTCGAGGGCGTTGGTCGCGCGGAGGGTGGCGAGGCCGTGGATGTTGGTCCAGAGGGCGATCGCGCGCTCGTGGGCGTCGTCCGGATGGGCCCGGGCGACGAGATCGGTGAAGGCCTGGAAGAGCGGGAGTGAGGTCGCGCGGAGGTTGCCGCCGGCACCCGCCAGCAGATCGTGCCGGAACAGCAGCTCGAACATCCCCGGCCGCTCCGCGGCGAACTCGAGGTAGCGCAACGCGGCCCCGACCAGCTGCTCCTCAGCCTGCCCTGCCCCGATCGGCTGCTCCTCAGCTCGCCCGTCCGCGGCTGGCCCGTCCTCAGCTCGCCCGTCCTCGGCTTGCTCGAGCCGGCCGGCGAGGTCGGCGAGCCCGGTCGCGGCGATCGCGGCCAGCAGGGCGTTGTGCGTCGGGAAGTACCGCCGCGGCGCGCCATGGGACACCCCGGTGCGCCGGGCGATGGCGCGCAGCGTGAGGTTCCCGAGGCCGTCCTCCTCGAGCAGATCGACCCCGGCCTGGACGAGCCGATCGCGCAATGCAGTCACGTAGACATTGTCTGCGCCCACAGCCCGCTTTCACAGCAGGCGGGATGGCCCGGCGGGTTGGCTAAGATGCTTTCCGTGACTGCCGGGTCGGCCTTGGGCCATGCACGAGTTGGGTGCCCGGGCGCCTTCTGAGCGCCGGGAGGGCCGTTCGGGGCCCGCCTTCGTTTCTCTTTGTCTGCAGGATTTTCCAGCCACGACTGACGAGAGAAGCGAACACTGAACGATTTCACCGAACAGATCATCAAGGAGTTCCGGGCGAACGACGGCCGGGTGGGCGGGCCCTTCGAGGATGCCAGGTTGTTGCTGTTGACAACCACCGGCGCCCGCTCGGGCCGGCCGCACACCACCGTCCTCGGGTACTACCCGGACGGCGACCGTACGCTCGTCGTCGGCTCGGCCGGTGGTAGCCCGAGGCACCCGGACTGGTACCACAACCTGGTCGCCCATCCGGAGGCCACCGTCGAGACCGGTCTCTTCACCTATCCGGCCACGGCCGTCGTACTGCGCGGTTCCGAACGTGACGAGGTGTTCGCGCGACTCGTCGAGGCAGACCCGGGCTGGGGCGACTACCAAACCCGCACCACCCGAACCATCCCCGTCGTCGCACTCGTCGCGCAGCCGGGCCTCCCCGGAGGCGGCTCGCTCGGGGATCTGCTCATCCGCATCCATCGGAGCTTCCGCCGTGAGCTCGCGTTGATCCGCAAGGAGGTGGCGGCCTCTGGCACTCTCGGCGCTCAGCTCCGGGTCAACTGCCTGACCATGTGCCAAGGCCTGCACTATCACCACACCGGCGAGTCATCCGGCCTGTTTCCGGGGATTGTCGCGCAGCACCCCGAGCTGGCCGAGCTCATCGCCGCACTGGACGCCGAGCACGAGCGGATCGCCGTACTGCTGAAGGAGCTCGAACAGTTGGTCGCGACCCCGGCGCCCGACCTGCTACCCAAGGTCGACCGGCTGATCGCACTTCTGACCGCCCACCTGGACCGCGAGGAGGCCGAGCTGCTGCCGCACCTCTGAGTGAGGTCTTGCGCCGGGCCGGATGGCGGGAACATGATCCCGCCACCAGCACCGGTGAGGTCGAAGCCTTGGAAGCAACAGTGCGGTCGTACGACGAGTTCCTGGCGGCCGGCCGGGCTGCGCTGACACGCGGAGCCTGGTCGGCCGCCCGCACCCAGTTCGAGCGGGCGGTCGATCTCGCGACGACCCCTGAGGCCCTGGAGGGACTGAGCTGGGCCACGTGGTGGCTCGAGGACGTCACGGCGTGCCTGGAAGCGCGTGAACGGTCGTATCGCCTGTACCGGCTGGCAGACGACCGACGGTCCGCGGCCAGGATGGCGCTGTGGCTTGGTGACGACCACAACGAGTTCCGGGGTGCCGGAGCGGTGGCCGAGGGCTGGTTCAACCGGGCGACCCGATTGCTCGACGGACTGGAGCCCAGCCCGGAACTCGGGTGGCTCCGGGTGTTCGACGCGCATGCCGCGCTCGGTCGCCACGACACCGGTCGCGCGCGGGAGCTCGCCGTACAGGCTCAGGACCTCGGTCGCCTGCATCAGGCCGTCGATCTGGAGATGTTCAGCCTGGCCACCGAGGGCCTTGCCCTGGTGGAGGAGGGCGACGTCGAGCAGGGGATGCGGTGTCTGGACGAGGCGTCGGCGGCTGCGCTCAGCGGAGAGTACGAGAACCTCGCACCGGCGGCGTGGACGTGCTGCCGGTTGATCTCGGCGTGCGAGGAGATCCGCGACTACGAACGCGGTGCGCAGTGGTGCCGGCAGGTCCAGGAGTTCAGCCGGCGGATGGAGGCGCGGTTCGTCACCGGTGTGTGCCGGGCGCACTATGCGGCGATTCTCGGGTGGCATGGCGACTGGAGTGGGGCGGAGCTGGAGCTGACCGGGGCGCAGGAGGACCTCACCGCGAACCGGCCGTACTGGCGTGCCGAAGCCGTCGTACGCCTGGGTGAACTGCGCCGGCGGCAAGGGCGGTCCGATGAGGCGGAGGCGCTCTTCAACGAGGCGCCGTGGCATTCGCTGGCGAAGCGTGGTCTGGCCGAGCTGCACCTTGACCGGGGTGATCCGGCTGCGGCTCGCGACGTACTGGAACGGATGCTGCGACGGATCCCTACCGGTTCGGTCAGCCGGGCCTGGCCGCTCGAGCTCCTGGTGCGGGCGGATGCGGCCCTGGGTGACGACGAGGCGGCTGCGGTCCACCTGGCCGAGTTCTGTTCGATCGCCGCGGGGCTGCGGACCCGACCGCTGCAGGCGGCGGCGCGGTCCGCGGAGGGCGTCCATGCGGCGGCCGGTGGTGAGCATGAGGACGCGATCGAGTGCTTCGAGGATGCGGTCGAGATGTACGACGGTCTGGCGCCGTACGAGGCCGCGCGCACGCGGTTGGAGCTCGCCGGGAGTTTGCTCGCGCTGGGTCGCACTGACGCCGCGCGGCGGGAGGCCCGTACGGCGCTCGCGGCGATTCCCGTGCCGAGCCGGGACGAGGTGGCGTTGCTGACCACGCTCGGTCTGTTCAGCTCGGTGCTCAGCGCGCGGCAGATCGACGTACTGCGGTTGATCGCGAGCGGACTCGGGGACCGGGAGATCGCCGGCCGGCTGGTGATCAGCGAGCACACCGTGCACCGGCATGTCGCCAACATCTATACGCGGTTGGATTGTTCGACACGGGCGGCGGCAGTGGCCCGGGCGACCCAATTGGGGCTGCTGTAGGGATGGCCTGTTCAGGCGATGCGGGGCGGGCGTCGTCCGGTTGATGCTGGCGGTCATGGACGTGTTGGAGGAGTACAAGGACTCAGTGCGGACGACCTGGGCCACAGGGGACTACGACGCGATGATGCGCCAGGAAGGGCTGTACGAGGTCGGTCCGCGGTTGGTGCAGGCCGTGGCCGTCCAGCCCGACGAGGACGTGCTGGACGTGGCCTGCGGGACGGGGAACGCGACCATCCCGGCCGCCCGGACCGGCGCCCGGGTCAGCGGTCTCGACCTCACCCCGGCGATGCTCGCCCGAGCTCGCGAGCGCGCCGATGGCTTGCCGATCGAGTGGGTCGAGGGCGACGCCGAAGACCTGCCCTTCCCGCCCGCGAGCTTCGACGTGGTCCTCTCGTCCTTCGGCTGCATGTTCGCGCCCCGCCACGAGGTCGTCGCCGACGAGATCGCCCGGGTCCTGCGCCCCGGTGGTCGCCTAGGGATCGCTGCGTGGACGCCGGAGGGCACGATCGGAGACTTCTTCCGCATCGTCGGCGCCCACCTGCCGCCGAGCCCCGAGTACGTCGATCCGCCCCTGGCCTGGGGATCCGAGAAGCCCGTCCGAGAACTCTTCGAAGGCACCGGCATCACCCTCGACTTCACCCGCGAGGAGTCCGTCATCCACCACGCGTCCCCCGAGTCCGCCGTCGACTGCTACGCAAACCTCTTCGGCCCCGTAGTCCGAGCCCGCGAAGCCCTGGCCGACCACTGGCCCGCCCTCCACGCCGACCTCCTAACCCTCTTCACCCACTACACCACCACCGAGGGCGTACAACTCCCAGCGGAGTACCTCGTGATCAGGGGCCAGAAGCTCAGTCGGAAAGTCCGATGATCTGAATGATGTCGTCCAGGTGTGCCTCGAGGGTGACGGTGGCCATCCCGTCGTGGATCGTCTTGCCGCGGAGCGCGTCCGGGGCGAGCAACTCGGTGGGGAACGTTGCGTCGCAGACGAAACCGGACTGCGTCTGAACCAGGTTCGGGGTGGCTGTTGCCGAGACGGTCAGGCCCGAAGCGGCGTACGGCGTACCTTCGATGAAGTATTGCGTGAGCAGGACGAAGAACTCCGGTGGGGTCGCGGACTGCAGTGCCTCGGCCATCGCGCGTACTTCGAGGAAGCGTGTGGCGAGGTGGTCCGGAACGGCGTACGGGTCGACCGGCGTGCTCATGCGTTCCTGCCATCCAGTTGGAACGACAACGTGTTCGGCACCTCGGTGAGGACGGCGCGATAGGGGATGATGCCGAAACGCCGGCGCCGAACCTTCGCCTCGATCGTCGTCGTGCCGGTCACGCTCGTGTCCTTCGGGGTGCGGACGACGAGGTGGAAGCGATACAGCCCCCGCAGTTCGGTGGAGCTCGTGCGGTACAGCGCCCAGCTCGGCGTGGACTCTAGCTCGTACATCGCCTCCAGGAACGCTTCCTGCTTGGTGACCGTCCGACCCACCTCGCCCGTCGCCTCGACGCCCACGCCGAGGATCTTCATGGTCGGCGTGAGACTCACGGTTCGTGATACCTCGATGGGGTGGGTCATCCGGTCCGGCTGCATCGACCACGCGATCGGTGGCGTCGTGGTACCGGCGGCGGTCAGGTCGAGCTCCAGCAGCGCCTCGGTGAACGGTTCGTCATCGGCGTGCTTCAGCGTGCAGGTCAGATGCAGCAGGTAGAAGTCCGAGTCGGCGGCTTCGTCCTTCAGGAAGTGCCGCAGTTCCGCGTCGTCGGTGGAGTCGGCGTCGATCCGGCGGTGGACCGGCCCTCCGACGGAGATCCGGTGCCGGACCGGTTCGGTCGACGCCGGGTCGGAGTCGCCGCGCTGGACGTACTCCTCCTTGGCCTCGAGAACGACGTCCTGCGTCGGCGGATCGGGCAACTCGACGGCGATCATGGTTCCTCCCCGGAAGGTACGCGGCGATCTACCCAGTCGCCGGCGAAGTAGAAAGCTCCCCAGTCGCGGTACTGCGGGAACTGTGTCCTGGTGTCGCGTTGCGCGGTCATGAACGCGTCGAGCAAGGACGCTCCACCGACACGGATCCGGTGGAAAGTCGTGAAGAAGTAGCGGGAGACCGGGTCGCGAACCTTCCACAAGGTTCCGATCAGCGCGCCCACCCCACAGATGAAGAAGCTGGCCGGAAGGCCACGAATGTTGTCGCCCCGGTCGAACCGGCCCAGCGCCGTCTCGCACGCGCTGAGCGTCAGCAGATGCAGTCCGGTCAGGTCCAGGCCGAGCAACTCGTAGGCGTGCAGCCGGCCATCCGTCTCGGCGGTCGGGTGCAGGTAGAGCGTCTGGAACGCCGGTGCGTCGACGTTGTGCCGGCCGTGAGTGGCCAGGTGGACCACGGACGCGCCGGAGAGCGCGGTCACTGCGGCCCGTTCGGTGGCCTGCTCGTCGACGACCGCCTGCTGTCCGAACAGGTTCGCGATCTCCTCGGCCTCCGGGACCGCTTCGGGTAGCGGGTGCAGGCCCGGCCGTGTGTCGTGCGCGAAACTCAGCCCTATCGCCGTACCAGGCCCTCGGCTCTCTCCGCGATCGCGTCCGTTGGCCAGCAGGTACAGGTGGGGCAGGTAGGTGACCACGAAGTCCTGCGACAACGGCCGGGCCGGTGAGCCGAGCAGGTGGAACGGGAAGAAGTGGAGCGGGCCGTGCGGCACGATGCAGAGGTGGTCGCGCCCGGCGTCGAGGAAGTCCTGGAGACGCTCGCTGACGTGACCGAACAAGCCGGGCAGATAGTCCGCAAGACTTTGTTCCGCCGCACGGGACACCACCCGGCGGCCGAGTGGTGGGTCGAGGACCTCGCGCCGTAGCTGCTCGACGACCAGGCCGAACGGGTTCGTCAGCAGGCCGCCCATCTCGATCATGCTGGACGGGAAGTCATGCGGGATGACGCTCACACCGACGTCGTCGTCGGTGATGTAGAGAACGTAGACCGCCATCCGGCCGTCGATCACGGCGCCGAGGTACAGGCTGATCAGGACGGTCCGCGGACCGAGCGCCGCCTGCACCTCGTCGAGGGTCAGGTACGCCGACGTCGCGGTGCCCGGCCCGAGCAGCATCTTGCGATTGACGTGCTCGTCGAAGGAGTACTCCAGGTTGGCGAGCTGCTCCTTCTCGGTCTCGCCGCCGGCCACGGTTCGCCTGCGGGCGTAGGTCCCCAGCACCGCCTCCTCGTCCAGCAGCACCTCCGCGTCCACGTCCGCGGTTCCGGGCTCGGCGGCCACGGCGGCGCGGAGCTGGTCGATCCGCTCGAGGAGCCGGCCGGCGCGCTCGTCGGACGCCGGGTCGTAGCCGGTGCCCGCCGCCAGGACCGGAGCCAGCCGGGCTCCCTTGGCGATCTGCCACAGGAGATTCAGCGCCTCGCCACTGGTCGGGTGGGCGCCCATCGCCGCCACCGCCTCGCGGACCATGTCCTGGAGGACCGCCGTCGCGCCCTCACCCAGTCGTGTCTCGATGCGGGCCGCGTTGGGCGCGAGGGCCTGCAGGAACTGCACCTCGATCGGGGTGTCGGCTTTCCGGACGATGTCACCGATCCGCAGCAGGATCTGCAGTCCCTTGTCGTCGAGCCCGAGATCCAGGTGGCCCGACAGCGCTTGTGCGTACCAGCCGGCGCAGTCGGCCCACTGCCGCGCGTTGTAGGCGTTCACGGCCATGTTCAGCTGAAGGGTCGCGCCGCGCCAGCGGAGAAGGTCCCAGTGCTCGGCGGCGACGATCGGGCTGAGCTCGGGCACCTGGGCCAGCAAGGTGAGCGCCAGCTCTTCCTCATCGGTCGCACTCGACCTGCCCATCAGGCGCAGCAGCGCTGCCGCCCGCCGGGCGCCGTTCCAGTTCTCCTGCACAGCTCGCTGCTCGATCGCTCCGACCGCGACCTCCAGCGACTCGTACGCCGGAATCTCGCCGACCAAGGTGTCGGCCAGAGCGGTCAGCTCGGCCTCGAAGACCATGACCCGGAGATCGTCGGTCCCGGCGGCGAAGTAGGGCCGGAGGCGTTTGATCTCGTCGAGCGCGGCGCGCGGTTCCGTCGGCAGGAGCAGCCGTACGACGGTCAGCAGCATCGTGGTCGCGTTCTCGACGCCGTAGTACTCGAAGAGGTCGTCGGGGGCGGTCTCCAGCAGTGGCGCGACCGCGGCGGGATCGATCGGCTCGCCGAGGACCTGCAAGTGGTTGAGCAGGAAGACCCGCAAACGCGGGTTGTCCTCGGCCGCGAGATCCTCCAAGGCCCGGCGGCAGATCTCCACGATCTCACCGGTGTCGACCTCCTCCCCGAGCTCGCGGCGCCAGCCGAGGGTGTCGGCGAGAGCCTTGAGACTGTACGCGCGGTGCCCGCCGGACTCGAGGTCGACGGCTTGCCGGAGATAGTCCTCGGCGACGTGCAGCGCCTCCAGCGGCTCGGGCATCGACGGGCTGTCGTCGTCGATGCCCTGATCCTGTGCGAGCACGCCGCGCCGGAGCCACTCCCCGACGCGTTCCTCGGCCCGGCTACTGGTGGCGCGGGCGAAGTAGGGATCCAGGAACAAGGTGCCGAGGGCAAACAACAGCGAGGCCCGGGCCGCCGGGTCGCCATCGGGACCGAGGTCCGCCAGGGCTGCCTCGCAGATGGCTCGGGTCTGGGCCAGCAGCGCGGCATCCGGGATGTCGGCCAGTGCCGTCTTGCTCACATCCGACCAAGCGACCGCGATCCGCGCACGGACGTCGATCGCTGTGTCGTCAGACGCCTGCGCGGCAGCATGCACCAGTCGCAGCATCTGCAACGCCGGAGTCCAGTTGCCGCGAATCCCTTCTCGGCCGGCCCAGCCCGCGACCGCGAACAAGTACCGCGCGGACAAAGTCGCCGTGAACGCGGGCGCCGCGACCCTCCGCTCTCCCTCCGCCGGGGAGATCTCACCATTGGCGACCAGCTGCCAGACAGCTTCGATCGGCCCGAGGAAGATCGGATATCCGCGGTCCTGCTCCTCGTACCGTCGCCGGGCGCCCCACACCGAGTCGAGCGCGGCAGCCATCGCACCACGCTCGCCATTGGCAGCTTCCGCCAGACGCTCGGCCACCCCCGCCTCGAGCAACCACGGATGCCGCCACACGTACAGCTCCCGATCATCGGCCGAGGCAATCCGGGACAACTCACCCAGCATCTCGATTTCAGCCGCCACCCGCGCACCACTCACGACCCCCCACCCCCTCACTCAGAGTAGGGCCGCCCACGATCTGTGAACAGATCCCGAGCAGCTCACTCGTTGTGGAGGACCTTGGCGATGGTGGTGTGGGCGGCGGAGCGGGCTGGGAGGTAGGCGCCGATGGCGGAGATGAGGATGCCGGCGAGGACCAGGAGGGCCAGGAGGTAGAGGGGATAGACGTGGAGCATGAAGGGCGGGATCTCCACCTGGGCTCCGTTGGCCATGGCGGGGACCACCAGGCGGTGGGCGAGGATGCCCAGTGGGATGCCGAGGAGGCCGCCGATGGCGCCCAGGGCGGCCATCGAGGTGACGACCATGGTGGTGACCTGGCCGGGGGTCATGCCGATCGACTTGAGCATGCCGAGGTCGCGGCGGCGTTCCCGGGTGTTGAGTACGACGGTGTTGAAGACCCCGAGCGCCGCCACCGTCCCCAGCATCAGCGTGAGCAGGATGACCGTCGCCAGCACGATCGCAACGAAGGTCCCCGCGTCCTGACCCGGTGTCTCCTGCAGTCCTGAGTCCTTGGCCTGCACTGCCTTCATGTAGGCATTCAGATCCGTGCCCGGCTTGACGTTGACCTCGTACAGGTTGGCCCGCCGATCGGGTGCCACCAGCGCCAGCGTCTGCCAGTTCGACAGCACCTCGTCACCTGAGTTGTAGAGCGCCTTTCCGACGATCTGCGCCCGTACGCTCTTGCCCTGCGACTGCAGGGTGATCGTGTCGCCGACCGCCAGCCCACGCTGACGCAGGAACCGCTCCGACACCACCACTTGCCCCGGACCGTCGAACCACTTCCCGGCGAGGATGCGATACCCGAGCTCCGTGAAGTCCCCGCGATAGAACGAGACCCGCAGATCCGTCTTGGTACCGGCCAGCCGCATGTCGAGGTCCGCGCTCGCCGTCACCGACGCCGCCCCGGGAGTCGAGCGCAGGAGCGCCTCATCCTCCGCATCGCTCAGTTTGGCCACCGGTGGCGCATCAGGATCGTTCGGCGCAGGCCCGCCTTCCGTCATGCCCGCGAAGATCGCCAGATCGACCGCACCGACCCGGCTCGCAGCAGTCTGGTACGTCGTCAACGATTTCCCGAGCCCCACCGCCAGCGTCACGCTCGTGACACCCAGTACGACGGCCGCCAGCGTCAACGCCGTACGTGCGGGTCGAGCAAATGGCAGTCCGAGCCCAAGACTCACCGACCGCGGCAACCGAGTCCCACTGAGCCACCGCTGCACGCGCAGCCCACGCCCGGCCCGCGGCGCGCTCCCCGCACTGATCGCCTCGGCCGCCGACAGACTCCGGGCCCGCAACGCCGGCAACAGAGCAGATAGCGCCACTAGCGCAGGTACGCCGAGCAGCGCGGCCACATCCACCCAGATCGGTACGCCGACCCCACCAGCGCCGTAGTTCTCGAAAGCCCTTGTCAGCAAGGACGTTGCGAGCACATTGCCCAGCACGATCCCGATAGCGCATCCCACGATCGCCGGGATGGACACCATCGCCAGATAGACCGTCATCACCTGTGTAGGAGTGAACCCCAGCGCCTTGAGTACGCCGATGTGCTTGAAGCCGGCCACCACAGCCCCACTGACCACGTTGGCCACGATCAGTACGGCGACCGCCAGCCCGAGCCACCCGAACACCATCAGGAACGGCACAAACGTGTTCGGCTCACCAGAGGCCAGCGCCCGCAGTGCGAGATAGGACTGCGTGCCCAGCAGCGCACTGGAGGGCAGACCGCTCGTCACTGCGGACTGTCCGGCAGAGACCTGCGCGTTGGTCGCGGCCTGGGCGAACCGGTAGAGCATCTGTGTCGACGTCGGCTTGAACGCAGCCATCTGCGCAGGTGTCACCCACGCATCGGCCGACTGACTCACGCTGTACGCGAACCCGACGATGGTCAGCTCCTGGCCGCCGGTCACGGTGATGGTCGAGTTCAGCGTCGGCGTACCACGACCACTGGACTCGGTCGGGTTCCGGTTCAGCACGATCTCGCCCGGCTTGTCCGCCCAGCGTCCCTTCCACACGTTGAGGCGGTCGACCGCCCCGTTGGGGTCCGCACGTCCGACTGCGACCAGGGACGTCGGGATCCCCATCATCCGCGACGAGCTCAGGCCGAGCGTCGCCTGGCCGAAGGGTCCGGCCACAGCCGCTGCACTCTGGGCTGCCTGCGTGAGCTGGTCATCGCTGACCTTGTTCCGGTCGTACGACGCCACCAGGTGCGCACCGCTCTGCCGCGAGTACGCCTGGTCGAAAGGTCCGCTCGATGCCGCCAGTAGTCCCAGGGCAACGACGATCATCGTGGTGGAGAGCAGAACGACCACTCCGATGACCACGGTCTGCATCCGGCGTCGTCGTACCGCTGCCCGCGACACCGGCCACACCGCGCTCACGGCGTCCGCTCCAGACTGCGCTCACCGGCGATCTGGCCGTCAACGAAGTCGATCACGCGGCTGGCGCAGCGGGTCGCCAGTTGCTGGTCGTGGGTGACCAGGAGCAGCGTCTGGCCGATCTGGTTGAGGTCCAGCAGCAGATCCATCACCTGCTCGCCGGCCCTGGTGTCCAACGCGCCAGTGGGCTCGTCGGCCAGCAGAACCGCGGGGCGGTTCATCAGTGCGCGGGCGACGGCGACCCGTTGCCGCTCGCCGCCACTGAGCTGGGCCGGGTACGTGTTCCGGCGCCCGGCGATGCCGAGTTCGTCGAAGAGCTCGAGGGCACGCTTGCGCGCGTGGGAGGCCGACGTACCGGTCAGCTGGGCGGCCAGTGCGACGTTGTCGATGGCCGACAAGTCGTCGAGCAGGTTGAAGAACTGGAAGATCATGCCGATCCGGCGGCGCCGGTACAGCGCCAGGCCCTTCTCGTCCAGCGTGCCCAGGTCGTCGCCATGCACCACGATCGTGCCGGACGTCGGCCGGTCCAGTCCGGCCACCATGCTGAGCAGAGTGGACTTGCCGCTGCCGGACGGCCCCATCACCGCGACCGCCTCACCGGCTCGGATCTCCAGCGACACTCCGTCCAGTGCGACGGATTCGCCGTACTCCTTGCGTACGGCGGTGAGCCGTACGACCGCCTGTCCGTTGCCTTCGTCATCCGTCATGCGTTCACGCTAGGGCCGGTGGTGCGCCCCGGACGTCAGCCTGCCGGCGTAATGTCCGCGCCCGGTCATCCTGGAGATGTACGGCGTGCCACCGGCGGATGATGCGGAATCGGGAACGCCTTTGGGACAGTGGGTCTTGTGACCACCATCTGGCTGCTCGTCGCCGTGCTGGCCTGCCTGGCCGCCGCGGCGCTCGCAGTGGCCCTCGTCCGGGCGCGACGCGCGCACGCCCGCGCATTGGAGGAACGTGGCTGGTTGCTCGAGCGTGAGCGGGAGAGCGCCGCACGGAACGCCGTCGACGCCGAGCGAGCCCGGATCGCCCACGATCTGCACGACATCGTCAGCCACAACGTCAGCGTGATGGTGATCCAGGCCGGGGCCGCGCGACACGTGCTGGAGACCGAGCCGGACCAGGCCGAGGCCGCACTGCTGGCAGTGGAGGCGGCCGGTCGGGACACGATGGCTGAACTGCGCCATCTGCTCGGCCTGCTCGCACCGCAGGCCGATGGTGAAGAGGATGAGGAGCTGTCCCCACAACCCAGTCTGCGGAGGCTCAGCCCGCTGATCGACCGGATCGCGTTCGCCGGGTTGCCCGTGGAGGTGCGGATCTCGGGGGAGCCCCGGCCGCTTCCGGCCGGCGTCGACGTCACGGCGTACCGGATCATTCAGGAGGCACTGACCAACGCGCTCAAGCACGGCGACGGTGTGAAGGCCGAGGTGACAGTCCGGTACGCCGACCACGCGCTCCGGGTGGAGATCCTGAACACCGGCCCGAGCGTCCTCACCGGCGGGCGTACACCGGTCGCCGGCGGTGAAGGGCGCGGACTGCTCGGTTTGCGGCAGCGGGTGGCCGTGTACGGCGGTGATCTCGATGCGCGGCGTCGATTGGGCGGTGGGTTCCGGGTACGCGCGAAAATCCCGCTGGAGCGACCATGACCCGAGTCGTCATCGCAGATGATCAGGCCCTCGTGCGGACCGGCTTCCGGATGATCCTGAACGCCCGCGGCATCGACGTAGTGGGTGAGGCGGCCGACGGGGTCGAGGCTGTCGACGCGGTCAGCCGGCTGCGACCTGACGTGGTACTCATGGACATCCGGATGCCCACCATGGACGGTCTGGAGGCGACCCGGCGCATCCTCGCCGAGCCCACGGACTGCAGGGTCCTGATGCTCACCACGTTCGACCTGGACCGCTACGTGTACGCCGCTCTGTCCGCCGGAGCCAGCGGGTTCCTGCTGAAGGACGTCACGCCCGAGCACCTGGCCGCGGCGGTCCGGCTGGTCACCACCGGCGACGCACTGCTCGCCCCGTCGATCACACGCCGCCTGGTCGAGCGGTTCGCCGTACCTGCTCCGGAGCAGCCCGCGGTCCATCGCGACCTCGCCGCACTGACGCCACGGGAGCTCGAAGTCCTGACGCTGATGGGTCATGGGTTGTCGAACGCCGAGCTGGCCACGGAGCTGACTCTGAGCGAGGCGACGGTCAAGACCCACGTCGCCCGGATCTTCGCCAAGCTGAGCCTGCGCGATCGCGCGCAGGCCGTTGTCCTCGCGTACGAGACCGGCCTGGTCTCACCGGGTGACCGCTGACGGCTCTACCATTGCCCGTTGCCTGTCGCATCAATTAGATTTCGGCAACTCGCGGATCAGGGAGAGCGTGTACATGGCGACGTGCATTCTGTGTGCGGAGACCGGGTCGTTCCGCTCGCGTGGCGCGAAGGACGGCTACGGGATCGAGGAGTGCCCGTCCTGCGGCCTCGTGCAGCTCGTCCCGACGCCGACCCCGGAGACCCTGCGGGCGCTGTACGAGGGCGACTCGTACTTCGGCGGTGAGGCCGCGACCGGGTACTCGGAGTACGAGGAGCAGGAGCAGGAGTACCTGGCGACGTTCCGCGAGGACGTCCGCCGGATCCGTGAGTTCGTCCCCAGCGGCCGGATCCTCGAGGTCGGCTGCGGGTACGGCTACTTCCTGCAGTGCGCGCTCGATGCCGGGTACGACGCCTACGGCATCGACCTGTCACCGGCGGCCGTTAAGTGGGCCCAGACGCGTCACCCCGGCCGCGTGTTCTGCGGCCTGCTCGAGGAAGTGCCCGAGATCCAGGACCAGAAGTACGACGTGATCTTCGGGTCGCACCTGATCGAGCACCTGACCGAGCCGGCCGAGTTCCTCCGGCAGGCGAGCCGCCTGCTCCGGCCCGGTGGCCTGGTGGTCATGGTCACCCCGAACATCAAGAGCCTGCTGTCCCGCGTCTCCGGCTCGCGGTGGGTGTCGTTCAAGATCCCCGAGCACGTGAGCTACTACGACCCGGCGACCATCACCACGCTGCTGAACCGCACCGGCTACACGGTCCGCGCCATCGACAGCGCGTACCAGTACTACGCCCTGCCCTTCGTCAGCACCCGCGTCCGGGAACTCCTCCATCCGGTCTCCCGGCTCGTCCCGCCGGTCGAACGGCTTCGTTTCCTGCGGAACCGCAAGATCCGCGTCACCAGCGGCTCCATGCGCGTGCTGGCCGCCTACAACGGCGAATGAGGTGACCCGGGCCTTACTGGTTGGACGGGATCCGGACCGAGCGCACGGGCGGCCAGCACAGTCAGCACGTCCGCCACGCCGGCGCCTCAGAGCGGGTTCGGTGTGAACGGCAGGAACGTGTTGACCCAGTCGAGCCGCTCATCAAGCCAGCCGAGCAGGCTGAGCGTGTTGCTGATGGCAGCGGGCGGCCGGCTGATCAGCGTGTCGACCAGCAGCAACCTGTCGAAGTCGACCACCACGGGAGACGTCCGCGGCTGGCCGTCCCGGCCGAGGAACTGGACCCCGGCCAGCTCCATGATCTTGATGACCTCCTGCGCCACGATCCCGTACCCGATCGTCGTCGGATGCGCCCCGTCGAGCGAGAACAGACCGCCTTCGGTCCGCCCTTGCGGTCCGGCGCGGAAGAACCGCGTACTCGGCACCGGATCGAGTGCGGCCAGCTGAGGCGGAAGCTCGTACGGCGTCCACCACGGCGGCCGCGCCCACGGGCTCTCGATGTAGCGCCGGGTGGCGAGCCGGTCCAGGATCGCGCCCATGTCGAAGAGGTACCAGTCCAGGCCGTCGTTCCGTGCGGCCCTGACCGATTCGATGATCGTCTCGTTGTAGGCGTCGATGGCCGAGTCGATGGCGCGGGCCTCGTCCTCGGTGATGTTCGGGTCACGACGCGGGTCGAAGTCGTCGTCCGTGACCCACGGCCGCGTGTAGTGCGGGAAGTAGCGCGACTGTCGCGCCACCTTCTTGTGAGTCCCTCGGGCAATGGGTGCGATCGTGACCGACGGCACGGTGGCGATCAGCACGTGCTGGGCGTCGATGGCGCGGAGCTTCTCAACCAGCAGCGCCCAGTCCGCATCGAACGCACTGGGCCGGAACACGTTGTACCCACGCTTGACGACCATCCGCTCATCCGGTGGCAGCGTCGCATACTCCTCAGGTGTCCAGGCCGGACTGAGGCTGACGACCGAGCCGAGCACGTTGTTGGCCCCGAGGATGACCACCAGCGTCTCCACACCCTCCTTGGCGCTGCTCATGGTCGCGGCGGCCTCGAGGACGGTCTGCGGACGGTTACCCTTGCGGGCTCTCTGCAGGACAGGCCAGGCTGCCCGCAACTGGTGGCGGTCGACGAGTTGCTTGACGAGGTCGTCCTTCGGCGGCGCCTTGAGTCGCTCGGCCACGGTGGCGGCCGTGGTCAGCTGTGGGTCCAGGACGTCCCAGCCGTAGACCGCCATGTTGTGGAACGCCGGCCCCGACTTCGGCGTACCAGAACCGGGGCCTGTCTCCCAGTAGTCCTCGACACGATCCATGTACTCGCGGATCCACAGTCCGGCACCGATGATCTCCCAGAAGTCGAGCCGGTCGCCGTACCGCTTCTCGAACGCACGCACGAACCGTTCGAGGTCCAAGGGCAGCCCACCGGGTCCGGTGGGCCACTCGTAGACCGGGAACTGGAACTCGTCGACACTCAGCCCGAGTTCGTACGCCGTGATGGCCGGCCAGGACAGGTCCGTGCGGAACACCGCCGCACTCATGAACCCGTGCGTCAGCGAGTCCCCGATCGTCACGAGCCGGTGCTTGGCCGCCTTGGCACCTTTCGGCGCCACCGCGATCCCGAGCGTCGGATCGGTGACCGGCTCCCGCGGGTTCACACGGATGACCACCTCGTCCGGGATCGCGCGCTTGTCCGCCACGGCCACCACCCCCGCTTCCGCACGCTACTGGCCGCGATTCCCTTTGGCGATACCTAACCGTTCGCCGCGACGCCGACCTTGTGACCGTGAACGTCGGTGAACACGCCGAAGCTGGTCCCCGGCACCTGCTGCGCCGGCTGAATGATCTTCCCGCCCAACTCCTCGGCCCTCTCCAACGTCGCGCTCACGTCCTCGACGCTGACGAAGAACAGAACCTCGTCCTCCGCCCCCTGCCGCGGCCCGATCGCCACATACGGCCCACCCTCGGCGCCCGTATCGATGAACGTGTACCCCGGGAACGCCCCCTCGGACGCGACCTTCCACCCGAACAACTCCCCGAAGAACGCCCGCGTCGCGTCCGGATCCTCGGACCGGATCTCGGCGTGCACAACTGGATGAGACATGGTGACTCCTCAAGCTCGGCTGCCTCTGTTACCTACCTGACGATCACCCCACCGCCAGATCGACAGCCTGCGGGGACCCGCCGGTGGAGACGAGCCGCCACGATCGGTCGCGCGCGACACGTAGGCGGAGTTGATTCGGTTCAGCCGGCCGCCGGTGAGTTTTGTCGCACCATCCGGTTGGGCCGCCGGCCGGCTGGTCGACGTACTACCTGATGCGGGCCGGGCACAAGCGTCGGCCGCAGATCCGGAAGGACAATCACCATGTCTCACCGCACCAGACGCCGCCTGGCCCGCGGCATCGGCGCCGCCCTCGCCGCGTCCGCCGCTTCCGCCACCCTTGCCGTCGGCGCGGCGGGAGCGAGCACCCAGGGGACACCGCCGGCGGGAATCACCGTGCCGGGTGACCCGACCGCAGCGCCCGCCGTCCTCGTCGCCAGCCTGGAGGGCCGCAACGAGGTCGCGGCCGGCGATCCGGACGGGCAGGCGCTGGAACTCATCGGCATCCGTGGCAACACGCTCAGCTACTCGGTGACTTGGCGCGGCATCAGCGCCCCGACCGAGGCAGCCATCCACGCCGCCGGTCGAGGAGCGGACGGGCCCGTCGTCGTACCCCTGTTCACCACGCAGAGCCGAACGGGTACTTCCGCCTCCGGCAGCGTCACCGTCACCGACCCGACCGTGCTCGATGCGTTGCGCTCAGACCCGGGCGGTTTCTACACCGACCTGCGCAACAAAGACTTCCCGAACGGCGCCGTACGTGCCCAGCTGCACCTGCTCAGTCACGCGGTCAGCACGACCGGAGTTGCCGCAGTGCAGGAGTCGGTGATCTTCGGCAGCCAGATCTACGCCTGCACCGTGCAACAGGACGGCTCGTTCGCCTTCACCCAGAACAACGTCGAGGCGCGCCTCACCGGCGGCATCCACCACACCTTCGTCCAGCCGGCCGCCGGCCCGCCGCAGTGGCAGGCAGCCGACGGCAGCGCTGTCACCGGCAAGGTCGTCACCAAGAACGCCAACGGCGCGGGCAACATCGCCGAACTGGACCTCGACGCCACCCAGATCGGCGACTCCTCCGGGCTGCTGTCGAAGGCCGTCGAGGTGCTTCGCCTCAACACAGTCGGCGGCGTCGCCCCGACCGGCACCTGCGACCCGCAGGCCACGCCGATCGTCAACGTCCCGTACCAGGCCGACTACGTGTTCATCAACGGCTAGCCACTTGGATCGTGCTGACAGGCCCAACTGAGACGGAACGACTCCGGGGCGGCTCCCAGACTAGGGAGCCGCCCCGGCATGTTCTATCCCCCGAGAACCCGAAACCGCCCTTCTGACCTGCGGTCTCTCTACTCCCGGCGAGTGGCGGAGGATACGAGATTCGAACTCGTGAGAGGTTGCCCCCAACACGCTTTCCAATTCCTGAGCTGACCCGCTGACCGCAGGGTCTACACCGTCGAGGACGGCGAGTGGGTCGTCCGGGTCCTGACAGCCTCAGTGAGGTGACGGGTAGCCGAGTCTGCCGGCCAGTGCGGCCGAGGTACCGGTCTTGCGAAGCAGGTTCGAGACGTGCGCGCTGACGGTTTTCTCGCTGATGAACAAGGCAGCTGCGATCTCGGCGTACGTCCTGCCGGCGACCAGATGGGCGAGGATCTCGCGCTCCCGTCGAGTCAGGGAACTGAAGGCTCGCGGGGCGTCGTCGAGCGTGTCGGCTGACGAGGTGTGCGGCTCATCGAGGGAGATCTTGGCAACCGTCGCGAGTTTCTCCACCTCATGTCGGAGCGGGCCGGCAGTCATCTCGTCGGCGAGGCGGTACGCCGATCGCAGCGGCACCGCGATGGCGCGTTGGTTCGCGCCCTCGGTGAGCAGGGCCTGTGCCCAGCGGCGGGAGGCGATCGCCTCGTCCCAGCGCAGATCGGCAGCGGCGCAGCGATGTGCCGCCTCCTCCCAGAGAGGAGAGGTGTCTGATGGGGCCAGGCATCGTGCGGTCTCCGCGGCGTGGAGTGCTTCAACGGCCGGGGTGATCAGATCGTCGTTCGTGATCCGAGCGAACGGGGGCGGTTGGAGCTCCCGGCGTCGCTCGACGAGGTCGTCGAGCGATCGTTGGGCGCGCGTGACGCCGTCGCGGTCTCGACGGTCTCGCGCCTTGTCGGCGAGGTCGGCGGCCGCGCGTGCGCTCAACATGTGCATCTCGTCGGCAACTCGCGGGCGGACGATCTGGGCGACCATTGTGTCCGCCAGCAGCTCTAGGGCTCGCTCCGGCCGGTTCTCGGCGAGCAGGTGTTCCGCGAGCGTCGGGGGCGCCCACAATCCCGCGCGATGCTCGAGGTCCGGTATCAGCTCGTGTACGCGCCGGACGTGCAAGCGGGCCTGGTCGAGGTCACCGCGGCGTACGGTCAGCACCACCGCGGCCAGCCGGACGACAGCACGCATGGTCGCATCCCTGGCGAGGGTGAGTCCTTCACGGATGGCTTGGTCGGCCTCTGTGTGGCGTCCAAGCAGGAGGAGAAAGCGGGCGAGGTCGCCGGCATGGAAGGCCGCCACGTTCGTGGCCCCCTCGTCGAGCGTCTCGCGCAGCCCGTCGGCATCCAGTTGCACGATGTCGGCCAGGCGGCGTCGCGGGCCGAGGTAGGCCATTCTGGCCCACCGGGCGAGCAGCATGCTGCCCGGGTCGCCCGTGAGCCGTGCGTTCCGAAGGGCTTCCGCGGAGTCGGCATCAGCGCGCTCGTCCTGGTCGTACGCTTCGGCCAGAGCCCGGTAGGCCCGTGACAACGCATCCGGCGATCCTGAGCGATGGGCGGCCCGGGCGGCTTCGTCGGCGTACATCCGGGCAGGCCCGAACGACTCGGTCCAGTTGTGGGCAACGCTGAGCTCAGCAAGCGCGGCGGCATACTCTGCGCTGTCCGGGAACGGCTCCGAAAGCCTGATGGCATGCTCGAAGGCTGCGGTCGGCTGGCTGTCGCGCCGGCCCGACCACCACTCCGCCAAAGCCACTTCTCTCACGATCCGGCTGGCCCGAAGAGGATCTCGGCGTTCGTCGACGAGCTCCAGCGAACGACTCCACGCAGCCAACGTCTCCTCGCCGTCTCCCACCAGATCCGACACGGAGGCCAGGCGCTCGAGCAGATCGAGTTCACCATCCGGCGGTTGCGCAGCTGCACGGACGGTTGGCCACAGGCGCGCCGCCCGGCGCAGGTGAACCGCCTCCTCGGGCAGGGCCTTCAGCTGCCTGGCGAGATCTGCGGCGCGCAGCGACGCCGCCAGGCTCGCCGCTGGACGGTGGGCCCCTTCGTAGTGACTCGCGAGCTCGCCGACCCGGCGCAGCTCATCGATAGCTGTGCCGGTTCGGCTCTCAAGCGCCTGGGCCCACGCGGAATGGATGGGCACCGCCTCGCCCGGCACGAAGGTGGCGTTCAGGACCTCGGCGAGCAGCGGATGGCGGAACCAGCACATCTCAGCTCCATGTGCCACGCAGATCCCGTTCTCTGTTGCGTCGACCAGCGCAACGGTCACCGTGTCGGCGTCGATGCCGCGGGCCGCGGCCACCTCGACCAGATCGTCCACCGAAACCGGGCGCCCGCAGACCGCCAGTAGTCTCACCACCTCTCGGGACGGGGCATCCAATCGGTGCCAGGCGGCCAGCAGCGCGCCGGTCAGCTGGTCGGGCAGATCGGCGGGCAGGTTCTGGTCCGCGGCCGTCAGCCCCTGGACCAGCAGCTCTGTGAAGTAGGGGTTGCCGTCGGAGCGACCCATCACCGCTGCCACGAGGTCCGGATCGGGCTGGCTGCCGAGCAACAGCGACATCTGCTGCTCGGTCTCGTCGCGGCTCATTCTTGCCAGGCGCAGCGAGGACACCGAGGGCAGCCGGATCAGATCGGCCAGCCAGACATTCAGCGGATCCCCGGCCGCAATTTCCTCGTCGCGGTACGTCGTCAGTACGCCCAGCCGCTGGCTGCGGAACCCGGCTACCAGATAGGTGATCGCGTCTCGCGAGGCCAGGTCGGCCCACTGGACGTCGTCCACGACCAGCACCGCCGGCCGCTCCGAAACCAGCGCCTGCAGCAGGCCGTCGATCACTGGAAGCAGCCGGACCGTGCTTCGCGTCGGCTGCCCACCCAATGAGGGCAAAAGTTCGGCTGCTGCTGGGACGGCCGCGAGCGCCCTGGACCGCTCCGATGGCTCGGCCGAAGCCATCCAGCCCTCCAGCGCACTGATCAGCGCGACGTACGGCGCGTCGACGGCACCAAATCGAACGCCACGACCCCATAAGACCGCTGCGCCACTTGCCGCAGCGTTGTCACACACAGCGCGTACCAGGCGCGTCTTACCCACGCCTGCCTCTCCGTGCACGAACACCGCACCCGGTTGTCGCCGGACCGCAGCGCTGATCGCCCCCGCGAGGACCTTCCCCTCCTCGACGCGGCCTGCGATACCCGGCAGCGGCGGGACTGCAACCCCACCCATTTGAGCAGTCTCCGCCGAAACGAATCAGATGTCTGCACCACCGCGGGCCGGCCGTGCCGCGAATTTAAGGGTTCGCCCGCCGCTTCTAAGGACTCGTGCCCGATGTGGCCGTTGCGGCATCGAGCCGAATCTGAAGCCAGAGCGGCAACCCCGCCGCTACGACCCACAGGGGAGGACTCATGAACCGCACGCACACAACGTTGGCCGTATCGGCACTCGCGCTAGGCGCAATCGGGCTGACCGCGACCGAAGCATCGGCGATGACGAAAGATCTCGGGTCCGGCTCCGTCTCTCAAGCTGCGCCGGACCCTCCACCCGACTGGCCCGACGAAGGGACCGGTTACCCGGGATCCCAGACCAAGAGCCCGGAGTACAACTATCCGAACTACGACCCTGCTTACGAGGTGCCTCGCGTCGAGGCTGCGACGGTCGGCAGTGCATCCGACGACAACGGTGTTGAGATTCTGCAGGCCGGCGCGTCCGCGGTCGGCGGCGCGGGCATCGCCCTCGGTGCGATGTGGCTGTACCGGCGTCGCCAGGCGCCGGCCACCTAGCCACCCGCATCGGCGGCCTGCTCCGGGCCTCCATGAAGTCGGGCCGGTCGCGCTGGCGACCGGCCCACCTTCTGTTCGTCCCTCAGACGGCTGAAACCACGCTCTGACCTGCAGTTTCTCTACTCCGGGGAGACTGGCGGAGGATACGAGATTCGAACTCGTGAGGGGTTGCCCCCAACACGCTTTCCAAGCGTGCGCCCTAGGCCTCTAGGCGAATCCTCCAAGCGGAGAGGATACGCGAGGGGGCGGACGAAGGTGAAATCGGGCTGCTGGTGGCGGGGCTGCTCATCTAGGGTCGGCCGTATGCACGGTGCGCCGGATCCGAACGTCGTACACCCGATGCCTGCCGCCGAACGCGTGGTGCTGCTGAAGGCGGTGGTGACCTCGCCGTTGATCGAGGTGGGCGACTACTCGTACTACGACGACCCGCGGGAGCCGACGGCGTTCGAGACGAACAACGTGCTCTACCACTACGGTCCGGAGCGCCTGCGGATCGGCAAGTACTGCGCTCTCGGCGAAGGCACCACGTTCATCATGAACGGCGCCAACCACCGGATGGACGGGCCGTCGACGTTCCCGTTCCCGATCATGGGTGGTGGCGCCTGGGCCGAGCACTTCGACCTGATCACGGGGCTGCCGGGTCGCGGCGACACCGTGGTCGGGAACGACGTGTGGTTCGGGTACCACAGTCTGATCATGCCCGGAGTGACGATCGGGGACGGTGCGATCATCGCGTCCGGTGCGGTCGTGGTGGACGACGTACCGTCGTACGGGATCGTCGGTGGGAATCCGGCCAAGCTGATCCGCCGGCGCTTCGCCGATGAGGACGTGGACCGCCTGCTGAAGGCAGCGTGGTGGGACTGGCCCGTGGAGCGGGTCACTGCCAACGTCCGAGCGATCATGGCCGGCCGAATCGAGGATCTGGAGCTATGACTCTCGTACTGCGCCCGATCGAGCCGGACGACGTTGATGCGCTGCAGGAGCTGATCGAGTCCGATCCCGGCTACACCGAGCGGATCACCGGCTACCCGCCCGGTCCCGCGGACGCGCAGAGCCTGTTGATGATGCGCCCGGAGAGCCTGCCAGAGGAGGCGAAGCTCGTCCTGGGGGCCTTTGCCGACAACGAGCTGGTTGCCGTCGTCGACCTGCTCCGGGGCTACCCGAACGACCACACCGCCTTCATCGGCCTCCTCGAGGTCCACGGGAGCCACCAAGGCCGCGGCTACGGCACAGCGACGGACGAAGAGATCCAGCGGTACGTCGAGACCTCGTGGCCCGAGGTACGGACGATCCGACTGGCGATCGTGGACACGAACGCGCAGACAGCCACCCCGTTCTGGCTGCGTCAGGGCTTCACGCCGACCGGCGAGGAGCGCCCGTACCGCTACGACAAGCTGGAGTCCACCGTCCGCCTCTACGAGAAGCTGCTCACTTGGGCACACCCCGCCCTGGAGGTCCGCGAGTCGCCCGTCGCGGGGCAGGGCCTGTTCGCGACCGCAGCCATCACCAAAGGCACGATCGTCGGCCAATTGTCCGGCCGCAGGGTCAGTACGGCGGAACTCCTAGAGCTCCTGAAGCACCCGCCCGTCGACACGATCACGATCGACGACGACGAGCACCTGGTGCTGAGCAACGACCCCGGTCCCGTCATTGCCTACGGCAACCACAGCTGCGACCCGAACATGTGGTGGATCGACGCCGTCACCCTCGAGGCCCGCCGGGACGTCCAGGCGGGCGACGAGGTGACGAGCGACTACGGGACGTCGACCGGTGTGGACTTCGAGATGTCCTGTACCTGCGGCTCACCACTCTGCCGAGGGGTCGTCACAGGTGAGGACTGGAAGAGCCCGGAGCTCCAGAGCCGGTACGGCGACCACTGGATCCCCGCGCTGCTACGCAAGCAGCGTGGGGGCTAGAGCTCTCCACTGCTCGATCGGCTGCGGCCCGGTGATGCCGGTGATCACGTTGACGGCGACATGGTCGGCTCCGGCGTCCAGGTGCTCACTCAGCTTGGCCTTGATGTCAGCCGGCGTACCCCATGCGGCCAGCGCGTCGACCATGTGATCCGGGAGCTCCGTCTGGTCCTCCTCAGTGAACCCCATCCGTTTGAGGGAGGCGGCGTACGCCGGGATCCGCGGGAAGAAGCCGATCGTGTCCCGTGCGATCGCCCGGGCCCGGTCCGCGTCCGACTCCAGTACGACGAGGTGGTTGACCGCGAGGAGCTTGTCCGGCCCGAGCACCTTGCGTGCCTCCGCGGAGTACGCCGCAGTGACCAGGAACGGGTAGCCGCCGGCGGAACGGTCGCGAGCGAGCTCCAGCATCCGCGGACCGAGCGCTGCGAGCACCCGGCGCTCCACTGGTACGTCGACCTCGTCAAGGTACGCGTTGAGCGTGGCGACCGGTTTGGCCCCGTGTGCCCCACCGAGTCCGACGATGAACCGCCCCGGTGCGGACGCTTCCAGTGCGGCGTACGTCGTACTGACGTCGGCCGCACTGTACTTGGAGACAGCGAGGATGCCGCTGGCGATCGTGATCGAGTTGGTCGCGCCGATGAGGTCGACGATGGTCTGGAGTCCCGGCAGCGGACCGCCGGAGAGCCAGAGCGTGGGATATCCGAGCTCCTCGGCCGCCCGGGCGGCGTCCATCGAGTGCTCGCTGCTGTCCAGGCCCGTGCCGATCCCGAACGGGCCGAATTGGTGATCCGTCATCCAAACAGAGTACGTCCGATTTCGGCGCCGCTCACGGCATCCCGTACACTCTTCTCTGGTTCCCCGCGTGGCGGTATCTCGCCCAACTCCCCCAGGGCCGGAAGGCAGCAAGGGTAAGTGAGCTCTTCCGGGTGCGCGGGGAATCCTCATGTCCGGGCTGTCTAGGCTTGGTGGGGTCTGTACCCACCACCGTGAGGGAGCCCGATGAGCGCCGAGCGCCGCTACCTGCAGGAACTGATCATCGCCGAGCTCGGCGTGTCCGCATCGTTCGACCCGGACGCCGAGATCGAGCGCCGGGTCGAGTTCCTGGCCGACCAGCTCCGGCGGACCGGCGCGACGTCGTACGTGCTCGGCATCAGCGGCGGGGTCGACTCCGGTACGGCGGGGCGCCTGTGTCAGCTCGCGGTCGAGCGGGTCCGGTCCGAGGGTCGTGAGGCGACGTTCATCGCGATGCGGCTGCCGTACGGCGTTCAGGCCGACGAGGCGGACGCACAGCGGTCGCTGGAGTTCATCAAGCCGGACGAGACGCTCGTGGTCGACGTGAAGCCGGCCACGGACGCCATGGTCGAGTCCGTCCGGCACGCTGGCCTGGGCGATCGTGAGGACTTCCACACCGGCAACATCAAGGCGCGCCAGCGGATGATCGCGCAGTACGTCGTCGCCGGGGCCCGCGGCGGGCTCGTCGTCGGCACGGACCACGCGGCGGAGGCGGTGATGGGCTTCTTCACCAAGTACGGCGACGGCGCCTGTGACCTCACCCCGTTGTCAGGTCTGACCAAGCGCCGGGTCCGCGAGGTCGGTGCCCGCCTCGGGGCAGGCCCGGAGATCACCGGCAAGGTCCCGACCGCCGATCTGGAGTCGAACAACCCGGGCGTGCCGGACGAGGCCGTCCTGGGGGTCACGTACGACGAGATCGACGACTTCCTCGAGGGCCGCGAGATCGACGAGAAGGCCGCGGCCACGATCATCGCCACCCACCGCCGGACCGCTCACAAGCGAGCCGTCCCGCTGGCGGTCTGACTCAGGCTGAGTGGGCGAGCTGCCGGACCCGGTTGGCGAGGCGGGCCAGCCGGATGGTGGCGACGTTGCGATAGGCGGGGCGCAGGACGGTTGCCAACGGCCCGGACTGCTCGAACGTGTGCGTGACCTGGCTGTCCGGCGAGATCGTCCAGCTGCCGACCTCACGGAACCCCGGCACCTGCCAGGTGATCTCGATCCGGTCCGGCTCGACCACCGTGTACTGCAGCTCGCCCGCGAAACCTGGGCGGACGCGCAGCGCGTACCGCGTGCCGAGGTCCGCCTCGACCGGCCCGTCGATGGCCAGGAACGCCTCGTTCCACTCCGGCAGCGCGAGCGCGTCCAGCAGGACATGACGGATCGCCATCGGGCCGGCGGGGATGCTGTCGGTGGCTTGCTCCATGACTATCTCTCCTGGGCGAGGTGGTGGTCGTACTCCGGGTCGCGCCGGCGGGCCAGGGCGGCTCCGGCGGGGAACGCGTCCGCGACGGCGCGCAGCGTGGTGATGGTCTCGTCGAGCGCCTGGCCGGCGACCAGGTCGTGCATGGTCCGGTGCAGGCGGTTCTCCGCGGTGATGATGCGGCGGTGCAGCGCGCGGCCCTGCGTGGTCAGGCTCAGCGCGAGGTAGCGCCGGTCGATCTTGTCGATGCCGCGTTTCACCAGTCCCTGCGCGACCAGGCGATCGACCAGACGGCTCGGGCTGTTGCCGGTCTCGCAGACGAGCAGGCCGCCGAGGGCGTTGAGTGTCAGCGGTCCGTGATCCCGCAGGACCCGGAGGACTTCGGCCTGCGACGGCGTGATGCCGAGCGGGCGCAGCTCGGCGGCGAGCAGGCGGTTGCCTTCGCGCTGGATCGCCAGCACGAGATACCGCAGCTCCTCGACCACCTTCATGCCCGAAATGTTACACGACACGTATGTCATGTCATCTGTTTGTGCTGCGTCTCCTCGGTGCGTCTGGGTGCGGGAAGAGTGCCGGAGAAAGTCCGGCGAGGGTCATGGTCAAGGTGACATCGCGACTGGCACAGTGTGTGCATGAAGGGTCTGATGCAGAGCTACCAGCTGTCCCTGGACACCATCTTCTTCCGGGCCGAGCAGTTCTATCCGGACAAGACGGTCCACACCGGCGGGCCGGCGCGGACGAGCATGACGTACGGCGAGTGGGCCGCGCGGACCAGACGCCTGGGCGGCGTCCTGGACACGCTCGGCATCAGTCCGGACGGCCGCGTCGCCACCTTCGCGTGGAACTCGGGCCGCCACCTCGAGCTGTACTTCGCCGCCCCGTGCACCGGCCGGGTCCTGCACACACTCAACATCCGGCTCTTCCCCGACCAGGTCGTCTACATCGCGAACCACGCCGAGGACGAGGTCGTGTTCGTCGACAAGTCGCTCCTCGGGCTGTTCCTGCCGCTGCTCGAGCGGCTGCCGTTGATCCGCCATGTCGTCGTGATGAACGATCTGCCACCGGGTGCGCCCGGCGCGGAGGTCCCGGACGATCCACGGTTCCACGACTACGAGGAGCTACTGGCCGCGGCGGAGCCGGTCGACTTCCACGTCGACGACGAGAACCAGGCCGCCGCGATGTGCTACACGAGCGGTACGACGGGCAATCCCAAAGGCGTGGTGTACTCCCACCGCTCCACCTGGCTGCACTCGATCGGCGTACTGACGAACGCGGGGATCGGGCTGGCCGAGACGGACACCGTGATGCCGGTCGTGCCGATGTTCCATGCGAATGCCTGGGGTTTGGCACACGCGGCCCCGATGGCCGGCGCCTCGCTGGTATTCCCGGGTCCGGATATGAGTCCGCAGGGGATTCTCAAGCTGCTCCAGGAGCAGGAGGTGACGCTGGCGGCCGGCGTGCCGACGATCTGGCAGGGGCTGCTGCCGTTGCTGGACGGGGTCGAGTTGCCCAAGCTCCGGCGGATCCCGTGCGGCGGTTCCGCCGTACCGCTGGCGCTGTCGGAGGCGTTCCGGGCGAAGCTCGGCCGGCCGATCCTGCAGGCGTGGGGCATGACGGAGACCAGTCCGGTGGCGACCGCCGCGCACGTCCCGGCCCGGTTCGAGGAGCTGCCCGAGGACGAGAAGGCACGACTCCGCGCGCGGCAGGGTCTCCCGCTCCCTGGTGTCGAGGTGCGGATCGTCGAGCCTGGTTCGATCACGCCGCTGCCGTGGGACGACGAGGCCACCGGTGAGCTGCAGGTCCGCGGCCCGTGGATCGCCGCCGAGTACTACCGGCCCGACGAGGGCGTCCAGCTGAGCACCGAGGACGGCTGGATGAAGACCGGCGACGTCGCCGCGATCGACCGGTTCGGCTCGGTCCGCCTGGTCGACCGCACCAAGGACCTGGTCAAGTCCGGCGGCGAATGGATCAGCTCGGTCGAGCTCGAGAACCTCCTGATGGCCCACCCCGCGGTCAAGGAGGCCGCCGTCATCGGCGTACCGCACCCGAAGTGGGACGAGCGGCCCCTCGCCTGCATCGTGATCCAGGAAGGCGAGACCGTGACCGGCGAGGAGATTCTCGACTACCTCCGTCCCCAGGTGGCCAAGTGGTGGCTCCCCGACGCCGTCGAATTCATCGAAGAGGTCCCCAAGACCTCGGTCGGCAAGTTCTCCAAGAAGGACCTCCGCACCCGCTTCGCCAACTACCACCTGGAGTAACTCCGCGACCCCATTCGTGGCCTGGGGCAACAATCCGATCGTCGCCCCAGGGTCGCCAGTCAACCCTTCGCCGGGATCCGCAAGTTCCAGCTATCCCGGATTACCCGACTCCGGGCCCCCGCCCTTGACTTGTGTCTGTACACCGTCCATACAGGGACGAAGTACCAAAAGACCCGGTGAGCCGGGTCTCACCTTTGGCAGTCGGGGACGGGGCTGGGCCACCGGAGGCCCGTTCGTCCTGGGGACCTGGTGGGGAAACGCCGGTCCCACGCGCTGAGGGGACTGTCCAGCATGACCAAACTGGACGCATCGCAGACATCATCTTCCGACAGCAATCTCACTGTTTCTCGCTCACCACTTGCACGGCTGGCGGGTCCGCTCGCCCTGGCGGCCGGCCTGTTGATGATCGTGGTCGAGATCGTGATCTTCCCGATCGTCGATCGCGACGATCATGTGGGTACGTCGACGAACACCGTGTACCGGGTGAGCGGCGTCGTGTACTTCGTGGCCTTCTGCCTGCTGTTGCTCGCCGTGGTTGCGGCGTACGAGTGGGAGGCGCGCCAGGCGGGCAAGCTCGGCGTTGTCGGTGTGATCGCCGCGGTGGTCGGGACGATGTTCCTCGGCGGTGATCTGTGGTTCGAGACGTTCTACGTCACCTACCTCGCCGACACCGCACCCGAGGTTCTCGACGCCGATCCGGCGGGTCTGATCGTGATCGGCGCCGTGTCGAGCTATCTGTTGTTCGCGATCGGCTGGGCGCTGTTCGGCATCGCGAGCCTGCGAGCCGGCGTCTTCCCCCGTGCCATCTGCGTGGCCATCGTCATCGGCGGCCTGATCGGCTTCCAGTCGCTGCTGCCGCCGTTCGGTATCCCGCTCGGGATCGCGATGGCCTGGCTGGGCATCTGGATGATCAGAACGCGCGCACGGGCCGGCGTGATCGAGACGGTTTCATGACCATGACCGGACCTGCCTCGAGCCCCACCGCGCCGGTACGCCGTTCCTGGAGCGGCTGGCGCACGATGTGGGTGATTCTCGGCAGCTTGCTCGTCCTGATCGGCGGTGCTTCGCTCATCGGCGGCGGGATCGGACTCTGGGCCCACGCACAGCGCGACTCCGACGGCTACCACACCGCCGGCCCCGAGCGCCTCACCACCGACGGCTTCGCGTTGACCGCTCCGTCACTCGATGTCGGCATCACCGGTCCGGACGCGATCTACGCCGGCGACCTGCTCGGCGACGTACGGATCACGGTCGAGTCGACGAAGGGGGACACTCCCGTGTTCGTCGGTATCGGTCCGGCCGACGACGTCGCCAAGTATCTCGCCGGCGTCCGACGCAGCGAGGTCGCGGACTTCGACGCCGACCCGTTCACGGTCACCTATGTGCAACGGGACGGCGGCCAACCCGCCGCAGATCCCACCGAGCAGGACTTCTGGGCCGCGTCCGACAGCGGAACCGGAACCCGCACCCTCACCTGGAACGTTGCTGATGGCAACTGGGCGGTCGTGGTCATGAACGCCGACGGATCGGCCGGAGTCGACGCCGACATCAGCCTCGGAGGCACGCTGCCGGTCCTCCTGCCCGCGTCCATCGCCGCGCTCGTCGTGGGTGGCCTGCTGCTGATCATCGGCATCGTGATCATCGTGGTGACCATCGCAAGCCGCCCCACCGTCAGCCAACCGGTGCAAACCCCGCCACCGGGCCCGGCCGTGTAGGTCGCCAGAAGTTAGGAACCCAGCTATGACGTCCTTATCGGACAATTCAGCCAGGCCGCGGCGCGGTCGGTGGACGGTTGTCGTCGCGCTTGCCGCCGCGGCGAGCCTGGCCGCGGCACCGGCCATCTCGGCGTCGGCCGAGCCGGCCTCCGTGGCTGCACGGTCCTCGGCCGGTCATCCGCCGGCAGGAGTCCAGGCCGCGCTCGATCAGGTCGTCGCGGCCGGTGCGCCCGGCGCTATCGCGTTGGTACGAGTGGGCGATCGTACGTACCGCTTCTCCAGTGGGTACGGCAACCTCGCGCCGCTGACGCCGATCCGCGCCGGCGACCGATCCCGGATCGGTGGCGTGACGAAGTCGTACACGGCCACCGTGGTCCTGCAGTTGGTCGGCAAGCGAGTGCTCGGGCTCAACGACACGGTCGAGAAGTGGCTCCCGGGAGTCTTCCCCAACGGAGACGGGATCACGATCCGCCAACTGCTCAACCACACCAGCGGGATCTTCGACTACGTCCAGGACGACAGGGTCTTCGCGCCGTACCTCGGTGGGGACCTGACCCTGCCCTTCGATCCCAACGAGGGAATCAGAATCGCCGCCGAACACGACCCGCTCTTCGCACCGGGAACAGGCTGGTCGTACTCGAACACCAACTATCTCCTGCTCGCGATGATCGTCGAGGCAGCCACCGGCAAGTCGATCGGGTCCGAGCTTCGCAACCGCATCTTCAAGCCACTCGGGCTCGACCACACCAGTTACGCCACCACGTCAGAGATCCGTGGCTCGTACATCCACGGCTACTGGACGATCTTCAGACCCGAGCCAACCGACTTCACACCGCTCAGCCCGACCCTGCTCGGCGCGGCCGGAGCAATCCTGGCCAGCGCCGACGACGTCGCCCGCTTCTATCGCGCGTTGCTCCGCGGCCAACTGCTGAAACCCGGTGTATTGAAGGCCATGCAGACCGTCGACCCGGTCGCCACCGATCCACCGGGGGCCATCGACGCGGGATTCCCCGGTGGCGGCTGGGGTCTGGGGCTGCTCAGAGAGACCTTCCCCTGCGGTGACGCCTGGGGGCATGACTCGGAGATCCCCGGGTACACGACCGCGGCCTGGAACAGCAAGGACGGCACCCGTCAGATCGTCGTGGTCGTCAACATGGACGGCTTCCCCCACGACCACCCGGTGCCTGCGGCCATGCGCAACGTCCTCGTCACGGCGTACTGCGGGACGACCCCTAGCTAGCCCGGGCGCCTTGCGGCTGCGGTCAGGCGAAGTCGATGCCGAAGTGGTTGCGGAGGTGGGCGAGCGTTGCGTCGACGAAGTCGGTCGGCCAGGGCTCGCCGGTCTGCTCGGCCAGCGCGGTGCCACGGCGGATGAACTCGCGGCAGATGTACTGATTCGCCGTGATGATGTCGGCCGGCTCGCTGCCCGCTGCCGGGATCGCTTCCAGGGCGGCGCGTTGTTCGCCGGAGAGCAAGGCGTTGAGTCGCTTGGCTCCGCTAGTACGCCGTACGCCGCGCTCGGCGAGCATGAGTGTGATGAGTTGGTCGCGGACCACGCCGACACCTTGGTTCGCGACGACGCGTTCGTCGCGGCCGAGGACCGTGACGAGATTCCCGAGGAAGTAGAAGAAGAGGTTCACCGCGCCGCCCGGCCAGTACGGCTCGCCCGGCCGCCCGCCCTGCTTCGGGATATCGCCGTCCGGGAACAGCGTTCCGTCCCGGTCGAACAGTACCCGCACCCCGTCGTACTGCATCCGATCGAACGCCTTGAGCGGATGCACGATCAGATCGACATGCAGCCAGTCAGCCGTGATCCCGAGCCCACCGACCAGCCCCGGCAACCGATCCGCCCACACCGTCGGCCCCGCGAGCTCCCGCAGTACGTCGTCCCAGTGCTCCTCGAACCACCCCACGCTCTCGTCCGTCACGACGAGATGCACATCCACATCACTGAACCGGTCAGCCTCCCCGGTCCCATAACTCCCGATCAGATAGACCGCGAGCACCCGCCCATCCCCAGGCAAGACCTCCCGAGCCCGCTCGATAACCCCAAGCTGCCGCTCATCCCCAGTGACCACCCACCCCACGCTAGGCGGTCCCACCCGCCACACCTTCACTCACCCCACATCCCGCCGACCCACGCACGACCCCGCGTCCTGCACCCCCACCCGCGCCAACCCACGGACATCGCCAGCCCACACGGGCTCCGCCTGCGCCCATCCAACCCACCGGCGCCGTGTCCCTACCGCGGCCTCGGCTCACGGCGTGTCCGACCGGCTTCCACAGGGTGGTGGGCACGTGGGTGGTTTTGTCGGGGCGCGGCGCTAGGGTTGCGGGCGTGGAAGCACCCCTTGCGTTGTACCGCCGGTATCGCCCGGACACGTTCACCGAGGTGATCGGGCAGGACCATGTCACGGCGCCGCTGCGGAACGCGTTGAGCAACAACCGGGTGAACCACGCCTATTTGTTCTCCGGTCCACGCGGGTGTGGGAAGACCACCAGCGCCCGGATCCTGGCGCGCGCGATCAACTGCGAGAAGGGCCCGATCGCCGAGCCGTGCGGGGTGTGCAAGTCGTGTACCGACCTGGCTCGCGGTGGTCCCGGCAGCATCGACGTGATCGAGATCGACGCCGCGTCGCACGGTGGTGTGGACGACGCGCGGGATCTGCGCGAGCGCGCGTTCTTCGCGCCGGTCGAGAGCCGCTACAAGATCTACATCATCGACGAGGCGCACATGGTGACCACGCAGGGCTTCAACGCCCTGCTGAAGCTGGTCGAGGAGCCGCCGCCGCACCTCAAGTTCATCTTCGCCACCACCGAGCCCGACAAGGTGATCGGGACGATCCGTTCCCGGACCCACCACTACCCGTTCCGCCTGGTGCCGCCGAAGGTGCTCGGCGACTACATGGCCTCACTCTGCGAGTCCGAAGGCGTCTCGATCGAGTCGGCCGCCTTGCCCCTCGTCGTACGCGCGGGTGCAGGCTCGGTCCGTGACTCCCTGAGCGTCCTCGACCAGCTGATCGGCGGGGCAGGTCCCGAGGGTGTGACGTACGAGCTGGCCGTCGCCCTGCTCGGGTTCACCCCGGACTCGTTGCTCGACGCGTGCGTGGACGGGTTTGCCGCGCATGACAGTGCAGCCGTGTTCGAGACGATCGAGAAAGTCATCGAGACCGGGCAGGACCCGAAGCGGTTCGCGGAGGACCTGCTGCGCCGACTGCGGGACCTCGTGGTGCTCTCGGCCGTACCGAACGCCGTTGCATCCGGTCTGATCGAGGCGGCCGAGGACCAGGGCGAACGCCTGCAAACGCAGGCCGCTGGAATCGGTCCGGCGGAGCTCACGCGAGCGGCCGACATCGTCGCGGCCGGTCTACTGGAGATGCGTGGTGCGACAGCCCCGCGGCTCCAACTCGAACTCATCTGCGCCAAGGTCCTCCTACCCGGCGCCGACGACTCCACCAACGGCATCCAGGCACGCCTCGACCGCATGGAACGCCGCCTGACCATCGGAGTCCCCGCCAGTACGCCGGACACCCCGCCCACGCAGCCGATGCCCGCACCGGCGGCCTCCCCGGCCGATCCCGCAGCCGCCCCGGGCCAGGACGCAGCCACAAGCCGAGCCGCAGCCCGAGCAGCCGCCACGGGTGGAGCCGGAAGCGGAGCCGCGGGCGGTCCTGGTGGCGCCGCAGGAGCAGGCGGTGGTGTCGCAGGCAGTCCCGGTGGCGCCCCGGAGCCGGCCGGTGGTCTCGCGGACGATTCCGGTGGCGCGGCCCGCGGTGCGTCCCCCACTGGAGCAACTGGTGGTGCGTCGGGAGGCGAGGCTGGCGCGGGCGGTGTGGGCGGTGCGGCAGCTAGTGCTGACGTGGCGTCGAGCGGTGCTGCCGTCGCCGCTGATGGATCTGGCGGCGCTGACGCAGGCCAACGCGCTGCTGCGGTGGACGGTGGACCGACTGCCGGTAGTGGCAGGGCAGCCCGTACTGCGGGCGCTGGTGCCGGTGGTGGCGCGGCGGCCGGTGCGGGTACGGCGGGGAGCCACGGCGGACCGGGAGACGCCGCGCCTGGTGCTGGTGCTGGCGCTTCTGGTGCGGGCTCAGTTGGTGCTGGCGCGGGGCGTACTGGAGCGTGGGGTGACGAGTCTGCTTCCGCCGGTTCGCCGGGCGCGACTGGAACTGGCCAGGCGTCGGGTGGCGGCGCCGGCGCGGTGACAGCTGATGCGTCGGGGTCGGCCTCGGCGGCGTCCGGGACGGCCGCTGCGGCGGGCGCCGGGAGTGCAGGGGCCCTGTCTGGCGCCGGTGGTGTTGGCGGTGTGGGGCTGGCGGATATTCGCCGGTTGTGGCCTGAGGTGCTCGAGGCGGTGAAGAGCAAGCGACGGTTCGCATGGATCATGCTGAGCCAGAACGCGCAGGTCATCGGGATCGACGAGCAGACATTGACGTTGGGATTGGTGAACGCGGGCGCGCGGGAGAGCTTCGCCCGTTCCGGGAGCGACGAGATTCTTCGCCAGGCGATGATCGACACCATCGGGTTGAACCGCCGGGTCGAAGCAGTCGTCGATCCGTCGACGGACCCCGGTGGTGGCGGTGGACACCAGGCAGGGGGTCCCCGACCCGGTGGACCACAGTCCGGCAGCCCAGCCCCAGGTGGTCCAGCCTCAGGCGGTCTGGCCTCAGGTGGTCCAGGCTTCGGCGGAGCAGGGTCCGGGGGAGCAGGGTCCGGTGCAGCGGGGTCCGGTGGAGCGGGGTCGGCTGGTTCAGGTGCGGGCGGTCCCGCCGCAGGTGGTTCCGCGGCCGGCGGTCCAGGCGCTGGTCCGGCAGCCGGTGGATCGGGTGCAGGTGGAGCAGCCGGCGGAGCAGGCGCAGGCGGGTCCGCCGCCGGAGGTGCAGGAGCGAGTGGCCTGGGCGCCGCCGGTGAGGGCACGGTAGGCAGTTCCGGACCAGGCGTGGCGTCGAGCGCCGGTGGATCGGCCGCTGGATTGGGCGCTGACGGATCTGGCGCAGGAGCAAGTGCGAACGCAGGCGCAGGGCTGAGTGCCAGCGGAGCAGCCGCGGGCGGGGCTGCGGGCGGTGGCTCGGGTGCCGGTGGCGCGGCGGGTGGTGTTGGGGCTGCGGCGTCGGCTGGCGCCGACGCGCGGTCCGGGAGCTGGGGAGCCGGTGAGACCGGCGCCGGTGTGGGCGGCGGGTCTCGTGCGGGTGGAGAGCAGTCGGTCGGCGGTCCATCGGCGGGGAACGCTGGCGGAGGTGCCGGCTCGGGTGGAGCTGGTAGCGCGGGGCAGTGGGGCGACGGTGGTGGGGCCGCGGTTGCTTTGCAGGAGCCGCCGGACCCGGAGTACGACGTACCGCCGGAGGACCCGTGGGAGGACGGCCCGGTGGAGCGATCGGCGCCACGGGCTGGACGGGCCGGTGGTGGGCGGACGGCCGGAGGGGCTCAGTCGGCACGCTCGACGGGGTCGGCCGGAGCTGATCGGCGCGAGCAGGCCGCGAGCAAGCGGCGAGCGGCAGAGGCGGCAGTTGCCGCGGAGCAGGCTCGACGCGCAGCTGCGGCTCCGGCAGCTCCTGAGGTGCCGCTGACCCCGGAGGAGGAAGCGGACGCGATCGGCGAGGACGACATGGTCCTCGAAGACGACTCGCGCTCACACACGGACCTCCTACGAGAGACCCTCGGCGCCCAAATCATCACCGAAGAACCCAACTGACCTCGTTATCCGCCGCGAGCCCGGCTGATCCTCGCCCAGGACCGAGGAAACCTGGCTGATCCTCGGCCGGTACCCCAGGAGGGCGGCTGGTCCTCGCCCATGCCCGGAACCGGCCGATCCTCGGCCGAGCCCCGATGAACCCGCCGGAGAGGCGGCACGAGCGCGGGAGGGTGAAGAGCTCGGTGCGCTTCGGCCCGTCCTCGTCCCCGTGACCGAGCAACCTGCCTTGCTCGCCGGCCCAGGACCGGGAACCCGGTTGATCCTGCGCCTATGACCGAAGGCCCCGCTGGGCGTCGCGGCGAGACAGCTCGGGGGTGGATGAAGGGCTCGTCGGTGCGCTGGCCGGTCCTCATCCGCATGGCAGAGGAGGGGGTCGGCGTCCACAGGTGGTCCACAGGGGGTGGGTGGGGGTGTGGGCGGTTGCGGTGGGTGTCCACATGATCCACAGGGTGTGGACGGGGGTGTCCACAGGGGTGTGGACAAGTTGGGGAGACAGGTCGGTTTCTGGGGGAGGGTGGGGTTGTCGGGGGGACCGGCTAGTGTTGAGGCTCGGGCTAGTCACGGAGCGGTTGGGACGAGGAGATCGCGGTGTTCGACGGTGGCGGTGCTGGGGGCTTCGACATGTCCAACCTGCTCGCGCAGGCGCAGGCGATGCAGAACCAGTTGATGGAGGCCCAGGCCGACCTGGAGAGCCAGGAGATCGAGGGCTCCGCCGGTGGTGGGCTGGTGACCGCGCTGGTGTCGGGGACGGGTGAGCTGCTCAGTCTGAGCATCAAGCCGGAGGCTGTGGATCCGGACGACACTGAGACGCTGGCCGATTTGGTGGTCGCCGCGGTGCGTGACGCCTCGGAGAACGCGAAGGAAGCCGCGGCGCGGGCGATGGGTCCGCTGGCCGGTGGCATCCCGGGGTTCGGGTCCGAGGGGCCCGGGTTCGGCGGCGGGTCTTCGGCTCCGGCGGGCTTCAGCCTGCCCGGCGCCCCGAGCGTCCCGGCTGAGCGCCCGGCGATCCCGGCGGAGAGCCCGGCCGACGACGACGAGAGCGCCGGCGGGATTGGCACGGGTCAGAGCGGTGCCGGCGGGACCGGCGCGGCCGGGACCGGAACCGGTGCGAGCGGAACTGGCACGGGTACGAGCGGTGCCGGCGGGACCGGCGCGGCCGGGACCGGGACCGGAGCGAGCGGGACTGGTGCGGCCGGGCCTGGCGCGAGCGGGACTGGGGCCGGCGCGAGTGGATCGGGTGGCACCGGGTCGGTGAACAACCCGGGCATCGGGTTCACCAACCCCGGCAAGGGGACCGGGGCTCCCGGTCGGAACCCGGGCTGACGTGTACGAGGGGGCCGTTCAGGATCTCATCGACGAGCTGGGGCGGTTGCCCGGTGTGGGGCCGAAGTCCGCGCAGCGGATCGCGTTCCATCTGCTCGCCGCGGACGAGACCGACGTACGCCGGCTGGCGCACGTGCTCGTGCAGGTCAAGGAGAGGGTCAAGTTCTGCGAGATCTGCGGCAATGTCGCCGAGGAGGAGCAGTGCCGGATCTGCCGTGACCCGCGTCGCGACCTGAGTCTGATCTGCGTGGTCGAGGAGGCCAAGGACGTCGTGGCGATCGAGCGGACCCGTGAGTTCCGCGGCCGGTACCACGTGCTCGGCGGGGCGATCTCGCCGATCGAGGGGATCGGCCCGGACGAACTGCGGATCAAAGAACTGCTCCAGCGGCTGGCCGGCGACGAAGTGCAAGAGATCATCCTGGCCACCGACCCGAACCTCGAAGGTGAGGCGACGGCGACGTACCTGAGCCGCTTGCTGCGGCCTATGGGCTTGCGCGTCACCCGATTGGCTAGTGGACTTCCAGTAGGCGGTGACCTCGAGTACGCCGACGAGGTGACCCTCGGACGGGCGTTTGAAGGGCGACGATCGATCGATGACTGAACCAACGGATATTGCGGAACGCGCTTTGCAGACCGACAACGAGGACCTGACCGAGTTCGCCGAGCAGATCGCCGACCAGGTGCGGAGCTTCCTGATCTCGGTGCGTGACATCGCGGCGCAGCCGGACGAGGACGGCGTCGACGAAGGTCTCGCCTCGCTGCCGTACCTGCTGCTCGAGGTGAGCCAGCTGCTGCTCGCCGGCGGCCGGCTCGGGGCGTTCGAGGACTTCGTCCCGGAGGAGCGGTTCGAGAGCGACGCCGGACCGGATCCGGATCTGGACGCGATGCGGGACCGGCTCGCGGTGCTGTTCGAGGGCCTGGACGAGTACGCCGAGGTCTTCGACCCGTACGCCGCTCCGCCGGAGATCACCGTCAACCGGCTGTCCGACGACCTCACCGCGATCGCGACCGACCTCGTGCACGGTCTCGCGCACTACGAGGAGGGCCGGATCGTCGAGGCGCTGTGGTGGTGGCAGTTCTCCTACGTGTCCACGTGGGGTGCCGCGGCGAGTGCCGTACTGCGGGCGATCCAGTCGCTGATCGCGCACGACCGGCTGGAGCCGGCCCACGACGCCGAGACCGAGGCCACCGACCGCGAGCTGGTCGAGGTCGCCGAGGAAGTCGTCCAGCGCCGCTGAAGTTATCCACAGCCGCACTCCGACCGGCCACGCGAGGGGGCCCTCAGCTACTACGGTGAGGGCTCGGTCGGATGAGGAGGCGTCGGTGCAGGAGCAGTTGGATGTTGGTGTGGGTGCCGTTTTCACCACCTCGCGAAGGCGGCCGCTCATCGTCGCGGTGATCTCGACCGTGCTCGTCCTCGCGCTGCTGCCGCATGATCCCGGGTCCTACGCCGATCTCGACTACCTGCGGGAGTACCTGATCGGGATCGCCTTCACCACGATTCTGTGGTTGCTGTTCCTGGTTGTCGCTGTGCGCAACTGGCGGGTTATTCTCACGCGCCCCGCGGAGCTTCGGCTGACCCCGGCCGGGATCACTGTCCGCCAGGACGGGCGTGAGTTGAGCGTCGCGTGGGCTGCGGTCGGTCAGATTCGGATCGATGGGGACGAGCGGCGGCCGTGGGTGGTGGCTTGGCTCGATCCGGCGCTGAGGGCGGAGGACGTGCCCGCGTCGCGGAGGGCGGACGGCGCCTACAAGCTCTTTCCGGTGGCGCACGGGCGGCCGATGAAGGTGCGGATGGCGCAGTTGAAGGATGTGCGTGGGGCGATCACGGGGTACGGCCGTCGGTACCTCGGCACCTGACGGCGGGTTGAATAGGGCGATGTCTGTCTACGAGCTGATTCAGCGGATGCCCGATGTGCCGACCGTGCGGCGGGTCAGTCGTGCGCTGGCGGTCCTGGATCTGATCCTCGACGACAACCAGGACACGCTGCCGTACTTCGCGTTCGATGCGCGATGGTCGGAGACCGAAGAGGCCGCGCTGATGCGGGACGGCTCGGGGAACGAGTACTCGATCGTGTTCTCGCCCGACGGTGCGTTCGCGTACGGGTTCGACCACGAGTCGCCGATGTCGCCGTACGTGAATGACAACAAGACTTGGCCCGGGCTGCTCGACGGTGTGCCGGAGGTGTTCCACGGTGCGCGGGACGAGCCCGCGTTCCGGGACGGAGCGCCGAGGGCGACAGTGTGCTTCTGGCGTACGACGGATGACACCGAATGGCGATGTGGTCCGGTCGACGATGTGAAGAACGACGGAGCCGACTGGCTGTTCGAGGTCATCGCCGACGGGCGCCCCGAGGCCTACCTGACGTTCGCCGAGGACTACTACGAAGTGGCGCTCGACCTCGAGCCGATCCGGCACGTGTACGCGCTGATGCCCCTGACCGAGTACGTCGTGACGTCGCTGAACCGGCAGCGCCGGCTGAGCGATCTGGCCGAAGGGATCGCCGAGATCGGTTACCCGCGGTCCTGAAGCGCGTTACCGTGACGCCCGATGAGAACGCATCCGCAGGATCCGGCGGCGATCGGGTCGTTCACGATCCAGGGCCGGCTCGGCCGTGGTGCGATGGGTGCCGTCTACCTGGCGCGCTCGCCGGGCGGCCGCCTGGTCGCGGTGAAGGTGGTCCGCGACGAACTGGCCGGTGACGCGGCCTTCCGGGCCCGGTTCGCCCGCGAGATCGAGGCCGCACGCAAGGTCAGCGGCGCGTTCACGGCCGCCGTCGTCGACGCGGATCCGGATGCGGAACGGCCGTGGCTGGCCACGGAGTACCTGCCCGGACCCACACTGCAGAAGGCGATCGAGACGTCTGGGCCGCTGACGCCGGGCGGCGTGCAGTCGCTCGCGGGCGGGCTGGCCGAGGCACTGATGGCGATCCACGCCGGCGGTCTGGTCCACCGCGATCTGAAACCGTCCAACATCGTGCTGACCGACAACGGCCCGCGGGTGATCGACTTCGGCATCGCCCGTGCGCTCGAGGAAGTGAGCCTGACCGCGACCGGCGTGGTCGTCGGTACGCCGGGCTACCTGTCGCCGGAGCAGATCACCGGTACGGCGATCGGCCCGCCGAGTGACGTGTTCGCGCTGGGGGCGGTCCTGGTCTTCGCCGCGTCCGGCCGCGGTCCGTTCGCCCACGGGAACCCGGCGTCCTTGCTGCATCGGATCGTCCACGAGCAACCACAGCTCCCGCCGCTGCCCAGTCCGCTGCAGGACGTCGTACGCCGTTGCCTGGCAAGAGATCCCGCGCAGCGCCCGACCCCGGCGGACCTCCTGCACATCCTCGGATCGCCGGCGAACACCGCAGTCCTCCCGCCAACTGCAGCCACGGTCGCCTTCCCGCCACCACCCACAAAGCTGCTACCAGCACAATCACAACCAGCACAACAAACCGGCGCCGCCTTCACGACCAGCAGGACGCGGCCCGCGGTCATGGCAGCGATCACCACCCTCCTCTTCCTCGCCTTCATCCAGCACGATCCCCAGATGCAAGCCCAGCACCCAGCGGTCACCACCGTCCTCGGCCTCGTAGACCTCGTGTTCCTCTACTTCGCCATCCGCAGTTGGCGCCTCGTCCTCCGACGCCGAGTCGTCCTCCGCCTGTCTCCCCAGGGATTGACCATCGAACGCGGCTACAAACAAGGCTCCATCCCCTGGACCGGCGTCACGCGCCTCCGCGTCGGCGGCGACGTCCGCCGCCCGTGGCTGATCGCCTGGCTGAACCCGCCGTACCAAGACACGCTGCCGGCCCCGAAGCGACGCCACCACGGCGGCGTGCGCCTCTACCCGATCGCCCACGGCGCCACCGTCAACCGCCGCATCCGCCAGGTCGACGAGCTCCGCGCCGCCCTCAACTGGTACGCGCCGCACCTCCACGACAACTCGTACTAACGTGGCCGGCATGAAGGTGCGAGTTGCCACGGATGCGGATCACGCAGCCATCGTCGAACTCCTGACCGCCGCGTGGGGTGGGACGATCGCCGTCGCGCACGGAGTCGCCTACGACGCCTCGACGCTTCCGGCGCTGGTGGCGGAGCAGGACGGCCGGCTCGTCGGCCTGCTCACCTACACGATCGCGGACGACGAGCTGGAGGTCGTCACGATTGACGCCTTGGGAAGGCATCACGGTGTAGGCACTGAGCTGTTGTCCGCGGCGACCGACCTCGCCCGACAGGCCGCGGTCAACAGGCTGTGGCTGATCACCACCAACGACAATCTGGACGCCTTGCGGTTCTATCAGCGCCGCGGGATGCGGATCGTCGGGGTCAGCCCGGGGGCGGTCGACGTGTCGCGCACGATCAAGCCCTCGATCCCGCCGACCGGCGCCTACGGCATCCCGCTGCACGACGAGTTGACGCTGGAGCTGCGGCTCGACTAGGAGCAACGCCGAGTCAGTCCGGCAGCATCGGCACCGTGAGCCCTTGGTCCCGGCCGAGCAGGATGCCCCGGGTGATCGCGTTGGTGCCGAACTTGTCCTTCACCTGATCGAGCGCGTTGTCGAGCTCGTCGTTCGCCGCCTTGTCGAACGGCAACGCGAGCTGCAGCGCCGCCTCGTTCTCCAGGTTGCCGACCGAGATGCCGATCATCGTGATGCCCTGGGACGCGATCAACGGCCGTGCCGCGGCCAGCAGCGCCCGCGCGGTGATCAGGATCGCCCGCGTCTGATCCGTTGCCTGAGGCAACGTGTGGGACCGGGTCGCCCGGCTGAAGTCGTCGAACCGCAGGCGCAGCGTGACAGTCCGCCCGGAGCGCCCCGCCGTCCGCATCCGGCGGGTGACCCGGTCGACCAGGCCGGCCAGCACGGCGTCGAGCGTGGCCGGTGACTTGGGTGAGCCGCCGAGCGCCCGCTGCGAGCCGATCGACCGCCGGCGCCGCCCGACCTCGATCGGCCGGGGATCGCGGTTGTGCGCGAGCGCGTGCAGATGCCGCCCGGACGCCCGCCCGAGCATCGCGACCAGCGCCGCCTCGGGCAGCATCGCGACATCGCCGACCTTGGTGAGCCCGCGGTTCCGCAGCTTCTCCGCGGTCACCTGGCCCACACCCCACAGCCGCTCGACATCCAGCGGATGCAGGAACTCCAGCTCCCGGTCCGGCGCGACCTCGAGCAGACCGTTCGGCTTCGCGACCCCGCTGGCCACCTTGGCCAGGAACTTCGTCCGCGCCACCCCGACCGTGATCGGCAGCCCGACCCTCGACAGCACCTCGGCCCGCAGCCGCTGGGCGATCTCCAGCGGCGTCCCGCGGATCTTCCGCAACCCACCCACGTCCAGGAACGCCTCGTCGATCGACAGCCCTTCGACCAGCGGCGTGGTGTCCTCGAACACCTTGAACACCGCCTTGCTGGCCTCCGAGTACGCCGACATCCGCGGGTCGACCACGATCGCGCCGGGGCAGCGGCGCAACGCCTGTCCACCGTTCATCGCCGTCCGGACGCCGTACGCCTTGGCCTCGTAGCTGCAGGCCAGGACGACGCCGGCGCCGACGATCACCGGGCGGCCGCGCAGGCGTGGGTCGTCCCGCTGCTCGACCGACGCGTAGAACGCGTCCAGGTCGGCATGCAGGATGTTCGCCGCGCGGGAATCCGACACGAACACATGTTCGCATACGCCGCCGACAATTGAGATAGGGAGAATTCCCGACGCGGTCGCCGGGTTTGTCAGGACAGAATGCAGCCCATGGACCTGACGGCGTACCGCGATCTCTGGAAGACCCACGGTGTGGTGGCGCTGCTGGCCTCGGCTCTGGTCGCGCGGATGCCGGTGATGGCGACGATGGTCCCGCTGGCGTTCCTGGCCAAGGATGCCGCGGGCAACTTCGGCTGGGCCGGCGTCGTCGCGGGCGCCTACTCCGTCGGTACGGCGGTCGCCAGCGTGGTGTGGTCGCGGCTGGCGGATCGCCGGGGTGCGCGCAAGGTCGTGATCGGCACCGGGATGGCCTGGGGTGCGTCGATGGCCGTGGTCGCACTGCTGCCGTACAGCTGGTTCCGGCTGCTGCCGATCGCCGCCGCGGTGGCGGGCATCTTCGTCGCGCCGGTCACCTCGGCCCTGCGTGCCAACTGGCCGCGGCTCGTGCAGGGGTCGCGGTTGCGCGCGATCTACTCACTCGACGCGACAGCGCAGGAGTTGCTCTTCGTCATCGGTCCCATGACCGGCGCGCTGATGGTCAGCTTCGCCAGTCCGCGAGTCGGTCTGCTGGTGTGCGCCGTCACGGCGGCCGCGGCCATCTGGTGGTTCGGTCTGAAGCAGCAGCCACCGATCCCGCACGACGAGTCCACCGGACCGAGGCCGACCGTACGGCAGTTGCTGCTGCACCGGTACCGGCTCGCAATCATGCTGTCCTGGTTCTGCCTGGCGGTGGGCTTCGCGGCGATGTCGCTCGGCATGGTCGCCGTCGCCGACGAGCACGGCAACCGGCTGATCGCCGGTGTGCTGGAGATGGTGGCCGCGATCGGCAGCGTGACCGGTGGTCTGGTCGGCGGAGCGTTGCCGGGCCGGCGCAACTCCTACGCGTGGCGACGGATGCTCGCCCTGACCGTCCTGGTCGTGGGGTGTGTCTTCGTGACCTCGTCGGTGGTCGGGCTGGCGGTGATGATGTTCGCGGCGGGCTGCCTGATCGCTCCGACGATCGCGGCCCTCTACGAGCGGGTGGGCACGCTGACGCCCACCCCGGCGCACACCGAGATCTTCGGCTGGATGCAGAGCGGCGCGATGATCGGATCCGCGGCCGGCTCCGCTGTGGCCGGCGCGGTGGTCGAGGCGTTCGGCGTCCGCTACGCGTGGGTCCTGACGGCCGGTCTCGGCATCCTCGCGACGCTGTCCTTGCTGAGGGTGCCGCCCCACCGGCCGGCCGAATCCATCGACCTCGAAGATGCCGCGGTCGTCGCGTAGAGCACGCGGTAGCTCGCCTCCAGTACGCCGCCGTCGCGCGCGCACATCGAGATCAGCCGCAAGGTACGGCGATCCAGCAACGTGCCACGTCCCGCGGCGACCGGATGGATGAGCAGCGACACCTCGTCGATCAACCGCCACCGCAGCATCGACCGGATCAACGTCAGGCTCCCGAAGACGTGCAGGTCCGCACCCGGCACCTCCTTCAGGGCCGTCAGCACCCGCCGCGCATCACCCTGCAGTACTTCGGTGTCCGGGCGGGCGCTCACCGGGCGGGAGGCGATCACGAGCTTGCGGGCCTGGTCCAGTCCGGTGACGGAACCGGCGTACCGCTCGAACGTCTTCCGGCCGAGCACGACCGTCTCGGTGCCGGTCAGCAGTTGGTCCAGGGCGGGACCGGTAGCGGGAAGCCACTGGTCCGGCTTGCCGACGATGCCGTCTTCCGACATACAGAGTCTGGCGACGATGGTGCGCATGCGACGAACTCCTCTGGGTCTACTACTTACCCAGATGCACCGCACCCGCAGAAGGTTTTCAGGGCGTCTGCCGGCGGCCGCGGTGGATCTCGGTCTCGAGCGCATCCAAGCGATTGATCCAGAACTTGCGGTACCGATCGAGCCAGCTGTCGATCTCGCGCAGTGGTCCGGGCTCCACGGCGTACAGCCGCCGGGTGCCGTCGACGGTGACGGTCGCGAACCCGTTGTCGCGCAGCACCCGCAGATGCTGGGAGACGGCCGGCTGGCTGATCCCGAACTCGGCGCCGATCGAGGCGGCGATGCTGCCGGCCGGCAGCTCGCCGTCGGCGAGCAGCTCCAGGATCCGGCGCCGGACCGGGTCGCCGAGAATGTCGAACGCGTGCACGACGCCAGTATTTCAGTGATGACTTATATGAACAAGGGTCTTGTCCGGCGGGAGGCCTTCCGGTGTGCCGCGACCCCGGCCGTGGAACCTTCCGGCCGGGTCGGGATCGGCCGGACGAGCCGCCCAGGTGCTGGTCAGCCGGTAGGCAACGAGCGGGTCACGGCTAGAATGACCCCGAAACGACTACGCCTGGTGCAACGCCGCACGGCGTACCGCAACCAGTGGTTTGAGGAGACACAGCTGTGGGACGCGTCGTACACAAGTACGGCGGTTCTTCGGTCGCCGACGCCGATTGCATCAAGCGCGTGGCCCAACGGATCGTCGCGACAAAGAAGGCCGGGAACGACGTCGTGGTGGTCATTTCCGCCATGGGCGACACCACCGACGAATTGATGGACCTGGCCCAGCAGGTCTCCCCGCTGCCCCCGCCGCGCGAGCTGGACATGCTGCTCACCTCGGGTGAGCGGATCTCCGCCGCGCTGCTGGCGATGGCGATCGCCAACCTGGGCTACGAGGCGCGCAGCTTCACCGGCTCGCAGGCCGGCGTCATCACCACGTCCGCACACGGCAACGCGCGCATCATCGACATCACGCCGGGCCGGATCGAGGGGGCCCTCGGCGAGGGCCACATCGCGATCGTCGCCGGTTTCCAGGGCGTCGCCCAGGACACCAAGGACATCACCACGATGGGCCGCGGCGCGTCCGACACCACCGCGGTCGCACTGGCCGCGGCGCTGGAGGCGGACTACTGCGAGATCTACACCGACGTGGACGGCATCTTCACCGCGGACCCGCGGATCGTGCCGGCCGCGAAGCAGATCCCGAAGATCTCCTACGAGGAGATGCTCGAGATGGCTGCCTGCGGCGCCAAGGTGCTGCACCTGCGTTGCGTCGAGTACGCGCGGCGCTACAACGTCCCTGTCCATGTGCGCTCCTCCTTCTCGCAGAAGGAAGGCACCTGGGTCGTCGATGCGAAGGAACTGGATCAGATGGAACAGGCGATCATCTCCGGCGTGGCCCACGATCGCGGCGAGGCCAAGATCACCGTGGTCGGCGTGCCGGACAAGCCGGGCGAGGCGGCCCGGATCTTCGAGACGGTCGCCGGCGCCGAGACCAACATCGACATGATCGTGCAGAACGTCTCCGCGGTCGCCACCAACCGCACCGACATCTCCTTCACGCTGCCCCGCGCCGACGGCGCCCGGGCGATGTCCGCGCTGGCCCGGACGAAGGACGAAGTGGGCTACGAGCAGTTGCTGTACGACGACCAGATCGGCAAAGTGTCGGTGGTCGGTGTCGGAATGCGCTCGCACCCGGGCGTGTCCGCGAAATTCTTCTCCGCGCTCGCCGATGCCGGCGTGAACATCGAGATGATCTCCACCTCGGAGATCCGGATCTCGGTGGTCGTGGACGAGAACCTGGTGGATGCCGCCGTGACCGCGGCGCACACCGCATTCGACCTGGACGACGAGCACACCCAGGCTGTCGTGTACGGAGGAACTGGACGGTGACCCCTGTGAGCGCATTGGACAACGAGACCGAAGACCGGACGGGCCTGCCCTCGCTGGCGGTGGTCGGTGCGACCGGCGCCGTCGGGTCGGTGATGCTGGCCCTGCTCTCGACCCGGGAGAACGTCTGGGGAGAGATCCGGCTGATCGCGTCCGAGCGCTCCGCGGGTAAGCGTCTGAAGGTCCGTGGCGAGGAGGTCGAGGTCGTCGCGATCAGCGAGGGCGCCTTCGACGGCATCGACGTGGCGATGTTCGACGTACCGGACGAGGTGTCCGCGCACTGGGCGCCGATCGCGGCCGCCAAGGGTGCCGTCGTGGTGGACAACTCCGGCGCGTTCCGGATGGACCCGGACGTCCCGCTGGTGGTGCCGGAGGTGAACGCCGAGGCGGCCCGGAACCGGCCGAAGGGCATCATCTCCAACCCCAACTGCACGACGCTGTCGATGATCGTCGCGATGGGTGCGCTGCACCACCGCTACGAGCTCGAGCAGCTCGTCGTCGCGTCGTACCAGGCGGCTTCGGGCGCCGGGCAGGAGGGTATCGACGCGCTGTACGACCAGCTCACCAAGGTGGCCGGCAACCGCGAGCTGGGCACCACGCCGGGCGACGTACGGCGGGTGATCGGCAACGGGCTCGGCCCGTTCCCGGCCCCGCTGGCGCTGAACGTCGTGCCGTGGGCCGGCTCGCTGAAGGACGACGGCTGGTCGTCGGAGGAGCTCAAGGTTCGCAACGAGTCGCGCAAGATCCTCGGGCTGCCCGGCCTCAAGGTGTCCGCGACCTGTGTCCGCGTCCCGGTCGTCACCACGCACTCGTTGTCGGTGCACGCGCGGTTCGTCCAGGAGGTCGACGCCGACGGCGCCCGCGAGGTACTGCGGGACGCGCCCGGCGTGCTGCTGTTCGACAACCCGGCCGAGGGTGAGTTCCCGACGCCGGCCGACGTGGTCGGCACCGACCCGACCTGGGTCGGCCGGGTCCGCAAGTCGCTGGACGACCCGAACGCGCTCGAGCTGTTCGTCTGCGGCGACAACCTGCGCAAGGGCGCCGCGCTGAACACCGCGCAGATCGCCGAGGTCGTCGCGAAGGAGTTCGCCGCCGCCAAGGCCTGAATCCCCAACGAACAAAGGGCTCCCGGACACCGGGAGCCCTTTGTTGTTCAAGGCAACCTTTACAGCCAGTTCTCCCGCGCCGCGTGCAGGGCGAGCTGGAAGCGGGTGCTGGCGCCGGTGCGGTTCATCAGGCGCTCGAGGTAGCGGAAGAACGTCCGGCGGCTGATGCCGAGCGTGCGGGCGATGGTGTCGTCGGCGGCGCCGGTCGCGAGCAGGGCGAGCAGCCGGCGCTCGATCGGCTCGAGCCGGTCGTCCTCCGTGCCGACCGAGGCGTGCAGCGGCAGCGCGTTGCGCCAGCAGAGCTCGAACATCCCGATCAGGGCGGTGAGCAGACTGCTCGGCCGGATGATCAGCAGCGATCGGTTCACATCGGTGTCGCGCACCGACATCGACACGAACGCGATCGAGCCGTCGATGATCGTCAGCTTCGCCGGTACGTCGGGCAGCACCCGGGCCTGCTCACCGGCCTCCACGCACGGGAGGATGTTCTCGGTCAGGTAGCCGGGCACCTCGACGGACTCGGGCGAGTAGACCACCCGGTACGAGACGCCGCGCTTGAGATGCTCGATCTCCTCCTGGTTCGGGCCGCCGATGTAGTACGGCGGGGAGTCGATGGCGAGGATCTCCCGCTGCGCTCCACCCTTGATCTGGTGGATCCGCTCGATGATCGCGCTCCCGGTGACCACCTCGATCAGGTGCGTGGTCGACTCGTTGTGCACGGTCCGGCGGAACTCGTCGTACGCGTTCAGGACCTCGATCCGGGCCTGTTTCAGCTCGGACTCGCGGCGCAGCGTCATCGCCTCCAGGCCGGCGTCCGGGGGCACCGGGAGGTATCGGGAGTGGTCCGATCCGGACCGCCGGGCCAGGCCCGCCTGGACCAGCCCACCGAGTGTCGAGTCGATGCTGGCCGCCCGGTCGGGGACCGCCTCGTCCAGTTCGGTGATCGACGACGGACCGGTCCGCAGCAGGTGCTGGTAGACCTTGATCTCGTCGTCACTGAGTCCGAGCACCTTGAGATGGTCGGCACGCTCCGTGTCCGTTGTGCTCACAACTCTCCCCTCCCTTCCGAGTGCTGTCACCGTCCGCTACCGTCCCTCCAGAATAAGACGGCCGATCCAGCGCCGATCGCACTGTCCGTGTCGCCGTGAATGCGCCTAGCGATATTTGTTGTCCTGTCAGCATTCTTGTGCCGTGTCACCATCTGGCCACCATTTCCGCGCAGGTGTGAGCGAGAATTGAGGTCCAGCAGCCCGGCGACGGACCACCTGAGCGCCGCCGGGCTGCTGTTCCAATTCTGGCCCGAGTTCGCTGCCACGTCAGCGGAGCCCGTTTCGGTTGGGTCTCGATCCCGGCGCATCGGTGCCCTCGCACTCCCGTGCCATCACCGGCTGTGCCGGAGGGTGTACAAACTGTGCATCTCCATCGTGAGGCCGATGAGGAGGAGAGTCCGATGCGACCGGTTCCGCCCTGTTCCGTGGTTCGCTTCGGTACTGCCGTCCCCAGCGCACCGCTCCCGGCATTTTCGCAGGGAATCCGGGCCGCCCGGGCATCTTTGCAGGGATCCCGGGTCGCGCTGCCTCCCACCGGCCTCGGGCCCGTCCCCACATCTGCTGCGCGCACCTGCCGGCGATCGCAGCACGTCTGGGGACGAGGGCGGCTCTCCCGGTCCCCTGCCTGCTGCGCGGCACTCGGCGGGCACCTCGCTGCACTGGAGCGAAGGGCACGATGGATCCGCATCGAGCCCTCCGCTCCAGCACACCGAGGCACTCCGCCGAGCACCTGCTCGCGACGGCAGGGGACCGGGAGAGCCGCCCTGGCCCGTGGCGCGATGACCGCCGCCCTGGTCATCGTGCCGGCTGATCCGGCCTGTGCCCGGCCCGTCTCCGCCCAGCGTGGCCGGCCGTCCGGATCGCGAGTGAGGCCCCGGGAGGTGCTGAGCGGCGCTCCGTGGATGGTGAGGCTGTCCATGGGGAGCGCGGACAGGATGTCCGCCGCCCGGCTCGCCCCGGCCAGGAAGCACCTCCTGGGGCCCCACCGGTAACACCGGTACGCACGCCTCGCACCGTCCACCGCAGCCACAAGGCCGGTGGGACACATCACGCCGGCTCGGCGAACTTCGCCGCCGCGGTGAGCGTCGTACTGATGAATTGACCGCGATTTGATCTTGTCCACTGTTGTTCACCCGAACGTGCAGTGAGCATGGTCTCTGCGCCGCCCGCGACCTGTTAGCACGCTTTTCGTGCGCCGTAAGGCGTTTTGGTCGTCGCTGGCTGTCAAATGTATATTCCGGGTAACGATCGGCGAAGGACGACTCTGGTGTTGCTGACACAGTCGGGTGCGACGTTTGGTAGCCGTCTGTACGTCGTTGCTCACTATGGAGGACCACTGTGTCGTCGGCCCTGATGCCGATCCGCTACTCTGCTTCCCGGTCTGCGTGGCCCGCCGTCGTCCGGGCGGCTACCGCCGAAACCCAGGTGATCGGCCACATGGACACGACTTCCGGCAGAGAGAGGCGTCGCCTGAATGAACGCGACTAGCGTCGACGAGGAGTTCAACCCGTCGGTGCATGTGTACGAACCGCACAAGGTCGGCCTGCCGGCGCTGCGTCCCTACTTCAAGGCACTGTGGCAGCGCCGGGAGTTCGCGGCGGAGATGTCCCGGACGAACATCCGGGCGGCCAACACCAACACCTTCTTCGGACAGGTGTGGCTGGTCCTGAACCCGCTGCTGCTGGCCCTGGTCTACTACCTGCTGACCGACATCATCGCGGGCGGTAGCTCGAAGGTCGGTGCGGCGGAGCGGTTCGCCCACATGTGTGGCGGCCTGTTCGCCTTCTATTACTTCTCCGGTGCGATGACCGCGGGTGCGGCCAGCGTGGTCGGCGGCGGCAAGCTGCTGATGAACCAGTCGTTCCCGCGGATGCTGCTGCCGCTGTCCGCGGTGCGGACGGCGTTCCACCGCTTCCTGCCGACCCTGGTCGTGTACTTCGGTATCCACCTGGTGATGCGTCAGCCGCTGCGCTGGCCGATGCTGCTGGCCCCGGCGTTCCTGATCATGCTGACGGTCTTCGCCGCCGGCATGGGGATGATCTTCGCCGCCCTGCAGGTGTACTTCCGCGACACCACCAGCTTCCTGCCGTACTTCGTCCGGATCTGGCTCTACATGTCCCCGGTGTTGTGGTTCGCCGAGCAGGCCCCGGCCAAGTTCAAGGGCTTCATCCAGTACAACCCGCTGTACTCGCTGCTCGGCGGCTGGACCGATCTGCTGGTCAAGGGCCACATCCCGGAGTGGCAGATGTGGGCCGGCGCCGCGTTCTTCGCGGTCGCGGCCTTCGTGATCGGCTCGTTGTTCTTCATGTCGAGGGAGCGTGAGTTCGTTGTCCGTCTCTGAGACCGAGAAGAAGCCGATGCAGAAGACTCCGTCGGACGTCCCGGCCGTCAAGGTGCAGGACGTGTCCATCACCTACCGGACCACGTTCGAGCGGGTGCCGACGTTCAAGAGCGCGATCGTCCGGTTCGGCCGTGGCGAGCGCGCGGTCCGCGAGGTCAAGGCCGTCCAGAACGTCTCCTTCGACGTCAACCACGGCACCACGATCGGCATCATCGGCGCCAACGGCGCCGGCAAGTCGACGCTGATGCGCGCGGTCGCCGGCATCCTGCCGCCGACGTCGGGCCGGATCGAGGTGCACGGCCGGGTCTCCACCCTGCTGTCACTGGGCGTCGGTTTCAACGCGGCGCTGTCCGGCAAGGAGAACGTCGTCCTGGGTGGACTCGCGGCCGGTCTGAGCCGCAAGGAGATCGAGGCCCGGTACGAGGAGATCGCCGAGTTCGCCGAGCTCGGCGACTTCATGGAGATGCCGATGCGGACGTACTCGTCCGGCATGTTCAGCCGGCTCGCGTTCTCCGTCGCCGTGCACATGGACCCGGACATCCTGCTGATCGACGAGGCGCTGTCCGCCGGTGACGCGTCGTTCAAGACCAAGGCCGCGGCCAAGATGTCCGAGCTGGTCACGAACAGCCGGACCATGTTCCTGGTCAGCCACGCGATGAGCAGTGTCCGCGAGATGTGCAACGACTGCATCTGGTTGCACAAGGGCAAGCTGATGATGCGGGGCGAGCCGGACGAGGTGATCCAGGCCTACACGAAGTTCCTGCAGGTCGGCGAGGCAGAAGCCGTTTCTCTCGAGGATCTCTGACCCATGGCACGTAGCGCGGCGCCGGACGTGGGGATCATCACGACCGGTCACGACGTCGCTGACGCACGCCTGCACAAGATCACCGCGGCGCTGCGGCACCGAGATCTGAGCGTCGAGCTCTGGGGTCTCGGTGAGCCCGACGGCGGGCCCGCGGGGGCGACTGTGCACGCCGGCCCGCGCGGCAACCTGGTCCAGCGGCTGGCGCGGACCGCCGTGCTGCCGTGGCGGACCAACGCGAAGGTGGTGATGACGGTCGACCCGGACATGATCCCGGTCACCTGGTTCGTCACCACCGTCCGGCGTCGCAAGCTGGTGGTCGACGTCCACGAGGACTACGAGCGGTTGCTGGCCGACCGGGCGTGGGCCAAAGGAGCCGCCGGCCTGCCCGCGCGGCTGATCGTGCGCGCCGGGTCGAAGCTCGCCGCGGGTGCCGATCTCACCGTGGTCGCCGACTCGCACCTGGCACCGCACCACGCCAAGCGCCGCCTGGTGGTGCAGAACCTTCCCGACCACGGCTTCCTCGCCCCGTCCCCGCCGGCCGGCGCACCCCGCGCGGTGTACGTCGGGGACCTGCGGACGAGCCGTGGTCTGTTCGACATGGTCGAGACCGTCGCCGCGGCGCCGGAGTGGTCCCTCGACCTGGTCGGCCCGGTCGCACCGTCGGACCGGGACCGGCTCGAGGCACGGATCGAGGAGCCCGACCTGGCCGGCCGCGTCCGGCTGCACGGGCGCCAGCCACCCGCCGAGTCCTGGCGGATCGCCCAGGGTGCCTGGGCGAGCCTCGCCATGCTCCAGCCGACACCGGCGTTCGTGGAAGCGATGCCGTCCAAGATCTACGAGTACCTCGCCAGCGGTCTTCCCGTGCTCTCCACCCGCCTGCCCCGGCAGACCAGGGTGATCGAGGAGTCCGGTGGCGGAGTCCTGGTGGATTCGGTGGCGGAGGCGTCGGAGACCCTGCGGCGCTGGTCCGCGGATCCCGGCGAGCTGGAGAAACTGCGCGACCACGCGCTTGAGTGGGCCGCGGACCACCTGTCCGCGACCACGCCGTACGACGACCTGGCCGACGCGATCATCGACTTACTAAGAGGACGTGCATGACCGACCGCCCACACATGCTGTACGTCGCCTGGGGCTTCCCGCCCTGCCGAGGTGGCGGTGTCTACCGGGCCCTGGCCACGGCCAACCGGTTCGCCGCGCTCGGCTGGAAGGTGACCGTGCTGACGGCCGACCGCGAGACCTTCCACCGGTTCACCGGTGCCGACCTGACCCTGGAGGAACGGGTCGACCCGTCCGTCGAGGTCGTCCGGGTCCCCTTCGAGTGGCCGATTCTCGAAGCCGATCTGCGCAAGTGGTCCAAGCGCCGGGCGTCCAACCCGAAGCTGTGGAGCAAGTGGCGCACCAAGCAGGACCAGATCCCGTTCCCGGAGACCGGGTACGGGCCGTGGCGCTCGGTGATCGAGAAGGCCGCCGAGAAGATCCACCAGGCGCACAAGGTCGACCTCACGGTCGCCACCGCCAACCCGCACGTCGCGTTCACCGCGGCGTACCACCTGCACAAGAAGTTCGGCGTGCGGTACGTGATGGACTACCGCGACGCCTGGCTGCTGGATGTGTTCACCGGTGACCGGCTGCACGAGCCGAACAGCCGGGCTGCCAAGTGGGAGAAGAAGCTGGTCGAGTCCGCTCACGAGGTCTGGTTCGTGAACGACCCGATCAAGGAGTGGCACGAGAAGCTCTACCCGGCCCAGGCCGGCAGGATGCACACCGTCGCCAACGGGTTCGACGCGGACCTGGTGCCGGACACCCACGACCGCGGGCCGGTCACCGACCGCCCGCTGGTCTTCGGCTACGTCGGCACCGTGTCGCCGAAGGTGCCGCTGGCCGAGTTCGTCGAGGGCTGGAAGCTCGCCCGGTCGTCGTCGGAGGAGCTGGCCGGCGCGAAGGCCAAGATCCACGGCTACCTCGGGTACTACGCGCAGCCGCGGGCGGACATGCTCGCGACGATCAACAACGCCTCCGAGGACGGCGTCTCGTACGAGGGACCGGTCGGCAAGGCGGAGATCGCCAAGGCGTACGACGAGTTCGACGTCCAGCTGCTGATGCTCGGCAAGGGGCGGTACGTGACCAGCGGCAAGGTGTTCGAGTACCTGGCGACCGGGTTGCCGATCGTGTCCGTGCACGACCCGGAGAACGCGGCGTCCGACGTACTGCGGGGGCATCCGTTGTGGTTCCCCGTCGCCGACGTGACACCGGAGGCGATCGCGGCCGCGCTGACCGAGGCCGCGCACGCCGCCCGGACCGCGGACGAGGGGATCCGGGCGAAGGCGCGCGAGTTCGGTGCGTCGTACCGGCGGGATCTGCAGCTGGATCCGCGGATCGAGTCACTGGCCGCGGCCGTGAAGGGGGTGGCGGCATGACCAACGTCGTCCTGCTGAGCACGCGCCGGCTTCCGCCCGCGTACTTCGACACCGTCCGCGAGGACCTCGGCGACCCGGACGTCACGCTGGACGTCGTCGGCTGGGTAGCCCCCGCCGGCCCCGTCGCCGACAAGGTCCACACCTTCACCCTCATCGGCCCCGGCCGCATGCCGGTAGCACCCGCCCCGGAGCCGGTCGCCGATCCGACCGACGACTCTCCGGACGCGGTCATCGCCCCGGAAGCTGTCGCCGAGCCCGAGTCCGTCGTCGGTTCAGCTGAAGTCGCACCCGCTGCGGCTGAGGTCCCCGCCGATGCGGCGGACGAGGCCGCTTCCACCACCGCCGCTCCCGCCGAGGAGAAGCCCGCAGGTGCTTCTACCACCACCCCACCTCCCGCGGCGAAGCCGCGGGCTACCGGGATCAACCGGGTGCGGAAGGCGGTGGCTTGGCGGTACCGGAAGGGGCGGAAGATCGCCGGGCGGATGTTGCCTAAGGCAATTAAGACCTCCGCGCCGGTGAAGTTCCTGCGGGGGAACCGGGCCAGCAAGGACCTGGGGAAGACGTACTGGGGCCGGGTTCTCAGCCGTCGGGACGTGATGAGCACGATCGAGCAGGCCGATGTCGTGGTGGCGCTGGACGCCGGCGCGATCTGGGCCGGGTGGAACCTGGGGCAGCGCAAGGCGAGTACGCCCGTCGTGCTGGGGATTCCGGCGGCCCGCCGGGAGCTGGACATGCTGAAGGTCCCGGCAGGTAATGGGTGACACGATGACGGTGACGCGTTCGATCCGCGAGCACCTGCCGGCGCCGTTGGCCCGGACCGCGGGAGCGGTCCGGCGGCGTCTGCGCGGCTTGCGGTACTCGTACGCGCAACTGCCGGCGTTCCCGCCGGCAGCGACGACCCCGGTGCGGATGCTGGTCGGCCCGACCAACTCCGCCGGTCAGGGCCACGCCTGGTCCCGGGCGGCCCGCACGATCGACGGGGTCAGCGCCGTCTCGTTCGCCCTGCACCGCAAGGGCCAGTTCCAGTTCACCGACGACTACGGCGTCGACCTGGCCTGGTTCGGCCAGCCCCGCTGGCAGCGCGCCCAGGAGCAGTACGTCCTGGGCTCGTACTCCCACGTGATGGTCGAGTCGCTGCGCCCGCTGTTCGGCGCCCGCGGCTACCCCGACGCCGAGGCCGACATCGCCACCCTGCGCGATGCCGGCATCAACGTGTCGCTGCTCTTCCACGGTTCCGACATCCGCCTGCCCAGCCGGCACGCGAAGCGCGAGCGCTGGTCGCCGTTCACCCCGGGTGACGAGCTGACCGAGCGCCTGGAGAAGCAGGCCCGCCGGCACGCCGAGCTGGTCGACAGCCTCGGCCTGCCGGTCTTCGTGTCCACGGTCGATCTGCTGGACGACGTACCGAACGCACAGTGGCTGCCGGTCGCGATCGACCCGGCCCCCTGGCAGCAGGCCGCGCGTCCGCTGTTCGCCGGCGAGAAGCCCGTCGTCGCGCATGTCCCGTCGAACGCGAAACTCAAGGGCACGGAGGAGATCGACGTCGTCCTGACCGGTCTGCACCAGAGTGGCGAGATCGAGTACCGGCGGATCACCGGCGTACCCAATCACCAGATGCCGAGGGTGATCGGGGACGCCGACATCGTTGTCGACCAACTCCGGATCGGCCTGTACGGCGTGGCGGCGGCCGAAGCACTGGCCGCCGGGCGGATCGTCGTTTCATACGTCGGTGACGGCGTGCGCCACCGGGTGCGTAGTCTGACGGGGCGAGAGGTGCCGATCGTGGAGGCGGATCCCGACACCCTGGGTGATGTCGTCACCGGCCTGATCGCCGATCGTGACGCCGCCGCCGAGCGGGCGGCCGCCGGCCCCGGCTACGTGGCGGAGCTGCACGACGGACGCCGCTCGGCCGAAGCACTCACCAGCTGGCTCATTTCGAAGGAGATCTTGTGACGGCCCGCATCGCGCCCTCCGCCGACGTCGACGACAGCGCCCAGATCGGCGACGGTTCGTCGGTCTGGCACCTGGCCCAGATCCGCGAGAACGCGGTCCTCGGCGAGAACTGCATCGTCGGTCGCGGCGCCTATGTCGGGACCGGGGTCCGGATGGGCAACAACTGCAAGATCCAGAACTACGCGCTGGTCTACGAGCCCGCGTCGCTCGAGGACGGCGTGTTCATCGGCCCGGCCGTGGTGCTCACCAACGACTACTTCCCCCGCGCGGTCAACCCGGACGGGACGCCGAAGAGCGGCCACGACTGGGAACCGGTCGGGGTGACCATGAAGGAAGGCTGCTCGCTGGGTGCGCGCAGCGTCTGCGTGGCACCGGTCACCATCGGCCGCTGGGCCACCGTCGCCGCGGGTGCCGTGGTGACCAAGGACGTGCCAGACTTCGCGCTGGTCGCCGGGGTCCCGGCTCGTCGGCTCAAGTGGGTCGGCAAGGCCGGAGTCCCGTTGCTCGACGTCGGGAACGGCGAGTGGAAGTGCCCGAACACGGGCGAGACGTACATCGAAACCGACGGACGGCTGCGGCCGGCCGGTGAAGACATGGAGGAGAACTGATGGTGCAGCCGATTCCGGCCGCGAAGCCGATCATCGGGAAGGAGGAGCGCGAGGCCGTCGACCGGGTGATGCAGTCCGGGATGCTGGCCCAGGGCCCCGAGGTGGCGGCGTTCGAGCAGGAGTTCGGCGCAGCGCTGGTCTCCGGCCGGGCGTGCGTCGCGACGAACTCGGGCACGTCGGGTCTCCACCTCGGCCTGCTGGCCGCGGGCGTCGGACCGGGTGACGAGGTCATCGTCCCGTCCTTCACCTTCGCCGCGACCGCCAACAGCGTCGCGCTGACCGGCGCCACCCCGGTGTTCGCCGACATCGAGCCGACGTACTTCTGCCTGGACCCGGCCGCGGTCGAGGCCGCGATCACCGAGAAGACCAAGGCCGTCATGCCGGTGCACCTGTTCGGTCACCCGGCCAACATGACCGCCCTGCAGGCGATCGCCGACAAGCACGGCATCGCGATCTACGAGGACGCGGCCCAGGCGCACGGCGCGACCTGGAACGGCGCCCCGGTCGGCACCTTCGGCGACTTCGCCATGTTCAGCCTCTACCCGACCAAGAACATGACGTCCGGCGAGGGCGGCATGAACTCGGTCGCCAACGCCGACCTCGAGCGCCGGATGCGGCTGTTCCGCAACCAGGGCATGCTCAAGCAGTACGAGAACGAGGTCGTCGGCCTGAACAACCGGATGACCGACCTGCACGCCGCCATCGGCCGGGTGCAGCTGACCAAGGTCGGCGGCTGGACCAAGCAGCGGCAGGAGAACGCGGCCTTCCTGGACGCGAACCTGCAGGGTGTCGGAGTCCCGGCGGTGGCCGCCGAGGCGACCCACGTGTACCACCAGTACACGATCCGCGTGACCGACGACCGCGACGGCTTCGCGAACGCGCTGCGGACCGAGTACGGCGTCGGCTGCGGCGTGTACTACCCGATCCCGAACCACCGGCTGCCCTCGTTCCAGCGCGAGCTGGACCTGCCGGAGACCGAGAAGGCCGCGGCCGAGGTGCTCTCGCTGCCGGTCCACCCCTCGCTGTCCGAGGACGACCTGAACCGGATCGTGGCCGCGGTGAACACCGTGGCGAAGGCTGGTGCGTGAGATGGCGAACCTGAAGGCGGGCCTGATCGGCCTCGGCATGATGGGCCGTCACCACGCCCGCGTGCTGGCCTCCCTCGACGGCGTCGACCTGGTCGCCGTCGCCGACCCGGGCGGTGACAAGTTCGGTGTGGCCGGCGGTCGCCCGGTGCACGAGACCATCGAGCAGCTGATCGCCGAGGGCATCGACTACTGCATGGTCGCGGTCCCGACCCAGTACCACGCCGAGATCGCGAAGACGCTGGCCGAGGCCGGCGTCCACGCGATGATCGAGAAGCCGCTGGCCGGTTCCTCGTCCGAGGCGACCGAGATCGCCAAGGCGTTCGAGGCGGCCGGGCTGGTCGGCGCGGTCGGTCACATCGAGCGGTACAACCCGGCGCTGCAGGCGCTGCGGGTGCGCCTCGAGGCCGGCGAGCTGGGCGACATCTACCAGATCACCACGCGTCGCCAGGGCCCGTTCCCGGCCCGGATCGCCGACGTCGGCGTGGTGCTCGACCTGGCCACCCACGACATCGACCTGACCGCCTGGGTGACCCAGTCGCCGTTCGTCTCGGTCTCCGCGCAGAGCGCGCACAAGTCCGGTCGCCAGTACGAGGACCTGATCGCCGTCACCGGCAAGCTGGCCGACGGCACCGTGACCAGCCACCTGGTCAACTGGCTGTCCCCGATGAAGGAGCGGCTCACCGTCGTCACCGGTGAGAAGGGCGCCTTCATCGCCGACACGCTGACGGCCGACCTGTCCTTCCACGCCAATGGCACGGTCGCCACCGCCTGGGACGACGTCGCGCACTTCCGCGGCGTCAGCGAGGGTGACATGATCCGGTACGCGATCAGCAAGCCGGAGCCGCTCCGCACCGAGCACGAGGCGTTCCGTGACGCCGTGCTGGGCAAGGAAGCCGACATCGTCACGCTGCAGCAGGGCCTGACCACCGTCGCGGTGGCCGAGGCCGTGATCCAGTCGGCGGCCGAGGATCGCACCATCAAGGTCGCGAGCGGGGAGTCCGCGCAGTCATGAAGGTCCTGAGTGTCGTCGGGGCACGTCCGCAGTTCGTGAAGCTGGCGCCGGTGGCGGAGGCGTTCGCCGCCACCGAGCACCAGCACGTGATCGTGCACACCGGCCAGCACTACGACAAGAACATGTCCGACGTGTTCTTCGCCGACCTGCGCATCCCGGACCCGGACGTCCACCTGGGCGTCGGGTCCGGCAGCCACGGGGTCCAGACCGGCGCGATGCTGGCCGCGATGGACGCCGTCCTGGACGAGCACCAGCCAGACTGGGTGCTCGTGTACGGCGACACCAACTCGACGCTGGCCGGGACGCTGTCGGCGGTGAAGATGCACCTGCCGGTGGCGCACCTGGAGGCCGGGCTGCGGTCGTTCAACCGGCGGATGCCGGAGGAGCACAACCGGGTCCTGACCGACCACGCGGCCGACCTGCTGCTGGCCCCCACCCAGGTGGCGATGGACCACCTGGCCAACGAGGGCCTGACGGACAAGTCCCGGCTGGTCGGCGACGTCATGACCGACGTCTGCTTCCGGGTCCGCGACGCGGTCGAGGACAAGCCGCTGGACCTCCCGTTCAAGCAGGGTGAGTACGTCGTCTCGACGATCCACCGGGCAGAGAACACCGACGACCCGGAGCGGCTGGCCGGAATCGTCGAAGGGCTGGCCGCGGCCGGTTCGCCGGTCCTGCTGCTGGCGCACCCGCGACTGGTCGCCAAGTGCGCCCAGCACGGCATCAAGCTGGAGCGTCCGGACGGTTCGCTGCACGTTCGCGAGCCGCTGGCCTACCCGGAGATGGTCGCGGCCGTGCTCGGCTCGGCCGGTGTGGTGACCGACTCCGGTGGTCTGCAGAAGGAAGCCTTCCTGCTCGGCCGGGTGTGCACGACGCTGCGCACCGAGACCGAGTGGGTGGAGACGCTGGAGGACGGCTGGAACGTCCTCACGTCCGATGTGAGCAAGCTGCCCGAGCTGGCCGCCCGGCCGGCTCCCGCGGGGGACCGCCCGATGCCCTATGGCGATGGCCAGGCCGCCGGCCGCGTCGTCGCCGCCCTAGCGGAGTAACCACATGACGAAGGCCGCCGAAGAAGACCAGACGCAGCCGCCGACCCAGGAAGCCCCTGGGTCGGCGGTCGCCGCGCCGACGGCGACGGACACTCCGCCGCCAGGCGCGCCGGTCAGTGCGTTCCCGGGCAATTCGGGGCCGCCACCGGCGGACTCGCGCAAGCGGCTGCCTCGGGTGGAGTCGCTCACCGGCCTGCGCTGGTGGGCGGCCTTCTTCGTGTTCTGCCACCACATGACCAACCTGGCGCCGCTGCCGATCTACGACTTCCTGAAGTACGGCACCTCCGGGGTGACGTTCTTCTTCGTGCTGTCCGGGTTCGTGCTGACCTGGTCGGCGCAGCCGGGGACCAAGATCCGCACCTTCTACCGGCGCCGGTTCGCCCGGATCTTCCCGCTGTACTTCCTGACCCTGGTCGCGGCGTTCTTCGTCTTCTACCGGGTCGACCCGCCGGCCGGGATGTCCTGGATCAAGCCGATCTCGGTCACCGTGCTGGTGCTGTCGCTGTTCCTGCTGCACGGCTGGTCGAACAACCCGACCGTTCTGTACGGCGGCAACCCGGCGGGCTGGACGCTGTCGGTGGAAGCGTTCTTCTACGCGTACTTCCCGTTCGTCTGGCGGGCCACGCGGAGGCTGAAGACGGCCGGTGGCCTGATCCTGTGTGTCGCGGTGATCGTGCTCGGCTCGGCTTATCGACTGGCCTTGTTCCATTACAAGGACGTCGTGCCGGTGCTACCACAACCGATCCTGCACTCGGTCGCGTTCCTGTTCGGGATCGGCCTGGCGATCGCGCTGCGGACCGGCTGGAAGCCGCGGATCCCGGTGTCGTTCGCGTTCCTGGTCACCATCGGCGGTCTGCTGCTGCTGTGGTACTCCGGCGCGCACCCGGCCAAGGTGCCGTTCGCGATCACCATGGGCCTGTGCCAGAAGGAAGTCCTCACGCTGCTGTACGGCTTCCTGATCCTGGCGGTCGCGGCCCGCGACACCCGCGGCGGCCGCTCGCTGCTGCGCAGCAAGCCGTTGGTCGCCCTCGGCCAGTGGTCGTACGCGTTCTACCTGATCCACGCGACCATCCTGTATGCGATCAAGGAGTACCACGGTGTGGCCGGGCCGATCGGCTGGTCCAACCTGACCTGGTACGCCGGTGTCCTGCTCATCTCGATCTTCGCCTCGTGGCTGCTCTACAAGTTCGTCGAGCACCCGCTGGAACGGAAGCTCCGAGGCCCCCGATGAAGAATCACTACCTAGTGGAGTTCCTGTGCGTGTCAGTGTTGTTGCCTTAGGCAAGATCGGACTGCCGTTGGCGGTCCAGTTCGCGGCCAAGGGTCATCAGGTCGTCGGTGTCGACATCAACGAGAAGTTCGTCGAGCTGGTCAACGCCGGCCAGGAGCCGTTCCCGGGTGAGGCCCACCTGGGCGAGCTGCTCGCCGAGACCGTCGGCGACGGCCGGCTGCGGGCGACCACGGACTACGCCGACGCCATCCCCGGCAGCGACGCGGTCGTCGTGGTCGTGCCGCTGTTCGTCGACGAGACGACCGGCGAGCCCGAGTTCGGCTGGATGGAGAACGCGACCCGTTCGCTGGCCGAGCACCTCAGCCCCGGCACCCTGGTCAGCTACGAGACCACCCTGCCGGTCGGCACCACCCGGAACCGGTGGAAGCCGATGATCGAGGAGATCTCCGGGCTGACCGAGGGCCAGGACTTCCACCTGGTGTTCTCGCCGGAGCGGGTGCTCACCGGCCGCGTCTTCGCGGACCTGCGCAAGTACCCGAAGCTGGTCGGCGGTCTGTCCGAGGAGGGCGCCAAGCGCGCCACCGCGTTCTACGAGGCCGTGCTCGACTTCGACGAGCGCCCGGACCTGGAGCGCGGCAACGGCGTCTGGGACCTGGGCTCGGCCGAGGCGGCCGAGCTGGCGAAGCTTGCCGAGACCACCTACCGCGACGTCAACATCGGCCTGGCGAACCAGTTCGCCCGGTTCGCCGGCCAGAACGGCATCGACGTCCACCAGGTCATCGAGGCCTCGAACTCGCAGCCCTACAGCCACATCCACCGGCCCGGTATCGCGGTCGGCGGGCACTGCATCCCGGTCTACCCGCGGCTCTACCTGTGGACCGACCCGGAGGCCACCGTCGTCCGGGCCGCCCGCGAGGCGAACCTGGGCATGCCGGACTACACCGTCGGCCTGCTCGAGGGCGCGTACGGCGAGCTGACCGGAGCCAAGGTGGTCGTGCTCGGCGCGGCGTACCGTGGTGGCGTCAAGGAGACGGCGTTCTCCGGGGTCTTCCCGGCCGTGGAGGCGCTGAAGGCCCGTGGTGCGGAGGTGTCCGTGCACGACCCGCTGTACACCGACGAGGAGCTCCAGCAGCTCGGCTTCACGCCGTACGCGCTGGGCACGCCGGTGGACGCGGCCGTGCTGCAGGCGGACCACCCGGAGTACGCGCAGCTGAGCCCGGCCGAGCTGCCGGGTGTGCAGGTGCTCGTCGACGGCCGTGACCGCACCGACCCGGCTCGCTGGGCGGGCGTGCGCCGGATTGTGATCGGAAGGTCGGTCAGCCAGTGACACATGCCGACCTGCGGGTCGTGATGATGGTCGCGAACGACGTCACCAACGACAGTAGGGTCCGCAAAGAGGCCGCCGCACTGGCCGAGACCGGAGCAGAGGTCACTGTGCTCGGGGTCTCGGCCAGCGGCCTGCCGTCGAGGGAGATGCTCGACGGTGCGCTGATCGTGAGGGTGGCGGTGCCGTTCGCCCTCCGGGAGGAGCGGAAGCGCAGCCGCACGGCCCGCCGGGACTGGCGGCCGCCGTTGGTGGGGTTCAAGCACAGGTCCACGTACGTCGCCCGCAGCCAGCGGATCCAGGCCGAGCTCAAGGAGCTGAAGGCCGACTCCGGGCACGCCATCGTGCGCGCCAAGGCCGGCCAGGGCAATCCGCTCAAGTTCAAGCTCGGCGTCGCCACCCGGCTGCTGCGCCGGTCGCGCTGGCAGGCCGCGAAGAAGGCGACCTGGGTGCGCAAGGGCGTCGGCAACAAGGCCGACGGACCGTTCAAGTTCGGCTGGCGCGCGTACGACGGGGTGATCCACCGGCTGGGCTGGCCGGCCCCGTGGCGCAAGCTGCACCCGGAGGCGCTGGACCTCGAGATCGCCTTCGGCGACCTGATCGACCGCCTCGAGCCCGATGTCGTGCACGCGCACGACATGCACGTGATCGGCGTCGCCACCCGCGCCGCCGGCCGGGCGAAGCTGCGCGGCAAGGACCTCAAGGTCGTGTACGACGCGCACGAGTACGTCGCCGGCCTGTCCCGGTACGGCGCGCGCACCCGGCGCTCGATCGCGGCCTGGGCCAACCACGAGGCCGAGTACATCAATGACGCGGACCGGGTGATCACCGTCAGCCCGGCGATCGCGCAGCGGCTGCGGCGCGAGCACAAGCTCGACCACGAGCCCGTCGTGATCATGAACACGCCGAACCCGGCGGACGTGTCGGTCGAGGTGGCCGACATCCGCAGCCGGCTCCGCCTGGCCGCCGGCGTACCGCTGCTGGTCTACAGCGGTGGTGTGACGCGGGCGCGTGGCATCCACACCGCCGTGCAGGCGCTGGTCGACCTGCCGGACGCGCACCTGGCCGTCGTGTGCGTGCCGGGAATCGGTACGGACGCCGTCCGGGAGCTGCAGGAGCAGGCCTCGGCGCTCGAGGTGCAGGACCGGTTGCACTGCCTGGACCCGGTGAAGCCGAACGAGGTGGTCGCGTTCCTGCGGACCGCGGACGTCGGGCTGATCCCGATCCTGCGGTACCCGAGCCACGAGATGTCCCTGCCCAACAAGCTGTTCGAGTACGCGTTCGCCGGGCTGCCGGTGGTGGTCTCCGACATGCCGAGCATGAAGGAGTTCGTCGACCGGACCCGGATCGGCGAGGTGTTCGTCGCCGCGGACGCGCACGACCTCGCGTCGAAGGTGCGCACGGTCCTCGGTGACCTCGACACCTATCGCGAGCGGGTCGCGGACCCCGGGTACCAGCAGGAAGTGTCCTGGTCCGGCCAGGCCGAGAAGCTTCGCGGCCTGTACGGCGAACTGGTCGGCCGGCAGCTCGAGATCGTCCAGCCAGGTGGCCGCGCGATCAAGAAGCAGCGCCGGTTGCTGCTCGGTCCGGTCAACAGCGCCGGCCAGGCCTGGCTGTGGGCGACCGCGCTCGAGCGTGAGGTCCCGGATCTCAAGGCCGAGTCGCTGACCACGGGCAGCGGTGCGTTCGACTTCCGCGTGCACCGCACCGGGACCTACCGGCAGTACCGGTCGGACCTGCGCTGGCAGCTGGAGCTGACGGCGTACGCGTTGCGCGAGGTCACCCATGTGCTGTTCGAGGCCGGCCGGCCGATGTTCGGCCAGCAGCGCGGGCAGATGTGGACCAACGACGTACCGATGCTGGACTCGGCGGGGATCAGGCACGGCCTGGTCTTCCACGGTTCGGAGATCCGCGACCCGGCGGTGCACCGGGCGCGGTACCAGTGGTCGCCGTTCCGCAACCAGGACGACGAGCTGACGTCCCGGCTGCAGTCCGCGAACGACCTGATGCGCAAGCACCTGGAGGACTACGAAGGCCCGATCTTCGTCACCACGCCGGATCTGCTGGAGTTCGTCGACAACGGCATCTGGCTGCCGCTGACCGTGGACGTCGCGGAGTTCGGGTCGACCCAGCCGGTGCTCGAGCGGGAGATCCCGGTGGTGCTGCACGCACCGTCGGCGAGCGCTCTGAAGGGTTCGGCGTACGTCGATCCCGTGCTGACGGACCTGGACGCGCGGGGCCTGATCGAGTACCAGCGGGTCCAGGGCGTCCCGCACTCCGAGCTCGCCGAGATGGTGAAGAGCGCGGACATCGTGGTCGACCAGCTGCTGCTCGGCTCGTACGGCGTCTTCGCCTGCGAGGCGATGGCGGCCGGCCGGGTCACCGTCGGGCACATCGCGGACCCGGTCCGCGACCTGCTCCCGACCGACCTGCCGATCGCGGAGGCGACGCCGGACGACCTGTCCGAGGTGATCGAGCGGCTGGTCGCCGAGCGCGACACGGCCCGCAAGATCGCCGACGCGGGACCGTCGTACGTCCGGGACCTGCATGACGGGCGCCGGTCGGTCGAGGTGCTGGTTCCCTTTATCAACAACGAGCTCGGCGGCAGGTAGTGCGGATTCTGATGATCGCGCAGTCCCCGATCGCCGGGGACTCGCGGATCCTGCGGGAGGCGACGGCTCTGACCGCGGCCGGTCACACGATTCACGTGATCGGCCGGGACGTCCCGGACGGCTTCGAGGTCGGTCCGGGCGTCACGGTCGAGTCGGTCTCCCGCTCGGCCGGGCTGCGGACGGGCAACGGTGGACTCGCGGTCGGGCACGGCCGGAACGGGCCGAAGGTGCTGGTCCAGCGGTTCGGCCGGTGGCTGCTGCTGCCGGAGCACCGCAACCGGACCGAGAAGCTGTGGCGGATCGCGGCGGCGCCCCGGGTGGCCGCCGCGGGGCCGTTCGACGTCGTGCACGCGCATGACTTCAACACGTTGGAGCTCGCCGCGGAGTACGCCGGGAAGTGGTCGGCGGCCCTGGTGTACGACACCCATGAGCTGTGGTTCGACCGTGCGCTGCCGGGGCGGCCGACGCCGTTGTGGCGGGTGCGCGGGCGTCGGTTCGAGGTGTCGCTGGCGTCGAAGGCGCGGTTCGTGATCACGGTGTCTGACGGGATCGCGGCCCGGTTGCGGTCACGGGGGTTGCCGGACGTGCGCGTCGTACGCAACACGTTCCCGCGGCCTACCGCCGTACCGCCTGCGCCGGATCGGCCGGAAGGTCTCCTGTACGCCGGTCGCGTGGGCGCCGGCCGGGACCTGCCGACCGTGGTCGAGGCCGCCCGTCAGTTGGCACCGTTCCGCACAGTGCTGATGGGCTCGGTGGACCCGAACTACCGGCTGGACCTGGGCCCGGTCGAGACCGTCGCCGAACGCTCGATCGACGAGGTCGACGACACACTCCGCTCGTACGGCATCTCGCTCGTCACGCTGACGAACACCTGCGAGAACCACCGCCTGGCGCTCCCCAACAAGCTCTTCCACGCCGTCCGCGCCGGGGTCCCGGTGGTCGCCGCCGACCTCCCCGAGATGCGCGCGGTAGTCACCCAGCACAAACTCGGCACGCTGTACGAGCCCGGCAACCCCCGGTCCCTCACCGCAGCCGTCCGTTCCTTGATCGAGAACTACACCGTCTACGCCGACGGCGTCCGCGCGGCAGCCGCAGACCTCAACTGGGAAAGGGATTCCGCCACCCTGGTGGCCGCCTACTCCGAGCTCACTGGTTGACGCCGACCCGTCCGCAACTTTCTGTGTCCGGCCCGTATCGAGTTCTGTGGAGACGACCACGACTCGGAGGGGACTGGGGATATGAACCTACGGATGGCGGCCTGGGCCGGGAGCGCGGTGCTGGCGGTGGCAGCGCTGGCGCCGACGGCGGCGTACGCACAAGGACCGAACCCGACGGGCCCGGGGGCCACGGTGCCGGGGACGAACAAGAAGATCACCGCCGCGGCGGCCGCGGCGTGCTTCGTCTGGCAGGGCTCGGTGACGGCCACCGGGCAGCACGGCTTCGCGGACCCGACCGCGACCACGCCGCCGACGATGCCGAACCAGTGGGCGACGGACGGCGTGTTCCCGCCCGGCCAGATCCGGCTCAGCGCACGGACCACGATCGAGCCGAACATCGCCGGCACCGACCGCTACGGGTACGTCGTGGCCGGGGACAGCCTGTACTACAGCAGCTACTCGGTCGACGGGGTCGGCGACATCGACCCGTCGAACCCGCCCGCGCTGACCCGGGTCGGCGGTGGCTGGAGCAAGTTCACCTTCCTGGAGACCTCGTACTACGAGAGCCCGGACGGCCAGAAGCCGAAGGTCTACCACTCCAACTCCTACGCCCTGCGCAACGACGGCGTGCTGTTCCGCTGGAACCTGGACGGTGCCGGCTGGAAGGCCACCGGCTCGTACGCCGGGTTCGCGGCAGTGAAGACGATGACGCTGATCGCGAAGACCAGGACCTATGACACGTTCCTGGCGAACACCCGCGGCGGTGCGCTCTACACGATCAGGATCCCGCTGACGTCGCCGTTGAAGCCGATCGTCAAGCAGGTCCGCACCCGCACCTGGCAGGGCTTCGAGACGCTGTCGGCGATGGGCTGCGGCCAGTACGGCTCACTGCTGCTCGGCATCGACAAGGACACCAAGAAGGGCTACCTGTACGCCGTCGGCCACGCGAACGGCCTGTCCACGGTGATCCAGTCCCGCGGCGAGGTCCCGGGCACGTTCGACGACCCGGTCGACTTCCGCTGGGTCACGATTCCCGTCTACGACGTCGCCAACGGCGACTGAAAGGATCAGCTGATGCTCCGTAAGGCCATCGGCCTGACCGGCGCCGCCGGACTGGCGCTGACGCTCGGCCCAGCCCTTCAGCCGGCCCAGGCAGAGCCCGCGGCGGCGACCGCGGCCTGTGCCCTCGGTCTCGGCTCGTTCAACCAGGACTGGGGTCACACCAGCCGGGTCATCACCGCCACCTCACCTCCGACCGTCGGGCCGGCGCTGCGCACGTCCAACGTCTACAAACCGCCGGTCAGCGTGAACACCCCCACCACGTTCGCGGCCATCCCGATGACGGGCGGCCGGACGAACCGGGTCGGCAAGGTCTCGATCAACGGGTACCTGTACGACAGCTCGTACATCGTCCGGTCCGACGGCTCGCTCGTGTCCGGCTCGTCGACGCTGAAGAAGTACGGCAGCGGCTGGGGCGGGCGCTTCCTCGTCCAGTCGCAGTACCGCGCCTCCGCCACCAGCGCGCCGACCCGGACGACGCTGTACTCCCAGGACATGTACGGCCTGTTCGGGCGGTGGACCGATGTCGGCCAGGGCTTCCGCAACACCGGCCACGTCACCGGGATGAGCACGATGAAGTCGTTCGCGCTGATCGCCACGACCCCGACGTACGACACCTTCCTGGCCAACAACCGAGCCGGCGGGCTCTACACGGTCAAGATCCCGACGAGTGTCCCGCTCAAGCCGATCATCACGCCCGTCCGCACCTCGAGCTGGCAGATCTTCGAGCAGCTCATCGCCGCCCCCTGCGGCAGGACCGGCTCCCTCGTCCTCGCCCTGGACCGGGACACCGGCAACCACTACCTCTACGCCGTAGGCCACGCCAACGGCACGAGCATAGTCATCAAGAACCTCGGCCGGGTCCCACTCCCCGCCGGCGAGTTCTACTACTTCCGCTTCGCCCCAGCCTTCGATCCCCTCACCGGCGCCTGACTCTCCCACTGGCCGGCGTTGCGCAACTCTCGCCTCCGCTCAGGCATCGAACTGAGTGGGGGATCGACTGACGCGCAACGCCGGCCAAGTGAGGGGAGCGAGACATGTGGCGACGAACAATCAGCGCAGGATCTGGGGTCGTCCTGGCTCTGGCGATGCTGAGTCCCACCGCGGAGGCGACCCGGGCAACCGGGACAGGTGCCACCGCCGCGTGTGAGGTCTGGCTCGGATCGGTGAACGCCGCGGGCGCTCACACGTCGAGCAAAGTGGTGGCCACCGCGCCACCGTCGGTTCAGGCACCACTGACGACGCCGGGTGTGTACAGCCCTGGGCAGGTGCGTCTCAGCAGCCGCTTCGCGGTCCAGTCGATCGTCGGCGGTGGCCTGTATCGATTCGCCGGCACGGTGGTCGCTGGGAACGTCCTGTACGTGACCTACTACGACACCACGGCGACCGGCGAGATCGACCTCACCCACCCGAGGGAACTGCTCCATCCCATCGGTGGCGGGTGGTCGCCGTTCACGATCCTGGAGACCGCCAACTACTACCAGGGTGGTGTGCAGAGGATCACCACCTTCGCCCTCCGCAACGACGGCGTGCTCTTCCGCTGGAACAGCGGAGACCTGGTTTGGCGGGTGTCCGGCTCGTACCCCGGGTTCTCAGCGGTCAAGTCGATGGCTCTGATCAGCAAGACCCCGACGTACGACACGTTCCTGGCCAACACCCGCGGTGGCGCGCTGTACACCATCCGCGTTCCCGTTGCAGTGCAGGCGAAGCCCGTCATGACGAGGCTCCGTTCGGCGACCTGGCAGGTCTTCGAGAGCCTGGTCACTGCGAAGTGCGGCCAGTACAGCACTCTCCTGCTGGGCATCGACCGGGACACGAAGGCCGGCTACCTGTACGCCGTCGGGCACGCGAACGGCCCGGCGACGGTGATCAAAGGGCTCGGCAAGGTCACCGGCACCTTCGCGGACCCGGTCTACTTCCGCTGGGCACCGCCTGCCCAGTCCGACATTCTCAACGGTGACTGATCGCCAGCAGGGCTTCCAGGGCGGCCTGCGTTGCTGGGTCGGCTGGGGTGTAGGTGATGACGTGGTGGCCGGGGTCTGGGAGTTGGAGGGACTCGAGGGTGAAGGTCAGGCGGCCGGCTGCCGGGTGGTTGAGGTGCTTCGGGCAGTGGGTGCGGTTCTGGACGTTCTGGGTGGTCCAGAAGCGGTCGAAGTCGGGGCTGGCGGTGCGGAGGTCGTTGACGAGCGCCGCCAGCTCCGCGTCGTCGGCGTACTCGGCTGAGGCGCGGTGGAGGAGGGCGACGGCGTCCTGGGCGACTGTCTCCCAGTCGGCGTAGAACTCACGGGCCGCGGGATCCAGGAAGTAGTGGCGGGCGAGGTTCCGGTTCTCCGGATCCGAGAAGTCGGCGATGACCTGGAGAGCGGCATGGTTCCAGGCCAGAACGTTGCTCAGCCGGTCGACCACGATCGCCGGGATGTCGCGCATCGCGTCGATCATCGCCTTCAACTCCGGGCGTACGGCGGCTCGCGGCGGAACGGCCGGTGGAGCCGCGCAAGCCAACGAACGAAGGTGGTCCCGCTCGGCCTGGTCCATCCGGAGCGCATCGGCGACCGCGGTCAGCACCGCGACAGACGGGTTCCCGGCGCGGCCCTGTTCGAGCCGGATGTAGTAGTCGACGCTGACATTGGCCAGCAGCGCGACCTCTTCCCGGCGCAGCCCCGAGACACGCCGATCGCGACCGGGCTGCAGCCCGACGTCCTGCGGACGCACCTGGGCCCGGCGAGTCTGGAGGAACGATCCCAGCGCACTCACCCGACCAGTATCCCCAGCCCTTCAATGACCTGGGTGGTACTGCCAGACCTACGGTGGAAGCGGATCTTCTCCGGGCCGCCCGTCCGCCGGACCGTGGAGGCATGAATCGCATCGCACTTGTCACCGGCGCCGCCAGCGGAATCGGCGCCGCCATCGCCACTCGTCTCGCCGCGGACGGCGCCTCGGTCGCCCTCCTGGCCCGCCGTCGCGACCGCCTGGAGAAGGTCGCCGGCCAGATCGCCGAGTCCGGCGGTACGGCGCTCGTCGTACCGGCCGATGTCACCGACGAGGGCTCGGTGGCTCGGGCCGCCGCGGAGGTACAGGAACGCTTCGGCGACCTGGATCTCCTGGTCAACAACGCCGGCCTGATGAAGGTGGTCCCGTTCGGGGACGCGCCGGCCGCGGACTGGCGGCGTACGGTCGACGTCAATCTGTCCGGCGTCATCACCGTCACCCACGCGTTCCTGCCGGCGTTGAAGCGGTCGGCGACCACCAGGACGACCGACCTGATCAACGTTTCGTCGATCGCCGCGGACCGGTTCCAGCCGGGGATGGCGGCGTACGGCGCCTCGAAGGCCGGAGTCAGCCACCTCACGCGCGCCCTGCGGACCGAGCTCGCCGGGGAAGGCATCCGGGTCACCAACCTCGAGCCGGGCATGGTCGACGGGACCGAACTCGCCGACGACTTCCCGCCCGAGCTCCAGTCGATGGTCGACGACCTCCGCACCACTCTCCCCGCGGTACCGGCCGCCGAGGTCGCCGACCTGATCGCGTACGTCGTCAGCCGACCACGTGAGGTCAACCTGCCCACCCTGCTCATCCAGCCGTCGCGGGAGCTCTAGACCACGAGTTGCAGCGTGATCGGCGCGACGCCGATCTCGACGCGCTGGCCCCAACTGACCGTCAGGGTGTCGGACTCCATCCCGTCGCCGAAGACGACCAGGTCGGATTCGGCCGTGATCGTCAACGTATCCGGGGATTTCAGCAGTCCCTCGGTGTTGTCGGTCCCGGTCGCCGGTGACGGCCAGGCCTCGCGGACGAACCAGCACAGGGCCGGGTCGGTCGGTGTCGGCAGAGCCAGCGGACTACGCCGTTCCTGCCACGCCGACCGGCACCAGCCCGTCGACCCGGTGCCGGTGCCGACCAGGATCCCCGACGACGACTGCCGTTCCGGCAACCCGTCCGGCGAGCTGAGCCGGTAGCGCGCGGACTGGTGCGAATGGTGGCCGATGTAGACCTCGTTCAGCGCGATCAGCTGCTGCCCGTCATCGGTACTCGCGGCAACCATCGTGCGGGACACCACCCGCGGAACGGCCAGCAGCTCGGTGATCGCGCCCGGTTCGTGCGGCACCAGTACGCCGGGATTCCGGGACGGCTCGGGATTGATCCCGATCACCGGCTGCCCGTCCAGGTACTTGGCCACGTTGGCGACCAGCCCGTCCTGCCCGACCGCGATCACCACGTCCTCCGGCCCGAACCCGAACCGGTCCAGATCGTTGCGCTCGGCAACCGCCCGGCGCCAGTCCAGCGGGATCGCGGCCGAGACGGTGGCGAGCGCGTCCTGCTGGGCCTGGTGCCGCGCGTCGAGCTCGGCCAGGTCCCGCCCGCGCCCGGCCAGGAAGAAGCCGGCCTGCTGCCGGGTCCCGTGCCGGGCGACCAGCTCGGTCAGCTCTGTCGCCCGATGCACGATCACCGCCCGCGGTGGGAGGCTCATGCCGGCTGCCCGGCCGTCAGCTTGGCCAGCAGCGGGGTGATGAGATCCGGCGTCAGGTTCAGCGTGCCGATCTCCGGCAACGCGCCTTCCTTGATCGCCATCGCCAGGATGGTCGCCTGGTCGAGCTCGGCGTACGCGTCGAGCATCGCCTTCTCGGCCGCGGCCGCGGCGGAGCCGATGACCCGCTTGGCGTCGGCCTCCGCCTCGGCCATCGCGCGTTGCCGACCCGCAGCCGCGGCGGTCTCGATCTGCCCGGCGGCAGCGGCCTCCGTGGCGCGGAGCCGCTCGTTCTGACCGCGCTGGTTGACCAGCTGCTCCTCGCGCCGGGCCAGCTCGATCTGGTTCTGCAGCTCGTTCTCCGCGATCGACCGCTCCCGCTCGACCGCCATCGCGCGCCGCTCGTACGTCGCCTTGTCCGCGGCCTGCTGCACCATCTCCCGGGTCGGGGTCTGCAACGCCTTCTCGACATCCCGCTCGGCCCGTACGGCGACCACGCGAACGTCCTCGACCCCGATCCCCAGACCGGTCAGCCGCTGATCCGTCCGCAGGCCGGTGCCGACCGCCTGCCGCAGCGCGGTCATACCCTCCGACAGCGCCTCGGTCAGCGACATCCGGGCCAGCAGGTCCAGCGCCGTCTGCTGCGCCAGCTCGGTCAGCAGGCCGCCGAGCTGCTCCAGCGGAGTGGCGCGCCAGAGCCCGGTCTCCGGGTCGATCCCGAAGTCGAGCCGGCTCGAGGCCAGCGCCGGGTCGGTGACGCGGTAGGTCACGGTCGCCTGCACGGCCACGTCCTGGAAGTCCTGCGTCCGGCCGTGGAACAGCAGCGGCTGCTCGCGGTCGTCGATCGGGATCTCGCTGAGCGACGAGTTCAGCGCGCGGAACCAGAACGCCTGGCCGGCGCCGTCGTGGGCGACCTTGCCGTTGCGCAGGTGCCGCACGTGGGTGGTCGGATTGGCCCGCAGGTGGCTGATGAAGCGGAACCGGGTGATGTCTGCCATCGATCGTTCTCCTCTTTGTCGTCACTTTGACGATAAGGGTCGAGTGACTTCTCGTCAAGATGACGATTAGAGTGGGTCCATGGACTTCGAGCCGCTCGGCCTGGCCACCGATCTGGTCATCCTGACCGTCCGCGACGGCCGGCTCCAGGTGCTGCTGATCCGCCGCGGCATCGCGCCGTACCGGGGCCGCCGGGCGCTGCCGGGTGGGTTCGTCCGGCCGGACGAGGATCTGGAGTCGACCGCGCGCCGCGAGCTCGCGGAGGAGACCGGCCTGTCCTCGGACCGCATCCATCTCGAGCAGGTGGCGACGTACGGCGCTCCCGATCGGGACCCGCGGGGACGGGTGGTCAGCGTCGCCTACCTGGCCCTGGTCCCGGACCTGCCCGCGCCGGTCGCGGGGTCGGACGCGGCGTCGGCGGGCTGGGTCGATGTGGCGGAGGTGCTGGACGACCCAGCGCGGCTCGCGTTCGACCATCACCGGATCCTGACCGACGGGGTCGAGCGGGCCCGGGCCAAGCTCGAGTACTCACCCCTCGCCGCGGCCTTCTGCCCGCCCGAGTTCACCATCTCCGAGCTGCGCGGGGTCTACGAGGCCGTCTGGGGCACGCCTCTCGACCCCCGCAACTTCCATCGCAAGGTCACCAAGACCCCCGGCTTCGTCGAACCGGTCGGCACCACGACCACCCGCGACGGCGGTCGCCCGGCCCAGCTCTTCCGCCGCGGCACCGCCACCACGCTGCACCCCCCGATGACCCGGGGCTGACCTCAGAGCTGCTGCCTGGTCCGCAGGGCGAGGTTCTCGGCGGTGATCAGGTCGGTATGGGTGCCGGGGGAGCCGCAGGCCCAGGCGCCGGCGATCGAGCCGGCCAGGGCGGCGTCGTACCAGTCGACGCCGTCGAGGTAGCGAGCCAGGAAGGCGGCGACATAGGCGTCGCCGGCGCCGTTCGTGTCGACGACCGGGCGGTCGGGGAGGTGGACCGCCGGGAGGTGGCGCGCGGGCTGGTTGCGGACGTGCAGGTAGCTGCCCTGGGCGCCCGACATCGCGACGACGACCTCGGCGCGCCCGTTCGCGAAGATCCAGTCCACCGCGTCGAGCGGCAGCGCGCTGGTGGAGACGAAGACGATGTCGGCCGCGGTCGCGAAGTCCTTGTGGAAGTCGTTCCGCCCGTCCCAGTCGTGCAGGTCGGTCGAGACCGTGCAGCCGGCCGCGATCGCGTCACCGAGCGCGTACCGGGCGAAATCCATGATCGAGACGTGCACATGCTGGGCGTGTACGACGTTCGCCCGCCAGAGATCCGGGTCGACGCGGAGGCCGGCCGGGTGCCGCCCGTCGTACAAGGAGAGCCGCCGGCCGTCCGGGGCGACCAGGTTGACCGACCGGCGGGTGCCGCTGGGGTGGAGGGCGACGTGCAGCGGGAGCCGGAGCTCGTCGTACGTCCAGCGGATCCGGTCGCCCTCGGCGTCCTCGCCGATCACGTCCACCAGGCCGGCGCGCAGCCCGAGCAGGTGGCAGCCGAGCGTGACGCCGTGCCCGGTGTGGCCCAGGTACGACTCGATCGGGCCCACGCCGATCGTGTCGACGTCCTTCAGCGGCAGGCTCGGCACCCGCACGATCGTGTCGATCCCCACTCCACCGATCACCAGCACATCCAGCTCCACCCGTCCCGTCATACCCGACTTTCGGCGGGGATGACAGGTTTCTTCCGGGAGCTGAACGCAACCTGTGCCAAACCGGACGGCCTACTGCTTGATCGGGGCGCCGGTCTTCTGCTGTAGTTCGTCGAAGCTGACGCCGTCGGCGAGCTCGACCAGCTGCAGGCCGTCCGCGGTGACGTCGAGCACGGCCAGGTCGGTGATGATGCGGTTCACCACACCGCGGCCGGTGTAGGGCAGGTCGCACTCCTCGAGGATCTTGTGCGAGCCGTCCTTGGCGACGTGCTCCATCAGCACGATCACCTTCTTGGCGCCGTGCACGAGGTCCATCGCGCCGCCCATGCCCTTGACCATCTTGCCGGGGATCATCCAGTTGGACAGGTCGCCGGTGGCCGACACCTGCATGGCGCCGAGGATGGCCGCGTCGATGGCGCCGCCGCGGATCATCCCGAAGGACAGCGCGGAGTCGAAGAACGAGGCCCCCGGCAGGGTCGTGACGGTCTCCTTGCCGGCGTTGATCAGGTCCGGGTCCTCCTCGCCCTCGACCGGGTACGGGCCGACGCCGAGGATGCCGTTCTCGCTCTGCAGGACGACCGTGACGCCGTCGGGGATGTAGTTCGGGACCAGGGTCGGCAGGCCGATGCCGAGGTTCACGTACGAGCCGTCGTCCAGCTCGGCGGCGGCCCGGGCGGCCATCTGCTCACGGGTGAGTGGCATCTCAGGCCTCCTGCTTCTGGACGGTGCGCTTCTCGATCCGCTTCTCGATGTCCTTGCCAACAGCAACCACTCGCTGGACGTAGACGCCGGGCAGGTGGATCTCGTCCGGGTCCAGCTCACCGGGCTGGACCAGCTCCTCGACGGTCGCGATCGTGACCCGGCCGGCCATCGCGGCCAGCGGGTTGAAGTTCCGCGCGCTCCGGTCGAACACCAGGTTCCCGTGGGTGTCGCCCTTGAGCGCGTGCACCAGGCCGAAGTCGGTGGTGATCGACTCCTCCAGCACGTACGTCGTGCCGTTGATCTCCCGGGTCTCCTTCGGCGCCGAGGCCTTCGCGACGGTGCCGTCGGTGTTGTACTTCTGCGGCAGCCCGCCGTCCGCGACCTGGGTGCCGACCCCGGCCAGCGTGTAGAACGCGGCGATCCCGCAGCCGCCGGCCCGCAGCTTCTCGGCCAGCGTGCCCTGCGGGGTCAGCTCGACCTCCAGCTCACCGGACAGGAACTGGCGGGCGAACTCCTTGTTCTCCCCGACGTACGACGAGGTCATCTTGGCGATCCGCTTGTCCGCGAGCAGGATGCCCAGGCCCCAGTCGTCGACGCCGCAGTTGTTCGACACCACGCTGAGCCCGCTCACCCCCTTCTCGTGCAGGGCGGTGATCAGCTCCATCGGATTGCCGCACAGCCCGAAGCCGCCGACCGCGAGGCTCGCGCCGTCGCCGATGTCGTCGACCGCGGCCCGCGGCGAGTCGTACGTCTTGTCCATCAGCTGCTCCGTTGCAGTCTCTGTGCCGGTTAGGTCCCGACTCTAACCAGCCAGGTGCGACTCCCGCGATGTGGCCACGACCACACGTGTGGCGGCGTACCACCGCGCTATGTGGTCAGGTGCTATGCCGAGGCTTCCGACGCGTTCAGCGCGGCCAGCTCGTGCACAGCCTCGAAGTGGGCGTCTTCGAGCTCAGGGAACGCCAGCACGGCCGAGAGGTGCGCGCGGGCCGCCGGGAGATTGCCGCAGTGCCGCGCGGTCCGGGCCAGTCCGATGCGTGCGGCGGCAGCCGTCTCCGGAAGGTCGGCACGCTCACTCACGTCCAGCGCCTGGCTGTAGTCCTCGCGGGCGTCCTCGAGCTTGCCCAGGGCACGGTAGAGGTCGCCACGCTGGCAGAGCAGTACGCCGGCCTCCTCGTCCAACCCGAGTTGCTCGGCCAAGGCCAGCGCCTCCGTGGTGAGGTCCAGGGGCTCGTCCACGGTCTGTCTGAGCGCGTTGAGTGCCAGGAACGTGCCCCACGGGTCCTCGAGCATGCGGAAGCGGCCCAGCGCCGTACGCAGCGCCTGCGCGGCCTCTCCCGGCGGCACCGTCGTCAGCCCTGGATAGCCTCGGCATAGCTCGACGGCCGCACGGGCCCACGCGTCACCGGTCTCGTTCCGCTCCAGTACCTCCTCGACCGCACCGGCCGACTCGAACGGTCCGAACACCAGTGACCACAGCAGCACGGTCACGGAGTACCGGAACGGGCCGGTCGACGTCAGTACGATCTGCTGGGCCAGCTCCAGTTGCTCCTGCTCGGCCGACGCGGCGCCGTGGATCACGGCCAGCAGGTACTCCTCGTCCAGCCCGACCGGGACGGTCCGGCCCAGCATGCTGAGCACCCGCTCCGCCGCGGCCGCCGCCTCGTCCTGGAGTCCGTGGGACCACCAGTACGCCGAGTAGCGCGCGACCAGCCGGAGAGCGGTCCGCAGGTCGCTCTCGCACGCACGCTCGATCGCGCTGACGACCTGATCCCCCTCCAGGCTGTGCAGATCGCCTGAGCCCCCTAAGTCCACGTAACTCATTGTTACTCGGTCATGGGAACGTCATGTCACCGGGTCAGAAACGGAGCACACCCCATCGGTCCGGCCGGTGCATGTCCTCGATGTACTGCGGGGACCACACCCAGAACTCGATGCCCTCACCCTTCACGTACTCGCCGTCGACCACCTCGTGCGGCCACTCGCACCGCATCAGGTTCATCCGCCACTCGTCGCCCGGGTTCGGCGGGGTCGCCCGGCCCTGGTTGTACGACGCCAGGTCGGCCCACGGTACGGCGAGCTCGACGGTCCACTTGGTGTCGGTGTCGGACGGGTCGTTGACCGTCCCGTCGACGTGCAGCGCGGTCCGCAGGCCGGGCAGGTTGGTCGGGTCGATCGGTACGCCGCCGTCGACGTACGGCTTGGGCAGCGTGAGCTCCCAGATCGTGCCGAGCGGGTTGATCTCGAACTCGTAGTAGTTCTGCCCGTCGCCGTCCGGGTCGAGGAACACCTCGAAGTTGTTCTCGTGGAAGAGCTTGCTGTTCTTCTCGGTCATCGTCGACCAGACGTGCGGTTCCTCGAGCTCACCGCCGACGTACAGGTACTGGTCGTCGTACATCAGCTTCGCCCGGGTCCGGAACCGCGGTGCCGGACCGTCGTGGATCGGGACGAAGTCGGTGGTCCAGGGGGCCACCTCCCAGGCCGGATCGGTCAGGGTGCCGTCGAGGTTCGGCGTGGCCGGGGTCCGCGGGCACTCGTAGACGGGCAGGTCAGGCATCGGCACGCTCCAGCAGTCGGGCGACGAGATTGGCGAGCAGGAAGGTGATCGCGGTCAGGGCCGGTACGACGGCCAGGATCCACGGGGAGTCCAGCTGTCCGGTCAGGAACGCGAGGACGACGGCCAGCATGAAGGCCACCCCGAGGAAGGCGATCAGCCGGGGGCTCGGCATTGCGAGCCGGCTGAGCGCGAGTCCGCCGAGCACCATCGTCACGGCGACGATCACCACCAGCAGCGGCAGCCCGAGGGCGCCGCAGTTCGTGGTGTCACGGAACCGCTCGCAGCTGCGCTCACTCAGCCACACCAGTGCGATGGTCGCGAACCCGCACAACAAGCCGACCACGGCGAGGATCAAGGCCGGTGGCAACGGGGGTGCGTCGTACCGTCCTTCGTCCGCATCCTCCTGGCTCATTGCCGCAGGCTATCGGGATTACGCGGCCCCCAGGGAGTACGCGATCGCATCCCGCACCTCAGTGTCGGTCGGTGCCGCGATGCCACGCTCGGCCGCGAGTTCGGCCAGCGAGACCATCGTGACGTCGTGCAGCCCGCAACTCGTGAACGTGTGAAACACCGTCATGTCGGGCGCGACGTTCACCGAGAAGCCGTGGCTGGTCACGCCGCGCCGGATCCGCATCCCGATCGAGCACAGCTTGCGGCCGTCCTCGGTCCACACCCCGACCAGGCTGCTCGCGCCCTTCGGCGTGTCCCGCCGGACGAGCGGGAACCCGAGCGTGCCGAGGGCATCGATCAGACCGTTCTCGACGAACCGCACGATGTCCACCGGTCCGCGCTGCTTCAGGTCGATCACCAGGTAGCCGACCAGTTGCCCCGGTCCGTGGTACGTCGCGAACCCGCCGCGGTCGACCGCCACGGTCGGGATCCCCGCGGTCTCGCCCGGCAACTCGTCGAGCACGGTCCGCGGCCCGTAGGTGATCACCGGCGGATGGCTCAGCAGGAACAGCCGGTCCTCGGCCTCCCCGGCCACTCGCTCCTCGACCCAGTCGACCATCTCCTTGGCCGCGACCTCGTACTCGACCTCGCCCAGATCCACGCGCTGCATGCCATTCAGCGTACGTTTCGTACCATGCGCTTCGATCGCTACACCGTGGTCCTGCTGACGCTGCGCCCGGACGCGCCCGTGATGACGGACGACGAGGCGGCCGAGCTGCAGGACCGGCACCTGGCGCACGGCGCCGCCCTGCAGGAGCGCGGGCTGGTCCTCGCGCGCGGACCGCTGACCGAGCAGGACGACGAGCGCTACCGCGGATTCTCCGTCTGGTCGGTGGACCAGGAGACCGCCCGGACGTACGTCGAAGCCGACCCGGCCGTGGTGGCCGGTCGCCTCGCGGCGGAGGTGATGACGTGGATGATGCCGGCCGGCAACCTGCAGTTCGGCAAGGTCCGCCCACCCCACTCGATCGCCGAGGCGATGGAGGACTGAAAACGAAAGAGGCCCCTCGAGTGAGGGACCTCTCGTCGTTGGTCGGGCTGACAGGATTTGAACCTGCGACCTCTTCGTCCCGAACGAAGCGCGCTACCAAGCTGCGCCACAGCCCGAAGTCGCCGTTAGCTTACATGCGACGACCGTAGGGACGAAATCGGGTTAATCCGGGGGACCAGGGTGAGCAGCGTCGCCTCCGGCCGGCACGCGAAACGCACCGGTGCGTACGGCGAAGTGCCGAGGCCGGCCGACACGTGCAGAGCCGCCTGGCGCCCGTTGTGGCCCCACGTCGACAGGCCCTTCACCCGGGAGGTGTCCAGGTCGCAGTTGGTCACCAGGGCGCCGTAGAACGGCACGGCCAGCTGGCCGCCGTGGGTGTGGCCGGCCAGGACGAGCGGGTACCCGTCGCCGACGAAGCCGTTCAGGATCCGTTGGTACGGGGCGTGCGTGACGCCGATGGACAGGTCGGCCGACGGGTCCGCCTCGCCCGCGACCTCGTCGTACCGGTCGCGCTTGATGTGCGGGTCGTCGGTGCCGGCGAAGTCCAGGCGCAGGCGGTTGACCTTGAGGGTCGCCTTGGCGTTGTTCAGGTCGGTCCAGCCGGCGGCGGTGAAGGCGCGGCGCATCTCCTCGTACGGCAGGTCCGGCCCGTGCGGCTTGTGCCGCTGCTTGTGCGCGGGGAGCAGGTACTTGCCCGGGTTCTTGAAGTGCGGCTTCCAGTAGTCGTTGGAGCCGAACACGAACACCCCCGGCACGTCGAGCAGATCGCCGTACGCGCGGAGCAGCGGCTGGACAGCGCGCTCGTGGGAGATGTTGTCGCCGGTGTTCACGATCAGGTCGGGCTGGAGCGCGGCCAGGTCGTTCACCCAGCCGATCTTGCGCTCCTGGGTCGGCATCAGATGCAGGTCGGACAGGTGCAGCACCCGGAGCGGGTCGGAGCCTTCCGGCAGCACCGGGACCGTCACTCTGCGCAGTGTGAACCAGCGCACCTCGACGGCCGCCGCGTACGCGACACAGGCGGCACCCACGGCACCGACGACCGCCGTGGTCTTCAGAGTGGTGGTGACCAGCCCGCTCAACGTCATTTCACCAGCCTGCCACAATCATGGTCATGTCCAACTCCGGAATGAAGCAGCGCCTGCACGACGACATGACCGCCGCCCTGAAGGCGCGCGACGAGATCCGCAAGTCGACCCTGCGGATGGCGCTCACCGCGGTCACCAAGGCGGAGGTGGCCGGTAAGGAGGCCCGCGAGCTCAGCGACGCCGAGATCGTCGACGTGCTCAGCTCGGAGGCGAAGAAGCGCCGCGAGTCCGTCGTCGCCTACCGCGACGCCGGCCGCGCCGAGCTCGCCGACAAGGAACAGGCCGAGGCGGACATCCTCGCCGAGTACCTCCCCGAGCAGCTGACCGAGGACGAGATCGTCGCCCTGGTCACCGAGACCATCGCCGCCACCGGTGCCGCCGACCTCGGCCCCCGCGGCATCGGCAAGGTCATGGGCGCCCTCCAGCCCAAGGTCAAAGGCAAAGCCGACGGCGCGGTCGTCTCCGCCGAGGTCAAGCGCCAGCTCGGCGTCTAACGCCCGCGCCCGCCGCCGCCGCAGTTCGGGTACTTCGGGTTCCACGGTGGGCAGTTGGGGTTGGGTTTGGTGGTGTTCGGCGGCTTGGTGGTGTTGGTCGGCTGGTTGGGCTGGTTCTGCTGGCTGCCGTTGGAGATGAAGATGGTGACCTTCGAGCCCTCGGGAGCACCGTCGCGCTGGCGCGGGCTGGTGTAGGCGACCGTGCCGGCGGTCTCCTCGGAGTTCACCGTGCCGGGGGCGATCTCGACGTCGAAGCCGGCCTGCCGGAGCTTGTTGGCGGCGTCGTCGGGGTTCATCCCGTTCACGAACGGCAGGTCCTTCACGTTGCCCCGGGAGATGGTGTCCGACGGCGCGGTGAAGCGCGTGGTCGGGTAGCCCTGCAGGGCGCCCTGCATCGCGGTCATCCACAGCGGCCCGGCCGTGCCGGAGCCGGACGCGTCGTACATCTTCTTGCCGCCGAGCGTCTGACCGATCAGGTTCCGGTACGGCAGCGAGGCGTCGGCCACCACCGACGCGGCGGCGAGCTTGGTGGAGTAGCCGGCGTACCACACGGCCTTGTTCTCGGTGATCGTTCCGGTCTTGCCGGCCAGGTCGCTCTTGCCGAAGTTCAGCTTCGCGCCGGTGCCGCCCTTCTGCATGACCTGGTGCAGGACGGCGTTCACGCCGTCGGCGACCTCCGGGGCGAGCGCCTGCTTGCAGTCGGCGCCCCGGGTGGCGATCGACTTGCCGGCGGCGTTCTTGATCGAGGTGACCAGCCACGGCGTGCAGTACATGCCCCGGGCGGCGAACGCGGCGTACGCGCTGGACAGCTGCAGCGGGGTCACGTAGCCGACGCCGAGAGTCATCGACACGACCTGGTCGAGCGGCTTGGCGGTCTGGGCGTCGCCGGTCTGGGCGTCGTACATCCCCAGCGACGCGGCGATCTTGGCGATCGGGCAGAGGCCGGTCTGCTGGGACAGCAGCAGGAAGTAGGTGTTGGTCGACTTCTGCGCGGCCTGGATCATCGTCGGCTCGGGCACGTTCTGCGTGGAGTTGCTCGGTGTGTAGTCCGGGTCGGAGGTCGTCCCGGTGCAGGTGCTGAACTTCTTGCCGCTGAGGTCGATCTGGTTGGGCGCGTTGATCTTGTAGTTGAGCGGGAACCCCTTCTGGATCGCGGCCGCGATCGTGAAGGCCTTCATCGTCGAGCCGTTCTGGAAGCCGCCGTACCCACCGGGGTACGACTTCTCGACGTTGTAGTTGTACGACGTCTGGTTCTTCTTGCCGCCGTACGGCTTGCTCTGCACCATCGCCTTCACCAGGCCCGTCCCGGGCTCGACGATCGTGATCGCGGCGATCGAGGAGTCGGTGGGCTTGGAGTGGACGTCGATCGAGTGCTGCGCGGCCTTCTGGATCTTCGGGTCGAGCGAGGTCCGGACCGTGAGGCCGGCGGTCTTGAGGAAGTTCTCGCGCTCGGCCTTGGTCCTGCCGAAGGCCGGGTTCGCCTCGAGCTGGGAGACGACGTACTCGCAGTAGAACGGGTACGGGCCGTTGGCGCAGCCGAGTTTGTTCGGGCGGACCTTGGCCGGGTCGATGACCGGGGTCTTGAGGGCCGAGTTGGCCTGGGCGACCGAGATGACCTTGAGCTCGAGCATCCGCTTGATGACCACGTCGCGGCGGTCCTTGGCGCGCTTCATGTCGTTGGTCGGGTCGTAGCCGGTCGGGTTCTTCACCAGGCCGGCCAGCAGTGCGGCCTGCGGCAGGCTGAGCTGGGAGGCGTTCACCGAGAAGTAGTGCTGCGCGGCGGCCTGGATGCCCCAGGCGCCGTCGCCGAAGTTCGCCAGGTTGAGGTACTTCTCCAGGATCTCGTTCTTCGAGTACTCCTTCTCGACCGCGATCGCGTACCGCAGCTCGGCGACCTTGCGCTGGTACGTGTCGGCGGTGGCGTCGGCGACCTCTTCGGGCGTCTTCGCCTTCTCGACCAGGCTGATCTTCACGTACTGCTGGGTGATGCTCGAGCCGCCCTGCTGGATCCCGCCCGAGGACTTGTTCTGCACCAGCGCGCGCAGCGTGCCCTTCAGGTCCAGCGCGCCGTGCTCGTAGAACCGGTCGTCCTCGATCGCGACGATCGCCTTCTGCATGATCGGCGCGACCTGGCTGAGCGTGATCGGCACCCGATTCTGCTCGGCCAGGGTGGCGATCACCGTGCCGTCGGCGGCCAGGATGGTGCTCTTCTGCTTCAGCGGGACCTCGTCGAACTGCTGCGGCAGGTCCTGCAGAGTGTCGGAAGTCTTCTCGGTGGTGAAGCCGGCGAGACCGGCGAACGGGATGGCGAGACCGGCGGCCAGAGCCCCCGACAGCACGCTCACCCCGAGGAACAGAACCACCGATTGGACGACTCCCCGGTCGTCCTTCTCCCGTACGCGCATGGTTATAGAGACTACGGGACGGCTTCTTTGGGTTACCGCTGGGAATGTGAGTTCGGTCACCCTGTCTGGACAAAGTTCATCCAAAAGGATGAGGGCCCGAGCAAGCTGCTCGGGCCCTCCGGTTCGTACGGCGTCAGGCGGCGTACTGGTGTGCCTCGACCTGGGCCGGGACGAGCGCCAGATCCAGCACCTCGCGGACATCGCTGACCGGGTGCACGGTCAGCTCCTTCAGCACCGACGCCGGCACGTCTTCCAGGTCCGGCTCGTTGCGCTTCGGGATCAGGATCGTGGTCAGCCCCGCCCGGTGTGCGGCGAGCAGCTTCTGCTTCACCCCACCGATCGGGAGGACCCGTCCGGTCAGCGACACCTCACCGGTCATCGCGACCTCCGAGCGGACCGGCCGCCCGGACAGCAGCGACGCGAGCGCCGTGGTCATCGTCACACCCGCCGATGGTCCGTCCTTCGGGACCGCGCCGGCCGGCACGTGGATGTGGGCGTTCCGCTCGGCCAGATCGCCGACCGGCAGCCCCAGCTCCGCGCCGTGCGAGCGCAGGTACGACAGGGCGATCTGCGCCGACTCCTTCATCACGTCACCCAACTGCCCGGTCAGCGTGACTCCGGTCGGGCCGGTCTCCTTGTCGGCCAGCGACGCCTCCACGAAGAGCACGTCACCACCCGCACCGGTCACCGCGAGCCCGGTCGCCACGCCGGGGAGCGCCGTACGCTCGGCCGACTCCGGCGTGAACTTCGGTGAGCCCAGGTAGCCCTTCAGCTGATCCGCACCGACGGTCAGGTTGCCGACGTCCTCGCCAAGCGCGAGCTTCGCCGTCACCTTCCGCAGGACCCGAGCGATCGACCGCTCCAGCTGCCGTACGCCGGCCTCCCGCGTGTACTCGCCCGCCAGCAGGCGCAGCGCCGAGTCGTCGACGGTCACCTCGTCCGCAGTCAGGCCCGCCCGCTCCAGCTGACGCGGGAGCAGGTGGTCACGGGCGATGACGACCTTCTCGTCCTCGGTGTACCCGTCCAGTTGCACCAGTTCCATCCGGTCCAGCAGAGGCGCCGGGATGGAGTCCAGCACGTTCGCCGTGGCCAGGAAGACCACGTCGGACAGGTCCAGCTCGACCTCCAGGTAGTGGTCCCGGAAGGTGTGGTTCTGGGCCGGGTCGAGCACCTCGAGCAGCGCGGCCGTCGGGTCACCCCGGTAGTCCGCACCGACCTTGTCGATCTCGTCCAGCAGCACCACCGGGTTCATCGACCCGGCCTCGGTGATCGCCCGGACGATCCGGCCCGGCAGCGCACCGACGTACGTCCGCCGGTGACCGCGGATCTCGGCCTCGTCCCGCACACCGCCCAGTGCGACCCGGACGAACTTCCGTCCCATCGCCCGCGCCACGGACTCACCCAGCGAGGTCTTACCCACACCAGGCGGACCGACCAGGGCCAGTACGGCGCCACTGCGGCGTCCACCGACCACACCCAGACCACGGTCCGCGCGGCGGCGCCGTACGGCCAGGTACTCGGTGATGCGCTCCTTCACGTCATCCAGTCCGGCGTGGTCCGCGTCCAGCACGGCCCTCGCCTCACGGATGTCGTAGCTGTCCTCGCTGCGCTCGTTCCACGGCAGCTCGAGGACGGTGTCCAGCCAGGTCCGGATCCAGCCGACCTCGGGGGACTGCTCGGAGGTCCGCTCCAGCTTGTCGACCTCGGCGAGCGCCGCCTTCTTGACGTGCTCGGGCAGGTCGGCCGCCTCGACGCGGGCCCGGTAGTCCTCTTCCTCGGACTCGGCCTTACCGTCCAGCTCGGCCAGTTCCTTGCGGATCGCGGCCATCTGCTGGCGCAGCAGGAACTCCCGCTGCTGCTTCTCCATGCCCTCCTGGACGTCCTTCTGGATCGTCTCGGAGACCTCGAGCTCGGCCAGGTGGTCCTTCACCCAGCCGACCAGCTTCTCCAGCCGCTCGCTGACGTTCGCGTTCTCCAGCAGCTCGGACTTCTGCTCGTTGCTCAGGTACGACGCGTAGCCGGCCAGGTCGGACAGCTCCGCGGGGTCGTTCACCTGCTTCACGGAGTCGATGACCTGCCAGGCACCACGACGCTCGAGCACCGAGGTCGTGAGGCTCTTGTACTCCCGGGCCAGCTCGGCTGACCGCGAGTCGGTGATCTCGTGCAACTGGGTCGCGCTGACCCAGAGCGCGGCACCCGGACCGGTGGTCCCGGCGCCGATCAGGACCCGTGAGGTCCCGCGGATCACGGCCGCCTGGGCTCCGCCCGGCAGCCGGCCGATCTGCTCGATCTCACCGAGCGTCCCGGCCTTGGCATATTTCCCGTCCAGCCGCGGCACGAGCAGCACCTGGTCCTGGCCGGAGGCCTGCGCGGCGTCGATCGCCGCGCGGGCCTCGGGGTCGGCCAGTCGGACCGGCACGACCATCCCCGGCAGGACCACCACGTCGTCCAGCGGAAGAACAGGAAGATTCAACGTATCGGTCACGCTGTCACACCCTTTTCAAGATTGAGTCTGACAGGCTCAACCACGCACCCCACCAGGTCATTCCCGGCGTTCGCTGTGGGTGAAATTGACCACTTAGGCGGTCAGCAGGTCGCCGATCTGGCGCAGACCGGTGAGGTCGTGCACGTCGTCGGCGAGGGCCGGCACCTCGACGGTCGGCGTCGTCCGGTGGCCCCGGCGGAACCGGTCGGCCCGTTTGTGGTCGCCGACGACCTGCTGCATCTTGTCCGCGTGCAACCGCAGGACGGCGGCCGTCAGCGGCGACTTGTCCGCCTCCTCCAGCCGCTCCGCCGCACCCAGTGAGCGCTCCGCCGACAGGTCCGGCACGTCCGTGTTCATGACCCGGTTCAGGACGACGCCGGCCAGCGGCATGCCCTCGGCCCGCAACCGCTCGGCGAAGTACGACGCCTCCCGCAACGCGTCGTTCTGCGGCGCGGCCACGATGAGGAACGCCGTGTGCGGCTCACGCAGCAGCGCCACCGTCTGCTCGGCCCGCGCCCGGAAGCCGCCGAACAACGTGTCGAACGCCGCGACGAAGGTCTGGACGTCGGTCAGCACCTGAGCGCCGAGGACCTTGTTGAGCACGGACATCGCCATGTTCACGCCGGCGGACATCAACTTGAACGGCCCGCGAGCCGGCGCCAGCAGCAGGCGGAGGAACCGCCCCTCCAGCAAGGACGCCAGCCGCTCCGGCGCGTCCAGGAAGTCCAGCGCCGACCGCGACGGCGGGGTGTCGACCACGATCAGGTCCCAGTCGCCGGTCCGCTCGGCCTGCCTGTGCAACTGGCCGAGCTTCTCCATCGCCATGTACTCCTGCGTCCCCGCGAACGACGACGACAGCGCGACGTAGAACGGGTTCGCCAGGATCTGCTCGGCCTTCTCCGGCGTCGCATGCGCGAGGACGACGTCGTCGAAGGTGCGCTTCATGTCCAGCATCATCGCGTCCAGCCGGCCGCCGTTCGCGGTGTCGACCTCGGCCACCGCCCGCGGGGTGTTGTCCAGCTCGGTCAGCCCGAGCGACTGCGCCAGCCGCCGGGCCGGGTCGATGGTCAGTACGACGACCTTCCGCCCGCGCTCGGCCGCGCGCAGCCCCAGCGCCGCCGCGGTCGTCGTCTTGCCGACGCCACCCGCACCACAGGTGACGACGATCCGCGTCGACGGATCGTCGATCAGCGCGTCGAGATCGAGATCGGTCACGCTCGGAACTCCTCGGCCAGGTCGACCAGGGCGCCGTGGTCGATCCCTTCGGGCTGCAGCGCCAGCTCGGTCACCTTCTTGCCCAAGGCATCTATCCGGTCGCGGTTCTCGCGTTCCAGCCCGACCCGGATGGCGTGGTCGCGCGCCTCGGTCGCCAGCGTCCTCACCAGCTCGGCGCCGGCCGTCAGACCGGCCGCCCGCAGACCCTTGGTGAGCTCGGTGACCGGCAGTTTCTCCTTCACCGCCAGGGCGAGCGCGTCGTCGTCGAGCGGGCTGTTGCGGACCATGTTCACCACGATCGACCCGATCCGCAGATCGAGCGCCTCGAGGTGGGCGACCGCGTCCAGCGTCTCCTGGACCGGCATCTCCTCGAGCAGCGTGACCAGGTGGATCCGGGTCACGTCCGACCGCAGCATGCCCATGATCGCGTCCGCCTGGTTGCGGACCGGCCCGACCTTGGCCAGCCCGGCGACCTCGGAGTTCACGTTCAGGAACGGGGCGATCCGCCCGGTCGGCGGTGCGTCCAGCACGACAGCGTCGTACGCGAGCCGTCCGTGTGACTTGCGTCGCGTCGCCTCGTAGACCTTGCCGGTCAGCAGTACGTCGCGCAGCCCCGGAGCGATCGTGGTGACGAAGTCGATCGCGCCGACCTTCTCGAGCGCCTTCCCGGCCCGGCCGAGGTGGTAGTACATGTCGAGGTACTCCAGCAGGGCGGCCTCGGCGTCGACGGCCAGCGCGAACACCTCGCCGCCACCGGGTCCCTGCGCGATCCGGCGTTCGACGTACGGCAGCGGCGGTACGTCGAAGAGCTGGGCGAGCCCCTGCCGTCCTTCGACCTCGACGAGCAGGACGCGTTGGCCCTGCTCGGCCAGTGCGAGTGCCATGGCAGCCGCAACGGTCGTCTTCCCGGTGCCCCCCTTACCGGTGACCACGTGCAGTCGCGCCATACGGTCAAGGGTAGGACGTGGCCCACAGCACACCGTCTGCGAGCCCGTTAGAGTCCCCTTCATGAAGAAGTTCGAGTACTTCACCGCACCGCTGCTGGTCCACTCGACCAAGGAGATCCTGGACAACTTCGGCCAGGACGGCTGGGAGCTCGTCCAGGTCGTCCCGGGGCTGAACCCGGAGAACCTGGTCGCCTACTTCAAGCGGGAGATCGAGGACAAATGAGCCACCCCGAGGAGAAGCTGGCCGAGCTCGGCCTGAAGCTGCCCGACGTGGCCAAGCCGGTCGCCGCCTACATCCCGGTCGTCCGGACCGGGAACCTCGTCTACACGTCCGGTCAGCTGCCGCTGCGGGACGGCACCCTGATCGCCACCGGCAAGGTCGGCGACGCAGTCAGCGCCGAGGTCGCCAGCCAGTGCGCCCAGCAGTGCGCGCTGAACGCGCTGGCCGCGGTCAAGTCCGAGATCGGCGACCTGGCGAAGGTCACGCGGATCGTCAAGGCGGTCGCGTTCATCGCGTCCACGCCCGACTTCACCGGTCAGCCGCAGGTGGCGAACGGCGCCTCCGAGCTGTTCGGCCAGGTCTTCGGCGAGGCGGGCCAGCACGCCCGTAGTGCGGTCGGGGTACCGGTGCTTCCGCTGGACGCGCCAGTCGAGGTCGAGTTGATCGTCGAGGTCGGCTGACGCGCTCGTGCGGGATCTGACGTCGGAGCTGATGACCGGCCGGATGGCCGAGACAGCGCTGGAGTTCGCCCGCGGACGTCGTACGCCGGTCGAGCCGCGGCCGGCGTCGACGGTCATCCTGCTGCGTGACGCCGCCACCGGACCAGAGGTCTATCTGCTCCGGCGGCAGCGGACGATGGCCTTCGCCGCCGGGATGACGGTGTTCCCGGGCGGCCGGGTCGACCCGGCCGACTCGGCGATCGCCGGCTCCTGGTCCGGTCCGCCGCCGGCGGACTTCGCCGCCCGGCTCGGGTGCTCGGCGGAGCTGGCCGCCGCCTATGTCGCCGCCGCGGTCCGCGAGACGTTCGAGGAGTCCGGCGTACTGCTTGCCGGTCCGTCCACCGACACGGTGGTCGGGGACACGACCGGCGCGGACTGGGAGGCGGATCGGGTTGCCATGGAAGCCGGTGAGCTGCGGTTCGCCGACTTCCTGCGGCGCCGGGGCCTGCTGCTCCGGGCGGACCTGCTGGGGGCGTGGGCGCACTGGATCACGCCGGAGTTCGAGCCCAAGCGATACGACACCGCGTTCTTCGTCGCCGCGCTCCCGGCCGGGCAGATCACCCGGGACGTGACGAGCGAGTCCGACCAGGTCACCTGGATCCGCCCGGCGGACGCGGTGGCCGCTGTCGACGCAGGCGAGGTGCTGATGTTGCCCCCGACGTACGTGTGCTGCCGCGAGCTCGCGCAGTACGACGACGTGGCCGCGATCCTCGGCGCCGCCGGCGAACGGGAGATCCGGACCATCCTGCCGACCGTGCGGGTCGACGGCGACCAGGCCTATCTGGAGACCACATGAGAGTCACCGACTACGTGAGCCGCGTGCTCGCGAACAACCCCGGCCCGATGACTCTGGAGGGCACCAACACCTGGATCCTCCGCGCCCCGGACGCGGAGCAGTCCGTGGTCGTCGACCCGGGCCCGATGCTCGAAGATCACCTCCGCGAGGTGCTCGCCGCGGCCGGCCAGGTCGCCGTCGTCCTGCTCACTCACAAGCACCCGGATCATTCCGAAGGCGCCGCCTGGTTCGCCAACCAGGCCGGCTGCGGGGTACGCGCGGTCGATCCCGCGTTCCGCATCCCCACCGACCACGCCCACGGCCTGTCCGAAGGCGACGTGATCACCGCGGGCGGCCTCCGCATCGAGGTCCTGCCCACCCCCGGCCACACCCTGGACTCCGTCTGCTTCTGGCTCCCGCAGGACGGCTCGCTCCTCACGGGCGACACGGTCCTCGGCCGCGGGACGTCCGTGGTGGCCCACCCGGACGGTGCCCTGGGCCCCTATCTGGAGTCCCTCGACCGCCTCCTGGCCTTCGCCAACTCACCCGCCGGGGTCGAGCGACTCCTCCCCGGCCACGGCCCCGTCATCGAGGACCCCGCCGACGTCCTGACCTTCTACATCGAGCACCGCCAGGAACGCCTGGCCCAGGTCCGCGCCGCGGTAGCCGCCGGCCACACCACCCCACAGGCCGTCGTCGAACACGTCTACGCCGACGTCGACCGCACCCTCTGGCCCGCCGCCGAACGCTCGGTGCGGGCCCAACTCGCCTACCTGAACAGTTAGGGCGTGTCTCCCGATCCCGCGCCTACTGCGCGGCACTCGGCACGGCACCTCGCCGCACTGGCGCAAAGGCCACGATGCTCCGCATCGAGACCTTCGCTCCAGCGCGCCGATGCACCGCACCGAGCACCTGCTCGCTACGGCGCGGGATCGGGAGACACGCCCTAGCGGGCGCGGCGCTGGAGGCGGTCTACGTCGAGGAGGACGACGGAGCGGGGCTCGAGGCGGACCCAGCCGCGGGAGGCGAAGTCGGCCAGGGCCTTGTTGACGGTCTCGCGGGAGGCGCCGACCAGCTGGGCCAGCTCCTCCTGGGTGAGGTCGTGGTGGACGTGGACACCGTCGTCGGCGGTCCGGCCGAAGCGGCTGGCCAGGTCGAGCAGGGCCTTCGCGACCCGGCCCGGCACGTCGGAGAAGACCAGGTCGGCGACCACGTCGGAGACCTTGCGCAGCCGGGAGGCCAGCTGGAGCAGCAGGCCACGGGCCACCGCGGGGCGGCCGTCGAGCCAACGGAGCAGCTCGTCGTGGGTCAGCGACATCAGCGAGGCGTCGGTGACGGCGGTGACGGTCGCGGACCGCGGTCCCGGGTCGAACAGCGACAGTTCGCCGAACATCTGTCCCGGGCCGAGCACGGCGATCAGGTTCTCCCGCCCGTCGGCGGAGGTCCGGCCGAGTTTGACCTTGCCCTCGACCACGATGAACAGCCGATCACCGGAATCGCCCTCGTGGAACAGCACCTGACCGCGGCGCAGCCGGCTCTCGGTCATCGACGCGGCCAGGGCGTCGGCCGCCTCGTCGTCGAGCTGACTGAACAGCGGTGCCTGTCGGAGCACTGCGGCATCCACTTTGGGCCTCCTAGGACCTTCGACCACGACTGCGGGCGGGGGATCGACCCCGTCCGGCACCGGGTCGTTCACACCCGGTTGCCCCAAAACCGTAGCCCCTCCGGTGTCGGCGCCGCCACGTAGGCTTGCCTCCATGCCATCCCAGCGTGTCGCGGTGCCCGCCTCCGGGCCCGCCTCAGGGCCTCTCCCCGGCCCCGTCCTGACGGTGCCCCTGAAGCTGCCCCGCAAGGCCCCGGTCTTCGTCGACGAGACGCCCACCCAGCTGGTCCGCCGGGCCCGGAAGATGCACAAGGTGCTCACCGAGGCGTATCCGGACGCTCACTGCGAGCTGGACTTCACCACCCCGCTCGAGTTGCTGGTGGCCACCATCCTCTCGGCCCAGACCACCGACGTGACGGTGAACAAGGTGACCCCGACCCTGTTCGCCAGGTATCCGACCGCCCAGGCGTACGCCGAGGCCGACCGGGAGGAGATGGAGGCGATCCTCAAGCCGACCGGTTTCTTCCGGGCCAAGACCAACAGCGTGATCAAGCTCGGCCAGGCCCTCGTCGACGAGTACGACGGGGTCGTGCCCGGCAAGCTGGAGGAGCTGGTCAAGCTCCCCGGCACCGGCCGCAAGACCGCGAACGTCGTCCTCGGCAACGCCTTCGGAGTCCCCGGCATCACGGTCGACACGCACTTCGGCCGGCTGGTCCGCCGGTTCGGCTGGACCACCGAGGAGGACCCGGTCAAGGTCGAGCACATCATCGGCGCCCTGTTCCCGAAGAAGGACTGGACGATGCTGTCGCACCGGCTGATCTTCCACGGCCGCCGCCGCTGCCACGCCAAGAAGCCGGCGTGTGGCGCGTGCCCGGTGGCCCAGTGGTGCCCGTCGTTCGGCACCGGTCCGACCGACCCCGAGGCCGCGGCGAAGCTGGTGAAGGTCCCGGCGTGAGCTTCCGTACGGCGCTGTGCACGATCAGCTGGCTCGTCGCCGGACTGGTCCTGGCGTCGTGTGGATCCGAACAGCCCGGCGCGACCACCGCGACCGCCGGGACGACGGTGGCCGGGGCGGACAAGCTGGCCGCCTGCCCGTCGACCCCGTCGAAGCCGCCGGTCACCAACGGCCTGCCCGATGTCAGCCTGCCCTGTCTGGGCAACGGCCCGGACATCCGGCTCGCTGACCTGCGTGGTCCGCTCGTGATCAACGTGTGGGCCCAGTGGTGCGGGCCCTGCCGCGACGAAGCGCCGTACCTGGCGAAGCTGGCGAAGTCGGGCAAGGTCAAGATGCTCGGCATCGACTACGCCGACCCGCGGCCGGAGCTCGCGGTGCGGTTCGCGACCGACGAAGGTCTCGCCTACCCGCACCTGGTCGATCAGGACAAGGCGATCCAGGGGCCGTTGAAGGTGGGAGGGCCGCCGTTGACGGCGTTCGTGGACGCCGACGGTGCCGTCTTCGTGCACCGCGGTGTGCTGACCTCGCAGGCGCAGCTCGACCAACTGGTGAAGGACAAGCTGGGGGTCACCCTGTGACGTTCGACGGAGTGGAGATCCCGGAGTGGCTGAAGCAGCTGGCGAAGGCATCCGAGGAGGTCGACCCGAACCAGCTGTCGCGGTTCCTGCCGCCCGACGATCCGTCCGTGCGGAAGTCCGCCGTCCTGATTTTGCTTGCTGATGGCAACGATGGCCCGGAGGTGCTGCTGACCGAGCGGGCCTGGACGTTGCGCAAGCACGCCGGGCAGATGGCGTTCCCCGGCGGTGGCGTCGACCCGGAGGACGGCACCGGCGACGAGGGCATGGTGCGGACCGCGTTGCGCGAGGCCGAGGAGGAGACCGGGCTGGTTCCGTCCGGCGTCGTACCGTTCGCGGTCTGGCCCGCGCTGTGGGTGCCGGTCAGCAACTTCGGCGTGTCGCCGGTGCTGGCCTGGTGGCGGGAGCCGTCACCGGTCGCGGTGGTCGACCCGGCCGAGGTCGCGTCGGTGCACACCGTGTCCGTGCGCGCCCTGGCCGACCCGGCGAACCGGATCAGCTGCCTGCACCCGTCCGGATTCACCGGGCCGGCCTTCACCATCGGCAACCTCTACATCTGGGGTTTCACCGCGGGCCTGCTGGACAAATTGCTCCTGCTCGGCGGGTGGGCGCGCGACTGGGACCCCTCGGTCGTCGTACCGTTGCCCGACCGGCTGGTCGAGGCGGCCTGGCGGAGTGAGGGACGGCGGCCGGAGGACGTGCGCAGGCTGACCGCCATCGAGCACGACCTGGGACGTTCGGAAGGTGTGGAGTGAGCAAGCTCGACTGGGCGCTCCTGATCGTCACCGCGCTGGTGGCGATCTCGGGGTACATCGAGGGGTTCGTACTGGGCGCCTGTGCCACTCTCGGTCTGCTCGGCGGTGCCGCCATCGGCGTCTGGGGCGTGCCGCGGGTGCTGGACAACTTCTCGCCGAGCGTGTCGGTGTCGTTCGCCGCGCTGGTGCTGGTGGTGCTGCTGGCCTCGATAGGCCGGACGCTGGGCGCCGTCGTCGGGTCCAGAGTCCGGAACAAGCTGTCCTGGCGGCCGGTGAAGTTCCTCGACGCCCTCGGTGGTGCCGCGCTGGCGGCGGTCTCGGTGCTCATCGTGTCCTGGGTGCTCGGCGTCGCGGTGAGCGGCGCGCGGATCCCGAGCGTGACGTCGGCGGTGCGCGGTTCGCAGGTGCTGGCGAAGGTCGACGAGGTGCTGCCGAGCAGCGCCGACCGGGCGCTGCAGTCGTTCAACGACGTGGTCAACACCGACCTGTTCCCGCGCTTCCTCGACCCGTTCGTGCCGGAGCGGATCCGCGAGACGCAGCCGCCGGACAGCGCGATCGCACGGCAGCCGCTGGTCCGCTCGGCGTACACCCGGATCGCGAAGGTCACCGGGGTGGCCAGTTGCTCGCGCGGTCTCGAGGGCAGCGGGTTCGTCTACGCGCCGCAGCGGGTGATGACGAACGCGCACGTGGTCGCGGGCGTGAGCTCGCCGCAGGTCGAGGTGAACGGCAAGAAGTACGACGCGACCGTCGTCCTCTTCGACCCCGAGGTCGACATCGCCGTGCTCTACGTGCCGAAGCTGACCGAGAAGCCGCTGGACTTCGACTTCACCGGCAAGGCGGACGACCCGGCCGTCGTCCTCGGCTACCCGGAGAACGGCCCGTTCGACTCCGAGCCGGCCCGGATCCGGTCCGAGGAACGTCTCCGCGGCCCGGACATCTACGGCGACCGCACGGTCACCCGGGAGGCCTTCTCGATCTGGGCCTCGGTCCGCCCCGGCAACTCCGGCGGCCCGCTGCTGTCGTCCAAGGGCACCGTGTACGGCGTGGTCTTCGCCGCCTCGGTCGAGGACAACCGCACCGGCTACGTCCTCACCGCCGATCAGGTCTCCGACGACGCCCGGGACGGCACCACCGCCACCCAAGAGGTTTCCACCCAGTCCTGCACGTGATGCAGCAGGTCCGGGAGACCTTTGCGGGCAAGGAGAACCTGGTCGACGAGTTGCCTCCAGCAACAAAGCGCCGGAGTCCCGCGCCGGCGCCGAGTGTTCTACGATCCGACTGACTTCAGCCAGTCCACCACCAGGTTGTTGAACAGATCCGGCGCCTCCTCGTGGGGGAAGTGGCCGGCCGGGGTGATGAGTTCGTGGCGCAGCGGCGCCGTGACCAGGTGCGGCGGGGTGGTCGCGGTGGGGGAGACGGCGGAGTCCTGGGCGCCGTGGATCTGCAGCACGGGTACGGCGATCGGCGTACGCATCTTGGCCGAGTACTTGCGACCGTCGGGACGGAGTCGGGAGCGGGCGAACCAGCGGTGGTACTCGAGTGCGCAGTGCGGAGCCGGCCACACCTGGAGCGCCGCCCGGTAGCGACGAGAGGCCTCCGCGTCCGGGAACGTGCCGCCCGGGGCAGACCACGCGCGGAGGAGACCCTCGATGTGGATCCCGTCGTGGGCGAGGAGCCGGCGCTCCGGGAGGATCGGCAGCTGGAACCACGCCGTGCGGGTCAGTGCCTTGGTCTGACCGGACCGCGCCAGCAGGAGCGGGTGCGGCGCCGAGACAGCCGCCAGTCCGCGGATCTGCCGGGGCGCGAGTACGGCGGCCGACCAGCCGATGAAGCCGCCCCAGCCGTGCCCGACCACGACCGCATCCGCGGCCCCCAGCGATCGGATCACTCCAGAGACATCAGCGGCCGCGGTGTAGGGGTCGTACCCACGCGGGGTCTTGTCGCTGGCGCCGTACCCGCGCAGGTCCATCGCCACGGCGCGGTAGCCGGCCGCCGCGACCACCGGCAGTTGATGACGCCAGGCCCACCAGAACTCGGGGAAGCCGTGCAGGAAGAGGACCAGCGGATCGTCCGCGGCGCCGCACTCGGCGACATGGAAGCGTGCCCCGTTGGCCGCGACCAACGAGTGTGACCAGGGCCCGTCGACCAGCAGGTCGACGACACCTGCCGGGCTCAGCGCCGTACGCCCGACGCGGGCCCGGCGTCGATGGCGTCCTCCTGGTCGCCCTTGCCGATCGCCTTGAGCGCCTCGACGGACTCCTTCGAGGTCTCGATCGCGCGCTGCGGTCCCTTCGCGCTGCGCAGCGTCCGCATCCCGATGAACACCAGCACCGCCGCGATCAGCAGGTAGACCCCGGAAACGATCAGGAAGGCGACGGCCGGGTGCAGCCCGGCCGCGGTGAGTCCGTACGCCGCGGCGATGGACAGCAGGACGATCACCAGCAGGACCAGGAAGGCGGCCGCGGCGAACATGCCGGCGCCGGTCCCGGCCTTCACGGCCGTCTTCTTGAGCTCGGTCTTCGCCAGCTCGATCTCACTGCGGACCAGGTTGGACAGGTCCTTGCTCGCGTTCGCGACGAGCTGGCCGACCGTGGGCCCGTCCCCGTTCTGCCCCATCGACATGGCACTCCTTCCACAGGTCCGTCTCCCCGACACTACCGCCATGCCTCCGGTTAATCGGCGTACGCGCGGTTCCGGCGGGCCAGCAGTCCCGTGGCGATCAGCGCGGCCAGCACCGAGGCGATCAGGACGGCGGCCTTCGCGCGTTCCACCTGTGGGACGTCGCCCTCGAACGCGAGCTGGGCGATCAGCAGCGCGACCGTGAATCCGATCCCGGCCAGCACCGACACCGCGCCGACATCGCGCCAGGCGAGGTCGGAGTTCAGCTCGGCCCGGGTGAAGCGCGCGGTCAGCCACGACCCGCCGAAGACCCCGATCGACTTGCCGAGCAGCAGCCCGGCGACCACGCCGATCGCGACCGGGTCGGTCAGCATCGTCCGTACGGTGCTCCCGCTCAGCGTCACGCCCGCCGCGAACAACGCGAACAGCGGTACGGCGACACCCGCGGACCACGGCCGGAGCCGGTGCTCGATCCGCTCGGCCGGCGCGTGCTCCTCACCGGGATCCGGGACCACCCGGGTCACCAGGCCGAGCGCGACACCCGCGATCGTCGGGTGGATCCCCGACTCGTGCATGAACCACCACGCGCCGATGGCTACCGGGACGTACAGGAACGGCGTACGGATCCGGCGGTGCTGCAGGAGGTACCAGACCGCGATCAGGGCCGCCGCGGCGAGCAGTGCGAGCGGGTGGAAGCCGTGCGAGAAGAACACCGCGATCACCAGGATGGCACCGAAGTCGTCGACCACGGCCAGCGTGAGCAGGAACGCCCGCAGCGCGCTCGGCAGCGACGACCCGACGATCGCGAGGACGGCGAGCGCGAACGCGATGTCGGTCGCGGTCGGCACCGCCCACCCGTGCGGCCGTCCGTGCTCCGCGGTCAGGTTCACCACCAGGTAGATGATTGCCGGGAGCACCATTCCCGCGATCGCCGCGACCACCGGCACGACCGCCTCGGTCAGCTTCGACAACGTGCCGACCACGAGCTCACGCTTCAGCTCGACCCCGGCCAGGTAGAAGAACAACGTCAGTGCGCCGTCCGAGGCCCAGCCCTCGAGCGTGAGCGGCCCGAGCTGGGTGTCGCGCAGGTGGTGGTAAGCGTCCTGCCACGGAGAGTTCGCCCAGGCCAGCGCGACCACGGCCGCGCCGAGCAGCAGCAGCCCACCGGTTGTCTCGGCCCGCAACGTGTCGGCGAGGAACGCGCGTTCGCGCCCGAGGATCCGGGGGAACGCCCGCTTCTTCTGCCTGATCCGCGGGTGCTGGCTCATGATCGGCCCTTCGCTTCGGGGTCGGTCGGACACATGCCGACCAGACTTCCCGGCACACCCTGCGATGATCCTACGCGCCGAGCTCCGAGGCCAGCGTCTGGAAATCCGCGACCGCGAGATCCGGTGGCAGGAACGCCTTCGGGTACGGCGTACGCCGCCGGTCGATGTAGAAGCCCCGCAGCCCGGCCCGGCGAGCGCCGTCGATGTCCCAGGGGTGCGCGGCGGCGAGTCCCATCCGTTCCACGTCCACGCCGCACACCTCGGCGGCGTACCGATAGGCGTCCGGGTGCGGCTTCCACCGTTGCGGTGCCGCAACGTCGAGGCGGTGCTCGAGCAGCTCGATGATCCCGCCCTCGGTGAACACCCGCTCGGACATCGCCGCCGACCCGTTCGCCAGGCTGATGAGCCGCACCCCGGCCGCGTGCAGCCGGCGGAGCCCCGGCGCGACGTCCGGGTGCAGCGGCAGCCGGGTGAACCCGGACAGCACCCCGCTGATCGCTTCCTCGGTCGGGTCGATCCCGGCGGCGGCCAGCTGGCCCGCCAGGACATCACCACCCACCACCCGGAAGTCGGCGTACGCCCCCGCCGCCGTCAGCGCGAACCCGTCCCGCAACGTCGCCGCGAACCACGTATCCAAGCTCTCCGGCGACAACCCCGCCGCGGCGAATCCCGCCCGCAACGGCTCCAGATCGGTCAGCGTCTCGTTGACATCGAGCACCAGCACCTCGATCATCACGTCTCCCCATCTCTCTTTGGCCAGCTGGATGTTGCTGAGGGCAACCAGGACTTGGATGTGGTCAGGCTGTCCAGACGCGGGGGTCGGGGCCCTTGGGGACAATGCCCGTGGGGTTGATGGTGTGGTGGGTGACGTAGTAGTGGCGTTTGATCTGGTCGAAGTCGACGGTCTCGCCGAAGCATGGGAGCCGGTAGAGGCGGCGGGCGTAGGACCACAGGTGCGGGAACTCGGTGAGCTTCTGCCGGTTGCACTTGAAGTGGTTGTGGTAGACCGCGTCGAAGCGGACCAGGGTGGTGAAGAACCGGATGTCGACCTCGCGCAGCGTGTCGCCGAGCAGGTACGCGCGGTCCGCCAGCCGCTCCTCGAGGATGTCGAGTCGCTCGAACAGAGCGTCGTACGCCTCCTCGTAGGCCTCCTGGCTGGTCGCGAAGCCGCAGCGGTAGACGCCGTTGTTCACATCCCGGTAGATCTCCTCGATCAGCACGTCCATCTCGGTCCGGTCGGCCGGGATCAGCTGCGGCGCGTCCGGGCGGTGGAACTCGGCCCACTCGGTGGAGAGGTCCAGCGTGATCTGCGGGTAGTCGTTCGTGACCACGAGCCCGGTCAGCGTGTCGATGATCGCGGGCACCGTGACGCGTCCGTCGTACGACGGGTCCGTACGCCGGTACGCCTCGGAGAGGAACCCGATCCCGAGCACCGGGTCGCGGCCGTCCGGGTCCAGGGTGAACCGCCAGCCGCGCTCGTCCCGGATCGGGTCGACGATCGCCAGGCTGATCGCGTCCTCCAGCCCGAGCAGTCGCCGTACGATCACCGAGCGGTGCGCCCACGGGCAGGCCAGGCTGACCACCAGCCGGTACCGCCCGGGCTCGACCGGCCAGTGACCCCGGTCGTCCGGGCCTTCGCCGGGAGCTGACCGCGAGTCGCGCGTGATCCGCCCGGTGAACCGATTGCCCTGCCGCTTCCATTCGCCCGTCGGTGAGCTCTCCTGCACGAACTGTCCGCGAGTCATAGCGGTAAAACTACCCCCGGCCGAGATTGTGGGAGCTTACTGGCCGGGAGGTGAGGGCAGCCGTTACAGTCGGGCTGACAAGGTACATCGGGACAGTGTGTTCCGGCGGCCACACAGCACGGAGAAGATCAGGAGTACGACCGCGGCTCGCGTCCCCCGGCAACCGGTTTGCCGGGCACATTCCCAGGGATACTGACTTCATGGCCCGCCCACGGAACAACCCCGGCGACCTCGCCGAACTCCCCACGGAGCTTCGGACCGATCGCCCCAAGGGTGACCAGATCCGCGAGATTCTGGAGAACCTCACCCGCTCGCTGGCGGTCGGCACCGTGCTGCCGTCGGAGCGGGTCCTGGCCGAGCGCTTCGGTGTGGCCCGGATGACCGTGCGGCAGGAAGTGGACCGGGTCGTGGCCGAGGGGCTGGCCGCCCGCCGTCCCGGTGGCGGCACGTTCGTCGCCGAGCCGCGGCCGTCCCGGATGCTCGCCTCGTCGTTCAGCCAGGACATGATCCAGCGCGGCATCAAGCCCGGCGCGAAGGTGCTCGAGCACCGCGTCGGCGCGGCCGACGAGGACCTGGCGCGCGAGCTGGAGGAGCCGATCGGCACCCCGGTGCTGCACCTGGTCCGGCTGCGCACCGCCGACGGCGAGCCGATGGCGATCGAGCGCACCGCGCTGTCCCTGCACCGCTACCCCGGCCTCGACGAGGTCGACTTCGACGAGAACTCGCTGTACACCGAGCTGTCCTCCCGCTGGGGCGTCACCCTCGGCATGGTCTCCGCCTCGATCGTCGCCGCCCCACCCGAGCCGGGCGACGCCCAGCTCCTCGAGATCGACTCCGCCACCCCCTGCCTGATCATCACCTCCGCCCCCCGCACCGCCTCCGGCGAGGTCATCGAGTTCGGCCGCTCCATCTACCGCTCCGACCGCTACGACATCACCGTCGCCTACCGCGCCACCTAGACGTTCAGGCTGCGGAGCACGTTCGGGGTCTCGCCGCGGTCGGTGAGGCGGGTGACGATCTCGACGGTGAGAGCCTGGAGGAGTAGGGCGCCGGCCATCGTGGACGTGGCGCCGGTGCGTTCTGGGCTGCCGGGGACCTCGATCAGCGCGTCACCGGGGACGCCGCAGTTGTCGATCACCACGTCCGCGGTCTCGAACAGCCGCTGACCACCCGGCGCCCGCGACGTCGTCGCCGTACTGTGCGCCATCGACGTCAGCGCGATCACCTGAGCACCCCGCTTCCGCGCCCCCAGCGCAAACTCCACCGGTACGGCGTTCCGCCCCGAGTTCGACGCGATCAGGACGACGTCACCCGCGGCGATCCCGTTGGTCTCCAGCAGTACGTCGGCCAGCCCGGGCAACCGCTCGAGCAGGGAACCCTTCTGCAACCCCTCGTGCAGCATCAGCCCCGGTTCGAGCACCGCCCGGACGTCGGCCAGCCCGCCGGCGCGCCCGTACAACTCCTCGGCCAGCGTGTGACTGTGCCCGGTCCCGAACACCCAGAACCGCTTCCCCGCGGCCAGCGCATCCACCACCAGCGCAACCGCCACCCGGATCGCCCCGAGCTGCGTCTCCGCCGCCCGCTGCGCAACCTCCAACGCCTGCTGCAAGTACCCCTCAGCCCCAGCCATAGCGACGAACCTACCCGCAACCTCCTCCACCAGCTGATGCGGCGACCGGAGCACGGGACGAGCTGCTCGGCGCGCGCGAATCGTAGGACCCCCCAACGGATAGACTGCGGGGTGTGGACGAGCAGACGCCGAGCGTGTTGACGCAGTTGCCGAGCTGGTTGCTGACGCAGAGTGCAACGCAGGCGCACCGGGTCATCAGCGAGACGTTCGCCACCGGCGGCGCGCGGGCGTACCACTTCCGGTTGCTCGCGACGCTGGTCGAGTTCGGCCCGGCCAGTCAGGCGGCGCTCGGCCGGCGCAGCTGCATCGACCGCAGCGACGTGGTTGCCGCCCTCAACGAACTGGCCGCCGACGGGTATGTCGAGCGTACGCCGGACCCGGACGACGGCCGCCGCAACATCATCACGATCACCACGGCGGGTCGCCGGCACTACAGGCGCCTGACCACCCTGGTCACCAGGGCCCAGGACGAGATCTTCGCCCCGCTCTCACCCACCGACCGCACCCGCCTGACCACCCTCCTCGGCCGCCTCCTGGCCTACCACCGGGCCGGCTGACCCTAGGAGGCCGGAAGCTGGGCGCGGGCCGCCTTCTGAGTCCGCCGTACGCGGTACTCGCGGGCGTGCACCCGGCGACGGGCCGCGCGGGAGATCTTCCGCGGCTCTCCGTCGGACGTCGTCAGCTGGGGGTTCGGCTGCAGCGGGTTCACGTCAACTCCGATGCACGACCCGCCAGAAAGGTTCCCACCGGCCCGTCCAGCCCGGAATCGGCCCTGTTCGGCGCAGATCGAGGGCTGCTCGGCGATACGCCGGTTCCCGTGCCGGGGTCTGCGTTGGTAGAAAGGTAACCGGCGCTCCAGCGCCGGAAGCCAGCGAGGAGGAGTCGTCGACGTGACGAATGCAGAGTCACCCCAATCCGAAGCCGCCCAGTCGGAGGCGTTGTCGAACCTGATGCACGAGGAGCGCAGGTTCGAGCCGCCGGCCGAGCTGGCCGCGAACGCGAACCTCAAGGCCGATGCCTACGAGCGCGCCGCCGCCGACTTCGAGGGGTTCTGGGCCGAGCAGGCCAAGCGCATCACGTGGGCCACCGAGCCGACCGAGGTGCTGGACTGGAGCAACCCGCCGTTCGCGAAGTGGTACGCCGACGGCAAGCTGAACGCGGCGTACAACTGCGTCGACCGGCACGTCGAGAACGGTCTGGGCGACAAGGTCGCCTACTACTTCGAGGGCGAGCCCGGTGACACCCGCGAGATCACCTACGCCCAGCTCAAGGACCAGGTCAGCCAGGCCGCGAACGCGCTGCTCGAGCTGAACGTCCAGGCCGGTGACATCGTCGCCATCTACATGCCGATGATTCCCGAGACCGTGGTGGCGATGCTCGCCTGCGCCCGGATCGGCGCCCCGCACACGGTCATCTTCGGCGGCTTCTCGTCCGAGGCGCTGAAGGACCGGATCCTGGACTGCGACGCCCGCGTCGTGATCACCTCGGACGGCGGTTACCGCCGCGGCGCGGCGGCGGCGCTGAAGCCCGCCGTGGATGCCGCGCTGGCGGACTGTCCGGACGTGCGCAACGTGCTCGTGGTGAAGCGGACCGGCCAGGAGACCGCGATGGCCGACGGCCGCGACCTCTGGTGGGAGGACTTCGTCGGCAAGCAGCCGACCGAGCACACGCCGGAGGCGTTCGACGCCGAGCACCCGCTGTACGTGATGTACACGTCGGGCAGCACGGGCAAGCCGAAGGGCATCCTGCACACGACCGGCGGCTACCTGGTCGGTACGTCGTACACGCAGTGGGGTGTGTTCGACCTCAAGCCGGACACCGACGTCTACTGGACCGCGGCCGACATCGGGTGGGTCACCGGGCACAGCTACATCGTGTACGGCGCGCTCGCGAACGCGACCACCTCCGTGCTGTACGAAGGCACCCCGGACACCCCGCACCAGGGCCGCTGGTGGGAGATCGTCCAGAAGTACAAGGTCTCGATCCTGTACTGCGCACCGACCGCGATCCGCACGTTCATGAAGTGGGGCGCCGAGATCCCGGCGAAGTTCGACCTGTCCTCGCTGCGGGTGATCGGGTCGGTCGGCGAGCCGATCAACCCGGAGGCCTACATCTGGTACCGCGAGCACATCGGCGGGAACAACGCGCCGGTCGTGGACACCTGGTGGCAGACCGAGACCGGCATGCACATGATCTCGCCGCTCCCCGGCGTGACCGCGGGCAAGCCCGGTGCCGCGATGAAGGCGATCCCGGGTGTCAGCGTGGACGTCGTCGACGACGCCGGCAAGCCGGTGCCGGACGGCTCCGGCGGCTACCTGGTCATCACCAAGCCCTGGCCGTCGATGCTGCGCACGCTGTGGGGCGACGACCAGCGCTTCGTCGACACGTACTGGTCCCGCTGGCCGGGCGTCTACTTCGCCGGTGACGGTGCGAAGAAGGACGAGGACGGCGACCTCTGGCTCCTCGGCCGCGTCGACGACGTGATGAACGTGTCCGGCCACCGCCTGTCCACCACCGAGATCGAGTCCGCGCTGGTCTCCCACCCGAAGGTCGCCGAGGCCGCCGTCGTCGGCGCCTCCGACGCCACCACCGGCCAGGCGATCGCCGCCTTCGTCATCCTCCGCTCCGAAGCCGGCGACGGCGGCCCCGACGTCGTCCAGGAACTCCGCAACCACGTCGCCAAGGAGATCGGCCCGATCGCCAAACCCCGCCAGATCATGGTCGTCGCCGAACTCCCGAAGACCCGCTCCGGCAAGATCATGCGCCGCCTGCTCCGCGACGTCGCCGAGAACCGCGAGGTAGGCGACGTCACCACCCTCGCCGACTCCACCGTCATGGACCTCATCAGAACCAACCTGGAATCCGGCAAGTCCGACGAAGACTGACCATCTCCGCAGATCAGCCCGTACGACGCTCCGTCGTACGGGCTGTTCCGTTTCCTGGACTGGTCACCACTGCGGCGGCCCTTCGCTGTCCTAGGGTCTGCGGTGTGACTGCGATCCTCGCCATCATCCACGCCGGTCTGGCTGCTGCGTGGGTGGGTGGGATGGCGTACTCGTTGTTCGTGGTGCAGCCGAAGGTGAAGAAGTACTTCGGGGCGGACCAGGCGGGCCGGGAGGGGCTGACCACTGTTATTGCCTCGGGCAATCGGTGGAAGGTGGTTGGGTTGATCGGGGCGATTGCGGTCAGCGGGCTGGGGCTGTTGGCGATCGACCAGGATCACTGGGGGATTCACGCGGTCAAAGGGCTGTTGTTGCTCGGGGCGAGTGGGATCTTCTGGTATGTGTCCTGGCGGCATTGGCCGAGTCGGGTGTTCGCGACCGCTGCTGAGCTGCCGGTTCTGCAGCGGCGGCTCATCGTGCTCGCGAGCGCGATGCTCGGGCTGACCGGACTCGCGTTCGCGCTCGGCGTCCTCGCCGTACACCTCTGAGAGGTTGGTCACTCAAACGATCGTTGTGATCACTCATCGCCAGAAATACATTGGAGAAGAATGTATTTCCGGAGAGGAGCGACCATGTGTGGCATCACCGGATGGGTGGCCTACCGGCACGATCTGGGGACCGAGCGGGATGTCGTCGACGCGATGACGGAGACGATGTCGTGTCGCGGACCGGACGCGCGAGGCACCTGGTACGCCCCGCATGTCGCGCTCGGCCATCGAAGACTCGCCGTCATCGACCTCCCCGGCGGTGAGCAGCCGATGACCGCGGAGGTCGGCTCGGACGCGAACAGGATCACCCTCGGCATGGTCTACAGCGGTGAGGTCTACAACTACACCGAACTGCGCGACGAGCTCCGCCGCCGCGGTCATCGGTTCGGGACCGACTCCGACACTGAGGTCGTGCTCCGTGCGTACGCCGAGTGGGGTACGGCGTTCGCCGAGCGGCTGAACGGGATGTACGCGCTGGCCATCTGGGACCCGCGGATCGAGACCCTGGTGATGGTCCGCGACCGGATGGGCATCAAGCCGTTCTTCTACTACCCCACGGCCGACGGTGTGCTGTTCGGCTCGGAACCGAAGGCGATCCTGGCGAACCCCGCCGTCAAGGCCTTGGTCGAAGCCGCCGGACTCCGGGAACTGCTCACGGTCTCGAAGACTCCCGGCCGCTCGCTGTGGGCCGGCATGTACGAGGTCGAGCCGGGCACCGTGGTCACGGTCGATCGCTCAGGCATCCACACCAGCAAGTACTGGCGTTTGGAGACCAAGGAGCACACCGACGACCAGGACACGTCGGTCGCCCACGTCCGTGAGCTGCTCGACGACATCACGCGCCGCCAGCTGATCGCCGACGTACCACGTTGTGTGCTGCTGTCCGGCGGTCTCGACTCCAGCGCGATCACGGCACTCGCGGCCGGTCAGCTCGCCGAGGAGGGGCGCAAGGTCCGCAGCTTCTCGGTCGACTTCACCGGCCACGAAGAGAACTTCCAGCCTTCCGAACTCCGGGCCACCCCGGATACGCCGTACGTGCACGACGTCGCGGACAAGGTCCACTCGCAGCACTCCGACATCGTGCTGGACAACGCCGACCTGACCGATCCGGAGATCCGGCGCAAGGTGATCCGGGCGAACGACGCACCGCTCGGTGGCGACATCTTCAGCTCGCTGTACTTGCTCTTCTCGGCGATCCGCGAGCAGTCCACGGTCGCGCTGTCGGGTGAGTCGGCGGACGAGGTTTTCGGCGGGTACCTGTGGTTCCACGACGTCGAGGTGCGGAAGCGGGCTATGTTCCCGTGGATCGCCTACATGGCGTCCCGGCGGGAGGTCGGGCAGGTCAGCATCCTGCGCCGAGAGGTGCTGAAGCGGCTCGATCTGGGCGGACATCTGAGAGATCGGTACGCCGAGGCGGTCGGTGAGGTGGAGCGGCTGGACGGCGAGTCCGACGCCGAGTGGGAGATGCGGAAGATCTGCTACCTGCACCTGACGCGGTTCGTCCGGATCCTGCTCGATCGCAAGGACCGGATGAGCATGGCGGTCGGGCTGGAGGTGCGGGTGCCGTTCTGCGATCACCGGCTGGTCGAGTACGTGTACAACACGCCGTGGTCGCTGAAGACGTTCGACGGCAAGGAGAAGAGCCTGCTCCGGGCCGCGACCCGGGACGTGCTGCCGGAGTCGGTCGCCGAGCGGAAGAAGTCGCCGTACCCGCAGACCCAGGATCCGGCGTACGTCGAAGCCCTCGCCGGGCAGGTCCGTGGGCTGCTGGCCGACCGCCACCCGGTGTTCGACCTGGTCGACCGGAAGGCGGCCGCATCGCTGACCCGATCGGCCGGCGCCGGCGCCCGCCGGCACCTGGAGCAGACGCTGTCGCCGGCGACCTGGCTGGATCTCTACCACCCGGACATCCGGCTCAACTGAAACCTGGGCGATAGGTGTTCTTTGGTTGCCTGTGCCAGGATGGCGCTTCCCCACGGAGGTGATCGCGATGGCTCAGGAAACGCTGCAACTGCTGGTGAGCATGCACCGGATCGTCCGGCACCTGCGCCGGAGCAGGACCACCGCGGTCCTGCACCCGACGCAGTTCCTGGCGCTGATGCTGATCGCCGACGAGCAACCGATCCGGATCGGCGAGATCGCCACCCGGGTGCCGTGCTCGCAGCCCACCGCGACGACCACGGTCGCCTCCCTCGAGGAGGCCGGCCTGGTCCGCCGCGAACCCGACCCCGTCGACGGCCGCGCCACCGCGGTCGTCCTGACCGAGGCCGGCGCCGCCACCGTCGAAGCCTCCGGCCGCCAGGCCGCCGAGGAACTCGCCAAACTCCTCCGCCGCCTCGACGACGCCGACCGAGCCCTCGTCCTCAAAGCCGGCGAAGCCCTGGCCCGCATCGCCGACGACCTCTGACCCGGGGCAACCTGGGGCAGATCTCAGAAGCCCCTCCGCGAACCACCAACACCCGCTACAGTTGAGATGCCGAGGGACACGAGTCCCCCGGAAGTGAACCCGGCAGCCCACCGGACGGTGGACGAGCCGGGTTTCGCGTTTTCACAGCTCCCTCGGCTGACAGAACGGCGCCACGGCTCGTCTCCATTCGCCACCACGCATCCAGCTCCACGCGACGGCGTCCGGCACCCAGAGCAGCGGGTCGGCTTTGGCCACCAGCACATCCCAGCGCAGCGTTTCGTGGCAGCCGAAGCGGCGGGTAGCGTCTCGGAGCCACCGGCGATCATGCTCGTAGGTCGACTCCTCCAACTCGACGACAAGCCGTTCAGCTGTCGCGGCGCTGTCCTGCACGATCGCCTTGAGACATCGGCGCCGACCCGCATGCGTATCCCGATCCGCGCTGTAGAGGTCCACGAGCAGATGAAACCCCGCGATGACCTTGAGGATCTGCTTACGACGTGCCGGCCTCTCGTGGTTGAAGTGCAGTCGCTCTTGTCCCGGCAACAGGAGACCTCTGAGCGCCTTGCGATTGACGGCGACGTCGCCTGATGGGCAGCGCGCGGCGGCCATCAGGAGTCCTCGGGACTTGGTCTCGTCGACGAATACGTGGATCGGCATGTCCCCGCCCGGTTGAGTGGCAAGGGTTGACCTTCACACGCGGAGGGACGGGGTCCGGGCTGCGACACCAGGGCAGCCTGGGGCAGGTCGGGGCAGATTGGCGGAGCCGCCGGAGGGGATCCTCCGGCGGCTCCGGCGGTTAGTTGCGGGTGATGGTGAAGGTTGTGGTGGTGTTGCGGATGTCGGTGGCGTTGTTGGTGAGGGTGAGGTTGGTGAAGGTGACGGCTCCGCGGGCGGGGCCCTCGCCGGGTTCGGGGAGTTCGTTGGCCCAGATGCCGTAGCCGGACTTGGCGTCGAAGGCGTCGCCGGACTTGCGGGCGCCGGACACCGTGGTGTTGGTGAAGACGGTGTCGGCGACCGGGAAGAGCGGGCTGCCGCCGACGTAGTCGGTCTGGAACATGATCCCGGAGTACGTCGGATCGACGACGTCGAGATCGCTGACCCGGATGCCCTGGAAGACCTTCGTGGCGGAGTAGATCCACACTGCGGGGAAGGTCTGGTTACCCCAGAAGTGCCCGCCGGATCGCACCACCGACGCGTTCTCGAAGCGGGTCGGCGGGGTGGCGCCGAAGCCGTTCATCGGGATGCCGAAGTCGAGTGAGCTGATCGTGATGCCGGGATAGGTGAGCATGTCCGCGGCGTACAGGTTGCGGAACACGTTGTTCGTCCCGCCGTACACCGCGAACCCGGCGGCCCGCCAGGTCAGCGTCGCGGACAGGTTCTCGAAGACGTTGTCCCGGACCTCGCCGCCGCCGTTGTCGGTGGCGTTGAAGAGCGCGAAACTGTCGTCCCCGGTGGACCGGGCGTCGTTGTTGCTGACCGTGTTGCCGGCCGACCCGTTGGTCATGTTGATGCCGTCGGCGAACGAGTCCCGGATGCGCGAGTTCCTGATCACCGAGTTGTCGGTGTTCGCACCCCAGTACAGGCACATCTGGTGCTCGGCCCAGATGTTGTCGATGGTCATGTTCGAGGTGTTCGCGAAGTTGAACACCTTGCCCGGCCCGTCGTTGCGGCTGTCGTAGTTGCCGAAGTACGAGAACCCGCTGAACGTCGACCCGTTCGCCGACGGCTGCGCGTCGAACCCGACGTCGGTGTTCGACTGGTTCTGCGGTGCGACGAACCGCGTGTACCAAGGCCCGGCGCCGACGACGCGAACCGCCTTGCCGGACACGGTGAACTTCGAGGACGTCTGGTAATCACCTGCCGGCAGGTACACCCCCTGCAGTGTGCTCTCCTGCCGCACCCGGTCGAGCGCGTTCTGCACGTCCTGCTGGGTGAACCCGGCCGGCGTCACGAATCCAGCACCGGGATTCCCCAGCGGCGCCACCTGCTCGGTGTCGACGAAGTCGATCGAGTACGTCGTACTGTTCGCCGGATCCTTCTGCAGCCGGATCTTCGTCCCGGCCGGGAAGGAGGAGTCGAGCATGATGCTCGCCTCGTCGTAGATGTGCCGGGCCGGACCGGACCCGGGCGAGTTGTTCGGCGAAGCCTCCGCGCCGTACAGCCAGGAGTACTTCGAGGTCAGCGGCAACGTCTTGTGGAAGCTGCCGTTCACGTAGACGTTGATCGACGACGTCTGACCTCCGCCGCCGGCCGAGTCCGGGATGGAGAACCGGGTGACGAGCGTGTTCGTGCTGGCCCGGGTGGTGAACTCGACGTACGCGCCGTTCGAGTTCAGCGTCACCGCGCGCCGCCCGGACGCCTCACCGGCCAGGTCGCCGATGGTCCGGTTCGGGCCGATCACGGACGCGCCGCCGCCGACCGAGGCGTCCTCGGCCTCGAGGTGGTCGTACGGCATGTTCGCGCCGCGGCCCACGAAGAACGGCCGCTCGCTGGTGTTGTTCGCCCGTTTCACCGGCAACTCGTTCGCGTCGTCCGCGAGCACGACCCGCACGGTGTAGCGGCCGTTCGCCGCCGTCCAGTTGCCGAGGGCAACAGCGGGTGTGGTCGCGCCAACCGCGATCGCACCGTTGTAGGAGCCGGTCAGGGTGGTCACGACGGAGCTGCCGTTCAAGACCGTCAAGGTGATGCCGTGGGCACCGGACGCCGAGGCGACGCTGCCCTGGTTCTTCAGGGCGACCGAGAAGGCCACGGTGTTGCCGGCCGCCGGGTTGTTCGGTGTCCAGTTGACCGCCGCCGCGACCAGGTCCGAGCTGGCGACCGGTGTGACGACCAGCGGGCCGGCTGCGTTCGCGGTGTTGTTGCCGTCGTTCTGCTCGATGACGGTGTTCGACTCGTCGACCTTCGCGCTCAGGGCGTAGCTGCCCGCGTCCCGGGTGCCGATCGATGCGGTGACCGTGGTCGACCCGCCGGCCGCGATCGCGCCGACGGCCGCCGTACCGACCTTGCTGTCGCCGAGGTAGAAGTTCACGTCGGTCGCCGGGGAGATCGCCGTACCGCCGTTGTTCACCGTCGCCCGGAGCGTGATCGTGTCGGTCTCGACCGGCGAGGTCGGCGTCCACGAGACGTTCGAGAGGGTGAGGTCGGGGTTCGGCGCCGGCACCCCCATCACCTGGAGTTCCGCGACCTGTCCGGCCGGGGCGCCGGTGTTCGCGGTGAAGTTCAGCCGTACGTCGGCCACCCGCGCGCTGACCGGGATCGTCACGCTGTTCCCGCTCGCCGGGCTGAAGTTGTACGACGCACTCGGCACGATCGTGGTGAACCCGGACGCGCTCTGCTCCCGGCCGAGGATCGAGAACGTCTGCGTCCGCGGTCCCCACGCCGAGTCCGGGTTGAGCCGGATCACGATCGAGCTGAGGTCAGCGTTCGCGCCGAGTTGTGTGGTCAGCGTGGCCAGGTTGGCGTTGCCCTCCCAGTACGTCGTCACGTTGTCGTCGTTGGCGTTGGCCGGAACGAAGATGTGCACGTAGCCGGACGCGTCGATCGGCCTGCCCAGCGCGAGGTTGCTGCCGGGGCCGCTGCTGCCGTTCCGGGTGACGGTGTTGCTGTTCGCCGATTGGTTGCCAGCGGCATCTTTCGCGCGGACGAAGTACGAGATCGTCGTACTGGCCGGCTGGTTGTCGGTGTAGGTCAGGACGTTGCCCGCCACGCTCGTTCGCAGCTGGCCGTTGGCGTAGACGTCGTACCCGGTGACCCCGACGTTGTCGGTCGAGGCGGACCAGGTGAGCCGGATCTGGCCGGCGCCGGGTTCGGTGAGAGCCAGGTTGCCCGGGGCGGTGGGAGCCTGGGTGTCACCGGTCGCCGGGCCGTACACCTCGAGCTCGGAGAGCTGCCCGGCCGGCCAGCCGGTGTTCGCGGTGATCCGGATCCTGACGAAGCGCGTGGTCGCGGTGCCGTAGTCGATGGTCACCGTGTTGCTCGGTGGGTTGAACGCGCGGACGGCCGAGGCCGACAGGTCGCTGAAGTTCTGTCCGTCGGTGCTGCCCTGGACCGCGAGGGTCTGGTTGCGGGCACCCCAGTTCGCACTCGGCAGTTTGAGGACGACCTGGTTGGTCGCGACGGACGAGCCGAGGTCTACCTGGACCCACTGCGGGAAGGCGTTGTTGGCGCTCTCCCAGTAGGTGCCCTGGTCGCCGTCGGTCACGTTCGAGGCGACGTACGTCTGGGTGGCGCTGCTGGCCGACGCGGCCTTGCCCGCGGCGAGGTTGGGTCCGGCCAGTACGGCGGCCGCCGCGGTGCCGGCCGGGGTCGGGTGGATGAGCGGACTCGCCGCGAGCGCGAGACTCGCGGCGAGCAAGGCGGTCGGCAGCCGCCACTTCCGGATTCGCATGGCCTCTCCTAGGGGCGGGATGGTGAGGGCACAGCACTCCGCAAGTGAGCGTGAAGTCGGAAACTTGCTCGGATCTTGCTCGTTTCTTGCGCAGCGCTGACTCATTGTTACGGCATGGCTACGCGAGCGTCAACGGTTCGTGACGCCTGGTGGGGTGCCGGAGGCCGGACAGCAGAACGGCGGCGGTCGCCGGGGGATCGACCCCGGGGAACCGCCGCCGCGTCCGCGGTGCGTGCAGGTCAGTGCTTGGCGGGGCCTTCCGCGCCGGCGCCGGTCATCGAGCGGACGGAGAGTTCGTGGTAGCGGGACTCGCCGGCCTTGTCGCGGCCGACGTACGTGCCCAGGACGCCGAAGAGGAAGCCCAGTGGGATCGACACGATGCCCGGGTTCGACAGCGGGAACCAGGCGAAGTCGGCGCTGGTGATCATCGACGTCGGCTTGCCGGACACCACCGGCGAGAAGATCACCAGGACGACGGCCGAGATCAGGCCGCCGTAGATGCTCCAGACCGCGCCGGAGGTGTTGAACCGCTTCCAGAACAGGTTGTACAGCAGCGCCGGCAGGTTCGCCGAGGCGGCCACCGCGAAGGCGAGTGCGACCAGGAACGCGATGTTCAGCTTCTGCGCCGGGATCGCCAGCGCGATCGAGATCGCGCCGATCCCGATCGCGGCGAACCGCGCGACCCGCAGCTCGCTCTTCTCCGAGGGCGGCTCCTTGGCGATGACGTTCGCGTAGAGGTCGTGCGCGAACGACGACGCCGAGGTCAGGGTCAGGCCCGCGACCACCGCGAGGATGGTGGCGAAGGCGACTGCTGCGATCAGCGCGAGCAGGATCGCCCCGCCGATCGAGTCGGCGCCGCCACCGACGGACTCGGCCAGCAATGGCGATGCCACGTTGCCCTTCGACTCCGCCACGGCCGATCCATTGCCGGTGTCCAGCAGCGCCGCCGCACCGAACCCGAGGGCCAGCGTCATCAGGTAGAACGCGCCGATCAGGCCGATCGCCCACTGCACCGACCGGCGCGCGGACCGCGAGTCAGGCACGGTGTAGAAGCGGATCAGGATGTGCGGCAGGCCGGCCGTCCCGAGCACCAGCGCCAGGCCGAGCGACAGGAAGTCGATCTGGCCGGTCAGGTCCTTGCCGTAGAGCAGACCCGGCTGCAGGAACGCCTCGCCCTTGCCGGACTTCGCCGCCGCCGCACCGAGCAGGTCGGAGATGTTGAAGTGGAACTTCACCAGCACCAGGAAGGTGATCAGGATCGTGCCGGCCATCAGCAGGACGGCCTTGACGATCTGCACCCAGGTGGTGCCCTTCATGCCGCCGACCGTCACGTAGATGATCATCAGGGCGCCGACCAGGACGATCGTGGCCGCCTTCAGGCCCTCGCTCTTCACGCCGAGCAGCAGCCCGACGAGTAAGCCCGCGCCGACCATCTGGGCCAGCAGGTAGAAGATCGACACCACGATCGTGGAGGTCGCGGCCGCGGTCCGGACCGGCCGCTGCTGCATCCGGAACGCGAGCTGGTCGGCCATCGTGAACCGGCCGGAGTTCCGCAGCAGTTCGGCGATCAGCAGCAGTGCCACCAGCCAGGCCACCAGGAACCCGATCGAGTACAGGAAGCCGTCGTACCCGTAGAGCGCGATCGAGCCGGAGATGCCGAGGAACGACGCCGCGGACATGTAGTCGCCGGAGATCGCGAGGCCGTTCTGCGCGCCGCTGAACGAGCGGCCGCCGGCGTAGTAGTCGGCCGCGGTCTTGTTCTGCCGGGACGCCCACCAGGTGATGTACAGCGTCACGGCAACGACCGCGGTGAACAGCGACAGGGTCAGCGCCCGGTTGCCCGGCTCGGTCGCCAGGGGGACGAGAAGCGTGGTCACCGACGGCGCTCCCTCTTGTACTTGGCGTTCAGGCCGTGCGCGAGCGGATCCAGCTTCCGGTTCGCGAACCGGCCGTAGAGCGCGGCGATCGCGAAGGTGGAGACGAACTGCAGCAGGCCGAAGACCAGCGCCACGTTGATGTGCCCGACCACCTTCTGACTCATGAAGTCACGGGCCCAGTTGTTGCAGGCGACATAGGCCAGATACCAGGTCATGAACGCGATCGTCCACGGGACGACGAAGTTCTTGTAGCGCCGCCTCAGCTCGGTGAAGTCGGCGGCCTCGTACACGGCCTCGTACGCGCGGGCATCCCGCTCGCGCACCGCTTGCTCGTCCATGTGAATCCCCTTCGCTGGACACGAACAGATGCACGTTAGCCGCTGGTCGTGGATTTGTGACCCACCGCAACCAAAACGTTCACCTGTTTCACAGGTGCGGCGCCACCGGGGCGTCGAGCGTACGGCGGTAGTTCGCCAGGTCACTGGGGCGAGCGCGGTAACAGTCGGTGAAATACGGCATCCGCAGCGGCTCGGGCGGCCGGGCGGTCGTTTCGTACAACGCGTCGACCTGATCGAGCACCGCCTCCCGGCGGGATTCGGTCAGGACGGCGATCCGCGAGTGCGACTGGGCCAGCAGCCGCAGACCGTTCCGGTCCAGGTCGTGCCAGTGCCGGAACCGGGCCGTCTCGATCAGCGCGAACAGGTCCGACTGCAGCAGGATCGGCATCGGGTCGAACCGGTCGTCGCCGATGTGGTCGCTGCCCTGCATCGCGTGCACCATCCGCCGGACCCAGGGCACGACGGTGTCGGCGTTGTTCCAGAGCAGGCCGAGTACGCCGTTCGGCCGCAGGACGCGGGCGATCTCCGGCAGGGCCCGGGCGTGGTCGAACCAGTGGAAGGCCTGACCGACGATCACCGCGTCCACCGAGGCGTGCGCCAGCGGGATCGACTCGGCCGCCCCGACCATCGAGTCGATCCCGGGCCGCCGGCGGCAGACCTCGAGCATCTCCGGGGACGGATCGACCGCGACCACGTCGTGCCCGAGCCCGGCGGCGACGGCCGCGAGTTTGCCGGTGCCGGCGCCCAGATCGAGGACCTGCAGCCCCCGTCCCGGGCCCAGGATCCAGGTCAGCGCCTCGGCGGGAAACGTCGGCCGGCCGGCGTCGTACGCGGCCGCGACGGCGCCGAACGCCTTCGCGCGGGCCGCGTCCGGTACGTCGGATCCTGGATCATCGGTGGTCATCACCGTAAATCATGCCGTAGCGGCCGCCTCGCGCGCTGAAAGGTCGCGTCCGGCGATTCCCCGCCTACTGCGCGGCACTCGGCACGGCGCGGAATCGCCGGACGCGACCTACTCGCCGAGCTTCTTCTGTTCGATGTGCGCGTTGAGCGTGGCCAGTTCCGGGTGGGAGTCCAGAATCGCGACCAGGTCCGCGCAGTTCAGCTCCGCGGCGCCGAAGTCGTCGATGAGGGCGTCGAGCAACTTCCAGTCGTCCGGGGTGTCGAGCGTGAGCCGGTACTGCGCTCCGCCGCCGGACCACCCGAGGTTGAGCAAACGCATGTCCCCGGACCGGTTCTGGTGCAGGTACGGCGTGACGTGCTCGCGATCGGATCGCAGGGTCGCCTTGGCCTCGGCGTCGTACAGCCGGGCCGCGGAGAAGATCTCGTAGTCCATGCCGCGGGGATAGGTCCGCTCGAGGCAGTTCGACAGGTAGAGATCGAGGTCGTTCTCGGCCCGCCAGCGATCGACGCCGGTGGCAACGATCTCGGGGTCGATCAACGGGCAGTCGGACGTGACCCGGACGATCCCGTCCAGTCCGTGCTCGCGGGCGGCCCCGGCGAAGCGGCTCAGGACGTCGTCCTCGCTGCCGCGGAAGACCGGGACCCCGCTCTGCCCGGCGACCTCCAGCACGATGTCGTCGTTGAAGTTCGTGGTGGTCGCCACGATCACCGGCAGGCCGGTGCTGCGGAGCCGGTCGAGGTGATGCTCGAGATAGGTCCGGCCGCGGACGCTCAGCAGGACCTTGGCCGGCAGGCGGGTGCTGGTCACCCGCACCTGCGTGACAACGCCGATCTTCAGGGGGTCCACTTGAATATCTCCCGGATCTCGGCCGGACCGGCGACATGGTCGACGCCCAGCTCGGTGTCGGTGAACTCGCGGGCGATCGCGGGCGGGACGAACGGCTGGTCGAGCTCCGGCCACAGCCGCTTGATCCGGGCCTGCCCGCCGAACGACGGGTGCTCGTGCTCCAGCACCATCGGGTCGCCGTAGACGCCCGGCTGCAAGCCGATCGAGGCGCCGTACAGGACGGCGGAGCTGAGCCGGTTGGATGCGACGCGCGAGTGTTTGCGGAGCTCGCGCAACTGTTTGACCAGGAACTTGGCGTCGGTGCGGCGCCAGTGCAGTCCCCGGTAGCCGTGCGTGATGACGCGGAAGCCCGCATCCTTGTACAGGTTGCGGATCGCGGGCTTCTCGTACTCGTTCCAGTACAGGCAGACGGTCACCGGGCCGGTCTCGTGCTCGTTGATCGAGGCAACGAGGCGGCCGTGGTCGCCGAGCACGTGCTGGCCCTCCCAGCCGTGGAACGGGTAGAAGATGGTGCCCTCGGCCCCTTTCGCCGGAGTGGCGAGCTCCGGGTGCACCTTCAGCAGGTAGAGCCAGACCGAGCCGATCACCTCGTAGTTGCGCAGGCCCATCGAGTGGCCGCGACGGCGGACGCTGTCGGACCAGACGAACTTCGGCATCCCGGGGGCGAAGTTCGTGCCGTGGGCGAAGCCGTCCAGGATGTTCCAGCCGTGCTGGAGGTAGCCCCAGATCCGGGGTGGCTTCGCGAGCCCGGCGTACGACGCCATGATGTTCGCGTGGCCGTAGAAGTGGTTCGCGTGGTGCATCAGCGACGGACCTTCCGGACCAGGCGCCGGAGCCGGCGGCGGATCACCCGCGCCGGGTTCAGCACCGCGTGGCCGACCCGGTAGGGCAGCGATCGCCGGATCCCGCTGACCGTGCCCTCGAACAGGATCGCCCGCGCACTCGCGTGTGCCAACTCATCCGCCAGCCGCGCCACGGTCACAAGCTGCTCGGCACTCCCCAACGGCCGGATCACCTCAGCCGCCGCCGAATCTCCTGCTGGCACAGCGATTCCGGCGATCGAGGCAAGCCGCGCGGTCAGTGCCTGCGGATCTCCACCCGCCGGCCACGGTTGCCGAGAGCCCCCTTCCAGCACCCGCCGGGCAAACCGCTGCAGGTACGTGACCACATCACCGTCCTGCGCCTCCCCGAACAGCCGGTACGACGCCCCGTCGAGGATCACGTTGTCCGGCGACCCGCTGCCGCCGGTCCCCAGCCAAGCAACGTAGTCGGGGATGATCCGCCGCAAAGCCGCCTGATCATCCACTCGCAAGGCGGCGAGCAGGTGCTCCTCCAGCAGAACACCTGATCCCGTGGGAACCGCATCAACCGGAAGAGTTGCAGGGCCATCGCTGGTGTTGGCAACGAAGTACCAGGCGGGCGCCAGCTCCTTCGCCAGGCCGGCCCCGGCTGCGTCCAGGATCAGACGGTAGGGGTCCATCAGTACTGGGCCTGCGTTGCGCTCGGCAACGGCTCTGGCTGCGACCACGGCTGCCAAGCCATCCACCGTGGTGAGCGCCACCTCTGCGTCGACCAGGGACGGGAAGACTGCGTAGGTCTGCGTGACCTCGACGCCGGCCTCGCGCAAGGCGGCTTGTAGCGGTTCGAGTCCGGCGGGTGCGGTGTCCGCGACGTTGCGGGCCCAGTCCTCGTCGCGGGGCAAGGCCGCGGTGATCGCGGGCTGGACGAAGCGCTCGACGCCGAAGGAGTTCGAGGCACCCAGCAACAGCCGCCCGGACGGGGACAGGTGGTCGTGCAGGCGGTCCAGTGCCTCGGACCAGGTCAGCGCGGGTGTGTCGGGGCCGACGAGCCGGTCGAGGCCGTCCAGCGCGACGATCACGTCGTACGTCTCATCGGTGCCGAAGCGGTCCAGGGCGCCGCAGAAGACCTGGCCCTTGGTGTCGGTGAGGAGTTCGGCGAGTTCCTCCGCGTCCGGGGCCGAGCGCAGCAGTAGATCGACCGACGTCACCCGCGCGGCGACCGCGGTGATCACGTCGACCGCGTGCGGCCCGGCGATCAGGACGGAGTCCGCGGGCTGGAGGGTGGCGGCCAGGAGTGCTGCGGCGGCGGGTCCGGCGGCCGCGGGGCGGGCGTCGACCGGGTGCAGATCCGACCAGTTGAGCATCTCTCCGCCGATCAAGTTCGATCGGGTCACATCAGTCACGGTAGCCAACCAGTTTCAGGAGCGTGTCGATCACCCGGTCGACGTCACTGTCGGTCAGGTCCGGGAACAGTGGCAGGGAGAGTTCCTCGGCGTAGAAGCGCTCGGCGTTCGGGCACGACCCACGCCGGTAGCCCTGTCGCGCGAACACCGGGTGCCAGTACACCGGGATGTAGTTCACCTGTACGCCGATGCCCGCGGCCCGCATGCCCTCGAACACCTCGCGCCGGCGCCCGCCGAGCACGCGGATCGGGTAGAGATGCCAGGCCGGATCCACACCCGCCCGCTGCACCGGCGTACGGAGACCGTCGACGCCGGCGAACGCCGCGTTGTAGCGGGCTGTGATCTCGGCCCGGCGGCGTTTGAAGTCCGCGAGCCGGGCGAGCTGCGACAACCCGAGCGCGGCGCCGAGGTCGGTGAGCCGGTAGTTCACGCCGTACTCGTGCACCTCCTGGTGCCACGGACCCTCGTCGGTGATCTCGAAGCGATCGGGATCGCGGACGAGACCGATGAAGTGGAACTCGTGCGCGCGCTGCCCGATCGCGGCGTCCTTGCAGACTACCGCGCCGCCTTCGCCGGTGGTGAGGTTCTTGGTCGGGAAGAACGACATCGTGGTCACGTCTGCGAGGTCCCCGACCGGGCGGCCGTCGGCGAAGCCGCCGATCGAGTGGGCCGCGTCGGCGAGCGTCCGGGCGCCGACCTGGTCCGCGAGCGGCTGCAGTGCGGCGTAGTCCGCGGCCTGACCGGCGTAGTCGACGGCCGCAATCACCTTCGTACGCTCGGTCAGCACCGCCTCGACGGCCGACGGATCGAGCAACGCGGTGTCCTCGTCGACATCGGCGAAGACCACCTTCGCCCCGAGCATCGCCGCGCAGGAGGCCGTGGCGACGAATGTCATCGGGGTGGTGACGACCTCGTCACCCGGTCCGGCGCCGAGTGCGGCGTACGCGATGTGCAGGGCCGCGGTGCCCGACGTGCAACTGACCGCGCGGTGCCCACCGGACAGCTCGGACACGGCGTTCTCGAACGCGGTGACGGCAGGTCCGGTGGTGAGCCAGTCGCCTCGCAGTACGGCGGCGACGGCTTCGATGTCCGCGTCGGAAATGGACTGACGCCCGTACGGCAACACGTCAGACGTCGCTGTCCAGGATCTTGCGGATCTCCTCGATCGAATACCACAGGTCGTTGGTGTCCGATGCGTAGTGGAACCCGTCCGCGACCGGGAGGCCATCCGTGGGCGGGAGGTAGCCCCAGGAGGCCAGGTCGGGCTGGAGCACGTACCGGTTGCCGACCGCGAGCGCGCGGCGGCCTTCCTCCGGGCTGATCATCTCCTCGTGCAGCTTCTCGCCCGGGCGCAGGCCCATGTCGTGCATCTTCGCGCCGGGCGCGATCGCCTCGGCCAGGTCGGTGACCTTCATCGACGGGATCCGCGGCACGTACAGCTCGCCGCCGGTCATCAGCTCGAACGAGTCGACCACGAACTCGACCGCCTGCGGCAGCGTGATCAGGAACCGGGTGCAGCGCAGGTCGGTGATCGGCAGCGACTGACCGGCCGCGTGCAAGGCGCGGAACTTCGGGATGATCGAGCCGCGGCTGCCCATCACGTTGCCGTACCGGACCACGGCGAACCGGGTGTCGTAGGCCGCCGCGTAGTGGTTGCCGTTGATGAACAGCTTGTCCGCGGTCAGCTTGGTCGCGCCGTACAGGTTGATCGGGCTGGAGGCCTTGTCGGTGGACAGCGCCACCACCCGCTTGACGCCGGAGTCGATCGCGGCCTCGATCACGTTCTGCGAGCCGATCACGTTGGTCTGGACGAACTCCCACGGGTTGTACTCACCGCTGTCCACCTGCTTCAGCGCGGCCGCGTGGACGACGTAGTCGACCCGGTGCATGGCGCGCAGCAGGCGTGCCCGGTCCCGGACGTCGCCGAGGAAGAACCGCAGCCGCGGGTCGTCGCCGAAGAGCTGGCGGACCTCCCACTGCTTGAGCTCGTCGCGGCTGAAGACGATCAGCCGGCGTGGGTTCAGCTGGTCCAGCGCGTGCCGGACGAACGCCCGGCCGAAGGATCCGGTGCCTCCGGTGACGAGGATGTCGGAGCCGGTGAGGATGGACACTCGAGCGGGACCCTTCTGACGGACAGTTCCGAGCACAGTACGCGCAGTGCAGACTCGAACAATAGCTGCCCGTTCCCGAGGCCCCTCAATCCCGCGTCTCAGCGCAGTGTGATCAAACGTACGCTCGCGAAGTACGGTCTGGGGGTGAAACGCGTCGGGGTGCGGTGTGATGTGGGGCCGGGGCGGGGGATCGGGCACGTGATGCGCTGCCTGGCGCTCGCGGAGGAGGTACGGCGGCGCGGGACAGAACTCGTGTTCGTGTGCGACGCGCACACCGTGCCGTGGGCCGCGGAGCAGATCGCGGCCCGGGGGATCGGGGTGGAGCCGGCCGTGTGGACGGCCGCCGAGCACGTCGAGCTGTTCGATCGCCTGCGCCTGGACGCCGTCGTTTTCGACTCCTACGACCTGGACGCCTCGGTCTACCCGGCCGTGCGCGCGACCGGGATCCCCACGCTCGCCATCGTCGACGGGGACTTCCGCGGCGCCGAGGCGGACGTGCTGGTCGACCAGAATCTCGCCGCCGAGCTCGACCACCCCGAGCTGCCGCTCAATGCGACCAGGCTGGCCGGGCTCGAGTACGTGATGATCCGCGACGAGATCCTCGCGCTCCGCCCGTCCGAACCACCCGCGCCCCGGCAGGTCGCCGTACCCGAGGTGTTCGCGTTCTTCGGGGGTACGGACGCATTCGGCGCCGGCCCGTCCGTGGTGCAGGCTCTCGCGGCGACCGGCGTACCGTTCGATGCCACCGTGGTCGCGCCGACTCCTGACCTCGCGGCGCGGGTTGCCGCGGTCAACCTGCAAGCGCGGCAACGAGTCGATGTGATCGGGCCGACGGACCAGCTTGCGGCCGCGGTGCGCGAGGCGGATCTGACCATCAGTGCGTCAGGTACGTCGACCTGGGAGCTGCTGTGCCTCGGAGCGACGGCCGGGCTGGTCTGCGTGGTCGACAACCAGGTGATGGGCTACGAGCGTGCCATAGCTACTGGTACGGCGGCAGGCGTCGGTGTGCTGTCCGAGCTGAAGGCGGATCCGTCCACCGCGGCGGCAACGCTGAAACGCCTGCTGACCGATTCGGCGGAGCGCACTCGCCTGGCCGCGGCCGGATGGAAGCTTGTGGACGGCAATGGTCGCGTCCGGGTCGCAGATGCCCTGATGGCCCTTATCTGAGCTCGTAGATCGTGGCATCCAGCGTCGCGTGCCGGAGCCGGACGTAGTTGCGGAGTGCCGGCGACACGTCGCCCGCGCGGTGGTCGGCGTACAGCCAGCGCACTCCGGCCTTGCGGAAGCGTTCGATCGCCGCCGGCGTGGGGGACTTGAAGGCGGCGTCGTTCGCGGCCAGTTCCTCACGGTTCCAGTACGGGATCAGGCTGGGGTTCCCGCCCGTGGTGACGGCGATCCGGTTGGCCTGGTTGGAGTACGACCAGCCTTCGATCAGCACTGGCCGCTCGGACAGGGCAGCGAGCCAGAAGTGCCGGCTGTCGCAGATGCCGTCGCGTTCGATGATGCAGTGCGCGTTGGTGGCGACCAGATCGCCCGGTGTGCTGTTCCGGCGCAGCCATTGCGCCGCACCGGCCTCAGCTGCGGTCGCACCGCCGCGGAAAGGATGCGCGAAGACCAGATTGGACGCCTTGTCCGACACGAACGCCTGCAGCGGAACCAGCATCGCCCCGATCATGCTCGCCGCCACCGCGCCGACCAGCAGAGCGACAAAGACGTTGCCAGGTCGCCGGAACGCCTTCCACGCAAGGGCAACGACGACAGCAACCGCGGCAAGCGCCGCGGCCGTCCACAGCCACGGTCCCTTGATTCCCTTGAGGCCGGCCGACTCGGATCGCGCGACGGCCAGTCCCATCAGTCCGAGGAGTCCGGCCGCACCCACGAGCACCACGGCTCGTCGGTCCCCGAGCCGCCCGGCCAGGTTCGCCAGCCCGACCGCCGCGAGTACGGCGACCGCTGGGAAGCCGGTCCGCAGGAAGTACAGCTGGCTGACACCGGACTGCGTCGTCAGCATCGCCCCGAGCAGTCCGGCCACGGCGAAGCCGAGCAGGAACACGGCGCCGGGGTCCCGCCACTTCCGTCCGACGAAGAACAGGCCGGAAGCGGCCAGGCCCCAGCTCAGCAAAGTCGTTGCCCCAGACAACAACTGGGCATGCGGGTCGTCGATCACGATCGGGTACGGCTCCAGCTGGATGAACGTCTGGAACGGTGCGATCTTCGTCCCCCACGTGCTGCCGCCGAAGATCGTGATCAACCCGCCCACGAACACCACGAACGACAGTGCCCCACCGATCGTCGCCGGTCGCGTGGGTCTCCGGGCCATCGTCAGCTGCAGGAACGCGAACGCGAACCCGACGCCCAGCAATGGCAGGATCGTCGACTTCGCCCCGGCCGCGACCAGCGCGAGCAGGATCAGCAACACCCAGCGACTGCGGGGAGCGCTCGACCGCAGCAGATCGACCGCCACGATGCAGAGCGTCAGTGCGATCAGGACGCCGAGGTTCTGCGTCGGACTCAGGTACGCCGCGACCGCGGTGGAGATCCCGCCGAGCCCCTGGTCGGGTAGCGGTTGGACCGCCCCGCCGAGCCCGGCGATCAGGACTGCGAGCGGCCCTGCCCAGGTCGCACCCGACTCGGCGGTCCGGGCGAAGCGCGTGGTCAGCGCGAAGACCAGTCCGCACCCGGCGAGGAACAACGGCAGCCAGCTCAGCGAGTGGATCAGGTCGGTCAGGTCGATCCGCGTCCCCCACGCCGTCGCGGCCGTCGCCTGGTGGAAGAACGTGTGGTACTTCATCGGCTCGCCACCGAGCCACAGTGTCGAGATCGGTACGTCGTACTTCGCGCTGGCGGCCAGTGCCTGCTGGAAGGCGAGGTCCGGGTACGCCCGCAGCGGATCGGTGTACGCCGGCAGGAACTGACCCGGTCCGCGCCGGTAGACGATCAGCACGACGACGGCCGTTGCCCCGGCGAGCAGCCAGGCCTGCAGCGGTCGGAGTGGCTGGTCCACCCGCCGCCAGACCCGTGCGCGGACGTCACGGTCCACGAAGGTGATCAGGAGCACCACCGGCGCCCACACCCATGACCACGCCTGCAATCCGATCGACGCGCTGGCCAGATAGACGATGATCTGGGCGGCTGTGCCCACCGCGAGTCCGGCGGCGAGGTCCTCGACCAGATTGCGTCCGTAGCTGCCGATCAGTCGCCAGAGCGCGAACCCCGGCAGGGTGATCGCGAGCCCGGTGAACAGCACGAACCTGGCGAGCTCGAAGATGGTCGAGTGCAGGGCGAGCAGCACGATCGCGAGGATCAGGACCGCCAGGCCGGCCGCCAGACCGGACAGGGAAGGCCCCGCCGTCCGCGGCCCCCGCCGCCTCGCCTTCGCGCGCATGTCGTAACACTAATGTGAAATCTGTTATCGCACGAACGCACTGTGTCACCGCGAGTAAGGTCCCGATTGATGCGAACCGATCAGCCCGCGCTCTCCGTCGTCGTACCGATGTACGACGAGGAGGAAGTGCTGCCGATGTTCTTCGCCCGGATGCGCCCGCTGCTCGACGGCCTCGGAATCTCCTACGAGCTGGTCGTGGTGGACGACGGCAGCCGTGACGGGACCGCTACTCTGCTGCTCGAGGCGGCCGAGGACTGGGCGCAGTTGCGTGTGGTCCGGCTGCTCCGGAACAGCGGTCACCAGGCGGCGCAGTCGGCCGGCTTCCGGCGCGCCCGGGGTGAGTACGTGGTCACCATCGACGCCGACCTCCAGGACCCGCCCGAGGTGATCGCCGAGTTCCTCACCGCGGTCCGCGAGGAAGACGTCGACGTCGTGTACGGCGTCCGCTCGGACCGCTCGAGTGACACCTGGCTGAAGCGGACGACCGCGCGGATGTACTACCGGCTGATGTGCCGGCTGGTCGGCAAGGAGATCCCGTTCGACGCCGGTGACTTCCGGCTGGTGTCGCGCCGGGTGGTCGACGCGGTCAACGCCCTGCCGGAGGACGGTCGCGTCTTCCGGCTGGTGATCCCGTGGCTCGGCTTCCCGAGCACCGAAGTGAAGTACATCCGGGCCGAGCGGGCCGCCGGGACGACGAAGTACAACTTCACCAAGATGCTGCGGCTGGCCTTCGACAGTGTGACCGCGTTCTCGGCGGCGCCGCTGCGATTGGCGACGTGGCTCGGGCTGCTCGGTGGGATGTTGTCCGGGGTGTTCGTGATCGGTGCGCTGGTGATCAAGCTGACCGGTCGCAGCATCCCGGGCTGGACCTCGACCGTGCTCGCCGTGAGTGTGATCGGCGCGATCCAGCTGCTGTGTCTCGGTCTCCTCGGTGAGTACGTCGCCCGGTTGTTCCAGTCGAGCCAGCGGCGGCCGCAGTTCCTCGTCGGCTACGACAGCCTCGAGGACCACGGACACCACACCTTCGCCGAAACGGTCGACGAGAACGACTAAGCTCCGTCCTCTATGAGTTGGTACGACGCGCTCGAAGCCGGTGAGTTGACCGTGCGTCCGTCGGTGGACGCGGCGAAGCGATTCGGTGTCTCGATCGACCGGATGACGGTATCCGCCTCCGCGGGTACGTCGCTGTCCGAGGTGCTGACCGCCGTCGAACGGTCGACCGCCGATGTGATCGTGCTGCGGTACCCGGCCCGCGAGACCACCTGGTTCGCCGCGCTGGCGAGCGGGCCGCGGCGGGCGCTGCTGGCGGACACTGTCGTCTACTGGGCGCTCCCGAACGGCAAGGGCCGCCGGCCGGCGCCACTCGCCGGGTTCACCGCTCAAGTGGAGCCCGAGGTGGACGACGTCCTGGTGGACGACGTGGTGGCGGACGTCTTCGGTGACTCGGGGAACCACTACGGCGCCAACCCGATGTTCGACCGGTCCGTGGCGCTGGCCGGCCGGCAGGACTGGGCCCGGCGCCGGATCGCCGACGCCGGTGCGGTCGTCCTTCGCGGCCCCGACCGACGGGTGCTCGCGCTGGCCGCGATCGACCAGCAGCGCTCGTGGACCGAGATTCAGCTGGCCGGCGTCGTACCGGCCGAGCAGGGGCGCGGCCGGTACGGTCACCTGCTGGCCGCGATCGAGGACGCGTGCACCAGCCGGCGGCTGGTCGTGTCGACCCAGGCCCATCACACCGGCATCCAGCGGGTCTGGGCCAGGTACGGATTCGAGCCCGTGCATAACCTTCTGACGCTTCACCTCGTTGCCGCTACGTAGATAGTGCTTTAGCTGCAGCGAGGGGAGTTTTGCCGGAGTGACGCCGCGGCTGAGCGTGGTCGTGCCCTTCTACAACGTCGGCGAGTACCTCGGGCCTTGTCTCGAGTCGATCGCCCGGCAGGCCTGGGGCGATTTCGAGGCGATCCTCGTTGACGACGGTTCGCCCGACGACAGCGCCGTCGTCGCCAAGGACTTCTGTGCGCGCGACTCCCGCTTCCGGCTCGTCCAGCAGGCCAACGCCGGTCCCGGGCCGGCCCGGGACACCGGGATCCGCGAGGCGACGGGTGAATACCTCGCGTTCGTCGACGGCGACGACCTGGTCTCGCGGTACGGCTTCGCCGCGCTGATCCGGACGCTGGACAAGACCGGCTCGGACTTCGCCGGTGGCAACGCGCGGCGGTTCAGCAACAGCTTCGGAGTCCGGCCGTCCTGGCTGCACCGCCAGCCCTTCGCCCGGGTCCGGCACGCCACCCACGTCACGGAGTTCCCCGACCTCGTGCTGGACCGGATGCTCTGGAACAAGGTCTACCGGCGGTCGTTCTGGACCGAGTACGGCTACACCTTCCCGGCGATCCGCTACGAGGACTACCCCGTCGCGCTGAAGGCGCACCTTGACGCGGTGACCGTGGACACGATCACCCAGGCGGTCTACTACTGGCGCGAGCGGGAGTCGGGGGAGTCGATCACCCAGCAGAAGTTCCAGCTCGGCAACATCCGCGACCGGGTCGTCTCGGCCGGGATGGTGCTGGACCTGGTCGAGGACGCCGCGCCGGTGGTTCGCCGCCGCGTCCACGCGCACCTGGCCCAGATCGACGTACTCACGCTGATGTCCGCGTTCGGTTCGGTGCCCGTCGAGGAGGAGCAGCACCTCGTCGAGCTGTCCGGCGAGCTGCTCGACCGGCTCGACGACGAGGTCCTCGCGGCCACCCATCGGTACGACCGGATCCAGCATGCGGCGCTGCGGGCCGGTGACGTCGAGCTGCTCCGCCGGCTCGCGCACTTCCGCAACGACGGCGGTCTCCGCGGTGGCGCCCGGGCGGTTCCGCGGCCCCGCAGGTCGCGGCAGCTCGACTACAACTACCCCGGCCTGCGGGAGGCCGTCGTACCGCAGGAGCTGTACCGGGTTTCGGAGCACAGCCTCACCCTCGCGACGAACGTGCGCGAGGTGGCCTGGATCGACGGCGCGTTGTCGGTCAGGGGCACCGCCGAGATCCGTCACCTCGCGACCGAACGTTCCTCGAGCTTGCGGATCTCGCTGGTCATCGCGGACACGTCGTACCCGCTCGAGGTACGCCGGTACGACGCTTTGGACCTGCACGGTGACACGACGATGGTCGGGTTCGAGGTGGTGCTCGATCGCGAACTGCTCGGCCGGTGTACGGGTGCTCCGGCGCATTTCGACGTGCGGATGCGGTCCGGGCGGCGGGACCGGCGGGGCGTGCTCGGCGGGCAAGGGCCTGGGAGTCCTGGCTGGCCGCCGGGCGCGTGGATCGACGAGACCAACTGGATCCAGCCGGGGGCCGGGAAGAACGGATGCTTCTCGCTGCGGCGGCTGACGGATCCGTGCCGGCTGACCTCGGCCGAGTGGACGGCGGACGCGCTCGTGCTGCGCGGTCGCTCCTCGTTCGACGAGCCGTCGTTGTTCGTCACCCGGCCGGTCGTCGGCGGCGAGGAAGAGATTCCGCTGGAGCTCGACGGCCGCGACATCACCGCGCGGATGCCGATCGCGGACATCCTGGCGCAGGCGAATCATGACGATCCGTTCGGGCAGCGGACGACGCGCTCGTTCCGGCTCCGCGATCCCGAAGGGCAGCAGCGGGTGCTGCTGTGGACGGCCGGCGACTCCGCGGTCTCCCGGGCCGAGGCCGGCCGGGTGGTGACGCTGACGCGGTCCACCGGCGGGTACGTGAACCTCCACGAGTCGCCGATCCGGACGACGGCCACGACCGTTGTTGCTGAGGGCAACATGCTGGTGGTGTGCGGTGCCGACGGGGGTGACGTCTCCTTCAGCTGGCGGAGGTACCTGGCCGACTCCGACGATCACCTGGACGTGGCCTGCCGTCGGACGTCGACCGCCGACGGCTGGTCGGCCGCCGCCGAGGTGGACGCGTTGATTCCCGCGGCGGCGGTGCGGGTCTCGGTGGACCCGTTGGCGTCGCTGGCGGACTGGATCCTGTTCGCGACGAAGGCCGACGGGTCGTCCCACGCCGTGCAGTGCGAGCCGTTCCTGTGCAGCCGGTTGCCGTTGACGATCTCGCGCGACGCGCACGTTCTCGCCGTACGACCGCATGCCGGCACGTTGCACGTGGAGGTCCGCTGATGCATCACCACAACCACTACTACGGCCAGACGCACATCCTGTCGCGGTACGCCGGCCTGGACTTCGACCACCCGCCCCGGCTGCGCGGCTATCTGCAGCACGGCTGGAACATCGGCTGCGGGTGGAACCCGGTGCACGAGTTCTACGACGGCGCCTGGCGGTTCACCTGGAGCGACGCGCCCCGGCGGCGCGGCCACGCGCTGGGCCGGCGGAACTACCACAGCATCGGCGCGCCCTTCCTCTATCTACTGGAGCTGGAGCAGGAGACCGAGCCGGTCGAGCGCGAGGGCACGCTGTGGTTCCTCTTCCACGGGTGGGAGGGCGGCAAGATCCACGGCGACCACCAGCGGCTGATCGACGAGATCCGCGAGACCGAGCCCGGTCCGGTCACGTTCTCGTTGTACTACACGGAGTACGACCGTCCCGAGGTCCGCCGGTACTACGAGGACGCCGGCTTCCGCGTGGTGTCGTTCGGGCGCCGCGGGTTCTCCTACGAGGGGACCGACCGGCGCTTCCTGTTCAAGCAACTGGCCGAGCTGCGGCGCCACAAGCGGGTCGCCGCCAACCGGTTGTCGACGGCCATCTTCTACGGCGTCGCGGCCGGCTGCGAACCCGCCGTGTACGGCGACCCGATGGAGATGGACGGCGAGAACCCCCTGTTCGGTGGGCAGAGCCGGATCGAGCGGCTGTGGCCGGAGATGCTCGGCAAGTCCGTCGACCTGGAAGCCGCCCGGGCCACCACCGACCTGGAGCTCGGCAAGCCCTGGATGATGCCGCCCGCGGAGCTGCGGATGCTGTTCGATTGGAGAGAGCGTGTCTGACCTGCAGGTGGTTCTCGGTGAGATGCAGCCGTGGACCGACCGCACCGACCATCACCCGGCCCTGGCCGCGCTGCTGGCCGACGTCCTTCCGGCGGAACGCCGTACTCTGATCGTCGGCCCGCACTCGCGTTCGCTGGTCTCGGCCGTCGCCGAGCTGACCTCCGATGCGACGATCCTGCTCCGTTCGGTGTCGGACGCCGAGGAGCTGGCCGCGGAGTTCGGTGAGCGTCTTCAGGTCGTCGCCGGTGCTCTCGACGGGCTGAGGGCCGAGCCGTTCGAGGTGGTCGTCGCTGCCGACGGGCTCGACCGGGTGATGGGATACGACAGCGATGACCTGAGCTGGTCGGAGCGCCTGGCGGCGGTGAGCGCGCTCGCGGCTCCTGATGCGGTCGTCGTCCTGGGGTTGGAGAACGAGTTCTCCCTCCTGAACCTGCTGGACAGCCGTCCTTCGCACGAGCGGCACGGCGACGACGACTGGCGTCCGTTGCACGACGATCCGACGCGACCGGTGTCCGTCGATCAGCTCGCGTCCGCGCTGCCGTGGAGTGCGCAGGTGTACGCCGACTTCGGCTCGCGGACGTTCGTGGCTGCCGAGGTCGCCGCGACCGCGCGCCCCGGGGAGCTGCCGACCCGCCTGGCCACGGACGCCCTGGAAGCATCCGACGTCCCGCTGCTCTCCCCGATCGCCGACGGTGTGGACTCCGCCGCCCGCGCCGGCCTCCTCGCCGCCATTCCCACCGGCTGGCTGGCCATCACAGGCACCCACGCCGAACACGACCTGTACGTCGAAACCGGCTCCACAACCCTCACCGCAACCCGGGGAGCGGCCGGCTGGCAAACCACGATCGCCACCCCGGCCACCGACACCACGCCGGGCTCCGACGGCGACCTTGCCCCCTCGACCACGCTGGCTTTCGACGCGAGCGTCCTACCGGCTGTCGTCCCCGGTGGTGTGTCGGTGGAAACTCTTCTCTTCCGGCTGGCGGCCGCCGAGGACGTTCCCGGCTTCCGCAAGCTCGCCGCTCGCCTCGGGGAATGGGCCACCGACTCGCGCGTCGTGCTTCGGTGGGACGACGTCGTGGTCGACGGCGACACCTTCGCCCACGGAGTCTCGGCCTGGACGACTGCGGAGCCGACGGACGCAGCGGACCTGCTCGCAGCCGCATGGTGCCGGTTCCACGATCGGTTGATCGGTCAGCACCGTCGCCACCCCTGGCCGCCGTGGATGCTCGGCGACGACCTCGTCTCCACCTGGATGGGCATGTCCGGAGTCGAACTGCCGGAACCGGTCCAGGCAACCTCGCCCGACACCCCGCCGCCGTCCGAGCAACACGTTGCCCGCGGCAAAGAACTCGCCACCGCGCTGGCCGGCGTGCTGCGGACGCACGAGACTGCCGACGTACGCACAGCGCTCGCGGACGCCGAGCGGGCCCGGCACGAGCTGTTCCAGCTGAAGGGCCATGTCTACGGTCTCGAACGGACGCTCGGCTTCCGCAACAAGGCGATGAAGACGCGGGAGAACCGCATCCGCGAGCTGCGTCTCCAGTTGCAGAAGGTGACCGCGGCCCACGACCGGATCCGCGGATCACGCACGTACGCGCTCTCCCGCGTGGTCTTCCACGCCGCTCAGGTCCGCAAGCCGCGGGTCGTCGCCCGCAAGCTGTCGCGCCGCCTGCGCAGGCGCTGATGCCGCCGCGGTTGAGCGTGGTGGTGCCGTTCTACAACGTCGGCGAGTACCTCGGTCCTTGTCTGGACTCGATCGCGCGCCAGACCTGGGCGGACTTCGAGGCGATCCTGGTCGACGACGGCTCGCTCGACGACAGCACGGTCATCGCCAAGGACTTCTGTACGCGCGATTCCCGGTTCCGGCTCGTGCAGCAGGACAACGCCGGACTCGGGCCGGCGCGCAACGCCGGCACCGAGCACGCCGCCGGTGAGTACCTCACCTTCGTCGACAGCGACGACCTGGTCACCCGGCACGGGTTCGGGATGCTGATCCGGACGCTGGACCGGACCGGGTCGGACTTCGCGGGTGGCAACGCGCGCCGGTTCAACAACAGCTATGGCGTGCGGCCGTCGTACCTGCAGAAGCAGTGCTTCACGCAGGACCGGTTCGCGACCCATGTGTCGGAGACGCCCGAGCTCGTGCTGGACCGGATGGTCTGGAACAAGGTCTACCGGCGGTCGTTCTGGGACGAGTACGGCTACCGCTTCCCGGCGATCCGGTACGAGGACTACCCGGTCACGCTCAAGGCGCACCTCGACGCGGTCACGGTCGACACCCTCGCCGCGCCTGTCTACTACTGGCGCGAGCGCGAGTCGGGTGACTCGATCACCCAGCAGAAGTTCCAGCTCGGCAACCTCCGCGACCGGATCCTGTCGGCCGGCATGGTGCTGGACCTGGTCGACGATGCCCTGTCCGCGGTCCGCCGCGGGGTGCACGCGCACTTCCGCCAGATCGACCTTCACGCGGTGCTGTCCGCCTTCGGCACGGTTCCAGCCGAGGAGGAGCAGCACCTGGTCGAGCTCGCGCACGAACTCGCCGACCGGCTGGACGCATCGGTGCTCGAGGACGCGTCGCGGCTCGATCGGATGCAGTACGCGGCGCTGCAGGCCGGTGATGTCGAGTTGCTCCGAGGGCTCGCGCTGAACGGCGCCGAGGCGCAGGAGCACTTCCAGGTCTCGGCCGCGGACCTCACGCTGGCGACGAGTGTGCGAGAAGTGACGTGGGTCGACGGCAAGTTGTCGGTGAAGGGGACTGCAGAGATCCGTCACCTGCAGGCGCGGCCTTCGAGCCTTCGGATCGCGCTGGTGATCGCCGGTCGGTCGTATCCCCTGCGAGTTCGGCGCTCTACCGCGACCGATCTGCACGGCGACGAGACGCTGGTCGGGTTCGAAGTACTGCTCGATCGCGAGCTGCTGGCGAAATGCACGGCCGGTCCGGCGCACTTCGACGTACGGATGAGGTCAGGGCGGGTCCGGCGGCGGGATGTGCTGCGCGGGCAACGGGCGGGGAGCCCGGGATGGCCGCCGGGGGCGTGGATCGACGAGACCAGCTGGATTCAGCCGGGTCCCGGCAAGGACGGGTGCTTCGCGATCCGGCGACTGACGGATCCCTGCCGGTTGACCTCGGTCGAGCAGACGCCGGAGGCGCTGGTGTTGCACGGCCGGTCGTCGTTCGACGAGCCGTCGTTGTTCGTCACCCGGCCGGTGGCCGGCGGCGAGGAAGAGGTCCCGCTCGAGGTCGACGGCCGCGACTTCACCGCGCGGTTGCCGATCCGGCCGATCATCGAGGAGACGAATCCGGACGACCCGTTCAGCCAGCGGACGACGCGGGCGTTCCGGCTGCGCGGACCGGAGGGGCGCGAGCAGGTGCTGTTGTGGACGGCCGGTGAGCGGCTGGTCTCGCAGGCCGAGGGCGGCCGCGTGGTGATGCTGACGCGATCGACCGGTGGGTACGTGAACCTGCACGAGTCGCCGATCCGGATGACCGCCACCGCTGCGGTTGCTGCGGGCAACATGCTGGTGGTGCGCGGCCCGGACTGGGGTGATGTCGACTTCGGCTGGCGGCGCTACCTGGCGGACTCCGACGACTATGTCGACGTGGCCTGTCGTCGTACCGTCTCCGACGACGGCTGGGCGGCGGTCGTCGAGACGGAGGCGTTGACGCGGCCGGTGGACGACGCCTCCGCGGACTGGATCCTGTTCGCGACGGCGGTCGACGGGACGTCACATGCCGTCCAGTGCGACCCGTTCCTGTCCAGCCGGTTGCCGTTGACGATCTCGTCCGGTGCGCACACGCTCGCGGTCCGGCCGCTGGCGGGGACGCTGCACGTCGAGGTGCGCTAGCGGCGGGCGATCAGGAGCTGGTGGGTGTCGGGCCAGTCGAGCGGGTCGCCGTCGGGAGTGCTGATGGCGGCGACCGGTGCGATCCGGTTCTCGACGACCCAGTCGTTGCGCCAGGCTTTCGACGCCGGGTCGATCGTGAAGCCGGCCCGTTCGGCGACGGCCGACCAGCCGGCGAAGGTCAGCCCGCAGAACTGCTCGTGGGTCTCGCTCAGCCAGTTGTCCACGTAGTCCTTCCGGGTGAGGAAGTCCATCGCGTCGGCCAGCCGGAGCACGAGCCCGTCACCGCGGACGGCGTACTCGAACGGGACTTTCGCGTTTCGCCGGAAGTCGTGCGCGAACTGGAAGAACCGCGCACGCGTGGAGAGTGTCCCGACGTACGCCGCTGGGTCGTCGAGGGCCTCGAGTTCGGTGACGGTGTCCGGGTTGTCCCCGTCGCTGTCGTCCAGCCGCAGTACGACGGGACGATCCGGCTCGGCGGGTCCGCAGACGTCGGAGTTGATCCAGACCCCACCGGGTGCCGTGTGGGCGAAGAGTGCGTTCGCGAATCGCTGGACGGTGTCCGGTCGCGAGCCGTCGGCGTACGACCAGATCTCGTGGGTGAGGGCGAGCGTCAGCGTGGTGTCGATCGACCGCGGCGGGAAGACGGCCGAGCCGAGCATGTTGCGCTGGTAGAAATAGACATTCGGGTTGTGGAAAAGGCCTTGTTCCTTCTTGTGCACGCATTCCGCGTACAGGTGCCGGGCGACCTCGACGCCGATCAGGTCGGATTCGTGGAACCGCGGGTCGCTGTCGATCAGTTGCAGCGTTGCGCCGGTCGCGCAGCCGATGTCGAGAATGCGGCCGGGGCGGACGAAGTCCTTGATCTGCTGCCATTTCCGGTCGGCGGCCGTTTCGAAGGCGTCGGCGTACGTCTTGTAGTCCCGGGTGGTGGTGAGCCCGCCGTCGTCGCCGACCACCGGGTCGTTCACACACCGCTGGATGTGCGCGTCGAGTGCGTACCGCTCGAACACGTCCACGGTCGCCGGATGGGCCGTCTCCCGCCACTGGTCATTGCCTGCGGCAATCATCAGCAGCACGTCCCACGGACGCGCCGTACCCTCCGGCTCGACCCCGATCACCGCGAACCCGAGCTGCTCGTACAACTTGCTCACCTCGGGCGTGGAACATGCCACCACGGTGTTCTCCGGCGTCAAGCGCACGAGATCATCCGTCCCGGCCTCGATCGCCTTCACCGTCACCTCGGCGAACTCGTCCGTCGGCGGCGTGTCCACCACCCCCACCACCAACGACCGGATCCCGGTCTCCACACTGAACCGCTCGATCGCCGCCTCCCGCCGATCGAACCCCACCGGATTCCGCTTCGTCGTCTGATGATTGGCCGAAGTCACCGCCCACACCACGGTCCGATCCGCAAACCCCCGCAGAAACTCCCCCTGGAACCGAGTCAACACATGATGCCGGCCCGGGAACAACAAGTACTCAGGCATTGTCAGAGCAGGTCCCAGGTGAGGGGGGTGCCGGCCTTGGCGTCTGTGCGGAAGGGGCGGCCTTCGACCTGGCGGTAGAGGTCGGGGGCCAGGCCGCCGGCGGGGCGGATGGAGCGGACGTTGTCACGGGTGATGGGGTCGCCGGCGTGGACGTCCTGGGTGACGTAGAGGGAGCGGCGGAAGCGGAGGACGTTCTGCTCGGCTTCCTTGGGGCCGATGATCGGCCGGCCCAGGGCGAGTTGGGCGACTCGGGTGTTCTCGACGAGTGACTCCAGCTCCCGTGGCTCGAGGGAGAACGCGGAGTCGACGCCACCGTCGGTGCGCTTGAGGGTGACGTGCTTCTCGATCACGGTCGCGCCAAGAGCGACCGCCGCGATGGCGGCGCCGATGCCCATCGTGTGGTCGGACAGGCCGACCTGGACGCCGAGCGCGTCCCGCAGGACCGGGATCGCCCGCAGGTTGGACTGCTCGGGCGGTGCCGGGTAGCTCGCGGTGCAGGACAGCACGATGATCTGCTCGTTGCCGGTCGAGCGTGCCGCGCGGACGGCGGCGTCGATGTCGGTCAGCGTCGCCGAGCCGGTGGAGATGATGATCGGCTTCCCGGTCTCCGCCATCCCGCGGACGAGCGGAAGGTCGCCGATCTCGTTCGACGCGACCTTGTACGCCGGGACGTTCAGCTTCTCCAGGAAGTCGATCGCGGTCTGGTCGAACGCCGACGAGAACGCCACCAGGCCGAGCGAGGTCGCCAGCTCGAAGATCGGCTCGTGCCACGCCCACGGTGTGTGCGCCTCGGCGTACAGGTCGTACAACCGCGCCTCGCTCCACAGCTCGTGCTCCACCGGCAGCCGGAACGCCGGCAGGTCGACGTCGAGCGTCATCGTGTCGGCGGTGTAGGTCTGCAGTTTCAGCGCCTGCGCGCCGGACTCGGCCACCGCCCGGACGATGTCCTTCGCCCGTTCGAGATCGCCGTTGTGGTTGCCCGACATCTCCGCGATGACGAACGGCTGGTGGTCCGGCCCGACCGGCACGCCGCCGATCTCGATGGTGCCCATCATTTCCCCTGGCTTCTACGGTCCTGCTTGCGCAGGCTGATCGGTATCACGGTGAGTTCGCGGCCGTCGGCGTACCGCCGCTCGGGTGTCCCCTCGGTGAAGCGGAACCGCCGGTTCATCTGCCGGACCACGGTGTTGTGCTCGAGCACCTCGCCGGTGAGCAGGTCCAGGCCGAGCTCGTCGAACGCGTACGCCGTCGCCTCGCGCATCACCTCGATCCACGCGGGCAGCGTCTCGCCGCGGGCGGCCAGCCCGTCCGCGTCGAGGAAGAACCCCCACGCGCCGGTCGATCCTTCGAGGTCGAAGAAGTTGACCACACCGGCGGTCACGCCGTCCCGTGCGTAGATCAGCACTCGCCGGGCCGGGTCGGCCGAGGCCTTGGCCCACCACGCTGCGTGCTCGTCCGCCGTGATCTCGTGCGACGTGATGCTGACCTCGCGGTTGGCCGGTTGATTACGCAGTCGCCGGATCGTGTCGACATCGTCCTCGGTCGCGGTCCGCAGCATGCACCTAACCTAGCGTCTTCACTTCCGACGCCTGGTTGTGTAAACATCTTTCGACTTCACCTTGAACGACGGTCGGAGAGTGACATGAGAGTCTGGCGAGCCATGGGTGTTCTTGGCGTGACGGCAGGGTTGTTGCTGAGCGGTCTGCCCGGTACGGCGTCGGCCGCGCAAGCGCCGGCGGGCGAGGAGCGGTGTGCGCCCAGCCCGGCCACACCACTCCGGCAGTTCCGCGCGAGCTGGGTGTCGTCGGTGGTGAACATCGACTGGCCGTCCAAGACCGGTCTGTCCGCGGCACAGCAGCAGGCCGAGCTGATCTCGTGGCTCGACGACGCGGTCCGGCAGCACCACAACGCCGTGATCCTGCAGGTCCGCCCGACCGCGGACGCCTTCTGGCCGTCCAAGGTCGAGCCCTGGTCGCAGTACCTGACCGGCCACCAGGGCGGCGACCCCGGCTACGACCCGCTGGCCTTCGCCGTCGCCGAGGCGCACAAGCGCAACCTCGAGCTGCACGCCTGGTTCAACCCGTACCGGCTGTCGATGGGCACGGACATCAACGCCCTCCTCCCCACGCACCCGGCGCGGCAGCACCCGGACTGGGTCGTGACGTACGGCGGGAAGCTGTACTACAACCCGGGGATCCCGGCGGCCCGCAAGCTGGTCGAGGACGCGATCATGGACGCGGTCTCGAACTACGACATCGACGGCGTGCACTTCGACGACTACTTCTACCCGTACCCGGTGGCCGGACAGGTCTTCGACGACGCCGCGACGTACGCGCAGTACGGCGCCGGCTTCCCGACGCTGGCCGACTGGCGGCGGAACAACATCGACCTGCTGATCCAGGAGATCCAGTCGCGGATCAAGGCGATCAAGCCGTGGGTGAAGTTCGGCATCTCGCCGTTCGCGGTGTGGCGGAACAAGGCCACCGACCCGGAGGGCTCCGACACCACGGCCGGCGTGCAGACGTACGACGACCTGGCCGCGGACACCCGCAAGTGGGTCCGGGAGGACTGGATCGACTACATCGTCCCGCAGGTCTACTGGGCCGGTGGGTTCGCACCCGCCGACTACAACAAGATCGTCCCGTGGTGGGCCGACCAGGTCCGCGGTACACACGTGCACCTCTACATCGGCGAGGCGACGTACAAGGTCGGTACGTCGACCCAGTCGCCGGACTGGGCGGACCCACAGGAGCTCAGCGACCACCTGGCGTTCGACAGCACGATCCCCGAGGTGAAGGGCAACATCTACTTCTCCGCGAAGGACGTCCGTGCCGACCGGCTCGGTGCGACCACGCTGCTGAACAACACCTGGTACACCCGTCCGGCGCTCATCCCCGCGATGCCGTCGCTGGACTCCCGTCCGCCGCTGCCGGCCCACGCGGTGCAGGCCACGCGGACGGCTGACGGTGTCCAGGTGAAGTGGCGTCGTACGTCGGACGACACGACGTCGTACGCCGTCTACCGTCGTGAGCTGCTGGGTGGCGACCACTGCCCGGACAACGACGCGCGCAACCTCATCGCGACGGTCCGCTCGACCGGGGCCGCCCAGTCCTACCTGGACACCACGGCGACGCCCGGCAAGATCTACCTCTACACAGTCGCCGCTCTGGACCGCCTGGCGAACCAGAGCGTGCCGATCCCGGCCGTGTCCCCGCGCTGACGGTCAGGGGCTCCGGACGCCCGGCGTAGTCGTGAGCTGCGTCGGGAGGGGACTGGTGGGGAACGTCGGCAGGCTGCCGGTCGGGAAGGGCTGACTCGGCAGCGTCTGGCCCGGCGTCAGCGACTGCGTCGGGACTCCGGGAGTCGGCGTCGGGAGACTCGGGGACTGCGTGGGCGAACCGGTCGGGAACGTCGAGGACGGCGTCTGGGACGGCGTGCCGGTGGGTGACGGTGTCTGGGACGGGAACGGGTTCTCCGGCGGTGGCGGATAGAGCTGGTAGACGCGGACGGTGCCGTACTGGAACCGCAGCTCGCTGAGCCGATCCAGGTCCTTCGGTGGCGAGCTGACCCGTTCGTCGAGCAGCAACCACTGCACGTCGTACTTGGTCCGCAGCGTCTCCAGCACGTCACGCGTCGGGTTGGTGAACGCCTCGTCGTTCAGACGCAGCTGCTCCTGGTCCCAGTAGCTGCTCTGGACGCCGTCGGGGTAGGTGTCGTCGACCCGGGTCTGGTAGGCCCAGCCCTCCACGAGCACCCGGCGTTCGGCGTACCCGGCGATCCAGTAGGAGCCGGTGAGGCAGTGTGACGCGCGAGCGCGATGGCAGTGCAGGTTGGTGGCGATCCGGTCATCGGACCCGGAGTTCCGCCGGATGAACCGGGCCGCCTCGATCCCGCCCGGTGCGATCGACGCGTACTCCGTCAACGGCGGTGTGGCGAACTTCCGCAACGACACCATCGTCGACGACGCCGTCATACCCAGGAGGACGGCCACGGCGATGACAGCCCAGGTACGCCGGGAGCCGCGCAGGATGAGCCCGAACACACCGATGCCGAGTACTGCGATCGCCAGGGCGACCGCGAGGCCCTGTCCGAAGCAGGAGGCCGAAGTGCACGAGTCGGGCGAGCGATAGCGACCCCAGTAGATCGCAGCGACCCCGATGAGCAGGGCCACGGCGGCAATCCAGTACTGCCGCCGCTCCAGCGACCCGAGACCCCACGTGGCGAGCAGGACGCCGTAGATGAAGCCGGTGCGGACGAAGAACAGTTGGGTGTCGCCCTCGTCGTACAACACGGACGCACCGACGATCGCCGCGACGAAGCCGAAGACCAGGAACACCGGCATCGGATCGCGCGGGATCCGTCGCTTGATCAGCAGGGCGCCGACGAGTGGCATGACCCAGCCGACCACCACCACGGCGGCGATCACCGGAACCGCGGAGCCGCCGCCCATCTGGTCCGCCAGGGCTTCGAACGCCGCGGCCGGGTCGAATCGCACGCTGGACTGGGCGCCCTGCAGGACAAGGAAGAAGGTCACCGCGTACGCCGCCGCGACAGCCACACCGAGCACCAGCGCGCGCAGGTTCAGCCGTCCGGCCCGAACGGTCAGATAGATCCACGCAGCGGCCAGCCCGGTCGCGTAGACCGGCAATGTGGTCGCCTTCGTCAACGCCAAGGCCGCAATCAGCACTCCGGCCGTGACGTAGAGCCGGAAAAGCTGTCCACGCGTCTGACCGGGCTTGCGACGCAGGAGCAACGCAGTGACCGCGATGAGCGGCAGCAACAGCACCGTCGAGAACGCCTGCGGCGGATTGGTCAGCTGACCGAGTGAGAACGGTCCGTCCTCGAACACCCGGTCCGACACCGCCCACGGCCACGCGACCAGATCGCCCGCGGCCACAGTGAGCCCGGCGGCGATCGGAGCGGCCACAGCGCGACCCGTGAGCACCATGCCGACCGCGGCAGCGCCCAGCACGGTCAGCAAGATCCAGGCGAACGGCACCATCCGGTACGTCAGTACGTCGAGCGGGATGCTCGTGATCCAGTGCGACGACGCGATGTGGTCGTACGCCGCCCAGTGGCTGGTCAGCCACTTCCCGTCGGCGTAGGGGATCCGCGGCGGGAAGTGATGCGTCAGCTCGCCGGCCACCGCGAGGTTGTGCGGGGCGTCCGAGTTCGGCCTGAGTGCAGTGGGTCCGGTCAGCGGGATGAGTTGCGAACCGACCCGCACGAACCACGCGGCCGCGACACCGACCGCCACCATCACACCGGCAATCGCCCACCACGGCGTCGGCCGTTCGGCCAGCTTCCGTCGCGGCAGCGATCGCCACACCCCGAACGCGAGCGCGGGCATCAGCAGCGCCGCGAACGGCATCGCGAACAGCATTCCGAGCGGATAGAGCAGTGCCTCGACGGCCAGGCCGAACGCCGTCCCCAGCACCACGTCCACGGTGAACCAGCCGGAGCCACCGGTGAGCCGGCGCCAGAACAACGTGCCCGGTACGGCGATGACGACCACGAGGTACCCGAGGTACGCGCCGGTCATCCAGGGCGGCTGCTCCTGCAACGCGACGAACCAGGCCAGTGGCAGCACCGGGAGGCTCACCATCGCCGCCACGCGCGCCCCACGTCCCGCGGCCACGCGCTTCCCCCGGCCGGCTCTGATCATCGGCAAAGTGTATGAGTCGCCGGAGTCGTGTCCGTGGCCGGTGACCCGTTTACCGCCGGAAGATTCCCCTTTACACTCAGTAATCTCCCAGAACCCGCAGCGCCCGGGAGGTCCGATGATCGTCCTCCACATCGCCGGACTACCGGTCGAGGAGGTCCTTCTGGCCGCCGTCGCCGCCGCGAGCCCCCTGATCGCCCTGGTCGGCTGGGAGATCAGCGCGCGCATCAAACGCCTGAAAGCTTTCGTGGCCCGCCGCCCGCCACCTCCGGACTCGGCCGGCGCCGCGCCTCCGGAACCCCCATGAGTTCCCCGTCGGCCGGGGGTACGGCGGAACGGAGACGCTAGGCTCTGGGCTTATGAGTTCGGTGGACCGGGGTCGGGTCAGGGAATTGATGGGTGAGGTGATGACGGCGCAGGGACGGACATTGCCGGCAGATGACGGGGCGGACCTGAGGGAGATCGGGTTCCGGTCCCTGGACTTCTCCGAGCTGGCCCTCCGGGTGGAGGACGAGCTGGACGACGAGCTGAACTTCGATGCCCCCGGGCTGCGCCGGATCGCCACTGTCGGCGACGTGCTGGATTTCATCGAGCAGCTCCAGTCGGCGTGAGCATGCGGCGCCGGACCACCGCCCTGATCGGTGACGACAACACTGTGGTCGTCGCCGGCAAGAGCCTGACCTGGCGGACCCTGCACAAGCTCCCGCAACTGCCGTCGCCGGCGGCCGTCCTGGTCGACAACGGCGCCGACGCCCTCGCCGCTCTCCGTCACCACGCGGTCCACGGCACCGAGCTCCTGGTCGCCACCGCATCCCGCGTCGACGAGCGGATGCGCGAAGAACTGGGCGAGTCCGGATTCGCGGTGGTTCTGCCCGATGGGGACGTGACCCCGGCCAAGCTCAAGCGCGTCGAGGAGTCCGGCCGCGCCTGGTTGCTCACCTCCGGCTCGACCGGCCGCCCGAAGCGGATCGGCCACACTCTCGAATCCCTGACCACCGTCACCGGCGACCAGCCGCCGCGCACGTGGCTGCTGCCGTACTCACCGGGCACCTACGCGTGGTGGCAGGTCGTCACCCTCTCGCTGACCCAGGCCGATCAGGGCCTGGTCGTGATCGAGCCGGGCGAGCTCGAGGACTGGCCGGCGATCGCCGGCGAGCACGGCGTCACCGCCGCCTCCGGAACGCCGACCTTCTGGCGGCAGGCGATCTACCGCGACGCCGACGCGCTGAGCGACGTGCCGCTGGAGCAGATCACGCTCGGCGGTGAACCCGTCGACCAGGCGATCCTCGACCAGCTCCGGGAGCTCTTCCCGAAGGCCCGGATCTCCTGGATCTACGCGTCCTCCGAGGTGGGCGCGTCGATCGTGGTCCACGACGGCAAGGCCGGGTTCCCCAAGGCCTGGCTCGACCGCAGGCCCGACCTCGACCGCCCGATCCTCTCGATCGACGGCGACGAGCTGGTCATCCGCTCACCGCATCACGGGGCCGGCCTGGTCGGCGCCGTCCACACCGGCGACCGGGTCGAGTACGACGGCGACCGGGTGCTGATCACCGGGCGGCTGGACACCGACGAGATCAACGTCGGCGGATCGAAGGTGTCCGCCGGTGTCGTCCGCAGCGTGCTGATGGGTCACCCGGGTGTCTCCTGGGCCCGGGTGTTCGCCCGCAAGGCCCCGCTGGTCGGCCGGATGGTCGCCGCCGAAGTGGTGCCGAACCGGTCGCTCGGCCCGATCAGCAACGCCGACCTGGTCCAGTGGTGCTCGAGCCGCCTGCCCGATTACGGCGTACCGCGGCGCATCACGTTCCTCGACGAGATCCCGCAGAAGGAAACCTTGAAGAGTGATGTCTGAGCCCAGCCTGGTCCCGCCCGCGTCGGTCGTGCTGGTGTCGGGTGGCTCCCGCGGCCTCGGCCTGGCGATCGTCACCGACCTGCTCGCGGCCGGCCTGAAGGTCGCCGCCTTCGCCCGGACCGTGACGCCGGAGCTGACCGCGCTCGGCGAGAAGTACCCGGACCACCTGTACGCCGGCTCCGTCGACATCAACGACGCCGCGGCCGGACAGGCGTTCGTCAAGGCCGTGGAGACCGCGCTCGGACCGATCGATGCCCTGGTCAACAATGCGGCGATCGGCCAGGACTCGCTGCACGTGCACACCTCGGCCGAGCGGCTCGACGAGATCATCCGGACCAACCTGACCTCGCCGCTGGTGCTGACCCGGTTCGTGCTCCGCCGGATGCTCGCGAAGGGGCTGAAGGGCCGGATCGTCAACGTCACCTCGATCTGCGCGCAGCGCGGCTACCCGGGGCTGGTCGCCTACTCCGCCACCAAGGGCGGCATGGACGCGGCCACCCGTTCACTCGCGCGTGAACTCGGTGGCCGCGTCCTGGCCAACGCGGTCGCGCCGGGCTTCTTCGCCTCGGAGATGTCCGCGGTGCTCGGCCAGACCCAGCTCGACCAGATCGTCCGCCGCACCCCGACCGGTCACCTGACCGAGCCGGACGACGTCGTCCCGGTCGTCCGGATGCTGCTGCTCGACAACACCAACATCAACGGCCAGGTCCTAGTCGTCGACGGTGCCGCCTCGATCTAGGCCGGCTTGATGTTCGCGTTCAGGTGGAACACGTTGTCCGGGTCGTACGTCGCCTTGATCGCGGCCAGCCGGTCGTACTTCGCGCCGTACGACGCCTGGACCCGATCGTCCACGCCGCTGTCGCTGATCGCGTTCACGTAGCTCCCGATCCCCCGGCTGACCGGTACGAGCGCGTCCCAGAAGGACTTCACCCAGACCCGGTCGTCCTCGAGCAGCTCCGGTGTCGGGCAGACCGCGATGATGAAGCCCGCGTAGCCGGGTGCCCGGCTGCCGCTGAACGCGGTCGCGTCCTCGGCGACCTTCGAGTAGGCGCCGTCGAGGCGGTAGAACAGCAGCACGGATCCCGGCGACTGCTTGAGCGGCACGTGTTCGGTGATCACCTCGATCGCGTCGTCGGTGAAGTCGTCGAGGTAGAAGCCCTTGTCGTAGGCGTGGAAGCCCCACGCGTTCGCCTCGTCCAGCAGCTGCTGCAACGCCAGGTAGGGCATCGGGCTCGCGAACTCGACCAGCGGTGGCACGGCCGAGCGGATCTCGTCCATCACCCGGGCGTGCTCCTCGGCGGTGCCGAAGCCGGTGACGATCAGTGCGTACCCGGGCCGGAAGTGGTACTCGGCCGGCACGAACGGAGCCGGCGGTGCGTTCACCGCTCCGACCAGGATATTCAGCTCGTCCGGAAGCTTCGCGATCACCTCGCGGGCCATCCGCAGTACGTCGGCGCCCCGGTCGAGATCCCAGAACGCCAGGCCGAACTGGATCATCGGCCCGGCCTCGTGCAGCCGGAACTCGAACTCGGTCACCACGCCGAAGTTCCCACCGCCACCCCGGATCGCCCAGAACAGGTCCGGGTTCTCCTCGTCGGAGACGCGGCGGATCTGCCCGTCGGCGGTGACGATCTCGACCGAGACAAGGTTGTCGATGCTGAGCCCGTGCCTGCGGGTCAGCCAGCCCATGCCGCCGCCGAGCGTCAGGCCGCCGACGCCGGTGTGGCTGATCATGCCGGCGGGTGTCGCCAGGCCGTGCTCCTGAGCGGCCGCGTCGAGCTGCCCGAGCAGGGCGCCGCCGCCGACGCGGGCCTGTTTCGCGACCGGGTCGACCGTGACCTGGTTCAGCAGGCTGAGGTCGATCATCAGCCCGTCGTCGACGGACGCCGAGCCGCCCGGGCTGTGCGCGCCACCACGGACCGCGATCTCCAGTCCCTGGTCGCGCGCGAACAGCACCGCCCGGCTGACATCCGCCGCGCTCTGGCACCGGGCGATCACGGCCGGGCGCCGGTCGATCCCCGCGTTCCACAGTCGCCGGGCGTCGTCGTACCCGGCATCGTCCGGACCGAGCACCGGTCCGCCCATTGCGGTGCGGAGATCACCGATGCCGCTGTCGGCAAGTTGTGTCATGAGAACTGCCTCCCCCTGAGATGTCCCTCTCGGCAGGATCGTCCCAGAGCGGGCTTAAGGCAACCTTCAGACGGCCGGCGTGATGCTCTGATTGCGGTGGAAGACGTTGTCCGGGTCGTACTTCGCCTTGATCGATCATCAGCCCGTCGTCGACCGAGGACGCTCCGGACATGCTGCGCGAGCCACCGCGGACCCGGGCAGCGTCCTTTCGGGCAGACCTTCGTGCGGTGTCTGTCAGACTTGTCCGAGTGAGCGACGACGAGATTCTGCGATTGTTACCGATCGCGGCGACCGTCGTTGCCCAGCGCGACGACCTGGCCGACGGTCAGCTCGCGCGTCTCGGTGCGTACGACGAACGCGATCAAGCGCAGGTGGATCGCTGCGTGCAGGTGTTCCTGGCCGGTCTGCTCCGCACCACCTGGGAACGCGGCTGGGCGCCCGCCGACGTGGTCCAGCACGGCCGCCGCGAGCTGGACCCTGGCGTAGAACCATTACTGCTGGCAGCGATCTCCGCCGAGCACCAGCGCTACCGAGCGGGCACGATCGACCCGCGCTGGTTCGACCAACTGACCGACCTCGGCGTCCCGCAACCCTTCACCGAGTTGACCCTCACGGCCTGGGCAGCCGCGGCGCGCGTCGGCCGCTACCTCACGCTGCATCACACCCTGTCCCTGGCCGGTTTCCTCCAGTCCCTGCCGGTCCTGGCCCGGCTCTACCCACTGCCGGGTACGACGGCACGTCGTGAGCATCACGCCGTACCCGCGAACGGGAAGATGCTGGCGCGGATCCGGCGACTGCTCGCGAAGGCCGAGGCGACCGAGTTCCCGGACGAGGCCGAAGCCCTGTCCGGCAAGGCTCAGGAGCTGATGACGAAGTTCTCCCTCGACAGCGCTCTGGTGGAGGCGGCGGAGGTGGAGATCCCGGACGACTCCGCCGGCCGCCGGCTCTGGGTCGACACCCCGTACGTCTCCGCGAAGGCGCAGCTCGTCGGCGCGGTGGCGGCGGCCAACCGCTGCCGTACGGTCGTGATCGACAACCTGGCCGTCGTGACGATCGTCGGGGCCGAGCTGGACCTCCAGCACACCGAGATCCTCAGTACATCCCTGCTGGTGCAGGCGAATCGGGCGATGCTTGCCGCAGGCAAACACATTGGCCACCGGGGTGAGTCCAGGACGCGCTCGTTCCGGCAGTCGTTCCTGATGGCTTACGCACAACGGATCGGCGAGCGGCTGGAGGCGACCACGGCCGCCGCGGAGGCCGCCGTACCCGAAGCCGATGCGAGCCGGCTGCTGCCGGTGCTGGCCAAGCGGGAGGAGCAGGTGGACGCCTTGTTCACCAAGCTGTTCCCGAACACGACGACCCGGCGGACGCGCATCACCAACGGTGCCGGGTGGCATGCCGGTCTGACCGCGGCCGACCAGGCCCAGCTCGAGGCCCGCCGGCAGGTCCGCCGGTGAGAGCACACGAGACCTCGATCCCCGGGGTGCTGCGGATCGAGCTGGATGTGCACACCAACGACGACGGGTGGTTCAAGGAGGACTTCCACCGCGGGAAGCTTCAGGAACTCGGGCTGGAGGTGGTCCAGCACAACGTCGCGTACTTCGCCGAGACGGGGATCGTCCGCGGGATCCACGCCGAGCCGTGGGACAAGTACCTGTCGCCGTCGGCCGGGCGGGTGTTCGTCGCGCTCGTCGAGCTGCGCGACACTGCGGCCTTCGGCACGGTCGCGACGTTCGAGCTCGGCGTGGACGACGCGCTGTATGTGCCTCGCGGCGTCGGGAACTCGTTCTGCACGCTGACGCCGCACACCATCTACAACTTCCTGGTGAACGAGTACTGGTCGCCGGAGCGCGTCACGGTCGACCTGTTCGACGCCGAGCTCGCGATCGAGTGGCCGTTCCCGCGCGAACAGCTGAGCTCCACCGAGCGGGATGCCGCCAACCCGTCGCTGGCGGAGGTCAGGACGCAGCGGGCCTGAGGCCGCACAGCACGATGTCGAGCAGCCGGTGCGCCTGCTCCGGCTCCATGTCGCGGCCCATGTTGATGCCGCCGACCAGCCGCATGATGTCCATCAGCTCGAGCTCGGGCCGGACCTCGCCGGCCGCTTTCGCCTTGTCCAGCAGCAACTGGCCGGCGTTCTCCACGTTCATCTTGCAGACCTGGAAGAACTGCGAGTCCTTGCCCAGGGCAACCGTGAGCTCGCTGGCCAGGCTCTTCTTGGACAGCCCGTACCCGACGAAGCTGCGCAGCCAGGCGGCCAGTGCCTCGAACGGCTCCAGCTCCCGGTCGAAGTCGTACGCGCGGTCGCAGACGGACTGGATCTCGTCCACGTAGACCGCCTCGAGCAACGCGGTCCGGCTCGGGAACCGGCGGTACAGGGTGCCGATCCCGACGCCGGCCCGGCGGGCGATCTCCTCCAGCGAGGTGTCCGTACCGTGCTCGGAGAACGCCTGCCGGGCGGCCGTCACCAGCAGGTCGTAGTTCCGCGCCGCGTCGGCCCGGGTCGGCCGCATCGACGGCAACGGTGTCGGCGCCATCTTCAGCCTCCTCGCTGTCGGTAGCCGGCCCGCGGCCCACAGTCCGCACACAATATCGCTTGCAAAGCGGAGGGGGCCTCCGTATCGTATCCGGAGGAGCGCTCCGCTTTCCCTCCCAACTGTAGCCCCTCCGGGGTAAGGAGCAATATGTCGGCAACAGCCGCGGCGCCGGCCGGCGCCGCCTCAGGCACGCCCGCCCGGCGGCCCGGGGTAGTCCTCGCAGTCATCCTGGTCACGCAGTTGATGGTGATCCTCGACGGCACCGTGGTGAACATCGCGATGCCCCATATTCAGCAGGCCCTGCACTTCAGCCCGTCCAGCCTGTCCTGGGTACAGAACGCCTACGCGCTCGCGTTCGGCGGTCTGCTCCTGCTCGGCGCTCGCGCCGGCGACCTGCTCGGTCGCCGCCGGGTGTTCCTCACCGGTATCAGCGTCTTCACGCTCGCCTCGCTGCTCGGCGGTCTCGCGCCGAACGCGGAGCTGCTGCTCGCCGCCCGTGTCCTGCAGGGGATCGGCGGTGCGATCGCCGCACCGGCGGCTCTCACCCTGCTCATGCTCACCTACCGCGAAGGTCCCGAGCGGATGAAGGCACTCGGCTACTACAGCCTGGTGTCGTCCGGTGGTGGCAGCGTCGGCCTGGTGCTCGGGGGCATGCTGACGGACTGGGTGTCCTGGCGCTGGGGCCTGTTCATCAACGTCCCGATCGGTATCGCGCTGGTGATCACGGCCAGCCGGGTGCTGACCGAGACCGCACCGGAGACCGGTCGGTTCGACGTGGCCGGTGCGCTCACCTCGACGCTCGGCATCACCTCACTCGTCTACGGCTTCATCCGGGTCGCCGAGGCCGGCTGGACGTCGGCCGAGGTGCTGGCCGCGTTCGCGGTCGGCGTGGTCCTGCTGGTCTCGTTCGTACTCATCGAGCGCCGGGTCAGCCACCCGATCGTGCCGCTGCGCCTGTTCCGGTCCGCCGACCGGTCGGCGTCGTACGTGACCATGCTGCTGGTGGTCGGGACGATGTTCGGGATGTTCTTCTTCCTCACCCAGTACCTGCAGGGTGTGCTCGATCTCAGCCCGCTGGCCGCCGGCCTGGCCTTCCTGCCGCTGACCGGTCTGCTGTTCACGGCGTCGCGCGTCGTACCGAAGCTGGTCGCGCGGATCGACGGCGCGAAGCTGATGCTGACCGGATCGACGCTGGTCGCGCTGGGCACGGTCTGGCTGACGCAACTGAATGCGCACAGCACCTACCTGGCCGATGTGGTCGGACCGCTGCTGCTGTTCGGAGCGGGTGCCGGGATGATCTTCATCCCGCTCGTCGGCCGGGCCATCTCCGGTGTCGCGCCGGAGGACTCGGGCGCCGCGTCCGGCATGCTGAACGTCGTCCAGCAGGTCGGCGGCGCACTCGGCCTGGGGATCCTGGTCACCATCTTCGGCACGGCGAGCCGCAACTCCAGCTCGACCGTTCCGCGGGAGGTCCTGGTCGACGGCGTCCACGCCGCCTTCATCGGATCCCTCGTCTACGCCGTCCTGAGCCTGACCATGATCGTCATCAGCGTCCGCCCCTGGAACTGGTTCCGCACCCAGCCGGAGGCGGTCGAGGCGACCACCGAGCCAATGGTGGTCGACTCACACGTCTGATCAGAGCGGCAAGCGGTAGGTGACCCACTTGCTGTGAACCGCGAAGCCGAGGCTTTCGTACAGGCCGAGTGCACCGGTGGGGTTGTCGGCATCGACGCCGAGCGACGATCGCTGGTAGCCGGCCTGTACGGCCTCGGCGAGGACCTTCGCCAGGGCGGCGCGGGCCAGTCCGCGGCCCCGGTAGGCCCGGCGGGTTCCGACCTGGCCGATGTACAGCTCGCGGATCCCGGTCGCCTCGGTGTCGGCGTCCCACTCGTAGCCGAGCACGTACGCCGCGATCGTCTCGCCGTCCCGGACGACGTACGACGATCCGCCGCGAAACGCCCGGGCTCCGGTGAACCAGACCTTCCAGCTCTCCGCGTCCCGCGGCGTCGAGCCCCAGTGGTCGAGGAACACCTCGTTGTGGGTCAGCCGGAGCGTCTCGTCGACCGCCGGGTCGAAGGGCTCGAGCCGGAATCCGTCCGCGAGGGCCACCGCGGGCACCGGCTGGTCCAGCGGGCGCTTCATCTCGAAGAAGTACCGCGTCTCCTCGAAGCCGAAGTTCCGCAGCAGCCGGTCGGCGCCGGCGTTCGTGCTGATGGTGCCGTTGCTGACCTCGCCGACCGCGTCCGGGTGCTTGGCGGCGTGTACCTCACCGGCGCGCTGGATCAGCCAGCGCATCAGCGTCGTACCCAGGCCGCGCCGGCGCCACTCCGGGTGGATGGTGCCCTCGGTCCGCACCCGGTCCACGTCCACCACGGTCGCGGACGCGTGCACCTTGCCGTAGCCGACCATCCGCCCGTCGGCCCACAGACCGACGGTGTCGTGGGCCGCGTCCAGGTGTGGGTCGTCCAGCTCCTCGAGCAGGTCGTCGGCGCTGTAGTTCTCGCCCTCCTGGTCGACCTTCTCCCGGGCAGCCAGCAGTTCCGCCCACGCCTCCGCGTCCGCCTTGTCGATCGGACGCGCCTCGATCCCCTCCGGCCAGCTCATGGCTCGAAGGTACGGTGTCCGATCGGCCCCAGCACCCGAATTACCGGGTGAGTTGCTCGCACAACCAGCGGACCGCCATCGGGTAGCGGTACTCGATGCCGCCGTGGGTGCCCTCGAACAGCTCGAAGTGCACCCGTTCGTCCGGCAGGCCTGCCTTCTGGGCGGCCCGATGGAACGCGGTGGCACCCAGGTCGAGGTAGTACTCGTCCTGCAGGCCCGCGTCGATCCACACGGCGCGCAGTGACCGGAGCGCTTCGGCGTACTGCGGTTCGCGGACCATTTCGACCGGGTCGCGGGACAGCCAGCGCTCCCAGATCTCCGGGATGACCGCGCCCAGGTCGTCGAAGGGCAGCAGCACCGTGCCGTCGGGCTCGGCGGAGTACGCCGAGGCGTACCCGTACATCTCCAGCAGGTGCAGGTCCTCGTTCGTGGTCCGGCCGGTCCGGGTGGCCAGGTCCTCGAAGTACTTGTCGTAGCTGCCGTCGAACTTGTCCCGCAGCGTCCGGGCGCGCACCGGGAACTCCGGCCGGTAGCAGAGGTCGAAGGCCGCGTCACCAGCGTGCGTCGCGAGCGCGCCGAACACGTCCGGCCGCAGTAGCGGCGTCACCATCGCCGTGTAGCCGCCGCTGGACTTCCCGGTGACGGCCCGGTGATCCCGGTCGGCGATGGTCCGGTACGTCGCATCGACCCAGGGGACGATCTCCTCGCACAGGTACGAGTGGTACTGCCCGGTGCCGGGGGAGTCGAGGCACTGGCTGCCGCCGTACCTGGTCCACGAGTCGACGAACACCACGATCCCCGGCGGCACGTCGCCGGCGGCGAACATCGCGTCCAGCAACTCCGGGTAGGGCTGCCGGAACGGCACCCGGTTGAACCACATCCCGACATGCCCGGTGTACCCCATCGTCACGTAGATGGTGGGGTAGCGCTGGTCCGACTCGTCGTACCCGGGTGGCAGGTAGACCAGCACCGGCCGCTCGTGCGGATCACCCAGCGGGTTCCCGCGGAGCAACTCGCTCTCGTACGTCTTCTGCTCGAGCCGGCCGGCGAGCTCTGCGGACCACGGCAACATGGGCAACCTCCGTCACATGGCGTCTGGGGCCTCGATACCGAGCAGGCCGAGTCCATCCTGCAACACCTGCCGGGTCGCCGTGCAGAGGGCTATCCGGCTCGCCCGGGTCTGGCCCTCGCTGGTCAGGACCGGGCACTGCTCGTAGAAGGTGGACAGCGCGGACGCTACTTCGTAGAGGTACGTGCAGAGCCGGTGCGGCTGGAGAGTCTCGGAGACCTGGGCGACCGTCGCGGCGAAGCCGGTCAGCAGGAGGGCCAGCCGTTCCTCGGCCGGGTCCTTGAGTTCGGTCACCTCACCACCGGTCGCACCGGCCTTGGCCAGCAGCCGGGTGAGCCGGGCGTGGGCGTACTGGAGGTACGGCCCGGTGTTGCCCGTCATCGCGACCATCCGGTCCAGGTCGAACACGTAGTCGTTGCCCCGGTCGCTGGACAGGTCGGCGTACTTGACCGCTCCGATCCCGACCGCCCGTGCGGTCGCCTCCCGGTCGATGCCGTCCCGGTCCTCGAGTAGTTCTCCGGCCCGCGCGACAGCTTCGGTCAGCAGCGCGGTCAGCTTCACCGTGCCGCCGGCTCTTGTTTTGAAGGGCTTTCCGTTCGGTCCGAGGACAGTGCCGAAGGAGACGTGCTCGGCCGGAACGTCCGCCGGCAACCAGCCGGCTGTCCGCGCCAGCGTGAAGATCTGGTCGAAGTGCAGTGCCTGCCGGTGATCCACGACATACACGATCCGGTCGGCGTGCAAGGTGCCCACCCGGTGCCGGATGGCGGCGAGATCGGTCGCGCTGTAGCCGAAGCCGCCGTCGGACTTCCGCACGATCACCGGCAGTGGTGAGCCGTCCCGGCCCACGAACCCGGGCAGGAAGGCGCACATCGCACCGTCGGACTCGGTCAGCAGACCGGCTGCCTGGAGCTCGTCGACGACCTTGGGCAGGTCGTCGTTGTACGCACTCTCGCCGACCACATCCGCCCGCTGGAGATGGGAACCGAGGAGGGCGTAGACCTGCTCGAAGTCGTCCAGCGACACGTCGACCATCCGTTGCCAGATCGCCCGCGTCCGCGGATCGCCGGACTGCAGCAGCACGACCCGGCCCCGGGACCGGTCGGCGAAGGTGCCGTCGGCATCGAAGTGCTGCCGGCTCCGTTCGTAGAGCAGCTGCAATCCCTGCAGATCAAGGGATTCCGCGTCCAGGCCCTCGTCGAGCAGTTGCTCGATCATCATCCCGTACTGCGTGCCCCAGTCGCCGACGTGGTTCTGCCGGATCACGTCGTACCCGACGTACCGCAGCACGTTGGAGAGGGCGTCGCCGATCACCGTGGACCGCAGGTGGCCGACGTGCATCTGCTTCGCGACGTTCGGCTGCGAGTAGTCGACGACGACCCGCTCACCCCTGGTCCCGAAGGTCTGTGGCTGGTTGACCGCGGCTGCGAGCGTCGACGGCAGGAGAGTCAGGTTGACGAAACCGGGTCCCGCGATGGTCGGTTTCGAGCAGAGGTCGTCGACGTGCAGCTCGGCGATCAGGCGCGCGGCCACCTCCCGCGGTGGTTGCTTCAGCAGGTTGCCGAGCCGGAGCGCGAGATTGGTCTGGTAGTGGCCGAACTCCGGTTTCGTCGCCGACCGCAGCTCCGGATCGAGGTCGGCGTACGACGGACCGAAGGCGGCCGCGGCGGCGGTGGACAGTCTGGTGGCCAGGACAGGCAGAACAGCGGACATGACGAGGTCCTTCGAAGGAGACGCGACTGGAACAGGCTGAGGTGTTCAGACAGTGCGTCGTCGTCGCAGGCTGGACCGCAGGCGCAGGGCGCTCCGGGACTCCAGGCTGATCGACATGTCAGCCATTATGCATGAAGTACGGCGAGGGTGCCGCCGTGCGATCCGCGAGCGGCACGATCGCCGGTATGTCGGTCTCGCCGAGGAAGACCCGTCGTACGACGCGCTCGGCCGCCCGGCCGTCGTCGCACTCGCAGAACTTCTCGCGGTACAGCTGCCGGTGTTTGGCCGCCTCCGGTGACGCGAACGCGCCGGTGCGGAGGGCGGTGTGCAGCTCCTCGGCCGACCGCGCGATCAGCCCGGGTGGGAACTCGGTGATGTCGAAGTACGTGCCCCGCCGGCCGTCGTAGAAGCCCTGGTCGTCGACCAGCAGCACGATCGGGCGGTCCAGGTTCGCATAGTCGAAGGTGATCGACGAGTAGTCCGAGATCAGCACGTCCGCCGCCAGCATCAGGTCCTCGACCCGCGGGTGCCGGGACACGTCGATCACCGCGCCGGAGTGCGCTTCCGGTGCCTTCGACAACGAGTAGTGCGTCCGCACCAGCACCCGGGCGTGCGCACCGGCCACCGTTGCCAGTTTGTCCAGGTCGAGATGGATCCCGTCCCCGCCGAGGTCGACCAGACCCCCCGGGGCCCGGATCGAGTCGACGCCGTCGCGGAAGGTCGGTGCGTAGAGCACGACCAGGTGCGAGTCGTCGAACCCGAGCGAGGCCCGGATCGCCCGGACGTCGTCGACGGTGGCCGTGAGGAGCCGGTCGTTCCGCGGGTAGCCGTACTCGAGCTCCTCGAAGTACGCCGGGTAGGTCCGCTCCCAGATCTCCGAGGAGTATCGGTTCGAGGACAGGTTGAAGTCCCACCGGTCGGTCTGACGCATCAGCTCGTCCAGGTCCAGGTCCTTGGAGGCCGCCGGGAAGTGCCGCAGATCGGTCCCCATCGTCTTGAGCGGCGTACCGTGCTGGGTCTGCAGGTGGATCTGGCCCTCGCGCTTGTCCAGCTCCTTCGGCCAGTTCATGTTGCTGATGAAGTACGTCGCCCGGTCCAGCAGCTTCTGGTACGCCGGTGAGCCCGCGACGACGTACTCGACTCCTTCGGGGATCGCGCTCAGGTAGTCGGCGTCGACGACCCAGACCCCGCGCAGATGCGGCGCGAGCTCGGCCGCCTTCTCGTAGATGGCCCGCGGGTTGCAGGCGAACTGCTTACCCCAGTAGGCCGTGTACGCCGCCAGGTTCGGGTCGAGCTTGCCGCGCCGCAGCAGCTTGCCGACGGTCTTGCGCGGACTCTGGACCTGCAGGACCCGCGCACTGAGCTTGAGGGTCGAGTACGTCGCATAGTCGTCGTGGATGAGCAGCCAGCGCTTGAAACCACGCCCGGTCCGGTCGGTCGTGTACCCGTCGGGCTTCCAGCGCTTGGCGAACGCATGCGCCGCGTGGAAGAACTCGGCCCGGTCGTCCGGATCGAGCCGCTCCGGCTTCGCGAGTACGGCGAGGATGTGGTCCAGCGAACGGTCGAACGCGAACCGGCGCCAGCCGGCCAGCTCCGGATCGGACTGGATGAACGCGTGTACCCGGTCGTACTGGTCGAAGATGTCCCACTGCCTGCGGCCGGCGGTGGCGTGGATGTTGCCGCCGGTCCGGTGCTGGCGGTAGTGCACAACCACCCGGTCCAGGGTGGCGATCCGCTCGGCGGTCAGCATGGTCGAGTAGGTCCAGGGCGCGTCCTCGTAGAAGCCCGCCGTGAAGGCGAACCCGTGCCGGGCGAGGAAGTCCCGGCGGCAGGCCTTGTTCCAGACCACCTCGAGGAAGGTGAGGAAGATCGGCCGCTCCGCCGCGGTGAACACGCCGGCGCCCTCCCGCGCGAACGCGTCGTGCCGCCGGTTGCCGACCACCCGGCCGTCCCAGAAGATCCGCTCGTAGTCGAACAGCACGATGTCCGGCCGGCCGGTGTCGTCGATCCGGTGCGCGATCGCCTCCAGCGAGCCGGGCAGATAGAGGTCGTCGGCGTCCAGGAACAGCACGTACTCCCCGCGGCACTCCTTCAGCCCGGCGTTCCGGGTCAGGCCGAGGCCGACGTTCTCGTCCAGGTGCAGGGCCCGCACCCGCGGGTCGGCGGCGGCGTACTCGTCCAGGATCCGCCCGGAGCCGTCCTGGTCGGCGTCGTCCACCCCGATCACCTCGAAGTCGGTGAACGACTGGCTCAGCACCGAGTCCAGGCAGGGCCGCAGCCACGCCCGCGAGGCATGGCAGGGGACCACGATGCTGAACTTGGGGACGGTGCCGAGCGCCATGCCACGTCATCCTAGGGTGCAGTCATGAGTACAGATGTGTTCGAGCCACTGGCCGGTCTCGAGGGGGTCGGGTCGGCGGCCCGGGCGGCCCGGGACGCGGTCGACGTCCTGCTCCGGGACCGCGGGCTGCGCAAGGTCGGCTCGGACATCACCGCCGAGGCCCTGCTGCGCGGCGCCCACGCCTCCGCGGTGCTGGCCGGCAGCCAGTCGACGCTGGAGGAGGTACGGCGCGGTGCCGGTGACGGACTGGCCACCGGTGCGGTCCGGATGACCGGTGAGCTGATGGCGCTCGCAGCACGGGTGGACAAGGCGCCGGTGCAGGTATGGACCAGACTGCACCAGTTGGCCGCGGCCGACCTGGGCCCGGACGAGGAACTGGGCCATCTGCGGACCAGCAAGGAGCCGGTGCCCGACGACATCCCCGGCCTGCCGCCGGCGCCGCCGGCCGACGAGATGTGGGAGCGGCTGAGCGCGCTCGCCCAGAACCTGACCCGGCCGACCGCGGCACCCGGCCTGGTCGTCGCGGCCGTGGTCCACGCGGAGCTGGCCATCCTGCGCCCCTTCCCGACCGCGAACGGACTGGTCGCCCGCGCCGCCGAACGCTGCCTGTTAGTTGCCCGAGGCATCGACCCGGTCGCGGTCACGGTGCCGGAGGTCGGTCACTGTGAGTTGGCGAACTCGTATGCTCCAGGGCTGGGTGACTACGCAGCGCGAGGGTTGACCGGGGTTCGTGACTGGTTGCTGCGGTCGTGTGAAGTCGTGTCATTGGGTGCCGAGCGGTCGCCGCTCGCCACGGCCCGCTGATCCCCGGAACGCCGCCCTGCGATTGGCTGCCCGCTGACGTGCGAACGGCGTTCTCAGCTGAGAACGCCGTCGCTGGCACGCCATCCTGGTTACCATGCGTGCACCTGTTTGCCGCCACAGGACTGGCCTGGGTCGAGCTGCCCGTTTGGGATGGGCTGGTCGCCGCGTGGGTGCCTGGCTGCCGTGCAATCTCTACCGGACCCGGAGGTCCTTTGTGCTTCCTTTGTACTCCTGAAAACCCTTCCTGGGAAGGGGATGCGTGGCCTTCATGGAGTTGAGAACAATGAAGCAACCTTCAGCTTTTCCGGTTACTTCCGGGTGTTGTTCCGGTCAGTCCGCGGCCGGCCGGGTGCGCCGGCGGCTGGCCAGGAAGAAGGCCCACGCGGCCAGTCCGGCGACCGCCGCGGTGGCCACCGCGGGACGTCGTACCTGCCGGAGCCGGGACCGCTCGGTCAGGCCGACCGGCTCGCTGAAATCGAGCACCGGCCAGTCCCGCGCGACCGCCAGCCGGCGCAGCGCCTTGTCCGGGTTGACCGCGTGCGGATGGCCGACGGCGGCCAGCATCGGCTCGTCGGTGACGGAATCCGAGTAGGCGTAGGAGGTTGCGAGGTCGTAGCCCTCGGCCGCGGCCAGCGCGCGCATCGCGGTCGCCTTGTGCGGACCGTACGCGTAGTCGGCGATCTCACCGGTGTACTTGCCGTCAGCAACGACCATCCGGGTGGCGATCACCTTGTCGGCACCCAGCATCGCGCCGATCGGCTCGACCACCTCGGCGCCCGACGAGGACACGATCACCACGTCCCGGCCGGCCGCGTGATGCTGCTCGATCAGCTCCACCGCCTCGTCGTGGATCATCGGCGTGACGATGTGGTCGAGGGTGTCGGCGACGATCGCCTGGACCGTCCGGACGTCCCAGCCGGTGCACATCGCGGAGATGTACTCGCGCATCCGCTCCATCTGGTCGTGGTCGGCGCCGCCGAGCAGGTAGACGAACTGGGCGTAGGCGCTGCGGAGCACGGTCCGGCGGTTGATCAGCCCGCCGGCGTAGAACGGCCGCGAGAACGCGAGCGTGCTGGAGCGGGCGATAATGGTCTTGTCCAGATCGAAGAAGGCGGCGGATCGGGCGGCCCCGGAGTGCTCCATGACCCCGAGCATAGGCAGCCGGGCGAAACGCCGAGAGACCCGGGCTTTTGTGTCGGCCGGTATCCCGTTAGACTGGTGAGCAGTGTGACAGTGACACTGGCTGGGAGCGCCTGATCGGCGGTCCTGACGCCTGGGCGGAGCAGGTCCGGTTCGCAATCGAACTGAGATGTGTTAAACCCGGTCGAGGGGGGTACATACCCCCTGACAGTGGCAGACTGTCGCCTCCTGAACGGCCCCCGGCTCCTCCCCCCGAGCCCGTGGCCGAAGACGGCCCCCGGTCACCCCCCCGCCGGGGGCCGTCGCCTTTCCTCCTCCAGGTCGCTCTGTAAAGAGCTGTACATTTCTCAGCTTTTTCGCGCGTGAGAGCGCTTCCACTTTATGCAGGGTCTTGACAATGTAATCGAGTGGTCACACTTTGTAAGTCATGAAACCGCCTGCGTACCGCCCCCAGGCAGCGGTCATCACCAGCCTGCTCGCCGTTCTCATGGGTCTCCTGCTGACCCCCGGCGCCGCGTCCGCGGCCACCAACCTCGTCACCAACCCCGGCTTCGAGTCCGGTTCCCTGTCCGGATGGTCCTGTCCGGCCGGCAGCGTGACCACCTCGGCCCCACACTCCGGGACCTACGCCCTCCAGGCCAGTCCCGGCTCGAACGACATCGCTCGCTGTTCCCAGTCGATAGCGGTCAGGCCCAGTACGGCGTACACGCTGTCGGCGTGGGTCAAAGGGTCGAACGTCTATCTCGGTGTCGACGGTGGGGCCAGCACCTGGACCACGAGCAGCACGTGGAGCCAGTTGACCGTCCCCTTCACCACGAGTGCCTCGGCCACGACGATCACGATCTATCTGCACGGCTGGTACGGACTCCCGCCGTACCAGGCGGATGACGTCGTACTGGATGGACCGGGCGGGACCCCGGACACCACTCCGCCGTCGACGCCGAGCGGACTGACCGTCGGCAGCCCGACGTCGAGCTCACTGCAGCTGAACTGGTCAGCCGCCTCCGACGCGAACGGCATCGACCACTATGACGTCGTACGGGGAACCGGAGCGGCGCAGAGCGTCGGCAACGTGACCAGTTGGACCGCCACGGGCCTCAGCCCGAGTACGACGTACTCCTTCAAGGTGCGGGCGTGTGACCCGAGCGGCAACTGCTCGCCGTACGGCCCGACCGTGTCGGGCACCACTTCGAGCGGACCGACGAACCCGCCGGCCGGACCGCTGCCGAAGCACGTCGTCACGGGGTACTGGCAGAACTTCAACAACGGTGCGACGGTACAGCGCATCTCCGACGTGCAGGCCACGTACGACCTGATCGCGGTCGCCTTCGCCGACGCCGACCCGTCGCGGCCCGGTGGCATCACCTTCAACCTCGACAGCGCCGGGCTGGGTGGTTACACCGTCGCCCAGTTCAAGGCCGACATCGCGGCGAAGCATGCGGCCGGTAAGAAGGTCATCCTGTCCGTCGGTGGCCAGAACGGCACGATCTCGGTCGCCGACCCGACCGCCGCGGCCAACTTCGCGAGCAGTGCGCTCTCGGTGCTGCGCGAGTACGGCTTCGACGGGATCGACATCGACCTGGAGAACGGGGTCAACGCGCTGTACATGGGTCAGGCGCTGCGCAGCCTGCAGAGTCAGTTCGGCAGTGGCCTGATCATCGCGATGGCACCGCAGACGATCGACATGCAGAGCACCTCGTTCGAGTACTTCAAGCTCGCGCTGGCGATCAAGGACATCCTGACCGTGGTCAACGTGCAGTACTACAACTCCGGCTCGATGAACGGCTGCGACGGACAGGTGTACTCGCAGGGCACGGTCGACTTCATCACGGCGCAGGCCTGCATCATGCTCCAGAACGGACTGCGGCCCGACCAGGTCGGTCTCGGCGTACCCGCGTCGTCGCGGGCGGCGGGGAGCGGTTACGTCTCGCCGGCCATCGTCAACAACGCGCTGGACTGCCTGACCAAGGGCACGAACTGCGGCAACTTCAAGCCGAGCACCACGTGGCCGACGCTGCGCGGTGCGATGACCTGGTCGACCAACTGGGACGCGCTGAACGGCAGCCAGTTCGCCAATCAGGTCGGCGCCCACGTCCACGCGCTGCCCTGACATGCACAGTTATCGACCGGCTCCGGTGCTGGAGGCGCTCGGTGTCTGCTCGGAGGACGAGCAGCTCTACCGGGCGCTTCTGGCCCGCCCGGAGTCCACGACGACTGATCTGGCCCACCACACCGCCTGGCCGGCCACCCGCGTCGGCCGGCACCTGCGGTCCCTCTTGTCCCTCGGCCTGGCCACCCGTACGCCGGACCGCCCGGCCAGATATGTACCCGCGGTGCCGGAGGCCGCGGTGGAACTGCTGGCCCTCCGGAAGCAGGCCGCGATCGTCGAGGCCCGGCTGGGTGCTGCTGTCCTGACGTCCGAGTTCCGCCGGCGCGACGCCGGGCTGCTCACCGTCATCCGCGGCAGCGAGGCAGTAGCCCAGCGGTTCTTCCAAGCACAGCAGAGTGCCCAGGAGGAGGTGCTGCTACTGGACCGCCCGCCATTCGTCGTGCTGCCGATCGAGCCACGGCGGGCGCATGGCGTGTCGTACCGGACGGTCTACGACATGGCTTCTTTGTCGGAGCCGGGGGATTTGGCGGCCGCTCGGTCGGCCGGTTGCCGGATGCTGCGCGACGTACCACTCAAGCTGGTCGTGGTGGATCGTCGTACAGCGCTGCTGCCCACCACACCTGACACGGTCGTGGAGCTCGGACCATCGAATCTGCTGGACGCGCTGCTGCGGTTGTTCGAGCTCTTGTGGCAGCAGGCAAGCCCGCTGACGCCATCCACCGCTGAAGGACCCCTGACCTCCGACGATCGCCAGCTACTCTCGCTGGCCGCCGCGGGTCTGACCGACCAAGCGATAGCCCGCCGCCTCGGCGTCGCTCAACGCACCGTGGAACGCCGCATGCAACGCATCCTGAAAGCACTCGACGCCACGACCCGCTTCCAGGCCGGTCTCCGCGCAGGTCAGCGAGGGCTGTTGGTTTAGTCCGTCACGTCGGCCACCGTGGCGCCGAGGGCCTTGACGAGGTCGTCGGCGTTCACGGTGATGCCGACGCCGTGGTCGCCGCCGCCGAGCGAGATCGTGCCGGTGATCCGGTCGTCGGCGATCACCGGCCAGGCGTTCGTGCTGCCGAGCGGAGTGATCGTGCCGCGGACGTAGCCGGTCACGTCGAGCGCGGTGTCCTTGTCCGGCATCGAGATGCGGTTGACGCCCAGTAGCGCGCGCAGCTTCGGCCAGGCGATCTCCCGGTCGCCGGGCACCAGCACGAACCGGTAGTCGTCGTCGGCGAGCCGCACGACGATCGTCTTGATCAGCCTGGCCGGCTCGATGCCGCGCGCCGCGGCGGCCTCCTCGAGCGAGTTCACCCGGCCGTGCCGCGTTACCTCGTAGCTGAGCCCCAACTGATCGGCTGCATCGGTCGCTCTGGTCACCTGGCTAGTTTGGCACCTTGCTGGGAACGTTCTTGAGCAGTACGGCGAGCACGAGCGTGACGAGGAACAACGCTCCGGCCTCCAGCGCCACTCCGCTCCAGCCGGCGTGACTCCACGCGGTACCCGCCAGGCCTCCGAAGACCGAGGAGCCCAGGTAGAAGGAGAAGAGGTACAGGCTGGAGGCCTGGCCCGTGCTGCCGCCGCTGGCGTGTGCCCGGACCGGGACCCACCCGCTGGCCACGCCATGGACCGCGAAGAAGCCTGCGGTCATCAGTGCGAGCCCGAGCACGATGAGCGGCAGCGGTGCGGCCAGCGTGATCGCCACACCGGCCAGTGTGATCAGGCAGCCGACGGGCACGACCGTACGGCGACCGTAGCGATCCGCCAGCGAGCCGGCCGTGGCTGAGCCGACCGACCCGAGCAGATAGACACAGAAGACCAGCCCTGCGGCGCCGGCACTCAGGCTGTACGGCGCTCCGGACAGCCGGAAGACCGCACCGTTGTAGACGGCGACGAACGCGCCCACAGCGGTGGCGGCAATGCCGTAGAGCGCCAGCAGTGCGGGATCCCGCAGTACCCGAAGGTCTCGCGGGCTGGCCGAGCTCGGGCGGAAGTTGCGCGACGCGGGCAGCAGTAGCCACACCAAGGCGGCGCACAGGATGCCGACGACCGCGATCCCGCCGGATGCGAATCTCCAGCCGCCGAGGTCCGCGAGTCCACCGGCGATCAGACGGCCCGCCATGCCGCCGACCGCCGTACCGGCGATGTAGAGGCCGCTGGCTCGCGCGTGACTGTCTGCGTGGACCTCTTCCCGTAGATAGGCCATCGCCACCGCGGGAAGGCCGGCCATGGCGATGCCCTGCAATCCGCGCAGTGCGAGCAGGGTGTGCCAGGTCGGGGCGAACGCGCTGAGCAGGGCGAAGGCCGACGTGGCTGCGACCGACCACTTCATCAGAGTGGTGCGGCCGATCACCTCTGAGGCCGGACCGGCGATCAGGAGCGCGATGCCGAGCCCGAGTGTGGCGAACGACACGGTGAAGGCGCTCTGGCTGGGGGAGACGTGGAAGGCGTCGACGAGCGCGGGGAGCAGCGGCTGGGTGCTGTAGAGCAGTGCGAACGTCGCCAGGCCGGCCGCGAAGAGAGCGATCGAGAGCTTGCGGTACTCCGGATCACCGGGCAGGTAGCCGGCCTCGAGAGCGACGGACTTGTGCATGTCTTCGACGGTGGCACGGCTTGTGCGATACGTAAAATGTCGATCTCAGCAGTAATCGATACACTTATCGCATGCACGTCGAGGACCTGCGGTGGTTCGCCGTACTCGCGGAGACCGAGCACATGACCGAGACGGCGGCAGTGCTGGGGACGAGCCAGCCGAATCTGTCCCGCTCGCTGCGCCGGGTGGAGAGCGCGTTCGGGGTCCCGCTGTTCGAGCGGGAGCACCGCGGCGTACGGCTGAATCCGTACGGGCGACTGGTGCTCGAGGCGGCCCGGGCCGGGACGGCGGCGGTCGACGCCGCGCGGCAGCGGATCGACGCGCTGCTCGACCCCGAGTCCGGGACGGTCCGGCTGGCGTTCCTGCACTCGGTCGCGACCAGCCTGATGCCGGACCTGCTGAAGGCCTTCCGCGCGGTGGCGCCGAGTATCGACTTCGCGCTGCGGCAGGAGCCTGCGCACGACATCGTCCAGGACCTCGAGAGTGGCGAGGCCGAGATCGCCATCGTCGCGCCGCGGCCCGACCCGGAGCGGTTCGGTTGGCACCTGCTCGAGCGGCAGCGGCTCTGTCTGCACGTCCCGCCGGGACATGCGTTGGCGTCCCGGCATCGAGTGGAACTGGAGACAGTCGCTGATGAGCCCTTCGTCGGTCTGCAGCCCGGTTTCGGCTTCCGGCGCGTGACGGACGATCTCTGCCGCGCGGCGGGCTTCACTCCGCGGCTGGCCTTCGAGGCGACCGACCTCGCGACGATCGACAGCATGGTCGGTGCCGGGCTCGGTGTGGCGATCGTGCCGTCGGGTGCTGTCCGTGGGAACGACAGTGGCGCGGTGCCCATCCCGCTCGCCGGTGTTCAGGCGCGTCGTGAGATCGGCATGTCCTGGCGGCTGCGGACGCAGTTGACGCCGGCGGCCGAGCGGTTCCGGACGTTCGTCCGTTCCCGGCCGGTGACGTCCAGCTGACTTCCGCGGCAGTGAGTTCCGTAGCGTTCGTCCCAATTTCGCGGTGTCGACTTGCAGTGAGAGGGCTTTCCACCGCACTCTTTCCTCCGTGAGGAAGCGTCTCAGTTCGTTCCGGCCGAGCCGTCGGATGCTGTTCGCGGCCGGTACGGCCGCTGCGGCGTCGACGGTCGCCTCGACGGCTGCGGCATCGGCCGAGTCGGTGGCCGGCATGAGCTCGCTCGGCAACTACGGCTCCGGCGTACTCGGAGCCTGGGAGCGGCAGGCCCGCGCGATCTCGGCCGAGGCGCAGGTCCGCAAGACGCGGGAGACCGACGGCGTCTTCATGTTCGGCGACAGCATCGGGGTCCAGGACGGGCCGGCGCTGGCCCGGCAGCTGTCCCAGCTCGGCATCAGCGTCGCCGTCCACAACTGGGCCGGTCGCCCCGTCACGCCGGCGGTCGACGCGCTGGACACCTGGGCGCAGGACTACGGCTTGCCGCACCGCATCCTCATGTCGGTCGGTTCCAACGACATCTTCACGCCGCCCGCGGTCGCCGCTCAGGTCGACCGGACCATGCAGATCGTCGGCGACGAGCGGACGGTCTACTGGGTCAACGTGCAGGCGGCCCGGACGGCGCACGGTCCCGGGGTGCAGGTCTCGGACCAGCGCAACAGCGCCTGGATCAACCTGCAGCTCGCGGACGCGCAGCGCCGGTACGACAACCTTCGCGTCGTGCACTGGGCCGAACATCTGGCCGCCAAGCCGAACCGCTTGGCGAGGTATCTCCGCGACGGGCTGCATCCGTCGGTGCCGCTCGGTCAGAACGCCCGCAACGGCCTGATCGTCGACGCGATCAAGGCCGGCTGAGCACGGCTGGATCAGCCGCGCTCAGCCGTACCTGTTCTAGAAGCCTGCCGTGATGCGGGTGAACTCCCAGTCGGGCTGGGCGATGCCGCTGCAGTTGGAGACCACGCCGCCGCCGGCGCAGCCGCGGTCACGGTTCACCGACCAGAACGCCAGCCGGCCCAGGCCGTTGGACTTGGCCCAGTTGGTGATGTTCTGCCAGGTCGCCGTGGTGGTCATCTCCTGCTGGTCGGACAGGCCGTTCATGCCGGAGATGCCCTGGTGGGCGTAGGCCTGCGCGGTCGTCCAGCCGAAGACGGACTTCAGCTTGTTGTTCAGGCCGGTGGAGGCGCCGACCGTGTCGTTGTAGATGTTGCCGCTGCCGAAGTCGAACGGCATCAGCGTGAAGATGTCGATGTTCGCGCCGAGGGCCGCGGACCGCTCGATCAGCCGGTTGCCGTAGTAGTTCGGGCCGGTGGTCGAGGTGCCGAAGGTGAGGATGGTCTGGATCCCCGGGTTGTTCTGCTTGACGATCTTCAGCGCGTTCAGGATCCGGTCCTGGACCGCCTCGTTCTCGAACTCGTCGGAGTTCTCGATGTCGATGTCGATCGCCTTCAGGTTGTAGGCGTTGATGACCTGCTGGTACGCACCGGCCAGGGCCTCCGGCGTACTGCAGTTCGGGCCGAGCTTGTTGCCGCTCCAGCCGCCGATCGACGGCACGATGTCACCGCCGGCCGCGCGGATCTGGGCGATCGCGTTGGCGTCGGCGCCGCCCTGCAGCGGACGTGAGCCGTCCCAGGCCGGGTTGCAGCCGCCGGACGACAGGATGAACGCCATCGTGAACCACTTGATCCCGGTCGCGTTCATCACCGTCTGCGGGTTCGGCGGGTCGCCCCAGCCCATGTAGAGGTACGGCGCTGCCCGGCGGGTGCCCGTGTTGCCACCGCCATTGCCGGTCGTGACCGAGACGCTGCTGCTCTTCGGGCCCTCACCGGCGCTGTTGGACGCACTGACCTGGTAGCTGTAGGTCGTGTTCGCGCTGAGTCCGGAGTCCGTGTACGACGTACCCGTCGGGCTGCCGACCTTGGTGCCGTTGCGGTAGACGCTGTAGCTGGTTGCACCGGAGGTCGCGGACCAGTTCAGGTTCACGGACGTGCCGGACGCCGTACCGGACAAGCCCGTGGGGGCGCCGGGGGCAGTGCCGCCACCGCCGCCCGAGCAGGAGCCGCCGTTCAGCCGGCAGGCGGCGACGCCTGGGAAGTTGCCCGGGCTGCCGTTGAAGCCGAAGCTGACCGACGCGCCCGGTGCGAGCGGTCCGGCCCAGCTGGGTGGGGTGAAGGTGTGAGTCTGGCCGCTGCTCGTGTGCGTGGCGTCCCACGTGCTGCTGACGGTGTAGCCGGACGGGAAGTCCAGTGCGACCGACCAGGTGCTGACTGTGCTGGTGGTGCCGTTGGTGACGGTCACCTTGCCTTCGAAGCCACTGCCCCAGTCGGACACTTTGGTGAAGGCTGCGGTGACTCCTGCCGCGTTCGCCGCCTGTGCGGTCAACAGTGCGACGACGACCGCGATGATGGCTGCTATCGCCAGAGAGATGCGTTTCATGATGCTCCGATCAGTGGGCGGTACGTGATCAGACCCGGCCCCAGAGTGCGGGGACGTTCGGTGGCTCCCAGCCGGTCAGGGAAGTGTGGCCCTGGATGCACTTGTAGGTGACGCCGTTGTAGGACACCAGTGCACCGGTCGCGTACGCCGTGTTGGGCGCCCACGGGGTCGCCGTGGTCGGCGGCGTAGTGGGAGGGGTCGTCGGCGGTGTGGTCGGTGGAGTGGTGGGCGGTGTGGTCGGGGGTGTGGTGGGAGGCGTGGTCGGCGGCGAGGTTGGCGGGCCGCTGCAGCCCGGCGTCTCGGCGTTGACCGAGTTGACGACGGCGTTGAAGAGCGTGACGCCCGGGTCCAGTGCCTCGAGGGAGTACATCATCGCGCCGGCCAGTCCGTTGCAGTGCTGGTAGTCGGCCTTGGCCTTGATCGACTGGGCGTTGTCACCCGACCAGAACGTGCCGTTGCTGTAGAACCACGAGGACTTGGTGGCGTCGTCGAAGTACGTCATCGACGGGTTGTCGACGAAGCCGGTGAGCTCCTTGTAGAACGAGACACCGGGCACGTTGCCGCTCAGAGCGTGTCCATCGGCCGGTCCGGTCGCGGGCTGGTACTTGCCATTGGCCGTGGCCGGGACACCCTTCCATCCCCTGTAGTAGAAGGGATATCCGATGGTCAGCTTGCTCGCCGGGAACCCACCGGGGATGCCGTACGCCGAATCTCCGGCTGTCCACGCTTTCACGGCGGCGTCGACGGAGTACTTGCCCTGGCCCGGCGGGATCGGGGTGCTCGGGTCGTTGGGTGCCGTGTACAGCGGGTCCTGGAAGTTCGTCGGCCCGGTGGCCTCCCAGCCGCCGTGCATGTCGTACGTCATGATGTTGTTGTAGTCGAGGTACTGCCCGATCTTGTTCGTCTCGATCGTGGAGATCTTGTCCTGGCCCGCCGGCGTGGCCGCGGTCAGGTAGTAGCGCTTGCCGGTCTGGTTGCCGTAGGCATCGAGTTGGGTGCGCAGCTCGGCCAGCAGCAGGGTGAAGTTCTGCTTGTCGGCGGTGCTGTAGTGGTTGCCGACGTGACCGTTCGGCGAGCCCGGGTACTCCCAGTCGATGTCGATCCCGTCGAAGATCCCGGCCGCGCTCCCCGGACCGCCGAAGCCGTCGACCATCGGCAGGTCGCCCTTGAGGAACATGTTCACGCAGGAGCTGACGAAGGCCTTGCGCTTGGCGTCGGTGGAGGCGGCGTCGGAGAAGTACTTCGAGTACGTCCAGCCGCCGATCGAGATCAGGATCTTCAGGTTCGGGTACTTCGCCTTGAGCTTCTTCAGCTGGTTGAAGTTGCCCTGGATCGGCTGGTTCCAGACGTCACCGACCCCGTCGACGCTGATGTCCGCGCCGTACGACTTGCCGTAGTCGGCGAACGCGTCGCCGGCGCCGTCACCGGCGCTCGGGTTGTTCTCGTCCTGGGACGCGGCCTTGTTGGCCATGAAGCAGGTGTGGTCGGTCGGATGGATGTTCGCGAACGCGTAGTTCAGGAAGTCCAGCTTGCCGGCGGCGCCGGTGGTGATCAGGTTCTTCGGGTAGAAGCCGTTGGCGTAGATCCCCCACTGGGTGAAGTAGGCCGTCTTGACGCCGCCGCTGGTCGCAGCCGCGGCGGAGCGTGCTTCTGGGGTGGCCAGCGAGACGCCGGCGGCGGCGATCAGGGCGGTGGCGGCGACGGTGGCCGTGGTGGCGAGCATGCGTAATCGACTCATGGGCGGGTCCTCCGGAGCGTGGGACGGAAGCGGTCCGGTGAAATTTAGTTAAAGACGCTTCGAAAGGAACCGTAACCGTTCCCGTCGGGTTGGTCGCCGCCTCGCCGTGGCGGGTTCCCGCTGCTGACGGAAACCCGACAACCCCTTTGTCCACAGGGTTTCGGTGCGGTCCGCGGAAGCGGGTCGATGACGGCATGTTCTAGGCATGGACAACACCTCACCCCCCACATCGGTGCTCTTGGCAACTACCAACGAGATCCTGCTCGACGACCTGCTCCGGCTGGCGGCGGCCGCCTCGATCACGCCCGTGGTCGAGCCGGACCTGGTCGGCGTCCGCCGTCGCTGGCACTCCTGTTCGCTGGTCGTGGTCGGCCGCGACCTGGCCGAGCCGCTGGCCCGTGCGCAGCCCGCCGCTCGACCAGGCGTCGTCGTCGTGGGTTCGGTCCTGGACGGTGACGACCTCTACCGCTGTGCCTTCGACGTCGGTGCGGATGCAGTGCTGCGCTTGCCCGACGACGAGTCCGCGCTGGCGGGCAAGTTGGCGGACGCGGTGGACGGTGCCGTGCGGACGGCTGTCACGCTCGCCTTCGTCGGCGGATGTGGGGGAGCGGGGGCGACCACCCTTGCCTCGGCCGTCGCGGTGTTCGGCAACCGACGCGGTTTCCGCACCATGCTGATCGACGGAGATCCGTTGGGTGGCGGCATCGAGTTGGCCCTCGGCATCGAACGCGACCCCGGCGACCGCTGGCCCAAACTCCTCAACGCCTCTGGCCGGGTGAGCGCCGCCGCCCTGCGCTCCGCCTTACCGTCGGTCGACGGTCTCGCGGTCCTGTCCTGGGACCAATCCGATGTGACTGTCCTGCCACCCGACACGATGAGTTCGGTGATCGGCGCCGCCCAACGCAGCAGTGATCTCGTCGTCGTCGACCTTCCCCGCCGCGCGGACGCGGCGGTCGAGGAGGGGTTCATCCGAGCCGCCGCCACCCTGCTCGTCGTCCCCTGCGACGTCCGCTCGGTCGCCGCCGCCAAACGCTTCGTCGGCCCCCTCCGCGCCGTCGCCGGCGATCTCCGCGTGATCGCTCGAGAATCCCGCCCCCACGGTCTCTCCGCCACCGACGTCGCCACCCACCTGTCCTTGCCCTTAGCAACAAAAGTGGGCCTCGAACGCGACCTCCCCACAGCCATGGACCAAGGCCGCTTCGACCCCCGCCCCCGCGGCCCTCTGGCCCGAGCAGCCACCGACCTCCTGGACCTCTTCACCCATCAGCAATCAACAGCCGCTTAGCGGCCGCCTCCCTCACCTTTGAGCGCGAACACTCGGATCGGAAACCGCATGACCAATCGTCTTGCCTCAGCCACCCTCGAGAGTGCCTCGGTATCCGCCGAACTGCTCAACCGCGTCCGCGGCACACTCGCCCTCACCGGCGCCAAGCCAACCCCTGCCCACGTCGCCGCCGCCCTCCGCGCCGACGGCACCGTCTGCGGCGACGCGATGGTCCTCGCCGTCGTTACCGCCCTCCGCCGCGAGGCTCTCGGCGCCGGCCCACTCGACAGCCTGCTCGCCGAACCAGGCATCACCGACATCCTCGTCAACGGCCCCGACGAGGTCTACATCGACCGCGGCCAAGGCCTGGAGCGCGTCTTCGTCCGCACCGGCGACGAACCCGCCATCCGCCGCCTAGCCACCCGCCTGGCCGCCGCAGCGGGCCGCCGCCTCGACGACGCCACGCCGTACGTCGACGTCCGCCTCTCCGACGGCACCCGCTTCCACGCCATCCTCGCCCCCGTAGCCGGCCCCGGCACCTGCCTGTCCCTCCGCGTCCCCGCCCGCCACGTCTTCACCCTCGACGACCTCGTCACCGCCGGCGCCCTACCTCCATCAGGTACGCCGATCCTCCGCGACCTCCTCGACTCCCACCGAGCGTTCCTCATCAGCGGCGGCACCGGCACAGGCAAGACAACCCTCCTGAACTCTCTGCTCTCCCTGACAGACCCATCCGAGCGCCTGGTCCTGGTAGAGGACGCAGGCGAGCTCCGCCCCAACCATCCCCACGTGGTCCGCCTGGAAGCACGCCAACCCAACGTGGAAGGCAGCGGCGAGATCTCCCTCCGGGACCTGGTCCGCCAAGCCCTCCGCATGCGCCCCGACCGCTTGGTAATAGGCGAAGTCCGCGGCCCCGAAGTAGTAGACCTCCTCACCGCCCTCAACACCGGCCACGAAGGCGGCTGCGGCACCATCCACGCCAACTCAGCCGCCGACGTCCCAGCCCGCCTGGAAGCCCTGGGCGCCCTAGCCGGCCTCCCCCGAGAGGCCATCCACAGCCAGGTCGCATCCGCCCTCCACGCCGTAATCCACCTGACCCGAGACCCCACCGGCCACCGCCGAGTAGCCGAAATCCACACCCTCACCCGCCACCCCACCGGCCACATAACCACCACCCCCGCCGTCCACTTCCACCCCAACGGCACCACCACCCTCCACCCCTCAGCCCAAACCTTCACCACCCTCCGCCCAACCCCACCCGCCGCCAACCCCCAACCCACCCAGCCATCCGCAGCCCACCAACCACCCCAGCCCGTCCCAGCCCAACCTGTAGACCACCGACACCCAGATCCCACCAACCCGAGCCCGCCTCTCCCGCACCCACAGCCAGGCGAACCCACCTCCCGCCCGCAGCCGATCTCACACGCCACTCACCCGGCCCAACGCCCACACACCTGCGACCTGCAGCCCGGCGGCGTCACCTCCCAGCTGCAGTCGACCTCGCGCGCCACCCACCCGAACCCACACCCGCACACCGCCGACCCGCAGCCCGGCGTACCCGGTGCAGCATGACCGCCGCCTTCGTCTCCGCCCTCCTGGTCTTCCTCGCCAGCACCCTTCTCCTCCCGCACCCAGGCCGCGGCCTCCACCGCCTAACCCCGCACCCCCAACGACCCGACGACCGACAACTCACCCGCCCGTCTCCAACCCGTCACCGACCACTCGACAACCTCACCCGCCCCGCCCACCTCGGCCGCGCCATCCCCCTAGCACCGATCGCCGCGCTCCTCGTACTCCTCCTCGGAGCACAGTTCCTCGTCTCGACCATCGCCATAGCAGTCGTCATCAAACTCATCGCCAACCAACGCACCCAACACCAACGCCGCACAGCCGCCACAGCACGCCGTACTCAAATCATCGAAGCCCTAGACGTCCTAGCCGCCGACCTGACCGCCGGCCGCCCACCCGTCGACGGCCTGGAAGGCGCAGCCTCCATCAGCCCCGACTTCCAAGTAGCCCACGCAGCAGCCAAACTCGGCGGCGACGTCCCTGGCGCCCTAGAACTATCCGCAGAATCCCCAGGCGCCACCGGCCTCCGCGCCCTCTCCGCAGCCTGGCGCGTAGCCGAGGAATCCGGCGCCGCCTTCGCCGCCCTCACCGAGCGCCTGGCCGACTCCCTCCGCGCCGACGAAACCATCCACCGCCAAACCGAATCCAGCCTCGCAGGCGCCCGCTCCACCGCCCGGATCCTCGCCGCCCTCCCTCTCTTCGGCATAGCCCTCGGCTACTCCCTAGGCGCCCACCCCCTCACCTTCCTCACCGCCACCCCCACCGGCTGGCTCTGCATGACCGCAGGCCTAACCCTCACCACCATCGGCCTCCACTGGACAACCCACCTCTCCAAACCCCCCACCTAACAACAGCTTCTCCGACCAACCCACCACCCGCCATCACCCCGCCTCGTGCCACCCACACGACCACCGCCTTCCCGGTGCCAGCCCCACCCTCTCCGAGGTCCGTCATGCCAGCGACCCTCTCCGCAGCAACCGCCGTAGCAATCACCACCTACCTACTAACCCCACCCCACCCCGACCTCCGCCGCCTCACCGCACACCCCCGCCGTACGCGCACCCAGACCCCAAGACCCCACCGACTCGCAGCAGCCATCACCGCAATCGGCGCACTCCTCCTCATCGGCCTCCCATGGGGCATCCCACCGGCAGCAATCGCCTTCTACACAATCCCTCGCGCCCTATCCCGCCTAGAACCAGCCGCCACCCGACAACGCACCGCCCAAATCACCCGCGACCTCCCGCTAGCCGTAGACCTCTTAACCGCCTGTCTCCGAGCCGGCCGCCCACCCCAACACGCCTTAACCCTCGTCGCGACCGCCATCCCCGGCCCACTAGCCGACGTCTTCACCAAGATCGCCCACCACCTAGCCCTAGGCGCCGACCCGGCCGACGCCTGGTCCCGTCTACGCACCGAACCAGCCTGCGCCCCCGTAGCCCGAGCCATCGACCGCTCAATCCGCTCAGGCGCACCCCTCTCCAAAACCCTCGAACACCTAGCCGACGACACCCGCCAGGCGCACCACCACGCCGCAGACCAACAAGCCCGCGCGGCAGAGTCCCGCGCCGCCCTCCCGCTAGGCCTCTGCTTCCTCCCCGCCTTCATCCTTCTCTCCATCGTCCCCACCATCGCCGACGCCCTGATCCCCTACCTTTTCCATCCCTGAAGCCGTCATCCACAACCCCAAAACTCCTTGTAAAAAAGGCCATCCAGCAACGGCATGTTGTCAATGAGCGAACCGGACAAGCCGATCGCAACCACGGAGGTATCCAGATGTCCAAGGCACTAGTAGCCGTCCGCAACCATCTCCGCGCCCGCCCCTACACCCAGCGCGGCGCCGCCACCGCCGAGTACGCCGTCAGCGTCGTAGCAGCCTGTGGCTTCGGCGGAATCCTCGTCGCCCTCCTCAAATCCGACGTCATGATGAACGCCCTCAAAGCCCTCATCAACTACGCCCTCCAGCTAGCCGGCGTAGAAGGCGTCCAGCTCTAACCCCCACCCCCCGGCGGCCGGTCGAGCCACCCCTCCCCGACCGGCCGCCCCGGTGCACCTAACCCAACGCCTCGCCCCATCCCGCCGCCCCCGCCCGGCCGCCACCCTCACCCCAAACGCCTCGCCGCATCCGGCAGCCCACCTCGCCCCCGCCCGGCTGCCGCCATTACCGACGCCTGGCCCGATCGCGCAGCCCGCCTGGCCCCGGCCGGCCGCCGCCATTACCGACGCCTGGCCCGATCACGCAGCCCGCCTCGCCTCCGGCCGCCGCCCTCATCGAACGCGTCGCCCTATCTCGAACCCGCGTCGCCCGCCCGCCGCCTCGGGTGCCACCCTCACTCGACGCCACGGGCCCTTGGCCAGATCACAACCGCCGCCGTCGGCCCAACCCGCAGCCCAGTTCGCACCCGCCGCCGTCGGCCCAACCCGCAGCCCAGTTCGCACCCGCCCCAACGCCTGGATCCCGGAGCCCTCATGCGCCTCCCCAACCCCCTCGCCGCCACCCCACCCGCCACCCCTCGCGACGCCGCCCGCACCACCCCACAACTCACGCCTTCCGCTCGAGCCATCCCCGCCGCCCGATCCGCCGCACGCAAGCGAGTCGTCTCCACCGCGCACACCACTACCTGCTCCCGCGCCACGTTTGCCGCACGAGCTCAACCGTCTGACCGCGGCGCCGTGACCGCCGAGTTGGCGATCACCCTCCCAGTCCTGCTTTCCCTGCTCCTGTTAGGGATCTGGTCGATCGGCCTGGTCGTCCTCAACATCCAATGCATCGACGCCGCCCGAGACGTAGCCCGCGCAGTAGCCCGAGGCGAACCACCCGACGAAGCGAAAGCCATCGGCCGCCGCACCCTCCCCACCGGCGACATCACCATCACCCGCGAAGGCTCCGACATCCACGTAACAGTCACCGCCGCCCCCACCCACAACCCCCCACTCCTCGCAGCCCTAGCCCCCTCTCACCTAACCGCCCACGCAACCCTCCAATCCGAACCAACCACCCAGGAAACCCCATGACCCACAACGAGAAAGGCAGCTCCACCCTCCACTCCCTCCTCGCCGCCGTACTCCTCATCACAGCCCTAACCGCCGCCACCCTCTGGTCCGCCATCTCCACAGCCCGCCACAAACTCACCGCCGCCGCCGACCTAATAGCCCTAAGCGCCGCCCACTCCCTCACCACCCCGCCCAACAACACCCCGTACGCCGCAGCAACCCAAACCGACACCACCCCCACAACAGCCACCCGCAAACCACCCCAGGCCACGACCACCTCAAACGAGCCCGTTCGAACCACGACCTCAAGCGCACCCGCTCTCGCCACGGCCAACCCAGACGCCCCCGCCTTCGCCACGATCACGCCAGACGATCCAGGTCTCGTTCCGACCACCTCAGACGAGCCAGCTCCCGCAGCATCCACCTCAGACGGGCGCGCATTCGCCGCGACCACATCAGCCGTTACCGAGGCCTGCGCCACAGCCGCTCGAATAGCCGCTCTCCACCAAGTCCAACTGACCGCCTGCCATCCGACGCCGACCTCGGTCACCGTCGAGGTAGCCCTCCAACTCAACCTCCAGATCTCCCACCCAACGCTGACCACCACCGCCCGAGCCGGCCCTCTCTAGCCCTCACCAAGCCCCAGCCACGGACCCCGGCTGAACAAGACGGCACAAGCTACGGCCTGGCAGCTCACAGGGAGCAGCAGCTACGGCCTCGCAGCTCACGGTGCAACAGCCACGGATCGACCACCACCACACGAACGCGCAGGCCAGAGCATCTCTTTGACGCAACCAATCGGTTGCTATAAAGTGGCAACCAATAGGTTGCTATTAACCGGGAGGTAGTCATGCACGCCGGTCCGACACTGCGATTCACCAAGCGAGAGCGGGTGGTTCTGCTGGTGCTGCTCGGAGCCGGGTTCATGATGTCTGTGGACTTCTCGATCCTGAACGTGGCCCTGCCCGAGGCTGGGGCCGCGGTTGGCTTGGGGCCAGCCGGGTTGCCATGGATCACCTCCGCGTTCGCGTTACCGGCGGCTGGTTTCACGTTGTTGTTCGGGCGACTCGGGGATCTCTTCGGGCGACGCAGGCTGTTCTTGTCCGGAATGGTTCTGCTCGCCGCGGCGTCGCTGGTCGGAGGCTTCGCGGGTAGCGCCGAGGTGATGCTGATCGCGCGGGCCTTGCAAGGTCTAGCCACGGCGATGGCGCTTCCCTCGGCCATGTCATTGCTGACCACGAGCTTCGGTGAGGGTGCAAGAAGAGAGCGGGTTCTAGGGCTGCGAGGAGCACTGCTGTCAGCCGGGTTCGCGGTGGGCGCGCTGGTCGGCGGTGCCTTGGTCAGCATGCTCGGCTGGCGCGCGGCGTTCTTCATCAACGTGCCGGCTGCTGTGGTCGTCCTCGCGCTCACTCCGTTCGTGGTCGCCGAGAGTTCCGCGAGTGTTCGGTCGAAGGTGGACGTACCGGGAGCCGTTACAGTCACCGGTGGGCTCCTGGCGGTCGTGTACGCCGTGATCGAGCGGAGCGCCCCATCGGCGGTTGTCGGCGTACTACTGCTGGCTGCGTTCGTCGTGATCGAGTTACGTTCGCCGGCGCCGCTCGTAGCGCGGCAGGTGGTGAAGCGGCCGTCGGTGGCTTGGGGCAACCTCGCTGGGTTCGTGGTGTGTTCGATGGAGCCCGCGATGATCTTCCTGACGACGCTGTACCTGCAGCAGACGCTGAAGTTGTCGCCGCTTGCGACCGGTATCGTCTTCGGGGTTCCGGGCCTCGCGTCCGTGGCGGCCGGTGTTCTCGCGGGTCGGATCATCGGGCGCCACGGCAGTCGCCTGGTCCTGGCCGTCAGCATGTCCGTGCAAGGAGTCGCGACGTTCCCGCTAGTCTTTCTCGGCGCCCACCGGATCGCGCTGGTCGTGCTGATCCCGGCCCTGTTCATCGGCTTCTTCGGGCACGTCGCCGCGATTGTGGCGTACACCGTGACGGCGACCTCCGGCGTGCCCGACGGCGAGCAGGGACTGGCAAGCGGTCTGACCTCGATGACGCAGGAGGTGGCCGGCACTGTCGGCACGCCGGTCCTCAGTGCGATTGCGGCCAGCCAGGCTGTACAGCTCGCCGGCTTCCATCTAGCGCTGTCGGCGGACGTGGTCGTGACGCTGGCCTGTGCGGTTCTGATCTACCTCGCACTGCGGCCTCGCGTGCGGCAATCCGTACGGCGAACTGCCGAGCCGGCGCCGGTCGCTAGCTGACCCAACGAGCACCACCGAGGCGGTGTTCGGGTGTGTGGGTTCGGCGTGGTTCTGGTGGGGTCGCGATCTGGTCGCAATCTGGTAGAGATGCCGCGTTGATGTGGACGGGGCGTGCGAGCGGGCTTCATGATCTGGAACCGAGTCCTGCTCATCCTCCCGGACGTACTTCCCCGGCGTCCGGACGGTTACCTCGGAGGTCCGTTTGCCCGACCGGATCCGGCTGCTGCTGGTCGACGACCAGATCCTCAGCCGCGGCTTGCTTCGCAGCAGTCTCGAGCGTGAGCGAGATCTGGAGATCGTTGCCGAGCTCAACAGAAGCGACGATGTGGTCGGTGCCGCGAAACGGCACCGCGCGAACGTCGCTCTGCTCGACGCCGCAGGCCCGGGGAGTGACAGCATCACGGTGACCGCCGAGCTGCGGACGTCGATGCCGGAGTGCCGGGTCGTGATGCTGACGACGTACGGGCGCCCGGTGCATCTGCGGCGTGGTCTCAACGCCGGTGCGAAGGGGTTCGCACTGAAGGGGAGTCCGGCGCCGCAGTTGGCGGATGCAGTACGGCGGGTTCACCTCGGGCTGCGCGTGGTCGACGCGAACCTGGCGGCCGAGACACTCAAGTACTCCGAGACACCGCTCGACGACGACGAGACCGACACCCTGCGGACGGCTCGTGAGGGTGGTTCGGTTGCGTTGATGGCGCGGAAACTCGATGTCTCCGAGCGCGTCGTGCGTACCCGACTGTGGTCAGCGATCGGCAAGACTGGTGCCCGCACCCGGTCCGACGCAATCCAAATCGCCGAACACAACGGCTGGCTCCTCGACTGAACCCCGGCTCGCTCGTACCGCCCTGCCACGAGTACAACTGGCACGCCCGCGTCGAGGTCGTGCTGACTGCGACGCGCTTGTTCCGTGTCCAAAGCAACCACTTGGTGGGCTGCTCCCACGCAGCCAGGTAGGCGCCTAACGGTGCTGACGGAACCCTGGTCGACAGCTCTGCTTCGAGGGACGGGCTGCCGGCTTGGACTGCAGCCGAGCCCGATTGGGCTCCGGTCGCCTGACCGACTACCCCAGTAGCCAACTGGCCCTCGACCTCGCCAAGCTCGGCGGCGCCGAGGACGACGCTGCGGAGGACGACGCTGCGGAGGACGACGCTGCGGAGGACGATGGTGCGGAGGGCGACGGTGCGGAGGGCGTTGGTCGGCGTCCGGTGATTAGCTGAGGGCCTGCGCGCTGGTAGCCGACCTATTGGCCGGGGAGTGGTGGTTAGAGCTGGTCTAGTTGGTCGAGGAGCCAGCTGGGGCCGGTGGAGGTGGCGCCGGTGGGTTCTGTGCGTTGGCGGAGGCCTCGGTCGGCGGTGACTACGGTGACTTCGGGGTTGTGTGGTTGGGCCGCGGACTCGGCGGTGACGGCGGCGATGGTGTCGTCGCCGGAGCCGGGGGCGAGGACCACGCGGAGGGTGCCGGTGTCGGGGGCGTCATCGCCGGAGACGGCGGATCTGGCGGCGCCTTCCAGGATCACGATGATGTCGGTGGTGTCCTGCAGGTGGTGCTGGAGTACGGCGAGCTTCGTCAGGAGGCGGCGTGCTGCGCCGGGGCGGTCGCGCCACCAGCCGTCGGGGCGGGAGCCGATCACGTTCGCCGCGTCGACGACGATCACCCGCGGTCGTCCGGTTGTCATCTGGCCAGTCTGCCCGCTCCGCCCCTCCACACTCGCCCACCACGTCCGGCAGTGCGTCTGCCTGAGCCCGTGTCGTCCGGTGGTCCGTGGTCGGGTGCCGGGTTGTCGTGAGGCCGGCTGGAGGTTGGCTGTCGTGAGGCCGGTCGGGTGTGATCGCCGGTAGTGCTGGGCGGTCGGACCGCGTCGGGGTGAGTCCGTACGCGCGGTCTCACGGGTCGGCCGGATGTGGGTGTGGTTCGCGTGGTGGGTTGGATGTGGATGTGTGCCGCGTGGCGCGTCGGCCCGGCGGCCGGTGACGGCGCGGTCGGCCCGCGCAGTCCGAGCGGGGGTGGGCGCGCGGTGGTAATAGGTCGGCCGCGTGGCTGCGGGTCGGCGTGGTGTGGGTGCGGGCCGGGCGGTGATTTGTCGGTCGGAGCGCGCCGGTCCTGGGAGCGAGCAGGTGTAGGCCGGGAGGGGTCCGTGAAAGGTGGCGGGTCGGTCGGCGGGCTGCCGACAGTCGCGGCCCGGTGCGGCGGCGGGAGTCACACCTCGCGGGGCGGCCGGCGTCGTGGGAGGGGGGCGGCCCGGCGTCGGGGGTTAGGTGCAGGTGGAGAGGAAGTTGCCGGTGTGGGTTACGAGGAGGTGGGGGCCTGGGGTGGCGGGGATGCGTTGGTGGGGGGTGTGGATGGGGTGGCGGGTGCCGTTGGGGGACAGGACGAGGGTGTTGGGGGCGTTGAGGGCTACTAGTTCGTCGTCGGCGCGGACTAGGACGGGGGCGGTGTAGGACCAGGAGATGGCTGTGCGGCCGGCGGCTAGGCCGGCTAGGACGGCGGGGACTAGTTCGTCGGGGGTTTCGGCTGCGGCGTCTACGGCTATCCAGGTGGTGGGGGTGCCGGGTGGGGTCAGCGAGGTTGGGTTGTGCCAGTCGCTGCCGCCGATGGGGGTGGTGGTCTCGAGGCCCCAGGCTTGCCACCAGGCGACGGGGCCGCCCCAGGTGTGGTCGAGCCAGGACGAGTGCCAGATCTCGGCCAGGGGTGGGTGCTCGGGGAGGGGGTGGCGCCAGGAGCAGTCGCCGCCTAGTGGGTGGTTGATCGAGAGGAGGCCGCCGCGCTGGGCGACTTCGGAGACCCAGGTGGAGGCGGGGCGGCGGAAGTCGATGACACCGATGTCGCCGAAGGCGTTCGCGTGGCCGGTGTCGGTGGTCACCTCTTGGCCGGGGATCAGGCCGATGCCGAAGCGCTTGGTGAGGGAGGGGAGTTCGAGGTGGTGGGCCACGGTGTTGTGGTCGGTGACGGCTAGTACGTCGAGGCCGGCGGTGACGCCGAGCGCGGCGAGGTTGGCGATCGGGGTGGAGCCGTCGGAGTGGAGTGAGTGTGCGTGGAAGTCGCCTGCTACCCACTTCAGGCCGGATGGTGCGGGGAGAGTGCGGCGGGGTGGGCGTGGTGGTACGGCGATTGCGGCGGTCAGGTCGGCGTACGACCTGAGGCCGGGGATCTCCGGGACTGGGCCGGTGACTGCTTCGACGATGAGTTCGACGCCCTCGACCGGGATGCGGTGGAGGCCGAGGACTATCCACCAGGTGCCGGGTTCCAGGTCGCCTGCGAGGTAGCCAGGGGTTGCCGCTGTTGGGGTGATCGCGAAGGTTTGGCGGGCGCCGCCGGACCAGCCGCGCCAGCCGGCCGCGCCCTCGCAGCCGATGTCGATGACCGCACCCTCGACGGGCGGGATGGTGAGGGTGACGAGGAGGCCTGGGCAGTCGGCCGGGATGTCGACGGGGAGGGAATGCCAGACCGACTCGGCGCGGTCGTCGAGGGTCCAGAGCCGACGGTACGTCGTAACAGCCATCAGTCGACCGTATTCGGTTGGCGGACGCGGAGCGTCGTGAGGTCCGTCGGCAGACTGGGTCGGGATGTGTGGTGCACCAGGTGATCCGGGTGGGGTGGGCGGTGGGCCTGCTGATCTGGGTGGGGTGGGCGGTGCGTCGGCTGATCCGTGTGGGGTGGGCGGTGTGTCAGTTGACGTGGGTGGGACGGGCGGTGCGCCAGCTGATCTGGGTGGGATGGGCGGTAGGCCCGCTGACCTGGGTGGGGTGGGCGGTGCGTCAGGTGACCGGGCCGGGAAGGGTGGGGCGTCGGGTGGGGGCGGCGGGATGGGTGGTGCATCAGGCGACCGTTGCGGGTTGGCGGGCTAGGAGGTGGCCGGAGTCTCGGTCGTAGAGGAGGACTCGGGAGGCGGGGGCGGTGAGGACTACTCGGGTGCCGGGGGTGGGTTCGGCTTCTTCGGGGACGGTGACGCCGATGAGGGTGCCGTCGCAGTCGACGCTGACGAGGGACTGGGTGCCGAGGTTCTCGGCGACTACGACGGTGCCGCGGAGGGCTGGGCCGGTGATGTCGCCGGTGGTCAGGGTCAGGTACTCGGGGCGGATGCCTACGGTTACCTCGGCGCCGGCGGGGGCGGAGAAGGTTGTCGCAGGCAACGAGCCGCCGGCGACCGAGACAACGCCGACCGCACCATCGGGGGCCGAGCCGTTGGAGCGGGCCTTCGGGCCGGACGCGGCCCCGGCCAACGAGTCGGCCGAGCCGGACGCGGCTCCGTTCGAGCCGGAGGAGCCGACGGAGCCGCCCGAGCCGCCCGAGCCGGCGGAGCTGCCCGAGCCGCCCGAGCCGGCGGAGCTGCCCGAGCCGCCCGAGCCGGCGGAGCTGCCCGAGCCGGCTGCGACGGCCAGGCTGCCGGAGCCGGTTAAGACTCCGGCGTTCGACGCGGTGGAGGTGACGGTGCCGGGGAGGAGGTTCATGGGGGTGGAGCCGATGAAGTTGGCGACGAAGGTGTTGGCGGGGCGGGCGAAGACCTCTCGGGGTGAGCCGAGCTGACGGAGCTTGCCGGCGTCCATCACCGCGATGCGGTCGGCCAGGGCCAGCGCCTCGGCCTGGTCATGGGTGACGAAGACCGTGGTGATGCCGAGGTCGCGCTGGAGCTTCTTCAGGAACGTGCGTGCTTCCAGGCGCAAACGCGCGTCCAGGTTGGACAGTGGCTCGTCGAGGAGGAGCACCTTGCCCTCGGAGGCGATCGCGCGGGCCAGGGCGACCCGCTGCTGCTGGCCGCCCGACAACTGGCCGGGCTTGCGGTCGAGGAGGCCCTGGAGGGACAGTTCGCCGCCAGTGCGCTCGGCCACCGCGGTACGAGTGGCCGCGGCAACTCGACGTACCTTCAAGGGGTAGGTGATGTTCTCCGCCACGTTCATGTGTGGGAACAGGGCATAGTCCTGGAAGACCATCGCGACGCCGCGCTTGCCCGGTTCGGTCCGGGTCACGTCGGCGGCGTCGATCCGGACCGTGCCCTCGGTCGCGGGCTCCAGGCCCGCGATCGTCCGCAGCAGCGTGGTCTTGCCGCAGCCGGACGGGCCGAGCAGCGCGAAGAACTCGCCGTCGGCAACGTGCAGGTCCAGCCCGTCGACGGCGCGGACGCCGTTCGGGTAGACAGTCGCCAGGCCTTCGATGTCGATGCCCGCCATCAGCTCTTGATCCCTCCGTGGAAGCGGAACCCGTACCGCGAGTTCACCAGCAGGTACAGCACGACGACCGGGATCGAGAACAGCAGCGAGAAGACCGGCAGCACCTGCAGGTTCACGCTGCCGCCTTCGTCGGTGAGGGTCTGCATCAGCACCGCACCGGGCTGCTTGTCGATCGACCGGATGAGTAGGAAGGGCACCAGGAAGTTGCCCCAGGAGTTGACGAACGCCCAGACCATGATGGTCGCGAGTCCGGGCCGGGCCACCGGCAGTACGACGTCCCGCAGGATCTGGCCCGTGGACGCCCCGAAGACCCGCGCCGACTCCTCGTAGGACTTCGGCACCGCGTCGACGAAGTCCTTCAGGATGAAGATTGCCGCCGGCAACAGCCCGCCGGTCATCACCAGCGCGACCCCGAACCGGGAGTCGATCAGCCCGAGCTGGAACATCATCACGAAGATCGGCACCATCGCGGCCGTCCCGGTGACGACCGAGGACAGCAGCAACAATCCGTACAGCAGCGCGTCGCGGCCCGGAATACGTACGCGCGACAACGCATACGAAGCCAAGGCGGCGAAGGCGGTCACGGCCACGGCGGTCGTCACGCAGATCAGCAGCGAGTTGACCATCGAGTGCATCGCGTACGGATGCTCGAGGGTCTTGCGCACGTTCTCCAGCGTCCAGTCCGGCCAGTGCACGCCGAGACCCGGCGAAGCGTCGAAGGGCGCCGATGCGATCCACAGCATCGGTACGGCGAAGAACAGCGTGATCGCGCAGATCAGCACGTAGAAACCGATCCGGCGTACGACGTGGGCGGGCCTCATGAGCGCCTCCGTAGCAGCCGTAGGTAGATCAGCGAGACCAGCAGGTTCGCGATCAGCAGCAGGAACGAGATGGCCGACGAGTAGCCGAGCTCACCGCCCTGCAGAGCCACGTTGTAGATGTAGACCGGCACGGTCTCGGACTCGTGGTTCGGACCGCCCTTGGTGAGCAGGAACGGCGAGAAGTCGTTCGCCGTCCACAGCGAGATCAGCAGCGTGTTCGTCAGCACGTGACCGCGGATGTGCGGGAACACCACGTCCCGCAGCGTCTGCCACCCCGATGCCCCGACCATCCGCGCCGACTCGAGCTGCGACGGCGGTACGGCCTGCAAGGCGGACGAGTACAACATCATCGAGAACGCCGTACCGCGCCAGGTGTTGAACACCACCAGGCAGATCATCGGGTAGTCGATCAGCCACGCGGTGCCCGGCGTACCCAGAATGCTGTTGAGCGTCCCGCCGTCCCGGTCGTAGAACGCGACCCAGAGGTACGCGACCACCGTCGACGGCAGGATCCAGGCCAGCAGCACGAACGCCTCGACGGTCCGGCGTACGGCGGGGCGCGTACGGCGCATCACCCAGGCGAGCGTGAAGCCGAGGATGTTCTGGCCGATGATCGCCGAGCCGAGGACGAACAGCATCGTCAGCCACAGCGCGTTGTGGAAGAGGGCGTCGTTGAGCGCCTTGGTGTAGTTCGACAGGCCGACGATCGACGGCGAGACGGCCTCGACACCGGTCAACCGGTAGTTGGTGATCCCGATGTAGATCGTCCAGACCGCCGGGAAGATCAGGAACGCGCCGATCAGCAGCATGGCCGGAGCGACGAAGCCGAACGCCCGGGAGACGCCGAGCCCGGCGACGTCCTGGGCCGGCCCACGGGCCTGCCGCGCCGACTCGGAGGTCTGCCGCGCCGGCTCAGGTGCCTGAGCCGGCGCGGGTGCGGGAGCAGAGGTCATCAGTTGCCGGCGACCTTGTCCTTGCCGCCGGCCGCGGCCTCGACCGCCTTCTGGTAGGCCTGCGCGGCGGCGTCCGTGCTCTTGCCGCCGACCACGTCCGCGGTCGCCTGCTGCAGAGCGGCCGAGATCTTCGGGTACTCCGCCAGTCCGGGCCGGTACTGCGTGAGCGGCAGGACCTTGTCGGCGATGAAGCTCAGCATCGGGTCACTCGCGAGCACCTCGCTGTTGACGTCGCTGCGCTGGGTGATCTTGGCCGCGCCGTCCAGCGAAGCCTTCACCATGTCCGCGGAGTTCATGAACTGCAGGAGCTCCCAGGCCTGCTGCGGGAACTTGGTGTTCGGGTTGATCACCGTCGCGCCGCCGCCCGACATCGAGACGAAGTCCTGGCCCTTCACACCGGCGCCCGGCAGGGCGGCCGGGATCAGCGCGTAGCCGACGGCCGAGTCGCGGTCGGCCATCTTGGCCACACCCGCCTTGGGCTCCACCACGCTGCGCCAGAAGTAGTCGCTCTCCAGCAGGATGCCGATCTTGTTCGCGGCGAACTCGGCGAAGGACTTGTCCCGGCCCTTGGCCTCGCGCTGCAGCACCGGGTCACCGAGTCCGGTGCCGTAGATCTTGTGGTAGAAGTCCAGCACCTGGCGCAGCTTAGGGGTGTCGCCCAGCCACTTGCCGTCGGTGTTGACGGTGGCGCCGGTGCCGACCAGCAGCGGCAGCACACCCTGCATCGTGGTCGCCTCGCCCATCGCCGTACCGGCGTTGATCTGGATCGGAGTGACGCCGGACAGCTTCTTCAGCGCCTGGCCGGCGGTGATGATGTCGTCCCAGGACTTCGGCTGCCAGTCGGCGGGCAGGCCGGCCTGCTGGAAGAGCTTCTTGTTGAAGTACAGCACCCGGCCGTCGGTGCCGCCGGGGACGCCGTACCGCTTGCCCTCGAAGCTGCCGAGCTGCTGGACCGACTCCGGGATCTGCTTCCAGCCGTCCCAGTCGTTCACCTTGGCCTCGTCGCCGACGGTGTCGGTGAGCGGCTTGATGTAGCCGGCCTGGGCGAACTCGCCGACCCAGATGCCGTCGATCTGGAACAGGTCCGGTCCGGACTTGTTCGACAGGTCGAGCGAGAGCTTCTGCTTGTAGACCTCGTCGTCGGAGCCGTCACCCTGGAACTTGACGGTGACGTCGACGCCCTTGCCCTTCTGCTCGGCGACGAACTTCGGGATCAGCACGTCCTCGATGAAGGTGGCGCCGGCGCTGCTCTTGCCGCCCTTGACCGAGTTCGAGCCGATCGTCAGCTCGACCTTCTTGGCGTCGGAGTTGCGGTTCGCGTCCTGGTCGCCGCTGCCGGAGTCGGACGAGCCGAGGCAGCCGGTGAGCAGGGCGAGGGCCGCCGCGCCGAGGACGCCGGCGGTGGACAACCGGGTGAGAGATCGCATCAAGGCTCCTTGCGAAAAGTGGTCCAGCGAGAGTGCCGGTCAAACATTGGCACTCCTGAGCGACTATGTGAAGACTTTTTTCCAACCCCGAAGCGAACGTTTGCCAGGTGCTGTAGGCAACCACTGACGGAGTGTCAAGCCCGGTGCGGGCGGGACGCATTGCGGAAGAGTTAAAGGATGCTCAAGGTTGTGTGGCAACAGGTAGTTGAGTAGATACAGACCGTGACTGGCGGCGGTACGGTCTTGCCGATCGGTTCAGCGGATCGGAGGTGAACGACATGGGACTGCTGCACGGAGTTGCTTGCCTTCTGGACGACCTGCTCAGTCATTGCCACCACTGGTGGCACCACTGCTGGTGGTGACCCGACCGGCCGGCTGGTGACGGCCACGACCCGGCTGGTGGGCCGGTGACGATCCCATCGGGCTCCCGCTGACGCGCAAGCAGCGGGGAATCCGGAATCTCCCCGAGCACCGCTCCATCCGCCGACCGAGGATCACCAGGACAACTGAACGAGAAGTGTCGATCCGAAGGAGTGCGAACAACGGCCGGCCCCGACGATGTCGGGGCCGGCCGTCCTCTGTCCGGCTGAGGAACCCTGAGGGCTCAGCTCTGGGCCAGTTGCATCATCTGCTTGGGCAGCACCGACATCTGCGCCGGGATCGGCAGCTTCGGCCGAACCAGCTCGAGCAGGCTGGACGCGGCGTTCGCGACCGGCAGTGGCAGGGCCAGGCCCAGAGATGCCAGCAGCGCGTTCACGAGAGCCAGGACCGCACCCAGGATGTCCAGGCCCGGCAGCGGCAGTGCGCTCCAGCCCTGGATCGGTGTACCGGCCGCGGACATGCTTCCGGTCGGTTGTGCCTGCTTGGCCTTCCCCTTGCCGAGCAGAGACGTGAGGGCGAGACCGCTGGCGGCGTTCACGAAGGTGCCGGCGCTCTCGTCGTAGGACCACTTCTGCCCGTCACCGGCGCGGCACGGCAGCACCAGCAGTGGTGCGGAGGCCGGAACCTTGGCCAGGTCCGCTCCGCTGTCCAGGCAGGCGCCGGTCTGGGCAAGGGCGCCACCGACGCTCTTGCTCATCGCGACCTGCAGCTGGCCGGACTCGGTGTAGATCCACTCCTGGGTCTTGCCCTCCTTGCCCGGTGCGCACGCCATCATGACCGCCATCGGCACCTTGGCGGCCGCGACGAAGGTGAGGCAGTACCGCGTGTCGGCGCGGGTGGCGATCTGTTTCGCCACGCCCACCTCGACGCCGGGAGCGGTCGCACCGCCCGCGACCGGGTTCGCGGCCTGGGCCGGTACGGCGGTGGCCAGCGCGACGCTGACCGCGAGCACTGCCACGCCGGTGCGACTCAACAACTTACGGATGATCAAGACAACCTCCAGAGGTCGTGCCATCGCAGCTCGCGTCAGGTCGTCGGGACCCCGTGACGTGAGCAGATCCGGGTTCCGGGAACCGCGACGGACACCCCAAGCGCTGTGGGGCGGGCTGCGGTCGATCCCCCGTGAGGAGGCGGTGTGGCCCGGAAGGCCGAAAGTGACTCAACGCGACGTTGACGCCACAACCAGTAAGGCACAGGTGCGTCGGCGGTGGTTATGGCGAGACCCCGAAACTTGATGCCAATGGCAACTAACTGCCAGGCGAAAGTTGTTGCGCAGGGCACCGAAATCCGGCTGAAGACCAGCCGTGTGGCCGCCGAGTGGAGGCTGTGTGTCGATCGAGATGTTACGGCAATCTGTGGGGATTCCAGTAGCTCACCGGGTCAGTTGATGCCTACGGCAACAGAGTTGTCACTGCGGCTGTTTGGTGTCTTTGGGGTCCGGGGCGAGTTCCTGCTCGACCGCGAGCCGTTCGTCGGCCGGGGCCTCGCGGGTGCTCTCCAGAGCCGGAGGGCTGTCGGCGGTGGCGTCACTGTCCGTGATCTCGCCGCCGACGGTGTCACTGGGTGCGGTCGCGGCCTGGGCGCGCAGTTCGCGCATCTCCCTGCGGCGACGGTAGCCGCGGCCGAGTCCCTTCTTCGTCAGCCACAGGCCGGCCATCAGCGCCAGCCCGGTCACCGCGCCGAGGAAGAACACCGTCGGTACGGCGACGCCGAAGTCGACGCCGAACACCTCGAGCTTGGTCGAGGCGGTGGACGACACCGAGACGCCGAGCCCGAACAACACGGCCAGCGCGATCAGAACGATTCCGAGGACGACCATGGCAAGCTGCCTCTCCGTCCGGAGACTGCCGGACTCTGTCAGGCCTCACTGCTCAGTAGTGCGGAGAGCAATGCGACCGCACCGCTCTTGTCGAGTGGGTTGTTCTGGTTCCCACACTTGGGCGACTGTACGCACGACGGGCATCCATCCGTACATTCACAGTGTGCAATCGCCTCGCGTGTCGCCGTCAACCATTCGCGCGCCGCGGCGTACCCGTGTTCCGCGAATCCGGCCCCTCCGGGGTGGCCGTCGTACACGAAGACGGTGAGGCAGCCGGTGTCGGCGTGCCGGGCGGTGGAGACGCCACCGATGTCCCAGCGGTCGCAGGTGGCGAACAACGGGAGCAGGCCGATCGACGCGTGCTCGGCCGCATGCGCCGCTCCGGGCACGTCGGACAGCCCGAGCCTCTCGAGGACGGCGTCCGGCATGGTCCACCAGACCGCCTTGGTCCGCAGGGTGCGCTCCGGCAGGTCGAGCGGCTGCTCATCGAGTACGTCGCCAGTGGCGAGCAGCTTGCGCTGGTACGAGACCACTTGACTCTTCACCTGGACCCAGCCGCGCGACAACTCCGCCGTACCCCAGGTGCAGGTCTCTTCGGTCGCCAGGATGCTGATCTCGGTCAGGTCCCGGGCAAAGGTGGTGTAGTCGGGGGAGGCCGGCTCGACGACCGCTGCATGCTCCTCGAGGTCCAGAGTCCTGACCAGATAGGACTCGCCGGCGTGCACGTAGACGGCGCCCTCGTGAACCGACGCATGTGCCGAGCCGCCGTCGACCGTGCCGAGCAGCCGACCGGTCTGGTCCTCCACGATCTGCACTGTCTTCCCACCGGCCGACCTGATGTCGATGGCGTCCACGGCCCGCTCCCGGCGGGTCCAGAACCAGCCGTGCGGCCGCTCGCGCAGCAGCCCCTGCCGAACCAGCTGGGCGATCACGGTTGGCGTCGTACTGCCGAAGATCTCGTAGTCGTCGGCAGTGAGTGGGAGCTCTTGTGCGGCAGCGCACAGCTGCGGGCCGAGGACATACGGGTTCTCCGGGTTGAAGACTGTTGCCTCGACCGGGCGTCCGAAGATGGCGGCCGGGTGGCGGACCAAATAGGTGTCCAGCGGATCGTCACGTGCGACCAGCAGAGCCAGTGCGTCGCCCCCGGCCCGGCCGGCGCGTCCCGCCTGCTGCCACAGGGATGCGCGCGTACCAGGCCAGCCTGAGAGCAGTACGGCGTCGAGTCCGGCGATGTCGATGCCCAGCTCGAGCGCATTGGTGGCAGCAACCCCGGTGAGCTCACCGCTCTGCAGCATGCTCTCGAGTCGTCGACGCTCCTCCGGCAGATAGCCCGCCCGGTACGCCGACACCTGGTCTGACAACGAAGGGTCGACCTCGAGGAGGTTCTCCCGTGCTGTCATCGCGACTGTCTCCGCGCCACGACGAGACCGGACGAACGCCACGGTCCGCACACCCGACACGACCAGATCGGTCAACAGGTCGGCCACCTCGGCTGTGGCGGAACGGCGCACCGGGGCGCCGTTCTCGCCGCGCAGTGAGGTCAGCGGCGGCTCCCACAGGCCGAAGGAGATGCCGCCGCGCGGAGAGCCGTCCTCCACCACTTCGACCATCGGCAGACCGGTCAACCGCTCGCCGGACACCGCCGGCTCGGCGACCGTCGCGGAAGCGCAGATGAAGATCGGATGGGCGCCGTACTGCGCACAGACCCGACGCAACCGGCGCAGCACGCCGGCAACGTGCGCACCGAAGACGCCGCGATAGTGGTGGCACTCGTCGACCACGACGTACTGCAGGCAGCCCAGGAAGCGCGCCCAGCGCTGGTGGTTCGGCAGGACCGAGCGGTGCAGCATGTCGGGATTGCTGAGCACGTACGTCGCGTGGTCGCGAGCCCAGTCGCGTTCGGTGCGTTCCGAGTCGCCGTCCAGCGTGGTCGCCCGCAGACCAGGCACTGTGTACGACGAGACCGCGCGGAGCTGGTCATGCGCCAGAGCCTTGGTCGGGGACAAGTACAGAACAGAGGCCACCCGGCGCTGCGGGGACGCGGCCTGCGCGATGCTCAAGGTGGCGAAGGCAGGTAGGAGATAACCGAGCGACTTGCCCGAGGCGGTGCCGGTGGCAACCACGACGTGCTTCCCGCCGTACGCCGCTTCCGCGGTGGCGACCTGGTGCGTCCAGGGTTCGTTGATCCCGGCATCGGCCAGCTGGCCGAGCACGTCATCGGGAACCCAGCGCGGCCAAGCACACGTTTGCCCCCGCCGGGCCGGCACGGACTCGACATGCGTGAGCCGGTCGTCGCGGCCGGTCGCCAAACGCTTGAGCACGGCCGCCGCCTCACCACCTGCACGCATACCGCGAGCCTAGTCGCGAGTGCGGACAGTCGTCGTCCAGGTGCACGGGCGTGTGCACGCGACGGATGCACGGCTCATTTTGCCGACAAGAATCGACTTCGGTCTGGCGAGATGAAAGAGTTTTGAGCAACGGCCCTACTCACGGTCCGTACATGGTTGAATGCAGCAGTTCACGGGATCGGAGGCCGAAGTGGATCTGTCGCTGACCGCGCGCGCCGAGGGCGGGCGTACCGTCATCGAGGTGGCGGGGGAGATCGACGTCTACACCGCACCGAAGCTCCGGGAGAAGATCGCCACGCTCGTCGACGACGGTGTCTACCACCTGGTGATCGACCTGGAACGCGTGGAGTTCCTGGACTCCACCGGCCTCGGTGTGCTCGTCGGCGGACTGAAACGGGTCCGCACCCACGATGGATCCCTGTCCCTGGTCTGCACCCAGGAACGGCTGCTCAAGATCTTCCGGATCACCGGTCTGACCAAGGTTTTCGACATCCATCCGGACGTGGCCTCGGCGATCTGACCGCAGCGAAAAGGTGTTCACGGCACTACGAAGCGTGAGGAGGTCGGCGGGGCCAGGGGGAGATCTTATCCAGCCCCGCGGGTATGGCGTAGACCACCCTGTCGTCAGGTCTGGTCGGATACCCGTTAGAGTGACCCACCGCGCCAGTTCCTTGGTGCTGTGTCGTATTTTCCCAACCCTTCGGTTGCGGCAGACGGGGGCCGTCAAGCCTGGATGGGTTGCCTACAAGGAGGACGGATGTCCGCGCTGCTTGCTCCACAAGCGGTGGATCTTTCGTCGAGCAACACCACACTGGTGATCGTCGTCGGAGTGATCGCGATCCTCGCGGTCGCCATTGCGATGGTCTTCCGGGGCCAGGTGCTTGCCGCGAACGATGGCACCGAGAACATGAAGACGATCGCCGCAGCGGTCCAGGAAGGCGCTTCGGCCTTTCTGAGCCGGCAGTTCCGGACGCTGTCGATCTTCGCCGTGGTCGCGTTTCTGTTGCTGTTCCTGTTGCCGGCGCACACCGACGGCGACAACGAGACGACGCTGAAGATCTTCCGATCCGTCTTCTTCCTGGTCGGTGCGGGCTTCTCGGCCCTGATCGGCTACCTGGGCATGTGGCTCGCGACGCGCGCCAACGTCCGGGTCGCCGCGGCCGCGCGCGACGAGGGCCGCGAGCCCGCCATGCGGGTCGCGTTCCGCACCGGTGGCACCGTCGGCATGGCGACCGTGGGCTTCGGCCTGTTCGGCGCCGCGCTGGTCGTACTGCTCTTCAAGGGTGACGCTCCGACCGTGCTCGAGGGCTTCGGTTTCGGTGCCGCCCTGCTGGCCATGTTCATGCGTGTCGGCGGCGGTATCTTCACCAAGGCCGCCGACGTCGGCGCCGACCTGGTCGGCAAGGTCGAGCAGAACATCCCCGAGGACGACCCGCGCAACGCCGCCACCATCGCCGACAACGTCGGTGACAACGTGGGTGACTGCGCCGGTATGGCGGCCGACCTGTTCGAGTCGTACGCCGTGATGCTGGTGGCCTCGCTGATCCTGGGCAAGGCCGCGTTCGGCGAGCAGGGCCTGATCTTCCCGCTGATCGTGCCGGCCATCGGTGCCATCACCGCGGTCATCGGTGTCTTCCTGACCCGTCCGCGCGCCGGCGAGAACGGCCTGCGCACGATCAACCGGGCCTTCTACATCTCCGCGATCATCTCCGCGGTGCTGTGCACGGTGGCCGCGTTCGTCTACCTGCCGAGCAGCTTCCGGGACCTGACCGGAGCGACCGACCTGATCGCCGCCCACGACGGCGACCCGCGGCTGATCGCCACCGTCTCGGTGATCATCGGCATCGTGCTGGCGGCCATCATCCTGGCCCTGACCGGCTACTTCACCGGCACCGAGGACAAGCCGGTCCAGGACGTCGGCAAGACGTCGCTGACCGGTGCCGCGACCGTCATCCTGTCCGGTATCTCGGTCGGCTTCGAGTCCGCCGTCTACACCGCCGTGGTGATCGCGGCGGCCGTGTACGGCGCCTTCCTGGTCGGCGGCTCCGGTGTGGTCGCGCTGTTCGCGATCGCGCTGGCCGGTTGTGGTCTGCTCACCACCGTCGGCGTCATCGTCGCGATGGACACCTTCGGCCCGGTCTCCGACAACGCGCAGGGCATCGCCGAGATGTCCGGTGACGTGGACGGCGAGGCGGCCCAGATCCTGACCGAGCTGGACGCCGTCGGCAACACCACCAAGGCCATCACCAAGGGCATCGCGATCGCGACCGCTGTGCTGGCCGCGACCGCCCTGTTCGGTTCCTACACCGACTCGATCCGGTCCTCGCTGGGCGAGAACTACGCCAAGTTCGAGGCGGAGGCGCTGGTGTTCAACCCGGCCACCCTCGTCGGCCTGATCCTCGGCGCCGCAGTGGTGTTCATGTTCTCCGGTCTCGCCATCAACGCGGTCGGCCGCGCCGCCGGCGCGGTGGTCTACGAGGTCCGTCGCCAGTTCCGCGACATCCCCGGGATCATGGACGGCACCGGCAAGCCGGAGTACGGCAAGGTCGTGGACATCTGCACCCGCGACTCGCTGCGGGAGCTGGCGACCCCGGGTCTGCTCGCGCTGACCGCGCCGATCGCCGTCGGCTTCGGCCTCGGCGCCGCGCCGCTGGCCGGCTACCTGGCCGGTGCGATCGGCGCCGGCACCCTGATGGCGGTCTTCCTGGCCAACTCCGGTGGTGCCTGGGACAACGCCAAGAAGCTGGTCGAGGACGGAAACCACGGTGGCAAGGGCTCGCCCGCGCACGAGGCCACCGTCATCGGTGACACCGTCGGCGACCCGTTCAAGGACACCGCCGGCCCGGCCATCAACCCGCTGATCAAGGTGATGAACCTGGTCTCGGTGCTGATCGCCCCGGCCGTCGTCGGCTTGTCGTCGATCGGCGACGACACCAACACCGGCCTGCGGATCGGCATCGCCGTGGCGGCTGTGCTGATCCTGGTCGCGGCCGTGGTCGTCTCCAAGCGTCGCGAGTCGGTCATCGCCGACACGCCGGCCGAGGTGAACGCCGCCGCCTGACCGCGGCAGTACGGCGGAGAAGCGCCGTACACCGATGTAGCAGCAGAACGGCCCACCGGGACTCGTCCCGGTGGGCCGTTCTTCTTTGGTCGCACCGTTCGCAGACTTTCGGCTGATGCGGGCGGGTGGCCGGATGGGGGATCGTCGGGGTTGCGGTCAGGGGTATAACCGATGGCCGCCCGGTCCGCACCGACGGCAGAATCAACCCACGGGTGGACACACCGGATCCGCCCCGGGTCCGATGATGTGAACCGGTCAGACCTCGATACTGAATGCGACAACCGACAGAACCGCGCCACCCGAACGAGGAGTACGGCGATGATCGAGGCAAAGGGCCTCACCAAGCGATACGGCGCAACCGTTGCCGTTGACAACCTGTCTTTCGAGGTGAAACCCGGCAAGGTGACCGGCTTCCTCGGCCCGAACGGGGCCGGCAAGTCGACCACCATGCGGATGATCCTCGGCCTGGACACCCCCACCGCCGGCGAGGTCACCATCGACGGCCAGCGCTACCGCGACCTGCACCGCCCGCTGACCAAGGTCGGCGCGCTGCTGGACGCGAAGTGGGTGCACCCGAACCGGTCCGCCCGGTCCCACCTGGCCTGGATGGCCGCGTCCAACAAGCTGCCGAAGGACTCCGTCGACAAGGTGCTGGAGATGGTCGGCCTCACCACGGTCGCGAACAAGCGGGCCGGCGCCTACTCGCTGGGTATGTCGCAGCGCCTCGGCATCGCCGGCGCCCTGCTCGGCGACCCGGAGGTGCTGCTCTTCGACGAGCCGGTCAACGGCCTCGACCCGGAGGGCATCGTCTGGATCCGTACCTTCATGCACCGGCTGGCCGACGAGGGCAAGACCGTGCTGGTGTCCAGCCACCTGCTGTCCGAGATGGCGCTCACCGCCGAGGAACTGATCGTCATCGGCCGCGGCAAGCTGATCGCCCAGAGCAGCACCCAGGAGTTCGTCGACCGCGCCAGCGGTACGACGGTCAAGGTGCGGACCCCGCAGCTCGACCAGCTGGCCGGCGTCCTGCACGAGCAGCAACTGGTCACCCGGATCGAGGACATCGAGGACCAGGGCAAGGTCCTGTTCGTCGAGGGCGACCTGACCACCGACCAGGTCGGTGAGGCGGCCGCCGCGCACGGCATCGTGCTGCACGAGCTGACCCTGCAGCGCGGCTCGCTGGAGCAGGCCTTCATGCAGATGACCGGTGACTCGGTCGAGTACCACGCGCACGACGAGGTCGCCGCGGTGACCCAGCTGGACGCGCCCACCGCCGCCGAGGTGGCCGCGGGTCCGAAGGAGGACAACTGACATGTCGGTGATCACTGTCGAGCGGATCAAGCTCTTCTCCACCCGCTCACCGTGGTGGTGCATGGTCATCGCGGCCTTCCTGACCGTCGGGTTCGCGGCGCTGACGACCGGATTCCTCAAGGGGGCCGAGGAGCAGCGGGCGACGATCTTCATCACCCAGCCGGGCGCCCAGCTCAGCCAGATGGTGATGATGGTGATGGCCGCGCTGGCCGTCACCACGGAGTACCGGTTCGGCACCATCCGGACCAGCTTCCAGGCCGTTCCGCAGCGCGCCGCGCTGTTGCTCGGCAAGACCGCGGTGGTCGCGTTCCTGGCCGCCGTCGTCGGCCTGGTCGCGTCGTTCGGCGCCTGGGGCGTCGGCAGCCTGTTCGCGAGCAACGCCGACCTGTCGATCAACACCGGTGCCGAGTGGCGCCTGCTGGCCGGCCAGGGTCTGGTCTTCGCGATCTCCGCGGTGATCGCGGTGGCGGTCGGCATCCTGATCCGGCAGAGCGCCGGTGCGATCGCGATCCTGATCCTCTGGCCGCTGCTGGTCGAGAACCTGGTCAACCTGATCCCCAAGGTCGGCGACGACCTGGCGCGGTGGGCGCCGTTCGCGAACGGCAGCTCGTTCCTGAACCAGGGCCAGGACTTCGGTCTGGCCGGGGACGGTGCGGGCGGCAGCAACTTCGCGCTCAGCCCCTGGTGGGCCCTGCTGTACTTCGCCGGCTGGGCGGCCGCGCTGATGGCCATCGCCCTGTTCTCGGCGAGCAAGCGGGACGCCTGACACAACTGAAGACCACCCCGGCCGAGTTGAGGGGCCCGGCCGGGGCGCGGAGCCCGGCCGGGCTGAGGGGTCCTGGTCGCTATGGCCCGTGGAACATCTGGGAGACCGGATGTCCCACGGGCAGTCTCCGTTGTCGGCTGTCAGGGGTGGCGGGGTGGACTGGAGAGCGTCTAGCGTGCCGCGCATGACCGACTGGGCGCGGGTGCGCGATGACGGGTACGTGGTTCCGGGAGATCGTCCGGTGGACGAGCTGGCCGCGGAGCTGACCGGGATGCTGCGCTCCCTGGATCCGGTGGTGCGGGACCGGCAGGCGTACGCGATCCTGGCCACCTGGATCGGCCGTGGGGTGTTCTCGGACCACCAGTTGCGTGCCCTAGGCGACGAAATGGTTCCGAGGTTCGGCGACAGCGAGGTCCAGGTGCGGACATTCGCTCCGCTGATCCTGGACGCGATCGTCTCCGCCGGTGTCTTCGAGGCGAGCTGGGTGCCGCCGTTCGAACGCTGGTACGTCGCCGAGGAGGATCTGCGCGGGTACGACGCCAAGCTCGGCTGGCTGCACGCGGTCGCGCACGGCGCCGACCTGCTCGGGACGCTGGGACTGCACCCCGCGGTCGAGCCGGTCCAGATGCTCCGCCTCGGCATCGGCCGCCTGCTCACGCCGACCGGATACGTTCTGCGGGACATGGAGGACGATCGCCTCGGGTACGCCATGGCGGCCACGCTCACCCGTGACGAACTCACCGACGCCGACGCCACCGAATGGCTCGACCCGGCGCTGCGCGCTTTCTCGAACCCACCCGCGGAGGGGATCGCGCCGGAGGTCACCAACACGATCCGGACGCTTCGAGCGCTCTACGTTCTCGTGGACCACGGCGTCCGGGTGCCCGCCGGCGCGGGGATGCTCACGCCCGTTCCCCACCGTGAGGCCGTGAAAGCCAAGATCACCGACGTCATCCGGGTGGTTACGCCGTACTACCTGTGAGATCGGGCTTCCCGGACCGGGCTGCGGGTAAGGCTACCCTGAATTCATGGGATGCACGGTTCGTTGTTCATCGCAGCAGACCCCGGGTGGGCGGCGCATCCTACTTTCGGCTGGGATTTCCCTGAACAGCCCCTGAGGAACGGCGCGTCGCAGGCCCGGGCGAGGTACAGGTGGATACCGGTGGAAGCATGGATCCCGACTGTGACAAGGTCTGTGCTGGCACGACCGTGGACCCCTCCCATGGTGGTGCCAACGCCACTACCCGAGTAGTGCCAACACCATCAGATCTGGTCCCTGGCGACGCTAGCTTTTAGGTGACAAAAGCCGTTGGGGGCAAGCGGTTCAGAGAGGGCGCGTGGAAGTCATGGTTGCGACATACCTGAAGAGATGGGTCGGCAACCGCATTCTCAGTAGGACCACCCGAAAGGGTGGTCTCGACCTGTCGAAGATGCGGATGATCCCGAGCTCGGTCTCGATGCCGCTGCGCCGTACGGGCGTCGACCCGGTGCCGGCGCTGGCCGAGGTGCGCGAGACGGAGCCGGTGCACAAGCTGGCCCACCTGTTCGGGCTGAACGTCTGGGTGGTGAGCGGCCACGCCGAGGCGAAGGCCGTGCTCGCCGACACCGCGAACTTCAGCAACGACATCCGGCCGCTGGTCGGCTCGGACCCGAACAAGCCGTCGGAGGGGATCGGCGGCCTCGGGTTCACGGACCCGCCGGACCACACGCGTCTGCGCAAGCTGCTGACGCCCGAGTTCACCAAGCGCCGGCTGGCCCGGCTCGAGCCGGCGATCGAGAAGATCGTCAACGACCAGCTGGACCTGATGGAGGCCAAGGGACCGGTCGCCGACATCGTTTCCGACTTCGCATTCAATGTGCCGTTCCTGTTGATCGCCGACCTGCTCGGAGTGGAGGAGTCCGACCGCGATCGGTTCCGCGCGCTCGGACCGGCCCGGTTCGACCTGTCCGGTGGTGGAATCGGGGTGTTCGGGTCGGCTTCGGAGTCGCGGGACTTCCTGTTCGAGATCGTGCGCAAGCAGCGGGCCAACCCCGGCGACGGGCTGATCGGGTCGATCATCCGCGAGCAGGGTGACGACATCGACGACATCGAGCTCGGTGGGCTCGCGGACGGAGTCTTCCTCGGCGGGTACGAGACGTCGGCGAGCATGCTCGCGCTCGGCACGCTGGTGCTGCTGCGCGACCCGGAGAACTTCGAACGGATCCGGAACGAGCCCGGCGCGGTCGACGGGATCGTCGAGGAGCTGCTGCGCTACCTGACCGTCGTACAGGTCGCGTTCCCGCGGTTCGCGCGGCACGACCAGGAGCTGTTCGGGCAGCAGGTGAAGAAGGGCGACCTGGTCGCGGTGTCGCTGTCCGGCGCAGACCGGGACAAGCAGGTCTTCGGTGACAACGCCGAGGACTTCTGGCCGCGCCGTACGGTGTCCTCCGCACACCTCGCCTTCGGCCACGGCATGCACCGCTGCGTCGGCGCCGAACTCGCCCGGATGGAGCTGCGTGCCGCTTTCACGGCGCTGGCCCATCGCTTCCCGGATCTGGCGCTGGCCGTCCCCGAGGAGCAGCTTCGCTTCCGCGACTTCTCCATCGTGTACGGGGTCGAAACGCTTCCCGTCCAACTCCACGCCGCCAACACCCAGCAGGCCGCGGGGTAGTACTTCACGTCCCAACACAGCCGCCGCGAAACGGACACCGCTTCGCGGCGGCTGTGCTTTTGGCCGCCTGCGGCGGGGGCGCGGATCGTTGTCCGGGTGCAGGTGCTCCGCGAGTTGACCGGGGGTGAGCTGGCGATGGGTCGCCGCCTACGCGGCGTGCGGAAGAAGGATGGCGCTTGGCGCCGGCTGTCCTGCACAAAAGGACGCCGCTTCGCGGCGGCTGTCTTGTCGGCGCCTGCGGCGGCAGGCGCGCGGACCGGCGTTCCGGGTGCAGGTGCTCCGCGAGTTGGCCGTGGTGAGTTGGTGATGGATCGCTGCACGGCGACCCGGAGCGCGTAGGCAGGCGGCGCCGCGCGGCGGCTGTCACGCCGGGCGCCAAGGACACCGCTTCGCGGCGGCTGTCTGTTGGCCGCCTTCGGCGGCGGGCGCTGATCGAGTCCAGGAAGCATGTGCTCGGCGAGTCAGCCCGTGGAGCGCTGGGGTTGGAGAGACTCAGCTGTTGTCGCCGAGGGATTGAGGGAGTCATGGATTCGGTAGGAGTTGGTGGGGACTCGGTCGCGCGGTATGCGGCGGGGTTGCCTCGGAAGCGGATGGCGGCGGGGGTGTTGTTTCGGTCTGCGGACGACCGGGTGCTGTTGGTTGAGCCGTCGTACAAGCCGAACTGGGAGATCCCGGGTGGGGCGGTCGAGGCGGACGAGGCTCCTTGGGCCGGGGCGGTGCGTGAGCTTGCGGAGGAGCTTGGGGTGAGCCGGCCGCTGGGGCGGCTGCTGGTTGTGGATTACGTGCGTACGCAGGAGGTCCGGCCGGAGGGGATGGTGTTCGTCTTCGACGGCGGGCGTCTCACCGAGGCTGAGGTCGGCGCCTTGACGTTCCCGGACGGGGAGATTCTGTCGGCGGGGTTCTACACGGTCGACGAGGCGCGGGTGTTGGTGAAGCCGTTGCTTGCCGATCGTCTCGTGGTGGCGCTCGAGGCTGTTCGGGATGGGACGACGGCGTTGTGTGAGTACGGCCTGCGGGTCGGCTAGGCGGCGGTGCGGTAGATGGCGCAACCCCGGCCCTCGAGGGTGTGGAGCCAGTCAGGGGTGGCTGGGAGGTTTAGCCAGCGGAGGTCGAGTTTTTCTAGGGCGGGGAAGGCGTCTGGGGGTAGGTCGGGTAGGTGGGTCAGGCGGTTGGCTCGGAGGTCTAGGTGGCGTAGGTGGGGGAGCTGGCTGAGGTGGGTGGGGAAGTCAGCTAGGGCGTTGGCGCGGAGGCTTAGGCCTCGGAGCTCGGTCAGGTGGTCGAAGGTGGTGGGGAGGTGCTCGATCGCGTTGTGGTCGAGGTGGAGCTCGCGGAGTGCGGCGAGGTTGCCGTAGGAGTCGGGGAGCTGGGTGAGGTGGTTGTTGTAGAGGCGGAGCTCGATGAGGTTTGTTAGGCGGCCCAGGGACTCGGGGACTGACTTGAGGGCGTTGTCGGTGGCGCCTAGGTAGCGGAGGGCGGTCAGGGTGCCGAGGGATGGGGGGAGCTCGGTGAGGGCTAGGTCGCTGACGTAGAGGAACTCGAGGTGCTGGAGGCGGCTGAGGTCGGGGATCGACTGCAGGGGCTGGTGGCTGAGGTCGAGGATCCGCAGATCGGTGAACTCGCCGAGCCATGGGGGCAGGGTCGTGAGGTGGTTCTCGTGGAGGTAGAGCTCGTCGACGTCGGTGTGCCGGCGGAGAGTTTCGTCCAGTGCTTGCAGGCCGGAGGCGCCGAGGTTCAGCGTTGGCATCGGATCATCCTAGGGAGGGCTCGCCTCAACTCGCCGACAGCGGTTCCGCTCGGCGCCTGGATGAGGTTTGAGTCGGCTCGCGATCCGGGGGCGGGTAGCCCGCAGCTGAAGGTCGGGTGGTTGGGAGCGGCGGCGTAGCGGCGCGTGGGGAGGAGCTTCATACGGAACTGATGGTTCTTTTTAGTGACGTGTTTGTGGCACTAGGTGGTCGGTGGCCGGTTCGGGTCGTGACAGGAGTGGGGGTGGGTGGTCACAATGGGCGGTCCGGCCCGAGGTGCGGGTGGGGAGACAGGAAGGCCGCCGGCGGGGTTATGGGTAGTGGCGAGATGGCGACGGGTGATCCGCTGACCGCCCGGATCGCCGCCGCGATGACATCGGCCCAGTCGGGTGGGCATGCGATCGCGGCAGCCGAGATCGAGGTGATCCGGGCCGAGCTCGGTGGTGTGCCGAGCTACCAGCTCGCGGCCGCCGAGTACGTGCGCGGGGTCACGGCGCATCACGCGAGTGACGCGGACGAGGCGCTGCGGGCGGTCGACGACTGCGTCGCGGTGGCGAAGGCGATCGACGAGCCGGGCTGGGAAGCGAACGCCCTGCCGATCCGGATCATCAACCTGGCCCGCAGCGGTCGCGGCGGCGACACCGTCAACGACCTGGTCACGGCCGAGCACGCGCTGAGCCGGACCAAGGACGCGGGGCTGACCGCGTGGGCACACACCGGGCTCGGCTACGCGTACGACGTCCTGCGACTTTTCGAACTGTGCATTCCGCATTACGAGCGGGCCACCGGGCTCGACGCGGACGTGTTCGAGCTGGCCGAGTCCCCGGCGATCGACCGGCTCAACCTGGCCGAGACCTACCTGCGCTGGTCCCACGAGCTCGAGCGGCTCGGCGATCCGTCGTACGGCCAGGAGATCCAGGAGCGGCTCGCGTCGGCGGCGTACTGGTCGCGGGAGGCGCAGCGGGTGATCGTCGACGACGAGAGCCAGGAGTTCTGGCGGCTGTCCGCCCAGCTGTGGCTCGCGGCGGCCGCCACCCACGCCGATCCGGCCGCGGCGGTCACCGAGCTGACCAAGTGCCGCGACGAGATCAGCAAGCTTGGTGAGACCGAGCGGCTCTCGATCGCCGGCGCCTACCTGGCCAGGGCGTTGCAGGCCGACGGCAAACCGGAGGCGGCCAGGGCGGCGGCGGATCGGGCCGCGGACGACCTGATTCCGTTGGCCGACCCATCGACCCATGTGCTGGTGCTGCAGACCCGGTCGGAGATCGCCGCGGCCGGCGGCGAGCCGGGAGCCCTGGCGGGCTTGGAGTACGCGCGCTCAGTGGCCCGGGGCTGGTGGAAGGAGCGGCAGCGGGCGCTGCACGCCGTACGGCATGCGCTTGCCACCCGCGACCTGTCCGCGCGGCACGACGCCGAGTGGCACGCGGCCCGGCAGGATCCGCTGACCGGCGTGGGGAATCGGCGCGCGCTGGACGAGCGGCTGACCGCGGCGCGGGACTCCGGCCGGGCGGTGACCTTGCTGGCCATCGACGTCGACGACCTCAAGCTGGTGAACGACACCTACGGGCACGCCTGCGGGGACGAATTGCTGCAGGTTGTGGCAAATCTCCTGGTAGAACAGGCGCGAGCGACCGATGCCGTGATTCGATCGGGGGGCGACGAGTTCTTCGTGGTGCTCGACCAGCCGGATGCCAAGGGTGGTGCGCAGCTGGCCGAGCGGATCCGGACCGCGGTCGCCGCGATCGCGGCCACGACCGGCAAGCCCTGGCTGGGGCGGCTCGGACTGAGCATCGGGTACGCCGCGACCGCGGAAGGCGTCGGTGTGGATCAGCTGGTCGCCACGGCGGACCGGCGCCTGTACGGCGACAAGCGCCGCAAGAGGTGAGGCCGCAAGGTTCGGGGCACGCAGGGGAGGTGTGGTGCGCAAGACGTCGGGGGTAACGACGCGGATCGCGGCAGCGATGACGCGAGCCCAGTCGGGCAGTCCGGCCGAGGCCGCGCTGGAGATCGGCGCGCTGCTGGCCGAGCTCGGGCCCGAGCCGAGCCACGAGCGGGCCGCGGCCGAGTACGTACGGGCCGTCGCCGCGCACCACGCCACCGACTCGGTCGAGGCGCTGGATGCCGTCGACGGCTGTATCCGCGTCGCCCGCGCGATCGACGAGCCGGGCTGGGAGGCGAACGCGATCGCGATCCGGATCGTCACGCTGATCCGCACCGGCGAGGGCGGTGACTCGGTCGCCGACCTGGTCGCCGCGGAGAACGCGCTCTCGCGGACCCGCGATCTCGGCCTGGCCGGATGGGCGCACACCGGCCTCGGCTACGCCTACGACCTGCTGCGGCTGTACGAGCTGTGCATCCCGCACTTCGAGCTCGCCGCCGAGGGCGACCACGACCCGCTCGGACTGGCCGAGGCGCCCGCGATCAACCGGCTCAACCTGGCCGAGTCCAACCTCCGCTGGGCGCACGAGCTCGAGCGCCTTGGTGACACGTCGTACGACGAGGAGATCCAGGAGCGGAGGCGGTCCGCGCACCGGTGGGCCGGTGAGGCGATCGAGGTGATCGTGCGTGCCGACCTGCTCGGGTACTGGCCGATCGCCGGGCGGATGTGGCTGGCGGCCAGCAACGACGTCGCCGAGGCCGCCGAGGCCGCGGTGATCCTCAAGGACTGCAGGGATCAGCTGGCCAAGCTGGGTGATCTCGAGCTGGCTGCGATCGCGGGGGCCTATCTCGCCAAGGCGTACGCCGCTATCGGCCGGATCGACGACGCCGTAGAGGCCGCGGCGCGGGCGGGGAGCGATCTGCCACCGACATCCGATCCGCCGGTGGAGGCACTGGTCCGCCATACGGCCGTGAAGGTCGTCGCGGAGTCGGGTGATGTCGGAGCGTTGACCGGGCTGCAGTATGCACGGGCCATCACCAGAGGCTGGTGGGCCGAGCGGTTGCGCGGTCTGTACGCCGTACGCAGCGCACTGGCCAACCACGAGCTGTCGATCCGGCACGACGCGGAGTGGCGCGCCGCACGGGAGGATCCGCTGACCGGCGTGGGCAATCGCCGCGCTCTGGACGAGCGGATGTCCGTCGCGCATGACGCCGGCCGGTCGGTGGCGGTGGTCGCGATCGACGTGGACAACCTCAAGGTGATCAACGACAGCTACGGGCATGCCTGCGGCGACGACGTACTCCGGCGGGTCGGTCACCTGCTGTCGGAGCAGTGCCGGGCCGAGGACGTGGTCGCGCGAGCCGGTGGGGACGAGTTCGTCGTCGTGCTGGACAAGCCGGACGAGCGTGGTGCGCGGGAGATGGTCGAGCGGATCAAGGCCGCCGCGGACCGGGAGGCGGCGCGGGCGGTGGAGCCGTGGTTCGCCTTGCTGCGGCTCAGCATCGGGCAGGCGAGCAGCACCGACGGTACGCCGGTGGCCGATTTGCTGACCGAGGCGGACCGGCGGATGTACGCCGAGAAGCGCCGGCGCCGGCGCAGTCAGTAGTCCAGAAAGCCTTCTACGACAAGGCGTCTGACCTCCGGGAGGTAGTCCCGGTATACATCCTGCACTGGACGATCGAGCAGATCAGCCAACGCGGCCAGGATCTGGCCGACGCTCAGATCGCCGTCACACGCACCGACGAATCCCGCGAGCACTGTGTCCGCTTGCTCGGCCCGGCGCATGCCGCGTTGCCTGCGCAGCACGATCGTCGCGGGGTCCTCGGCACCTGGCTGCCCACTGGTCTCCTGGACGACATCGTCCGCCAGGACCAGGTGCAGCCCGGTCAGATCCTCGGGCAGCCCTTCGACTCGCTCGAAACGCTGGAGCACATGCGGTCCGATGGGACGCTCGATCTCGTACGGCCACTCCTCGGCCTCGAGCGTGCCCTCCACGTTGTGCAAGGTGATCCAGCCCATGCCGATCGCCTCAACACCTTGCTCCTCCAGCCATCGCAGCCATGCGTCGTACCTGGCCGTGTATTCCGTCGACCCGTGCAGACCGGCGTCACGCAGCCACAGCTCGACGTACTCCGAGGGGTCGAGCTGCTCGCGCTGCACCGCCCACGCGGACCGATCGCCAGTCCAGCCGGCGATCCGGTCCTTCCAGTCCTCACCACGCACACAGGTCCAGTTGGCGAGTAGCTGGCACCAGCCACCCTCGGTCAAGTGGTACGGCGCCTGTCGCACCAGCTGCTCGACCACCGAGTCCCCGGCGAACCCGGTTTCGCGGTAGGTCAGCCCTTCCCCGGGCGGTGAGATCACGTACGGCGGGTTGCTCACGATCAGGTCGAATCGCTCGCCCTGGACCGGCTCGTACAGACTGCCCGCCCGGACGTCGAGGTCGATCCGGTTCAGCGCGGCCGTCCACCGGGCCAGCTGAAGTGCGCGCGGATTGACGTCGGTCGCCACCAACTGGTTGACCCGATCGGCCAGGTGCAGCGACTGGATCCCGCAGCCGGTGCCGATGTCGAGCGCCCGCTCGGCCTTGATCGGCACGGTCAGGTGGATGAGGCTCAGGCTGGCCGGAGCGATCCCGAGCACGTAGTCGGACCGCATGGCCTCCCGTCGTCCGTCCAGTCCGGGCGTCAGGTCGGCGATCACCCACCACTGCCGGTCGTCCTCCGCGAACGGCCGGACGTCCAGCACCGCGCGCGCCTGCCCCTGGCTGATCGCGACGATGCCAAGAGCAACCAAGTCAACGCCGGGAAACGCCTGTGTGACAAGGGATTCGGGTACGGCGCGTTGCAGCAGGAACAATCTGACCATCGTGTCGAGAGCATCACCTGACGAGGTGCGCCGGCCCGCGAGAGTCGTCTCGTTGCGAGCCAGCGCACCGTTCGCCTGGGGACCCAGCCGGTCGGCAACACCCTCGACCGTGTACCCGGCTGCCGTGAACGCCTGCCGCAGCGCGTCCACGTCGGTCCCCGTCAGTTCAGTCATGCAGCCATTATGGGTTGCAGCTCACCTTGGCCTCCGCCCAGTCGGCGTGATCGCTGGTGACACCGTCGCCGCCGTCGGTGACCTGGAGGGTGAGGGTCTGACCGCCGGCCACGTTCACCGAGACGTCCGCGGTCGGCGACGTACCGGTCAGCAGGTCGGAGGTGTACTTGGCGACGCCGTCGACCAGGACCTTGAAGCTCACCTTGCCGCGGTCCTCCATCTCGTCGTCCACCCCGACCTTGGCGGTGAAGGTGGTGCAGTTGCCACCCAGTCGCACGCTGACCGACGACGGCGCGTGCGTACCGAGACCCTTCGCGTACTGCGTCCCGTCGAGGGTGATCGCGGCACCGTCACCCGCGCCGTCCTCTCCGTTGCTGTGATCCCGTTCGACCGGACCCCAGCCGTTGGTCGAGTCGAGGAACTCCAGGTCACTGACCCACTTGTCACCTGTAGGTGCCGGTGGCAACGGTTTGTCCGCGATGGTGGCGGCGAAGAAGCCGAGTCCACCGCCCGGCAGCTTGATCGCCTTGACCGTCTTCCCCGGATCCAGTGGTACGGCGGTGTAGAAGACCCGGTAGTCGGTCGTGGTGTTGGCGAGCCCGGCCCGGGTGTAGCGGCCCTTGACCGACACCGCCAGTTTGGCGCCGCCGGTGGCCGGGTCCTGGCAGCACCAGTTCGGTAGCTGGAAGGTGCCCTCGGACTCGGTGCCGTCGGTGTAGATGATCGTCACCGTGCCCCGGGCGTTCAGGCTGGCACCCGCACCCAGCAGGGCGAGATGCGAACCGGTGCCGGAGACCAGGATCGGGGCCGGCTGGTTCTTCACCAGGTTGGGTGTTCCGGGCGCGCCCGTCGGCCAGGTGAACTGCGCGTCCTGGACGGTCACGGTCGCTCCGGGCGTGTATCCGGCCGTGGCGAGAGCCTCACCGTTGAAACTGTTGCCCGACCCGTCGAAGTTGCCCGCGGCGTACGTCGACGCGTCGGTGATGCCGACGACGGTCGCCGCCTGCGACAGCGAGGCGTACGGCAACTGTGCCGTGGCCGCCGCGCTGGTGGTGTAACTCTTGCCTTGGGCAACATAGCTGGCCTTGAGCTCCAGCGTGAAGCTTGCGGGTTTCACGTCGGCACCCGGCGTGACCTGCAGCTTGGTGCTGACGGTCTTGCCCGGAGCCACGCCGGCAAAGGTGCTCTGGCCGGAGACGCTCCAGCCGTCGGGGACAGCTAGGTCCAGACGCAGGTCGCGCATGGTGGTGGGGCTGTCGTTGCGGAAGGTGGCCGTCACCTCGGTGGCCTGTCCCGGTGCGTTCCACAGTGACGGGGTGGTGAGTTCGGGCGTGCCGAAGGTGTTCGCGACATCGGGTCCGCCGACGGACGAGGTGCCGGTCAGCCGGACGACCGCCGTGTGTGAGGTGGAGATCGGTGCGGTGTTGATCCGGACGACGCCGTTCTGGTAGGTCCAGCTGGCCTGGCGGCCGTCGACGGTGACCTCGCGGGGTGCGGTGCCGGTGTGGACCGTGAGCTCGTACGGGCGGGTCGCGGGCTTGCCGGCGTACGTACCGACGCTGGCACCGATCTTCACGGTCACGTCACCGCGGGACTGCGTCGGTGCGTCGACCGCGAAGGTCTGCTGGGCCGACGTGGTCGAGCGCGTGACGCGGTCGTCCTCGTAGAGCGTGAACGACGATTTGCCCTGCGGGTAGACGTCGACCGTGAGCCGGTCGCCGAAGCCTTGCTCGGCCGCGTTGTTGATTCCCGCCTTCCACATCGGCACGACCGCACCGGCCTTCACGAACAGCGGCAGGGTGTCGAGCGGCGCGCGGTAGCCGTTCACCGTGGTCGGGCCCTGGTAGACGCGGCCGGTCCAGTAGTCGACCCACTGGCCCTTGGGCAGGTAGATGCCGTTCTTCACCTCGTCGGCGCCCCACATCGGTGCGACCAGGAACTCCTTGCCGGCCAGGAACTCGTACTTGGTGGTGTCGTCCCAGGTCTTCGGGTCGTCCGGGTACTCCAGCACCAGCGAGCGGTTGAGCGGTGCTCCGGTCCGGTGCGCCTCGGCGGCGTACGTGTAGAAGTACGGGAGCAGGCGCTCGCGCAGCTTCAGGTACTTGCGGTTGATCGAGGTGTACGGATCGCCGTACGCCCACGGCTGCTTGTACGCCGGAGTGGACCAGCCGGACATGGTCATGAAGGCCGGGTTGAACACCTTCCACTGCATGTCCCGGACGTACGACGTGGCCGAGCCGCCGAAGATGCCGTCCACGTCGCCGGCGCTGTAGGCGATCCCGGAGTTGCCGGAGCCGGTGATGGCCGGGATCTGCCACTTGATCGCGTCCAGCGAGCCACTGTGGTCGCCGGTCCACTGCACCGCACACCGCTGGGCGCCGGCCCAGCCCTCCACCATCCAGGCGAAGCCGCGGGCGTTGCTGTACTGCTCGATGCCGTCGTGTGCCGTGTCGCAGGCACTCAGCGCGTAGCGGTAGCCCGGGCCGACCCAGGCGACGTCCAGCTTGCGGACCCGAACACCCGCGTCACCGACCTCGGCCGGCTGCCGGTCCAGCGAGGACTGCGTCCACAGACCCATCTGGATGTTGCGCTGCCGCAGTTCGTCACCGGTCTGCTTGAGGGCCGGGATGTCCCGCTTGCCCCACCAGGTGCCGTCGACCTGCTCGGAGTCGGTGGTGGCGGAGTAACCACAGCCGTAGTCGTCGTTGACGAGCATCCAGCCGCCGGGCATGTCCTCGTCCTGGAACTTCTGCGCGACCTTCACCGCGTCCAGCGTGGTCACCTTGTCCGGGTTGACCTTCCAGTCGTTGCTGGGGTCCGGGTCGGTGGCGTAGTGGCCGCGGTTGTAGCAGTCGGAGTCGCCGTACTCGAGTCCGTAGATCGGCGGCATGAACGGGCGGCCGGTCAGCTCGGTGTAGCGGTCCAGCGAGGTCTTGAGGTCGCCGACGAAGTAGTACGCGTCGAACCGCTTCTCGTCGTGCGTGGTGACCACGGGACTGGTGAAGCTGTAGCTGCCCGGGCTGAACGTGTTCCGGAGTACGCCGTACCCCGCGGTGCTCATGTAGTACGGCGAGGCGTTCGGGTTGCCGCCGTCCTCCCAGTTGAAGTCGCGGGAGATCTTGATGGTCTGGTCCCGGTGCGAGAACCGGCCGTTCTGCATGCCGCCGCCGAAGAACTGCTCGTTCGCGCCGCGGCCGAGCGTCTGTGTGGTGGAGGTGCCGGTCCAGGACAGCGGTGCGGTCTCGGCCCAGACCAGTTGGCCGTTCGCGCGGTAGAGCGAGAACTTCAGTGGCGACTTCTGCGCGCGGATCTCGACCTTGCCGGTCGTCAGCGAGTAGTAGGAGCCACGGTCCCGCCAGGACGTCTTCGGGGTGCCGTAGTCGGTCTTGGTGACGATGTTGGACGCCGGCGCGCCCGGATCGGTGGGCGGTGTGTTGGCCGGGTCGGTGAAGTTCCCGTCCGGCGCCAGCCAGAGCCGGAAGACGTCGTCCTTCAGGAAGACCACGCGCACCTTCGCCGCACCGGCGCTGAGGGTGTACGTCGCCTTGTCGGCGGAGAACCCGGTGACGTCACCGAGCGTGGTGCCGTCGGCCCGGGCCGGGGCGCCGGCAGCCACGAGAGCACCGGCGATCAAGGCTAGGGCGATTTCTGAACGTTTCATGCGGACAAAGATGCTCACGAGTGCCTCACTTCACGCATCTATGAACAAGATGCGGTCATTGAAGCGCAGAGTAGGCGGGTTGTCACCAGGTCGGCCGTCATGAAGTTGAGACGGAGTCGCCATCACGGGGTGAAGCGTGGCCGTGACGATGAGTCGCATGGCGAAGAGTCGGCCCACCAGCATCACCAGTCACACCGTCACCAGGCGCCGCCTGCTGACCACCGGGCTGGTGACGGGTCTCACGCTGGCTGTTCCCGGCGTTGCCCGCGCCGTCCCGTACGACCCGGACGACGACGACCCGGACTTCCACCCGGTGAGGTTCCGGTTGCCGGCGCCGAGTGGGCGCAAGGCGCTCGGGACGACCGCCATCCACCTGGTCGATCAGTCGCGGCCCGACCCGGCCATGCCCAGCGGTCGCCGGGAGCTGATGATCAGTCTCTGGTACCCGGCCTCCGTGGCCGGGGCCGCACCGGTCGCGAAGTACATGCCGGCCCGGACCGCGGTCGAGGTGGACGACGCCTGGACCGGTGAGTACGGGCTGGCGCTGCCGACCGGTTCCTTCGACTTCGCGAACACGCTGACGCACGCTCGCGTCGGCGTACCGATGCAGCCGATCCGGCACCCCGTCGTCCTGTTCTCGCCCGGCTATCAGTACAGCCGGTTCGTGAACACCGCGCAGGTCGAGGACCTGGCCAGTCGCGGGTACGTCGTGGTCACGATGGACCACACCCACGAGACGCCGGTCGAGTTTCCCGGCGGGCGGTTCCTGCCCGGCGTACCCGCCTCGCAGCTGCCCGATCCGGACTTCACGCGGCAGGCGGTCGAGACCCGGACCGCGGACGCGCGCTTCGTGCTGGACCAGCTCGAGCGGATCGCCGCAGGCGGGAATCCCGATGCCGAGGGCAACGACCTTCCGGACGGGGTGGGCGAGGGGCTGGACCTGCGGAAGGCCGGCATGTTCGGCTTCTCGCTCGGAGGCTACGCGACCGCGAACACGCTGCTCGAGGACGACCGGCTGTCGGCTGGTATAGACCTGGACGGCACCCTGCAGGACGACCTCGTGAAGGGGCCGCTCGGCGAGGTGGCACGCACGGGGCTGGACCAGCCCTTCCTGCTGTTCGGCTCGGGCGACACCCAGCGGACCGATCCGGACCAGGAGAACTATGACGCCTCGTGGGCCAGTTTCTGGGCCGCTCAGCGCGGCGGGAAGGTGAACCTGGGCCTGGCCGGCAGCAAGCAGAAGGCGTTCACCGACTACCAGTTCATCTTCGACCAGCTCTTCCGCGCGATCTACGGCGACGACCCGATCATCAGCTCGGTAATGAAGGCGCTCGTCGGCGGTGCGCGGCCGGACCGCAGCGTCTGGGCCCAGCGCGAGTACATCGCCGCCTTCTTCGACCAGACCCTGCGCCGCCGGCCGTCGCTGCTGCTGCGCGGAGACTCCCCGAAGTTCCCCGAGATCCGGTTCGCCCGCTGAGACGGCGTACTCTCGATAGCGATCCCCGGAGCCCGCAGTGGCGCCGGTGCGACGCGCGGTGACGATGGGTTGTTCGCCACTTTCTGAAACCCTGGGAGGCATACCCGGGGCGGGACCGGTTACCGTGCGTTGAAGAAACGCATGGAGAAATGCGTTGCCGTCGGCCGTACCCTGTCCTCGGACGGGGTCGGTCTGTGCTCGGGGGAACAGACGTCCGGTCACGGACGTTGTCGGCAGGACGAGCGTAAGGAGCGCAGTGGCAGGGGCAGCAGGGACGAAGACACCGGCAGGCAGCCGCCTGGTGATCGTCGAGTCGCCGAAGAAGGCGCGGATGATCGCCGGCTTCCTGGGGTCCGGGTACGTGGTGGAGTCCAGCTTCGGCCACATCCGCGACCTGCCGAGCGGGGCGGACGAGATCCCGGCGAAGTACAAAGGCCTGCCGTGGGCGCGGCTCGGCGTCAACGTCGAGGACCACTTCGACCCGCTGTACGTCGTCCCGGCCGACAAGCGGGCGCAGATCCGCAAGCTGAAGGACCTGCTCAAGGGCGCCGACGAACTCTTCCTGGCCACCGACGAGGACCGCGAGGGCGAGGCGATCGCCTGGCACCTGCTCGAGGAGCTCAAGCCGAAGGTCCCGGTCAAGCGGATGGTCTTCCACGAGATCACGCCGAAGGCGATCCAGGACGCGGTCGGCAACGCCCGCGACATCGACGAGTCCCTGGTCGACGCCCAGGAGGCGCGCCGGATCCTCGACCGGCTGTACGGCTACGAGGTCTCGCCGGTGCTGTGGAAGAAGGTCATGCCGAGGCTGTCGGCGGGCCGGGTGCAGTCGGTCGCGATCCGGATGGTGGTCGACCGCGAGCGGGAGCGGATCGCGTTCCGCAGCGCGTCGTACTGGGACCTGGACGCCACGCTCGACGCCGGCGAGAGCCGGACCCCGCGGCAGTTCCCCTCCCGCCTGGTCTCGGTGGACAGCAAGCGGGTGGCGCAGGGCCGCGACTTCAGCTCGATCGGTGAGCTGAAGGGCGCGAACACGGTCCACCTGAACGAGGCGACCGCGACCGCGCTGGCCGGCGCGCTGCGGGACTCGCAGTTCACCGTCCGGTCGATCGACTCCAAGCCGTACACCCGCAAGCCGTACGCGCCGTTCCGGACCACCACGCTGCAGCAGGAGGCCGGCCGCAAGCTCGGTATGTCGGCCTCGCAGACCATGCAGATCGCCCAGCGACTCTACGAGAACGGCAACATCACCTATATGCGAACCGACAGCGTCACGCTGTCGGACACCGCGATCACCGCGGCCCGGGCCCAGGTCCGCGAGCTGTACGGCGCGTCGTACCTGCCGGACAAGCCGCGGGTCTACACCTCCAAGGTGAAGAACGCGCAGGAGGCGCACGAGGCGATCCGGCCGGCCGGCGAGGTCTTCCAGACTCCGGCCCAGACCGGTCTGTCCGGTTCGGAGTACCGGCTCTACGAGCTGATCTGGATGCGCACGATCGCGTCCCAGATGAAGGACGCCGAGGGCCGCAGCGTCTCGATCAAGATCGACGCGACCGCCTCGACCGGTGAGCAGTGCGAGTTCACCTCGTCCGGCCGGGTGATCACGTTCCACGGCTTCCTCAAGGCGTACGTCGAGGGCGCGGACGACCCGTCCGCCGGGACCGACGACCAGGAGACCCGGCTGCCCGGCGTGGCCGAGGGCGACGTGCTGCCCGCGGTCGAGGTGGTCGCCTCCGGGCACGAGACCAAACCGCCGGCGCGCTACACCGAGGCGACGCTGATCCGGGAGATGGAAGAGCGGGAGATCGGCCGGCCGTCGACGTACGCGACGATCCTCGGCACGAACATGGCCCGCGGGTACATCTACAAGAAGGGCCAGGCGCTGGTGCCGGCCTGGCTGGCGTTCGCGGTGGTGCGGCTGCTGGAGGAGCACTTCACCCGGCTGGTCGACTACGCGTTCACCGCCACGATGGAGGACGTGCTCGACGAGGTCGCCGCCGGCGACCTGCAGCGGGAGGGCGTGCTGTCCCGGTTCTACTTCGGGGACGACAACCTCGAGGGCCTGCACTCGATGGTGAACGACCTGGGCGACATCGACGCCCGGGAGATGTCGACGTTCCCGGTCGGCGGTGACGACAGCGGCATCGTGCTCCGCGTCGGTCGCTACGGGCCGTACGTCGAGGACAAGGACGAGCGGCGCGCGAACGTGCCGGAGGACCTGCCGCCGGACGAGCTGACCGTCGACAAGGCCCACGAGTTGCTGGCCCAGCCGTCGGGTGTCGAGCACGACCTCGGTACGGCGCCGGACACCGGGCTCAAGGTGGTCGCGAAGGCCGGCCGGTTCGGGCCGTACGTGACCGAGGTGCTGCCGGAGGACGCGCCGAAGGGCGCCAAGCCGCGGACCGGGTCGCTGCTGAAGTCGATGGCGCTGGACAGCATCGGCCTCGACGACGCGATGAAGCTGCTGTCGCTGCCGCGGGTGGTCGGCAAGGACCCGGCGTCCGGCGAGGAGATCACCGCGCAGAACGGGCGCTACGGGCCGTACCTGAAGAAGGGCACGGACTCGCGGTCGCTGGCGACCGAGGAGCAGATGTTCGACATCACGCTCGAGGAAGCGCTCACGATCTACGCCGAGCCGAAGCAGCGTGGTCGCCGGGCGGCCGCGCCGCCGCTGAAGGAGCTGGGTGAGGACCCGGCGTCCGGCAAGCCGGTGGTGGTGAAGGAGGGCCGCTTCGGTCCGTACGTCACCGATGGCGAGACGAACGCGACGCTGCGCAAGGACGACTCGGTCGAGGACATCTCGCTGCTGCGCGCGGCCGAGCTGCTCGCCGACAAGCGGGCGCGTGGTCCGGTGAAGAAGACGGCCAAGAAGTCGCCGGCGAAGAAGACCACGGCCAAGAAGACCACGACCAAGAAGACGGCGGCCGCGAAGAAGACCGCGGCCAAGAAGACCACGGCCGCCAAGAAGACCGCCGCGAAGAAGACGGCGGCGAAGAAGTCCTGAGGGAGCTCACGTGACGAGTCCGGTCGAGGTCAGCGCGCAGCGGCTGCGGGAACGCGGCGAGCGGGTGACCCCGGCCCGGCTCGCCGTGGTCGAGGTGCTCGCGGGGACCGAGGAGCACCTGAGCGCCGAGCAGATCGGTGAGCGGGCCGAGCAGTTGCGGCCGGGCATCCACCGCGCCACCGTCTACCGGGCCCTGGACGCGCTCGGCGAGTTCGGCCTGGTCACCCATGTTCACCTCGGCCGCGCGGGGACGACGTACCACCTGGCCGGCGACCTCGCGCCGCGGCACCTGCACCTGCGCTGCTCCGAGTGCGGCCGGGTGTACGACGCGCCCGGCGACATCCTCGAGTCGGCCCGGAAGAAGGTCCAGCGCGAGCTCGGCTTCCACCTGGCCCCGGAGCAGGTCGCCCTCGTCGGCGTGTGCAAGGAGTGTCAGGGCTGACCCGTTCCGGTCACGCCTGTCCATATCTGTTGATCAGTGTGGATTTGTGCTGAGGGTTGGGCTTAGGCTCGATGCCTGTGACCCAAGACCACAGCTATGTCGAGGACTTTGCTCCCGGCGCGAACGTGCTTCCCCCGCGGGCCTGGCTGGACGACGACTCGGCCAAGGTGGCCCTGACCGGGGACTGGAGCTTCCGGCTCTCCCCGAGCGTGGCGGACGCCCCCGACGACCTGAAGGACCCGGATACGACCGGGTGGGACACCATCGCGGTCCCGGGGCACTGGCAGCTCAGCGGGTACGGCGCTCCGGCGTACACGAACGTGGTCTACCCGTTCCCGCTCGAGCCGCCGTACGTGCCGACCGACAACCCGACCGGTGACTACGTCCGGACCGTGACGGTGCCGGCGGACTGGGCCGGCGCCCGGGTGCTGCTGCGGTTCGAGGGCGTCGACTCGCGGTTCGCGGTGCACGTGAACGGCGAACTGGTCGGCTGGTCGTCGGGATCCCGGCTGCCGTCCGAGTTCGACCTCACCGAGCTGGTTGCCCCGGGCAAGGAAGCGCGGATCGCGGTGCGCGTGCACCAGTGGTCGGCGGGCAGCTACGTCGAGGACCAGGACATGTGGTGGCTGTCCGGGATCTTCCGCGAGGTGAACCTGCTCGCGCTGCGCCCGGGTGCTCCGACCGACGTTTTCGTCAAGGCGGCGTACGACCACCGCGACGGGGCCGGCACGCTGCTGGTGGAGTCCGACGTACCCGGCACCGTCTCGGTGCCCGAGCTGGGCCTGGAGCTGCCGACCGGCGAGCATGTCCGGATCGAGAGCGTCGAGCCGTGGAGCGCCGAGGTGCCCCGGCTGTACGACGGTGTGCTGCGGACCGAGAGTGGTGAGGTGCGGCTGCGGATCGGCTTCCGTACGGTCGCCATCGTCGACGGTGTGTTGACCGTCAACGGGAATCGCGTGCTCTTCAACGGTGTCAACCGGCACGAGTTCCACCCCGACCGCGGCCGGGCGCTGACCGAGCAGGACATGCTGGACGACGTCCTGCTGATGAAGCGGGCCGGGATCAACGCGGTCCGGACCAGCCACTACCCGCCGCACCCGCACTTCCTGTCGCTGTGTGACTCCTACGGGCTGTACGTGATCGACGAGTGCGACCTCGAGACGCACGGCTTCGGATACGAGCCGCAGCCGCCGAAGCTGCCGAACCCGGTGATGGACGAGCGGTTCCGCGACGACCTGGTCGCGCGGATCGCGCGGACCGTCCACCGGGACAAGAACCACCCGTCGATCATCATCTGGTCGCTCGGCAACGAGTGCGGGATGGGCGACAACCTCAAGGCGATGTACGACCTGGCGAAGGAGCTCGACCCGTCGCGGCCGGTGCACTACGAGCGCGACACCGAGGCCGAGTGGGTCGACATCTACTCGCGGATGTACACCTCGCCGGAGGGCTGCGCGGAGATCGGCGCGGACACCTCGCTGTACCGGAACCTGCCGTTCATCCTGTGCGAGTACGGCCACGCGATGGGCAACGGGCCGGGCGGGCTGCTCGACTACCGCGAGGTGTTCGAGAAGTACCCGCGCTGCCAGGGCGGCTTCATCTGGGAGTGGATCGACCACGGCCTCCGGACCACGATCGACGGGCGCGAGGTCTACGCGTACGGCGGCGACTTCGGCGAGACGATCCACGACGGAAACTTCGTCTGCGACGGGCTGCTGTTCCCGGACCGGACGCCGTCACCCGGCATGCTCGAGTACGTGAAGGTGATCGAGCCGCTGCGGATCGTTGCTGACGGCAATGGTTCGGTGGCGGTCACGAACCGGTACGAGGTGCTGGACACGAGTCACCTGACCTTCACGTACGCCGTCGAGGTCGAGGGTTCCCGCGTGGAAGCGGGTGAGCTGTCGGTGCCGGCGATCGCGCCCGGCGAGACGGTCACGGTGGAACTGCCGTCCGTTGACGCTTCTCGCCGCGAGACATGGGTGACGGTCGCTGCCGAGCTCACCTCGCCGACCGCTTGGGCCGACGCAGGTCATCGCATTGCCTGGGGACAGATCCGGCTGGATGAGCTGGCCGGCCAGCCAGCTCATCCAGCCGAGGCAGGAACCCCAGCCACCAACGTGTCGGCTGGGGTTGGCGGCATCAGCTTCGGCGATGTTCAGAACGCCCGGCTGGATGTCTGGCGGGCGCCGATCGACAACGACGCGATCCCGGGTGTCGCGGAGGCCTGGCGGGAGCAGGGGCTGCACCGGGTGCAGCACCGGATCGTCTCCCAGGGTGAGCGTGACGGCGCCTGGGAGGTCGTGACCCGGACCGCGCCGCCGCAGCTGCAGTGGGGTCTCGTCAGCACCTGGCGCTGGACCGCTGTGGACGGTGGAGTCGTCCTCGATCTGAGCGTCGTACCCGAAGGCCTGTTCCCGGAGGTGCTGCCGCGGCTGGGCATCACCTTCGAGCTCCCGAAGGTGCGGCGGGTCGAGTGGTTCGGCACCGGTCCGAACGAGGCGTACGTCGACACCCGCGAGGCCGCCGCGGTCGGCAAGTACTCCGCCACGGTCGCCGAACTGCAGACGCCGTACGTCCGCCCCCAGGAGAACGGCCACCGCATCGACACCCGCTGGGCAACCCTCGACAACCTCCGCATCGAGGCGATCGGCACGCTCTTCGGCCTCACCGTCCGCGACTGGACCACCCAGGCCCTCGAGTCCGCCACCCACTCCGCGGCCCTCACCCCCGGCGACACCACTCACGTCACCCTGGACATCGCCCAAACCGGCGTAGGCACAGCCGCTTGCGGCCCAGCCCTCCCCGACCGCGACAAACTCAAAACCGCCCCGGCAACCCTCACCCTCTGCTTCACCACCACCTAGCCCAGCCGCGCCCGGCGTGCTTCCCTGAACACGCCGGGCGCCGGCCAGGTCGGAGGTGGGCGAAGTGGACTATGAATACGTCCCAGCATCGGCCTCACCTGACCTCCCGCTCGTCCAGACCTGGGTCGACCGCAACCCCGGCGCCCAGGCCAACCTGACCGAGACCACCGAACACGGCGGCGGTCGGGTGGTCCTGGTCATCAGCATCCCCGACCCCGACGAGCTCCTCCGGGCCCGAACCGAGATCACACCCCTCGTGCCTTCCCCGGAACTTCTGCGCTTCAGACGCTGGCACCCACCGCAGCAGGAGGCCGAGTGGACCCTGCAATGGGTCCTGGGCCTCATGCGCAGACAACACGACCTCGGCCTACCGACCCACGTCGCCTCGGTGGCCTTCCACCCGCTGTCCGGCCTGATCATGATCTCCCTCGACAAGGCTGACCCCACCTACGCCGCCGCCCTCGAAACCAGAGCCAACGGCCTGGCCTTCGTCTCCCCCCACCCTGACACCGGAGTCAACCTCGGCCCGGTTCTGGGGCACTCATCAAGCGGGTGGCGCTCGCGAGGTTCAGGCTCAGCTGCAGCCCAGTGAGTGGCGCAGGTCCGCCTCGCGATCAGATGGCGAGGGTGGGGCGGGGGTGAGTTCGGGTGGTTGGTGGGTGGTAGGCGTGCCAGGCGGTGGTTAGGCGGGTTACTGCTTCGGTGAGTTCGGCGGGGCGGGCTCGGAAGTGGAGGCGGACGAACGGGTCGCCGGCGCCGGTGACGTCGAGGCCGGAGCCGGGGAGGATGGCGAGGCCGTGGCGGAGGGCGGTTTGGGCGAAGGAGTTGCCGTCGCCTTGGGGGAGGCGGACCCAGAGGCATTGGCCGCCGGTGAGTTGGGGCACTTCCCAGGTCGGGAGGTGCTGGGTGAGGAGAGCGCGGAGGTGGTCGTGGCGGGCCTCGAGTTCTTCGGCCAGGCCTAGCTCGTCGAGCTGGGTGACCAGATGGGCAGCTGCCAGCTGGGCGGGGACATTGCCGCCGAGGTCGTGGACGGCGCGGAGTCGGGCCAGCCGGTTCACCAGGGAAGCAGACGCCCGGATCCACCCGATCCGGAGGCCGCCCCACACGCTCTTGCTCAGCGAGCCGACCGTGATGACCGCGGAACTGTAGGCGGCCAGCGATGCCGGCCGCGGCTCGCCCGGAAAGCCCAGGTCCGCCGGCACCTCGTCCTCGATCAGCGGCACGTCGGCAGCCGCCGCCGACCGCGCGAGTCGCTCCCGGGCCAGCGTCGGGAGCACCGACCCCGTCGGGTTCTGGTACGTCGGAATCACATAAGCCACCGCCGGACGCAGCTCCCGCACAGCCGCCTCGAAGCCCTCCAGCCCCACCGGCAGACCACGCAGCACCGCACCTTCCTCCCGGAAGGCCTCCAACGCCCCCGGGTACGTCGGTGCCTCGACGAGCACCCGGTCTCCGGGCGACACCAGCGCGTGGCCCAGCAACGACAGTGCTTGCTGACCCCCGTTCGTCACCAGGATCTGGTCCGCGGACGTCGGCACACCCTGCCCGGCATAACGGGCGGCCAGTGCGTCACGCAGTACCGGATGGCCGTACGGGTAGTACCCGATGTCCCCCGAGATCCGGCTGAGCTCCGGCACGATCCGCGCGTACGCCTCGGCGACCTGCGGCGGCGGATCACCCGGTGCCGCACAGATGGCGAGCAGTACGTCGTCGTCGCGGGACTCCAGCGAGTCGAGGAAGATCGGGTCGACCGGAGCGTCCTCCATCGCCACCGACGGCGGCGTACCCGCCACGCGCGTCCCACTGCCCTGCCGACGGGTGATGCGGCCCTCCGCGCGCAGCAGGTCGTACGCCGCGACCACTGTGGTCCGGCCGACCGCGAGTGCGTCGGCCAGCGCGCGGTCCGGTGGCAGCAGCACTCCCGGTGGCAGCTCTCCGTCGTCGATCAGCCGCCGCAGCCGGGTCGCGAGCAGCACGTACAGCGGGCCGCGGCCGGACGACCAGCGGCCCAACCGATCCACCGCTTCGATTGGCCTCATTCGCGAACCAATTCTGCCGGATTGGCTCTGGGGCCGCCAGTGCTGGTCGCGAACCATGGCCGTATGGCCACCTTTCCTCGCAACGACATCGTGTCCCTGACCGACGAACAGCCCCGGCACGACCTGGGCGAGAGCTACGGGCCGGACCTCCGTCTGTCGGACCTGCTGACGCCGGAGCTGGCCGACCTCGAACTCGGGTACGGCACAGCGGCCGGCAGTCTCCAGCTGCGGACTGCGATCGCCGAACCTCACGGCGTCCGCCCGGAGCAGGTCGTCGTCACCGTCGGCGGGATGCACGCGATCTTCCTGCTCGCTTACCTCCTCGCGGATCACGGCGGCCAGGTCGTCACGACCGCGCCGCTGTTCCCCTTGACCCGCAACGCCTACGAATCGGTCGGTGCCGACGTCCGGGTGGTCCCGCTGACCTTCGACGACGGCTATCGGTTGACCGCGGAAGCCGTTCGCGCGCAGCTCACGCCGGACACGAAGCTGGTCAGCCTGACGACACCGCAGAACCCGTCCGGTGTCGTCGTACCTCGCACAACCCTGGAGGAGATCGTCGCCGCGATGGCCGAGATCTGCCCGGACGCGTACCTGATGGTCGACGAGACCTACCGGACCGCGACGTACGGCGATGACGCGATCGCGGAGACCGCGGTGGGTCTGGGCCCGAAGGTGGTGGTCGTGGCGTCGCTGTCGAAGTGCCACGGTGCGGCCGGCCTGCGGATCGGCTGGATCGTCAGCACCGACGCGGATCTGGTCGACCGGCTCGTCACGGCGAAGTTCAACACGGTCGTCTCCGCTTCCCCGGTCACCGAGGCCCTGGCCGTGCGCGTCTTCGAGCGTGAGGACGAGATTCTCGCCGTACGACGTCCTTGGCTCGCGGAAGGCCTGGCCATCACGGAGGACTGGGTGCGGGCGAACGGCGATGCGGTCGAGTGGATCCGTCCGGACGCCGGGGCCTTGTGCGTGGTCCGGCTGAAGCCGCACCTCGATCTGGACCGGTTCCGCCGGGCGGCGGCCGATCTGAGCGTGCGGCTGGCCGACGGCGACTGGTTCGGCGACGAGCCCCGGGTGTTCCGGCTGGGGTTCGGATTCCCGCCGCCGATCGAGCTGAAGGCCGCGCTGGATGCGCTGCGTCAGGCTGTCGATGCCGCCGACTAGTCTTTGGGTGTGCCGGAGGTTTATGACCCGTTGACCGATCCTGCACCGGCGCACGACGTGCGGGCGGTGTTGCGGATCCGGGCGTTCCGGCGGCTGTGGATCGGGTTCGGGCTGTCCAGTCTCGGGGACTGGATCGGCCTGCTGGCGCTGACCGCGATGGCGAAGGCGTTCGCCGGCGACGACTACCAGGCGGCGAACTTCGCCATCGGCGCCGTGCTGTTCCTGCGGGTGCTGCCGGCGCTGGTGATGGGTCCGATCGCGGGCTGGATCGCCGATCGGCTGGACCGGCGCTGGACGATGATCCTCGGCGACCTGATCCGGGCCGCGTTCTTCGTCAGCATCCCGATCGTCGGCACGCTCACCTGGGTGCTGGTGGCGACCGTGCTGATCGAGATCGTCAGCCTGATCTGGGGCCCGGCCAAGGACGCCAGCGTGCCGAACCTGGTGCCCCGGCACCGGCTCGAGGCGGCCAACCAGCTCAGCCTGATCACGACGTACGGGACGGCGTTGCCGGCCGCGGTCATCTTCACCGCGATCACCCTGGTCTCCCGCTGGGCCGGCGACTTCGCCATCGACCTGGCCGTCTATGTGAACGCCGCGACCTTCGTCATCTCCGCGTTCGCGATCGTGTCGGTCGCCGAGATCGGGCGCGCGATCCACGAGCACGAGGAGCACCCGACGCTCTGGCGGACCATGGTCGAGGGCTGGTCCTACGTCACCGGTACGCCGGTGGTCCGCGGTCTGGTGGTCGGGATCTCGGGGGCGTTCGCGGCCGGAGCGGTCGTGATCGGCCTCGGCCGGACGTACGTCGAGGATCTCAAGGCCGGCGATCCGGGGTACGGCGTACTGTTCGGGGCCGTCTTCGGTGGTCTCGCGCTCGGCATGGGGTTCGCGCCGCGGATCTTCTCCGGGCTGTCCCGGCGCCGGCTGTTCGCGGCCGGGCTCGTCGGCTCGGGCATCTGCCTGGCCGGGCTGGCGCTGATCCAGCAGATCGAGATCGCCACGATGATCGCGGTCCTGCTCGGGTTCTGCGCCGGAGCCTCCTGGGTGTCCGGCTACACGCTGCTCGGTCTCGAGGTCCCGGACGCGGTCCGCGGGCGGACGTTCGCCTTCGTCCAGTCCGCCGTACGCACGGTGCTCGCGGTCACGCTGGCGATCGCGCCGTTCGCCGCGGGCGCGATCGGCCGCCACACGTACACGATCGGCGGCCGGTCGGTCACCTACAACGGCGCCTCGATGACCATGCTGATCGCCGCGATCGTGGCCGGCGTGATCGGGCTGATCGCGTGGAAGCAGATGGACGACCGTCCGGGCGTCCCGTTCTGGCGCGACCTACGGCGCAGCTTCGGCAAGACGCCCGGGGTGTATCCGACGACCGGCCTGTTCATCGCGCTCGAAGGCGGTGACGGTGCGGGGAAGTCGACCCAGTCGGCGCTGCTCGTGGAGTGGCTGAAGGAGCAGGGGCAGCAGGTGCTGCTGACCCGTGAACCGGGCGCCACGGACCTCGGCAAGACCCTGCGGCAGATCGTCCTCGACCCGGCCACCGGCGACATCTCGCACCGCGCCGAGGCGCTCATCTACGCGGCGGACAAGGCCGAGCATGTCGACTCGGTGATCAAACCCGCACTCAAGGCCGGCGCGGTCGTCATCACCGATCGGTACGTCGACTCCGCGCTGGCGTACCAGGGATCCGGGCGGGACCTGGACCTGACCGACGTCGAGCGGGTGAACCGCTGGGCGACCGCGGACCTCCGGCCGAACCTGACCATCCTGCTCGACATGCCGCCGAAGGGCGGGCTGGACCGATTCGTCGAACGGGACCGGATCGAGGCGCAGTCGCACGACTTCCACGAGCGGGTCCGGAACGCGTTCCTCGAGCTCGCCGCCGCGGAACCCCAGCACTACCTGGTCCTCGACGCCTCCCAGGACCGCGCGGAGATCGCGAAACAGATCCGCGCCCGACTCCAGCCGATGCTTCCGAAGGTGACCTGATGAGCGTTTGGGACGACCTGGTCGGGCAGGAGCCGGCGGTTGCCGTGCTGCGGAGGGCCGTGGCCGGGGCCGAGGCCGGGATGCGCGGCGAAAGCGGCGCCGCGGTGGCCGGGATGACGCATGCCTGGTTGATCACCGGGCCGCCCGGATCCGGCCGGTCGAATGCCGGACGGGCGTTCGCGGCTGCCCTGCTGTGTGCGAACCAAGGCTGCGGCGAGTGCAACGAGTGCCGTACGGCGCTCAGCGGTGCGCACCCGGATGTGTCGCTGATCCGGACCGAACTGCTCTCGATCCGGGTCAGCGAGATCCGCGAACTGGTCCGCCGGGCCGCGATGAGCCCGACCCAGGGCCGGTGGCAGGTGATGGTGGTCGAGGACGCCGACCGGTTGACCGAGCAGGCCGCGGACGCGCTGCTGAAGAGCATCGAGGAGCCCGCGCCGCGGACGGTCTGGGTGCTGTGCGCGCCGACCGTGGAGGACGTCGTACCGACGATCCGGTCGCGGTGCCGGCTGCTGGTGCTGCGGACACCGCCGGCGGCGGCCGTCGCGGAGATGCTGACCGGCAAGCTGGGCGTGGATCCAGAGCTGGCCGGGTTCGCGGCGCGGGCGGCCCAGGGCCACATCGGCCGGGCGCGGGCGCTGGCGCGGGACGAGGAGGTGCGCGATCGGCGGACGAAGGTGCTGGAGGTCCCGTTCGCGTTGCGTGATCTCGGTGCGTGCCTGAAGGCCGCGCAGCAGCTGGTCGAGGCGGCCAAGGAAGAGGCCAAGGCCAGCGCCGAGAAGGTCGACGAGAAGGAGCGGGCCGCGCTCGAGCAGGCGCTCGGCGTCGGGACCAAGGGCGCCAAGCCGCGGGAGGCGAACGCCGCGCTGAAGGAGCTCGAGGACCAGCAGAAGGCGCGGGCCAAGCGGTGGGAACGCGACGTGCTCGACCGGTCACTCGTTGATCTGATGGCGCTCTACCGGGATGTGCTGGTGGTGCAGACCACGGCCGGCACCGAACTGATCAACGCCGAACTGCGCCGCAACATCGAGCAATTGGGCGGCCGGACCACGCCTGAGCAAACGATTCGCAGGATCGGCGCGATCGCCGCCTGCCGGGAGGCGATCGAGGCCAACGTCGCACCGCTGCTCGCGCTCGAGGCGATGACGGTGTCGCTGTTCGAGGGGCGGAACGACGGCCCGCATGTGCCGCGCCGTGTCCAGCGATAAGCCCTGCGTCACGCTCTGAGACAGTCGTCCGATTACTGGTCAGCCGGTGTAACACCGAGACCGGCCGGTCCGATGTTTGGGTGTCCGGGCACCACCGCTCGGCCGAATCGCCGAAACGGACCTGCATGAGCCAGCCGCCCCCTCCGATCCAGCCTGCGCGGCCCTCGCTGCCGCCGGCTGAGTCGTGGCTGGCCGGCGTACCGACCCCGGCCCAGCAGCGGCAGGATCGGTACGCCCTGGCAGCGTTCGTGACCAGCCTGCCCGGGCTGGTGCCGATCGCGGTGGTGCTCGCCGGGATCGCGTTGCGCCGGATCAAACGGACCGGCGCCCGCGGCAAGCGGCTGGCGTACGGCGCACTGGTCGTCAGCCTGTGCTGGGTGATCGCGATCGGTGTCGCCGTCGCGCTCGGCCTGGACGGCGAGCGCCGGGCCGGGATCGGCCGGACCGTCTCGATCTCGCAGGTCGACGTCGGCCGGTGCTTCGACGCGGACCTGGAGGCCGAGGCCCTCAAGCTGGTGCGGATCGCGGACTGCTCGGTCGCGCACACCGGGGAGGCGTACGCGAAGGTCCGGGCGAACCTGGCCGGGCTCTCCGCGGAACAGACCGGGACGGTCGCGACCCAGCAGTGCGCGACCGCGTTCAGCGCGTTCGTCGGCAAGCCGTACGAGCGGTCCGAGCTGGACATGTACTACGTCGTCCTGGAAGATCGTGCTGTTGCTGATGGCAACGTCCTGTGCCTGCTCGGAATGCCGGGGATGCGGCTGTCCGGTAGCATGCGCGGATCGCAGCGGTAGCACCCGCGGGGGAAGCGTGACTCAACCACCACACGAACCGGACCCTGGCCGGCCACAGGACACCACACGGTCCTTCCCGACGTACGGCCGCCCGGAGGAGCCAGAGGCCCCACAGTCCGGCACGCAATGGGTCGCGCCTGGTCAACCGCAGCCGCAGCCAGCTGCGCCGCAGTACGGGCAGCCGCCGTATGGGCAGCCGTACGGACAGTCGCAGGGCGGGCAGCCGTCGGCCGGACAACCGTCCCTTGGGCAGCCGCAGGACGGGCAACCGCCGAGCGGACATTCGCCGAGCGGACATTCGCCGTACGGGCAACCCGCTGGCGGCCAACCGTCGTACGGACAGCCGTCGTACGGGCGGCCGCAGGACGGGCAGCCGGCGTCGGGGCAACCGTCCTACGGGCAGCCGGCGGCCGGGCAAGCGCCGTACGGGCAACCGCCGTACGGGCAACCGCACGGCGGGCAGTCGCCGTACGGGCAGGGGTATGGGCCGGCGCAGTATCCGGCGGCGTACGGGCAACCGCCGGCGGCTTATGGCTACGGGTATGGGTATCCGGGGCAGACGCGCGGCACGAACGGGCTGGCGACCGCGGCCCTGGCGACCGGCATCGGCGGGATCTTCGTCGGATTCGCCGCACCGGTGGCGATCGGGCTCGGCATCGCCGCGCTGGTACAGCTCAAGAAACGGCCGGAAGGCGGCCGCGGGATGGCGATCGCCGGCCTGGTGATCGGCTCGCTGACCACGCTCGGATACCTCATCCTCTTCGGCGCCCTGTTCGCCATCGGCGCCGGCGTCGACGAAGACTACGGCGCCCCGGACCCCGTCTCCGGCCCCACGACGTACGTCGACGAGCTGGCAGTCGGCGAGTGCTTCGACGACGGCGACGAGGAGGACGAAGCCATCCGCCGCCCCTGCGCCGAACCCCACGACGCCGAGATCATCTCCAACATCACCCTCCCCGACGGCCCGTACCCAGGCAACAAAGACATCGTGAAAGCCGCGAAGTCCGGCTGCGCAACAGACTTCGCCGCGTACGTCGGCAACACCGTCGACAAATCCGAGCTCGACCTGGGCTGGTGGACCCCCGACGAAGACCTCTGGAACGACGACGACCACCTGGTCGTCTGCGCCGCCTACGGCCCACCCGGCGAAGACCTAACCAGCACCGTCAAAGGCTCCAAACGCTAGGTACTGTGTCCAGCCCACGCGTGCTACAGCAGTCTCTCCTTCGTCGAGCCTGCTACGCGCGGTCCCACCCACCCGACGTTCCCTTGCCGGGCTGCCGCGCTGCCGCGCGCGTTCGACTGCTTGGCCGGCGCCCGTCCGCAGACCGCCCCGCCCGTGAGGGTCACGCGAGCTGGATCACCGGCTCGCGCTGACGATCTACGGCTTCGACGGCGAGTCGTTTCTGCAACGACTGCGGGACGCGGACGTCCGCCTGGTGCTCGACGTACGTCAGCGCCGAGGTGTCCGCGGACCGGAGTACGCCTGGGCGAACTCACTCCGGCTGCAAACGGCCCTCACCAGGGCCGGGATCGCCTACGAGCACCGTCCCGAGCTCGCCCCGACCACCGAGCTTCGCCGACTCCAGTACGCCGAGGACGACCGCCAAGGAGTCGGCAAGCGCTCGCGCCACGAGCTGGCACCCGAGTACGTCCGCCGCTACACCGCCGACCTCACGCCGATCGTGTCAGCGGTGCCGAGTGGTGGGACCGCAGCCCTCTTCTGCGTCAAGCGCGACCCGGAAGCCTGCCACCGCTCCCTGATCGCCCAGCGTTTGACCGACGAGCACCACATCACAATTCAGCACCTGCGCCCGCACTCTGGGTGGGAGCGCGCGTAGCAGGCGCCACGGAGGAGCGGCTGCCTAGCACGTGTGGGAGGACGGAGGAGGGGTCGGACAGTACGCTGGCGGCGTGGGTATGGTGATGGCGGTGTCGTTCGAGCGGTACGGGCGGCTGTACTACCTGGACCCCGGCCCGCATCGTCCGCGTGTCGGGGACAAAGTGCTGGTTCCGACCGAGGACGGGCCGGAGGTGGCGGAGTGCGTGTGGGCGCCTCAGTTCGTGACTGAGGAGATCGGTGGGCTGCCGCTGTGTGAGGGGATCGCCTCGACCGCGGACCTGGATCGGGACGAGCAGAACCGGCAGCGGCGGGCCGACGCGCGGGTGATCGCGAAGCGGACGATCCGGCAGCACGGGTTGCCGATGAAGGTGGTCGGGATCGACTTCGTCGACCGGCGGCCGGATGTGGATCAGCTCGTCATCGTGTACTTCTCCGCGCCGCACCGGGTGGATTTCCGCGAGCTGGTGCGGGATCTGGCCCGTGGGCTGCGCGCGCGGATCGAGCTGCGTCAGGTGGGGGCGCGGGACGAGGCGCGGCTGCAGGGCGGGATCGGCCCGTGCGGGCGGGACCTCTGTTGCGCGACGTTCCTGAAGGACTTCGAGCCGGTCAGCGTGCGGATGGCGAAGGACCAGGACCTGCCGCTGAACCCGCTGAAGATCTCCGGCGCGTGCGGCCGGCTCATGTGCTGCCTGAAGTACGAGCACCCGCTCTACCAGGAGTTCAACGCGAAGGCGCCGGCGACCGGGACGCAGGTGGAGACCCCCGCGGGTGATGGAGTGGTGGTCGGGCACAACGTCCCGAGCGACACCGTGGTGGTCCGGCTGGCGGCGTCCGGCCGGCGCTGCGCGTGCAGCCGGGCGGACGTGTGCTCGCCGCGGCAACAGTACGAAGCATCCAGTACGACGACCCCCGACGCGCCACTGCCCGAGGACCTGGTGGACATCGCCGTACCGGACGTAGCCGAGACCACCGAGCCGGAGACCACAGCGTCTGAGGCAACGGAGCCCGAGGCGGCCGAGACGCCCGAGGAGCGGCGTCGCCGGAAGCCGCGGCGCCGGCGCCGGTTGCACCACGACGACGAGGGAGAAAGCCCGCAGTGAGATTCCGCAGGACGACCGTACTGGTGGCAGCCCTTGCGGTCTTGGCGAGCGGGTGTGGCGTGGCGAGCCGCGCGCAGGACGCGGACAGCGGCGGTACGACGACCCGGCCGGGCGGCAACCCCACGAAGGGGCCGGCCGGACCGGTCCCCGCCGGGCTCGAGAAGTTCTACCAGCAGCAGCCGGACTGGGAGCGCTGCGGTAACAACCAGCAGTGCGCCACGATCACCGTGCCGCTGGACTACAGCAAGCCGACCGGTCAGACGATCGAGCTGCGGGCGCGGAAGGTGCTGGCGCGGGACCGGGCCGGCAAGATCGGCACGCTGTTCATCAACCCGGGCGGTCCGGGCGCATCCGGGCAGGAGTTCGCGGCCGCGGCCGGGTTCGTGCTCGGGTCCTCGCTGCTGCGCAAGTTCGACGTGATCGGCTGGGATCCGCGCGGGGTCGGGGAGTCCACGCCGGTGCGCTGCCTGGACACCGCGCAGCTGGACAAGTACATCGCCACCGACGGCAGCCCGGACAACGACGCCGAGATCGCCGAGCTGGACAACGAGACGAAGATCTTCGCGGCCGGGTGCGAGCAGCGCTCCGCCAACCTGCTGCCGCACGTCTCGACCAAGGACGCCGCCCGCGACATCGACGTACTCCGCGGGATCGTCGGCGACCCGCAGCTGTACTACCTCGGCTTCTCCTACGGCACCTACCTCGGCGCGACGTACGCCGAGCTGTTTCCGAAGAACGTCGGCCGGCTGGTGCTGGACGGCGCGGTGGATCCGTCGAAGACCTCCGAGCAGAACAACATCGCCCAGGCGAAGGGCTTCGACGTCGCCCTGGACGCGTTCGCCGAGGACTGCGCGCGGCGGTCCTGCCAGCTGGGCAGCACGAAGGAAGAAGTACTCGCGAAGGTCGACAAGCTGATCAACGACAGCGACGCGACCCCGCTGCCCGGCGACGGGAAGCGGGAGGTGACGCAGGCGCTGGTCGTGCTGGGCATCATCTCCACGCTCTACCGGCAGGACTTCTGGCCGCGGCTCGAGGACGCGGTCCTGGACGGGCTGGCCGGGAACGGCGCCCGCCTGCTGGCGCTGGCCGACGAGTACACCGACCGCGGGCCGAGCGGGTACGGCGACAACTCGAACGAGGCGATCGTGGCGGTCAACTGTGTCGACCGGCCGGACATCACCTCGGTCGCGCAGGCGAAGGCGGAGGAGCCGGAGTACAAGGCGGCCTCACCGCGGTTCGGGTCGTTCCTGCTCTGGGGCTCGCTGTCGTGCGCGAACTGGCCGGTCAAGCCGGAGGGCAAGCCGCACCCGATCAAGGCGGCCGGCGCGAAGCCGATCCTGGTCGTCGGCACCACCCGCGACCCGGCCACGCCGTACGAGTGGGCCGTCGGGCTCGCGCACCAGCTGGAGAGCGGCGTCCTGGTCACCCGCGACGGCGACGGTCACACCGGCTACAAGTCCGGCAACGCCTGCGTCGACAGCGCGGTCGAGACCTACCTCCTGGAGGGCACCGCCCCGACCGCCGACATCAAGTGCTAGCGCCGGTCGTTGTTAGTTCGGCCGGTCGTCGTTGTCCGTGTCGGACAGCCGGAGCGTGTCCGTGGCGTGCTGGAGGACGGCGCGTAGGCCGGCCTCGTCCTGCGGGCGGCCGCCGACGGTGATCTCGACCGCGGAGGTCTCTCCGCCGTCGGTGGAGATCCACCGCGACAGGCCCATCCGCGGCCCACGGGTCTGATCGACGTAGGTGTAGATCAGCGTGCCGTTGTCCCGGCTGATCACCTTGAGGTCCCGCTCGTCGATGCTCCGGGCCCGGAGGTCCACGAGTTTGTCCGGGGACTGCTTGCTGCCGCGGGTGTCGAAGCGGATCTGCCAGACGCCGGTCGGGTCCAGGAACCGCGGCCGGGTGCCGTCGTCGGCGCTCTTCCAGCCGGTCGGGACCTCGGCCGTCACCGGTGCGCTGTTGCTGCCGAAGGACTGCGTCGTGTACTGCAGGGAGTCGGGCTGGAGCCCGTCGGTCCGCGGCGGCGTACTGGTCGCGGGCTGGCTGTTCACGATCCCGGCCGGGGTGTCGTCCCCTGCCAGTGGGTTGCCGTTGACGGCGAGCACCGCGCCGAAGACGGCTACGCCGACGGTCATTCCCGCCAGCGTCATCAGCAGCGCCTGGTGCCTGGGCGTGAGCATCCCGACCTCGCTTCCCTCTCTCCGGGCCTGATTATCCCCGACGAAAGGGGCGTCTCCGCAAACTGCCGCGTACGCTGACACGTCGTGGACACGCACGACCCCGCATTCGACCAGGCCCTACAGCGATACAACGACGGTACGGCGGAACGCGCCGACCTCAAACTGCTCACGAAGTACCTGTTGAAACTCCTGGTCGCAAAGGCGCCCGGACACGCGGTCGAGGTGCGTGTCCCGCCGTACGGCGCGGTGCAGTGCATCGAAGGCCCGCGGCACACCCGGGGTACGCCGGGCGCCGTGGTGGAGCTCCCGCCCGAGCTCTGGATCGATCTGGCCCTCGGACGGATCGCCTGGCCCGACGCCCGCGCCACCGGAAAGCTCCGCGCCAGCGGCGAACGGACGGACCTGAGCTCGTACCTGCCGCTGGTCTGACCACACCTGAGCCTGATTGACGCCTTAGGCAACCAATCGGATCCACGGCAGGGCCGGCCGGACGGCATCGAGCCGCGGCGCCCCCAGGACGCCGCGGCTCACCTTGTCTCACAGTAAGGAAAAATAGGTTCATCCTGGTCAGGGGAGATGTCACTATGTGCCAGTGGCAGCAAGTGTCCGCGCAGGGCTGGCCCGGCTCCGTGTCGATCTGACCCCGTGGCACGGTTCCCGCGACTTCCGCATCCTGCTGATCTCGGGGTCGGTCTTCTTCCTCGGCGGCATGGTCGGGTACGTCGCTCTGCCATACCAGCTGTACCAGATCACCGGATCGAACTTCGCCGTCGGCGCGATGGGCCTGGTGACGATCGCCCCGCTCGTCGTGTTCGGCCTGTACGGCGGCGCCCTCGCGGACCACGTGGACCGCCGGAAGCTGCTGATCGGCACCGGAGTCGCCCAGGTCGCCATCTGCGCGACCCTCCTCGGCAACACGCTGCTCGCCAGCCCAAGGGTGTGGCTCATCTACGTCTGCGGCGCCCTGAACGCGATCGCCTCGTCGCTGCAGCGGCCTTCGCGCGAGGCGCTCATGCCGCGCGTGGTCCGGCACGAGGAGATTCCCGCCGCGGTCGCGCTCAGCTCGCTGATGATGCAGATCGGCCAGCTCGCCGGTCCCGCGCTGGGCGGCGTCCTGGTCGGATCGGTGGGCGTGACCTGGGCGTTCGCCGTCGAGCTCACCGGCCTGGTGATCGCTACCCTGCTCTACCTCGGGCTGGGCTCGTACAAGACGAACGAGCACAGCACGCCGCCGAGCCTGCGCGCGATCGGCGGCGGGATCGTCTACGCGTTCCGCCGCAAGGACCTGCTCGCCACCTACCTGGTCGACATGGTCGGGATGTTCCTGGCGATGCCGATCGTGCTGTTCCCGGCCTTCGCGACCGAAGTCCTGAAGGAGCCGAAACTGCTCGGTCTCCTCTACAGCGCGGAGGCGATCGGGGCGATGTGCGCCAGCCTGACCAGCGGCTGGGCGAAACACATCCACCACCAGGGCCGCGCCGTCGTCCTCGCGACCATGAGCTGGGGCGCCGCGGTGGGAATCGCCGGACTGGCGCCGAACATCTGGTTCGCGATCGCGTTCTTCGCCGTCGCCGGGGCGGCCGACATGGTGTCGGTGCTGTTCCGGTCGGTGATCTGGAACCAGACGATCCCGGACGAGATGCGCGGCCGGCTGGCGGGGATCGAGATGCTCGGCTACTCCCTCGGCCCGCTCGGCGGACAGGCCCGCTCCGGCCTGGTCGCCGACCTCACCGGCGTCCGGACCGCGATCGTCAGCGGCGGCGCTCTGTGCGTCGTCGGCGTCGTCGCGACGGCCGGATGGCTGCGTGAGTTCTGGCGGTACGACGCCCGTACCGACGAACACGCGGTCCGGGAAAGGGAACTGCGCACTGCCGGTTAGAGTCGGTCATCATGCGTATCCGCCTAGTAGTGGTCGCCGGCCTGCTCGCTGTCGCGGGGTGTAGCGGTCCCGGCCAGGAGGACGCTCCGAACGTGCCGCCGCTGGTCTCGGTGAGCACGCCCAGCTCGGAAACCCCGTCGGCGACCCCCTCGGAGACCCCGAGCGGTCCGGCGACCTCCAAGGTCGCGGACACGGTGTGTGTGCGGATGGACCAGCCGCTCGTGCAGTCGACGCTCGCGGTGCCGGTGGTGCAGATCCAGCCCAAGCCGGTGCCGGCCGAGTTCGGGTTCCCGACGTACGACGTGTGCCAGCTCGGTCTCAGCGCCAGCCCGAACGGGCCGGTCCTGCGGGTCGGGGTTTCGGTGCTTCCAGCAACGAAAGCGACACTGGCGGCGGCCCAGAAGGCGTATGCGGCGACGAAGGGTGAGCCGGCCAAGCCCGCGGTCGTGGGCGAGGGTGGATTCGGGACCAGCACGTTCGTGGTGTTCCTGCTGGACGGGCGGCTGTACAAGGTGAGCGGACCGCCGGCCACCTTGGCGAAGTACGTCGTACTGGGTCAGGAAGTGGTCCGGCAGGCGCCCGGGTTGCCGGAGGCCCAGCCGCTGATCACGCGGCCGGAGTGCGAGCGTGGTTCGTCGGCGGCGGAGAAGGTGATGGGTGCGCCGGCGATGGTCCGCCGGGGCGGGCAGACGGCGCTCGGCGACCTGGTCTGCGGGTGGGTCAACCCGGCCAGCGTCCTCTACACCTCGGTACGGCGTACGCCGAAGGCGGCAGCGTTGATGGCGCCGCTCCGGAAGGCCGCGACCTCGCAGCCGATCCCGCTCGGGGACGAGGGGTACGTCGACACCGCCACCGGACGGACCACGATCCGGGTCGGCGACGACAAGCTCGTCGAGCTGGTCCCGCTGCCGGCCCGGGCGGTCGACCCGGACCTGATGACGGCGTTCGCGCTGGCGATGTCGCCGGTGTATACCCGCTGAGATCGTCGGTGTGTACCGAAGAACGGGTAGTCGTCGGCTGATTCGGTGCCGGGCCGGGGAGGCCAGGCGTAGAGCGGCGTGAGTGGACGGGCGGGAGGCGACCACTACCCGTTCTTCGGTACGCCACCCGTGGCCTCGGCGATGGTGGCGATGGCCTCGGTGATCTCGGTGGGCGTGCGGGCGGCGTAGCCGAGGACGAGGCCGGGGGCGTGCGGGAGCTGGCAGTGCCAGGAGAGGGGGTGGGTTTTGACGCCCTTCTGGAGGGCGGCCGCGGCCAGGTCGACGTCGTTCGTGGTGTCGTCGAAGGTGATGGTGAGGTGCAGGCCGGCGGCGGCGCCGTGGACGGTTGCTGTGGGCAAATAGTTGTGGACGGCCCGGACCATGGCGTCGCGGCGGGTCCGATGGCGGCGGCGGAGGAAGCGGAGCTGGCGTTCGAGTTCGCCGGACTCCATCAGATGGGCGAGGGTGAGCTGCGGGAGCGCCGCGTTGCCGAGGTCGGCCAGGCGCTTCATCCCGATCAGCGCGTCCTTGTACTGCGGGGGCGGGAGCATCCAGCCGATCCGGAGCGAGGGGGCGAGCAGCTTCGACACGCTGCCGGCGTAGATGACCTGATCGGCGAGCATCGCGCGGAGGGCGGGGACCGGGGGACGGTCGTACCGGTGCTCGGCGTCGTAGTCGTCCTCCAGGATCAGCCCGCCCTCGGCCGCCCACTGCATCAGCTCCCGCCGGCGTTCTCCCTCGAGCACGACACCGGTCGGGAAGTGGTGTGCTGGGGTCGCCATCACCACTCGGGCTTTGGAGTCACGCAGTACGTCGACGCGCAGGCCGTTGGCGTCGACCGGGATCGGGATCGTGTCCAGGCCCCAGTTCTGGAGATGCTGGCGGGATCCGAGTGAGCCGGGATCCTCTACCGCTATCTCGTTGATCCCTTGCTGCTTGAGCACCTGCGCCACGAGGCCGATCGCTTGCGAGACGCCGGCGACGATGATCAGGTCGTCCGGGTCCGCGGCGACACCCCGGTTGCGCGCCAGCCAGTTGGCTACCGCGCGTCTGAGTGCCGGGGTCCCCGCCGGGTCGCCGTACCCGAAGGCGGCCGCCTCCAGGTTGTTCAGCACGGCCCGCTCCGCCCGCAACCAGGCACTCCGCGGAAACGCCGCCAGGTCAGGCACCCCCGGCGTCAGATCAATTCGAGCCGGCGCCGCCCGCAAGCTGTCAAAAATGTCCAACCCCGGCTGCCCTACCACCCCCACGTCCCGCCGCGCCCGAAGGCCGCGGCCTTCAGTTACTTGGTCAAGGTCGCCCACCCCACCCGCCGGGCCGGCCGACCGCGTGCCGGCTGCCGGCGTGCCGGCCGACGCCGTGCCGGGTCCGGTCGTGTGGGGTGCAGCCGCGCTTGGTGCTGTGCGGGCGGCTCTCGTGCCGGCTGCGACCACCACCGTGCCTGCTCTGCCTCGGCCGGCTACGTGGCCGGCTTCGGTGAGGCGTTGGTAGGACTCGGTGACCACGCCTCGGGAGATGTGGAGTTCGGCGGCCAGGACGCGGGTGGCGGGGAGGCGGGTGCCGAGCGGGAGACGGCCGTCGGAGATCGCGGCTCGGAGGCGCCCGGTGAGCCAGTCGGCGAGGCCGCCCGGAGGAGCCTCGGCGGGGTTGAGCTGCAGGAAGTCAGCACCCGGAGGAGCCTCGGCGGGGTTGAGCTGCAGGAAGTCCGCACCGGGAGGAGCCTCGGCGGGGTTGAGCTGCAGGAAGTCGGCGCCCGGGGGAGCCTCGGCGGGGTTGAGCTGCAGGAAGTCAGCACCGGGAGGAGCCCCGGCGGGGTTGAGCTGGAGGAAGTCGGCGCCAGGTGAGACCTCGGGGGTGGGGAGCGGTCCATTGGACCTGCCAGTTTGGGTTGGATTGGACCTGTCCACGGGACCATTGTGGCGGCACCGTGCAGGTATGGGAACCGACTACGTGCACGGCTACACCCCGGCGGAGACGCGCCGGCTGACGGACCAGGCGCAGACCCTGGCCGACCTCCTTCACGACGGCACCAGCTACACAGCAGGTAGCCGGGTACTCGAAGCCGGCTGTGGAGTCGGCGCGCAGACGGTGCAGCTCGTCACCCGCAGCCCGGGTATCGACCTCGTCTCCGTCGACATCTCGGAGGAATCACTCGCGCAGGCCAAGGCCCGGGTCGCCGCGACCGCACCGGACGCCCGCGTCGACTGGCGTCACTCCGACCTGCACGACCTCGCCGACGAGCAGTTCGACCATGTCTTCCTCTGCTTCGTGCTCGAACACCTCCCCAACCCGCACGACGCCCTCATCCAGCTCCGCCGGCACCTGAAGCCCGGCGGCACGATCACCGTCATCGAGGGCGATCACGGCTCGGCGTTCTACCACCCGCAGAGCACGGCGGCGCAGGCGGTGATCGACTGCCTGGTGAACCTCCAGGCCGAGGCCGGCGGCGACGCGCTCATCGGCCGCCGGCTCCAGCCGCTCCTCGAGAACGCCGGGTACGCCGACGTCCGCACCCACCCATGCACCGTGTACGCCGACCAGACCCTGCCGCACCTGGTCGACGGCTTCACCCGCAAGACGTTCATCGCGATGGTCGAGTCGGTCCGCGACCGCGCCATCGCCGCCGGGATGCGGACGCCGGCCGAGTGGGCCACCGGCATCCGCGACCTGGAGAGGTCCGCCGAGTCCGGCGGCACCTTCCACTACACGTTCTTCAAGGCGGTGGGACGGACATGATCACCCTGCTGGCGCTCGTCGTACTCATCTGCCGCGGGCTCAATCGCAACCAGCGAAGGCAGCTCCGGACGATATCGCCCAACGGCGTACCGGACCGCGATCTGGAACGGCTGGTCGCCGACCTCCGCGCATTGAGCTGACCAGTTCATGAACACCTGGTAAACAAGACGTATGTCCCCGACTGAGCAGCTCGAGATCGAGACCAAGTACGACGTCGGCGAGGACGCGAGTCTGCCGGCCCTGCACGAGCTGCCCGGGGTCGCGAGTGTGGCGCAACCGGTCGAGCTCGATCTGGAGGCCGTGTACTACGACACTCCCGAGCTGGACCTGGTCGCGAACAAGGTGACCTTGCGCCGGCGTACCGGTGGTGAGGACGACGGCTGGCACGTGAAGTTCCCGATGTCGTCCGGGGAACGGCTCGAGGTCAGGCATCCGCTGGGCCGGTCGACGCGCAACGTACCGATCGCGGTGGTCCGCGCGGTTCGCGTTCACGTCCGCGACCAGCGCCTCGTCCCGATCGTGACGCTCAGCACCAAGCGCATTGTCCACCGGCTGCTCGACGACACCGGCGCCGTGCTCGCGGAGCTCGCCGACGATCACGTCACCGCCACCGTCACCGGCGAGGAGCCGGAGAGCTGGCGGGAGTGGGAGGTCGAGCTCGTCACCGGGGACGAGTCGATACTCGTGGCCGCCGACGAGCTGCTGCGCTCCGCCGGCGCTGAGCCGGCCGTAGGCCCGAGCAAGCTGGCCCGGGCGCTGGGCGACCGCGTCCCGGCGGCCGACACGTGGGACCTGCCGAAGAAGCCCAGGACCTCGGACGTGTTCCGTGCGTACGCCGCCGCCCAGGTGCACGCGATCCGCCAGCGGGACCCCGAGGTACGGCGTGATGTCCCCGACTCGATCCACAAGTTCCGGGTGGCCACCCGGCGGCTGCGGTCCGCACTGGCGACGTACCGGCCGATCGTGGATCGTGAGGCCGGGGACGAGCTCCGGGCCGAGCTCAAGTGGCTGGCCGGCGAGCTCGGGGTCGCGCGCGATGCCGAGGTGCAGCGCGAGCACTTCGCGGCCGAGGTCGCGGAGCAGCCGGCCGAGCTCGTGATGGGCCGTGTCGCCGGCCGCATCGACGACCACCTGCGGGGCGTCTACAAGGAGGGCCGCGCCGGCGCGCTGGCCGCGCTGGAGGACGAGCGCTACTTCCGGCTGCTGGATGCGCTCGACGAGCTGATCGCCAAGCCGCCGCTGACCGGCGACGATCGCAAGGCCGCCAAGCAGATCCCGGACCTGGTCGACCACGACTGGCGCCGGATGCGTAAGTCCGTCCGCCGGGCCAAGTCTGCCGAGACCACTGCCGAGCAGGACCACGAGCTCCATGAGGTCCGCAAGGCCGCCAAACGACTCCGGTACGCCGCGGAGTCCGCCGTGCCCATCCTCGACGACGCCGCCGGCCTCGCCGCGCGCGCCGAGGAGGTCCAGGAGGTCCTGGGCGAGCACCAGGACAGCGTGGTGTCCCGCGACCTGCTCCGCCAACTCGCCATAGAGGTCCACCTCGACGGCGGCAACGCCTTCACGTACGGCCGTCTGCACGCGGCCGAGGAGCTCCGCGGCACCCGCTCCCGCGACGCCTTCTTCGAGCTCTGGCCGACCCTGAAGTTCCACTGACACGAGAGACGGACCCGGCCGGATGGCCGGGCCCGTCTCCCGGGGTGGGGCTGTCAGGCAGGTTCGCGTCGAATCAGCAGGGCCTGCCTGACAGGTCTCTAGTGCTGCACCGCCTTCTCGGCGCCCGCGCCGGTGAGGGAACGGACCTCCATCTCGGCGAACTTGTCGACGTCGACCGGCTCCTTGCTGGTGACCGTGCCGAGCCAGCCGAGCAGGAACGCCAGCGGGATCGAGACGATGCCGGGGTTGTCCAGCGGGAACCAGTGGAAGTCGATCGACGTGTCGGTGATCATCGACAGGCTCGCACCGGTCTTCGCGTCGACCTTGCCGGAGACGACCGGGCTGAACGCGATCAGGATGATCGCCGAACCCAGACCGCCGTAGATGCTCCAGAGTGCGCCGCGGGTGTTGAACCGCCGCCAGAACAGCGAGTACAGGATCGTCGGCAGGTTCGCACTGGCCGCGACCGCGAACGCCAGGGCCACCAGGAAGGCGATGTTCTGGCCGTTGGCGAAGATGCCGCCGACGATCGCGACCAGGCCGATCACGACCGCGGTGTACCGGGCCACCCGGACCTCGCCGTCCCCGCTGATCTGGCCCTTCTTGATGATCTGGCCGTAGACGTCGTGGGCGAACGACGTACTCGCGGTGATCGTCAGGCCGGCCACGACCGCCAGGATGGTGGCGAAGGCGACCGCGGAGATGACGCCGAGCAGCAGCTCACCGCCGAGCTCGAACGCCAGCAGGGGTGCGGCCGAGTTCGCCTTGCCCGGGGCGGCCTTGATCCGGTCCGGGCCGACGATCGCGGCGGCGCCGTACCCGAGCACCAGGGTGAACAGGTAGAAGATGCCGATGATCCAGATCGCCCAGCTGACACTGCGCCGGGCCTCCTTGGAGTTCGGCACGGTGTAGAACCGCATCAGCACGTGCGGGAGGCCGGCCGTACCCAGCACGAGGGCGAGGGCGAGCGAGATGAAGTCCAGCTTGCTGATCCCGGTCGCGCCGTACTGCAGGCCCGGGTTGAGCAGCTTCTCGCCGGCCGCCGGGCTGTTGTCGACGGCCGCACCGAGCAGCGCGGACAGGTTGAAGGTGTACTTCGCCAGCACCCAGAGCGTCATGATGCCCGCGCCGATCACCAGCAGGACGGCCTTGATGATCTGCACCCAGGTGGTGCCCTTCATGCCGCCGACCAGCACGTAGGTGATCATGATCGCGCCGACCACGGCGATCACGATGCTCTGCCCGGTCCGGCCGGAGACACCGAGCAGCAGGGCGACCAGACCCCCGGCGCCGGCCATCTGCGCCAGCAGGTAGAAGAAGCAGACGCCGAGGGTCGAGATCGCGGCCGCCATCCGGACCGGCCGCTGCTTGAGCCGGAACGACAGTACGTCGGCCATCGTGAAGCGGCCGGTGTTCCGGAGCAGCTCGGCGACCAGCAGCAGGGCCACCAGCCATGCCACCAGGAAGCCGATCGAGTAGAGGAAGCCGTCGTACCCGTTCAGGGCGATCGCGCCCGCGATGCCCAGGAACGACGCGGCGGACAGGTAGTCGCCGGCGATCGCGATGCCGTTCTGCGGGCCGGTGAAGGACCGGCCACCGGCGTAGAAGTCGGCCGCGGTCCGGTTGTTCCGCGACGCCCGCAGCACGATCGCCAGGGTGGCGACCACGAACAGCGCGAAGATGACGATGTTGACGGTCGGGTTGCCGATGTCGGTTGCCAGCGGCAACATCAATGGGGCGGTCACTGCTCGGCTCCCTCGATCTGGTGGCGCAGCTTCTCGGCGTCGGGGTCGATCCGGCGATCGGCCCAGCGGACGTAGATCATCGTGATCGCGAAGGTCGACACGAACTGGCCGAGCCCGAACAGCAGGGCCACAGTGATGTTGCCGCCGACCTTGTGCGACATGAAGTCGTGCGCGTACGCGGCGAGCAGGACGTAGAGGAAGTACCAGACCAGGAACAGTCCGGTCATCGGGAACACGAAGTTCCGGAACCGGCGGCGTAGCTCGGAGAAGTCCGGCGAGAGCTGGACATCCCGGTACGTCGTCAGGTCCGGATCACGCGTGTCACTCATCCCCGTCCTCGCTTCGCTGCGGGCGCGGATGAGTGCCTGCACTCACTGTGCCTTTGGTGAATTCGCTGCGCTCATTCACGGAGACCTCCAGACGGGGGATCAGGCCGGGCGGTAGAGGCCGGCAGGGGCTGCTGCTGATCCGTACTGTGGTCCCGGTCACGACGCCGCCGACAGCGCCCGCGCGCACCGAGCGCTCAGCGGACCACACCAGTCGACCGGTGGATCACTCACCTGCGGCGAGCGGTAGGAATCACACGACGAGCGGTCAGCGTTGCGGGAGGCCGCGGTCGACGTCGACGGCTTCGGGGGTGTGCAGGCGGACCATGCTGCGGGCGGTGCCGGCCGGGATGCGGTCGGGGGTCAGCTTCGAGACCACGATCACGGTGACGAACGCGAGCGGCATCGTCCACGCGGCGGGCTGGCCGACCAGGGCTCGCGGCCACCCGCCCGATGGCGCGCCGATCACGTTCACGAGTGCGGCCGCGCTGGCCGCGATCCCGCCGACCACCAACCCGGCGGCGGCTCCGGTCGTCGACATCCGCCGCCACCAGATCCCCAGCACCAGCAGGGGACAGAAGGTCGACGCGGCGACCGCGAACGCCAGGCCCACGGTGTCCGCGAGACTCAATGCGCCCGTCACCGTGAACGCCAAGTACGGCACGGTCATCGAGAGCAGCGCCGCGATCCGGAAGCTGTTCACCGCCACGGAGTCACCGCCGGTCCACCGGTGCAGCCGGCTCCGCAACAGGTCCTGATCGATCACCCCGGCGATGGCGACCGTCAGCCCGGACGACGTCGACAGGAACGCCGCGAACGCACCCGCGGCCACCAGTGCACCGAGCAGATCCCCTGTTGTACCAGGGAAAACCTCACCGGGGAGCTTGAGTACGACGGTGTCCGCGCCACTGCTCACCAACTCGGGCGCGAACGTCCGGCCGAGCACGGCGTACATCGGTGGGAACACGTAGAAGAAGCCGAGCAACGCCAGTACGACGACCGTCGTACGACGTGCCGCCCGTCCGTCCGGGTTGGTGTAGAACCGGACCAGCACGTGCGGCAGGCCCATCGTCCCGAAACAAAGGGCCAAGAGCAACGAATAGGTCGCGTACAGCGGATGGTCGCGACCGCCGGCCCGGGACAGCGGCTCGGCCCACTCTGCCGCAGCACCCTGCAGCGAATCGAGTACGCCGGCCGGATGGCGCCAGGTGATCAGGATGACGAAGATCGGCGTGGCGAGTGCGGTGAGTTTCAGCCAGTACTGGAAGGCCTGCACGAAGGTGATCGAGCGCATGCCGCCCGCGGCGACGTTGATCACCACGATCACCGCGACGATCGCGGCCCCGACGTACGGCGGTGCGCCGGTGACGGTCTGCACGGCCAGACCGGCGCCGTGCAGCTGGGGAAGCAGATAGAGCGTGCCGATGCCGACGACCAGGCCGGAGCAGATCCGGCGGACCATCGCGGACTCGAAGCGGGTCTCGGCGAAGTCGGGCAAGGTGTACGCACCCGACCTGCGCAGTGGAGCCGCGACGAGCACGAGCAGCATCAGGTAGCCGACGGTGTAGCCGACCGAGAACCAGAGCATGTCGGCGCCGTTCACCAGCACGAGTCCGGCCACGCCGAGGAACGACGCCGCCGACAGGTACTCGCCGCTGATCGCGGACGCGTTCCACCGCGGGGTGACCGCGCGGCTGGCGACATAGAAGTCGCTCGTGGTCCGCGAGATCCGCAACCCGAACAAGCCGATCCCGATCGTCGCCACGATCACCAAGCCGATCGCAGTCAAACTCATCGCAGGTGACATCTACTGCCGCCCGACGAACTCGGTGAACTCGGTCTCGATCCGCTCGGCGTTGCGGACATAGATGCGCGCGGCAACATAAACCACCGGGTAGACGGCGACGCCGAGCAGCAGCCAGGGCAGCGGCAGGCCGAGGACGGACAGCGTGCGGGTCGGCGGGACCAGGTAGAACAGCAGCGGGATGCTGCCGAGGACGAGCAGGACGCCGCCGATCACGGCGAGCGTGAGCCGGAGCTGCGACTGGATCAGCGAGTGCATGTAGATCTCACCGAGCCGGGTCTGCTCGTCGATCTCGCGCGTACCGGTGGGGATGATCGGTCGCCGGGCGGCACTGGTCCGGGGGCTCGTGACCCGGACCCGTCGCGGGCCTTCCGGCGTACTCACGTCATCCGCGCAACGAGGTCGAGCGGACCAGGAGGTCGCGCAGCTCACGGGTATGGCGGCGGCTCACCGGGAGCCAGTCGCCGCCGACCCGGACCGCGCAACGGCCGCCGTCGACGCGCATCTCGTCCACGTGGGCGAGCGCGACCAGCGTGCTGCGGTGGATCCGGGTGAAGCCGGCGTCGCGCCAGCGTTCCTCGAGGGTGCTCAGCGGGATCCGGACCAGGTGCGAGTTCTGGCCGGTGTGCAGGCGGGCGTAGTCGCCCTGGGCCTCGACGTACCGGACCGTGGAGCGCTTGACCCAGCGGGTCACGCCGGCGAGCTCGACCGGGATCGTCTCGTCCTCGGTGTCCTCCGGGGTCTGCAGCGCGGCCGGTGCGCCCTGGGTGACGACGCGGCGGACCGCCTCGGCCAGGCGCTCGGCCCGGACAGGTTTCATCACGTAGTCGGTCGCCTGGAGGTCGAATGCGTCCACCGCGTGCTCGTCGTACGCCGTGACGAAGACGATCTGCGGGCGGCTCTTGAACTTGGTCAGCACGCGGGCCAGGTCGATACCGGTCAGGCCGGGCATCTTGATGTCGCAGAACACCACGTCCAGGTCGGCCTCGTGCAGGATCTTCAGTGCGTCCGGGCCGTTCGAGGCGGTCTGGATCCGGCCGATCCGCGGGTCCTGCCCGAGCAGATACACCAGCTCGGACAGGGCGGGCTGCTCGTCGTCGGCGACCAGCGCGCGCAGCGGAGTGTCGGCCATGGCTTCACCCTAGGGCGAGGCATGCACTCCTGAGGAGTATTTGGGCACCCGGAAAGTCACCTTGGTCCCGGCGTCCACCGCGGTCTCCACGACCAGGCCGTACGCGTCGCCGTACACCTGGCGCAGCCGGGCGTCGACGTTGCCGAGCCCGACCGAGTCACTGCCGGACTCGCCGGCGAGGGCGGCCCGGATCACCTCCGGGTCGCTGCCGGAGCCGTCGTCCTCGACGCTGATCTCGGCCTCGTTGATCCGGTCCCGGGCGTGGATCGTGATCCGGCCGACCCCGGTGGTGCCTTCCAGACCGTGCCGTACGGCGTTCTCCACCAGCGGCTGCACGACCAGGAACGGGATGACCACCGGCAGCACCTCCGGCGCGATCAGCAGCGACACCTTGAGCCGGTCGCCGAACCGGGCCTGCTCCAGCACCAGATAGCGCTCCACGTTCCGGAGCTCGTCGGCCAGTGTGGTGAACTCGCCGCCACGCCGCAGCGCGTAGCGGGAGAAGTCCGCGAACTCCAGCAGCAGCTCCCGCGCCCGCTCCGGATCGGTCCGGACGAACGACGCGATCGCGGCCAGCGCGTTGTAGATGAAGTGCGGGCTGATCTGCGCCCGCAGTGCGCGCAGCTCAGCCTCCATCGCCCGGGTGCGTTCCTTGTTGAGCTCGGCCAGCTCCACCTGTCCGGACACCCAGCGGGCGACCTCGTCGGTGGCCCGGACCAGTGCGGCCGACGAGCGGATGCTGTACGCGACCAGTACGGCGACCACTCGCTCCTCGGTGACGATCGGCGCGACCACCGCCGTACGGATCGGGCACTGCGGGTCGCTGCAGGCCACGTCGTGCGGACCGAGCACCGCCGTACGGCCGGAGCGCAGGGTCGGGGCGGCGAGGGCCTTGGCGTCACCCCGGTGGGTGCTCTCGTAGGGGCCGCCGACCCCGTCCCACGCCAGTACGCCGGAGGAGTCGCAGATGGCGATGGCCGCCGTACCGAGGAGGTCTCTGAGGTGGCGGCTCGCCTTGCCGGCCGCGGCGGGCGTCAGGCCCTCGCGCAGGTGCGGAGTGGCCAGCGAGGCGGTATGCAGGGTCGCATACGTCGCCTTGTCAGCCGGAGTCCCGAAATGCTTCCGCCGCCGCGCGAACACCCCTTGACGGTAGCCGGTCAACCCTCCGCGCGTGGTTTGAACGCTTCCAGCGCCTCGGTGTCGGAGTAGTTGGTGAGGAGATACTCGGCCACCCAGTCCTGCCGGCCCGGGTACGTGGACTCGGCGATGATGCGCTCCGCGGCCTTCGTCGCGTCCAGGGGTGCGCGGCGGAGCTGGACGCCGTCCGGGGTGAGAAGCGCCCAGCTGGGACCGGGCGCGCCGTACGGCATCCCCACGCTGCCGGCGTTCACCACCAGTCGCCGATCCACCTGCCGGGCGAACGGCATGTGCGTGTGCCCGCAGACGACCGTCCGGACCTCGTCAGGCAGCCCGCTGAACACCTCAGCCCACCGCGAGATCGGACTGTCCACCAGCACCATCTCTTCGTCGTCCCGCGGTGTCGCATGGCAGAACAACACGGCCCCGATCGTCACCGAGGTCGGCAATCCGGCCAGCAACTCCACCTGATCCGCCCGCAACTCCCCAGCAGCCCAAGGACTCACCGCATCCGGCGCCTCCCCCGCGAACCGTCCCCGAGCCATCTCCACAAGCTCCCGATCCGCATTCCCCCGCACCCACACCACCCGCTCACCCAGCCCCGCGAGCAGATCCAACGTCTCCACCGGCTGCGGCCCACTGGCAATATCCCCCGCCAGCACAATCACGTCAGCCGAGAGCACGTCCCCCTCCGCCAGCACAGCCTCCAGCGCAGGCAAAACCCCATGAACATCAGCCAACACCGCAACCGTCGCCATGTCGGCAGTCTGCCCCGAAACCCCTGCAAACACAGACCAATCTGCTCAAAGCAGATCAGCGTTCTCCGCCCTCAGTCAGGTGCCGATGCTCAGAGGTACGTCGGTGCTGATCGAGGTGGCCAGTTCGCAGGCGCCTGTCGCGACGGTGCAGCGGATGATCGCGCTCTTGGTGCCGGGGTCTCCGCCGCCACCCGAGGCGACGGCGACGAGCAGGAAGTGCTGGTCGTCCTCCGCGGCGACCTGGTGGAAGCATCCCTTCCATTCCCGGATCAGCTTGCCCGTCTGCGTGTCGAGCGCCGCCTCGGCCGTGTTGCAGTAGCCGTCGCCGTACGCCGGGCCGCCGATGGCGGTGGCGCCGTCAGGCGTGAAGCCGGTGACCAGATTCTCGCAGGTCCGGAACAGTTGCTTCCCGGTCGCGACCTCGACGACCGACGAACAGCTGCCGGCATCGTTGATCAGGCTTGCCGACGCGGCGATCCGGCCGTCGTCCGACACCGCGGTCGGTGAGGTCACCGTCTTGACGAGTGTCGCCTTCGCGTCGCCCGGCGACCAGGTGTACAGCTTCCAGCCGCCGGTCTCCTTGTCGCCGGCCCGGTAGTAGACCTTGCCGTCGGAGTACGCCAGGACCTCGGTGTTCCAGGCATCCGGGAGCTTCAGCGACTCCACGCCGCTCCCGGTCTCGGCGTACACGACTCCACCCTTGGTGGCGACGCCCATCGAGCTGATCTCGGCGACCGCGTACGCCGCGGCCGACTGGTCCACCGTGGTGACCAGGGAGGACACACCCGGGGTCCGCCGGGAGACGGTGTCGTCGTGTTCGATCTTCAGCAGTTCGGTCCCGTCGTTGCCGCTGTCGCCTTCGAGGACGACAGCCAGGACCGACTGGTCCAGCCGGCCGACCTCGACGACACCTCCGGTGCCGGGAATCCTCGTCACGTAACCCGCTCCGCCCCGGACCTCCCGGCCGACCAGGTACGGAACCTGCGGATCACGACCGCGCGGCAGCTTGCTGACGTTCAGCGTGATCCTGGTCGGACCGGTCGACGACGTCGGTTTGGCGGTCGGCGTCGGCTTGGTGCTCGGAGTGACCGACGGCGTGGGGGTAGGAGTGGGTGTGGACCTGCTGGCGCTCGGCGAGGGGCTGCCGGTGAGGGGGGCGGCTTCGGCTTGGGTGGCGTTGGTGGGGCCCTGGCGGTAGGCGAGGGCGCCGCCGATGGCTATGGCGGCCACGGCGACGGCTGCGACGAGGGCGATCAGGCGCCCGTTCTTCTGCCGCATCAGCGGACTCCTAACGTCAAGCTCCGGGCCACTCGCCCGTGCCCATTCTCCGTTTGTGACGCTCAAAGATGTCCGTTTGTTCTCTCCGGCGAGCGAGTCGCAGGAAGGATCGAGCATAATTGCGCCATGGACCAGCCTCCGCGGATCGGCCGGTACTCCCTGGTCCGCCGGGTGGGTGCCGGGGGTTTCGCGACGGTCTGGCTGGCCCGGGACGAGCAACTGGATGCCGACGTCGCGGTCAAGATCCTCTCCGACAACTGGATCGAGGACGACGACGTCCGCCGCCGGTTCCTGGCCGAAGGCCGGTTCCTGCGCAAGGTCGACTCGCTGTACGTCGTCGGCGTCCACGACATCGGGGAGGCCGACGACGGCCGCCCGTTCATGGTCCTCACCTACGCCGACGGCGGCACGCTCGCGGACCGGATCAAGGCCGGGCCGCTCGAGTTCGCCGAGGCGGTCCGCATCATCACCCAGGTCGGCAGAGGGCTCAAGCACCTGCACGCCCGAGGAGTCCTGCACCGGGACGTCAAGCCGGCCAACGTGCTCTTCCACTCCGATCCGGCCGGCGACCGGGCGATGCTGTCGGACCTCGGCCTGGGCAAGTCGCTGGCCGAGGTCTCCCGGATCACGATGCCTGGCGGCACTCCGGCGTACGTCGCTCCCGAGCAGGTGCTGGGAGAGCGGTTGGACCACCGTGCGGACCTCTACTCGCTCGGAGCGGTCGCGTATGCCGCTTTCACCGGCCAGGCACCGCATGGCGTGGTCAGCCTGGGTGCGGTGATGCAGATCGAGAAGCCACCGCCGTCGATGACCACACTGCGCGAGGACGTCCCGGACGCAATCGACGCCGTCGTACGCCGTGCACTCGAGCCGGACCGGGACAAGCGCTGGCCTGACCTGGACAGCTTCCTCAACGCACTGCGCGAGGCCCACACCACCGGCAAGATCCCGCCCGGACTGGTGCCGGCCGCCGACATGCCCACTCCGGCTCACGCGACGGGTGCTGTCGACCAGGCCACCGCCCTGTCCAGCGCGGACCAGCCGACCGGCACCGCCGAGCCGGCCAGCGTGACCCAGCCGGTCGGCACCGACCAACCGGCCCCAGCCAACCAGTCGACAGTCGCGACCACGCCGACCGTCGCAACGCCGGCGAAGCGGTCCAGTCGCTCATGGTGGATCGCTGCGCTCGCAGCAGTCCTGCTGGCCGCCGGTGGTGGCTACGGCGGCTACCAGTACGTCCTCAGTCGCCCAGTGAAGGTCGACAACGGGCCGATGTCGGTCGAGGTGCCGCACGCGTGGTCGCAGAAGGCGGTCGACCCTGGGAAGTCGCTGGTGGTCAGCACCGACACGGCGACCTGGAAGTCCAACCCGGACACCGAGGGTGTCTTCGTCGGGCTGACCCCAGGGACCTCGCTGCCGACCAGCGCCACCGCGCCGGAAGGCTGCACCGCTGGGTCGCCGGACACGAGTACGGCCGGAGACCAGCAGATCGTCACCTTCCGGCACAGCTGCGACGGCCATCCCTCGGTGGTCGAGCAGTACCGGCAGGTGAGTCCCACCACGCTGCTGCGGATCCAGGTGCGCGAGGACAACAACCCACAGCGCGAGACAGTGCTGAACTCGGTGACCTACACGCCCTAAGGGACCAGCGACGTCAGGGACGAGATGGTTGCCTTGTGCATGCGGGGGATGACGTTGAGGGTGGCCGGGTCCGAGGCGTAGAGGTGTGATCCGGACTCGTAGACCAGGTACGCCGTTCCGTTGTACTCCGTGATGCCCTCGGTCATGCTCGGCGCCCGGAAGCAGCTCAACGCCGCCGCATCCAGGTCCTTCTGGCCGCGCTTCACCACATAGATGTTGCTGCGGTTCCCACGCCCGTACGACGTGCTGTAGATGAAGTGGTTCGCGGTCACGGTCAGACCCTGCGTCTTGGTCGGCACCTCCCACGCACCGGCCAGCGTGGTCAGTGTGCCGTCGTCGGCGATCTTGTACTCGTACATGGTCCCGCGGCCGGTCTCGTTGAACGTCCCCGAGAACAGCGAGTCCCCGTAGCTGCCGATGAACGACGATCCGGCCACGTCCCGTGCGGTCCCGACCTGTGCAAGGTACGGCGTACCCGCTGCCTTCAGCGCGTCCCGCAGCTCGGTGAGGCGGTACTTCCGGATGCTGCTGCCGGCACCGGCCACGAAGGCCCAGCCCTTGCTCACGGTGATCCCGCCGACATGCGACTCGGCGATCGCGACCACGCCGACGGTGGAACCGGTGGACGGGTCGATGCCGTAGATCTGCGAGTCGGCCCCCTCGCGGTAGGACGCGACCAGGAGCAGGTTCTTGCCGGAGCCGTCCCAGTTGTACCAAGTGCCCGCGCCCTGCGGGGTGTGCGTGCTGAGGTTCGGGATGCTCACGCTGTTGCTGAACCGGGCGTCGTACTTCTTCGACGCGGACGGCCCGTCGTAGAAGGTCGCGCCTCCGGTGGTCGCTGTGTCGCAGCTGATCGCGGCGTTCGCGGGCAGTGCGGCAGTGAGCGCCGCGGCGGAGGTGATGAGGGCGGTGACGATGGCGAGGGGGCGTCTGACCATGGTGGAGTCCTCTAGAGGTTGGGCGGAAACCTACGAGAACTTCAGAGTAGATCGCCAATGAGTAACGCGCGAGGGTTCACCGGGCGTCGGCTCCGCGAACCGACGCCGTACGGTTGTCGCATGACCGATCTGTCCGCGGCGATCGACCGCGTTCTGCCCAGCGTCCGTGCCGACCTCGAGGACCTCATCCGGATCCCGTCGGTCAGCTACGAGCCGGCCCGCGCGGCCGACGTCCAGCGCTCCGCCGAGGCGACCGCGGCGCTGTTCGAGGCCGAGGGCTTCACGGTGAAGATCGTCCGGGCCGGCCAGGGCGCGCCCGCGGTCATCGCCAAGAAGGCCGCGCCGGCCGGGAAGCCCACAGTGCTGCTGTACGCGCACCACGACGTCCAGCCGACCGGACCGGTCGACCAGTGGACGTCCGACCCGTTCGAGCCGACCGAGCGCGGCGACCGGCTGTACGGCCGGGGCGCGGCCGACGACAAGGCCGGCATCGCCGCTCACCTGGCCGCCGTACGGGCCTTCGGCAACGATCTGCCGGTCGGCGTGACGGTGTTCGTCGAGGGTGAGGAGGAGATCGGCTCGCCGACCCTGCTGCAGCTGCTCGACGAGTACTCCGACGAGCTCGCCGCGGACGCGATCGTGATCGCCGACTCGGGCAACTGGGATGTCGGCCGGCCGGCGCTGACGGTGTCGCTGCGCGGTCTGGTCGAGGCGTACGTCGAGGTCCGCACGCTGGATCACGCGGTCCACTCCGGTCTGTTCGGCGGCCCGATCCCGGATGCCCTGTCGACGTTGTGCCGGCTGCTCGCCACCCTGCACGACGACAAGGGCGACGTCGCGGTGGACGGGCTGCACGCCTCCCGGGCGGCGGATGTCGAGTACCCGGAGGTCCGGCTGCGGTCGGAGTCGAGCGTGCTGGACTCGGTCCGGCTGACCGGCTCGGGTTCGCTGGTCGACCGGCTGTGGACCCGGCCTGCGATCGCCGTATTGGGGATCGACGCACCGTCGGTGGCAGAGGCCAGCAACACGCTCGTACCCGTGGCGCGGGCCAAGGTGAGCCTGCGGGTCGCGCCGGGCGACGACGCGATCAAGGCGAGCCTGGCGCTGAAGGAGCACCTCGAGAACCACGCGCCGTGGGGTGCGCAGGTGACCGTCACCGAGGGCCAGACCGGCCAGCCGTGCAGCGTGAATGCGCGCGGTGCCGGGTACGAAGCGGCCCGGGCGGCGTTCCAGACCGCGTGGGGTGTCGAGCCGATCGACATGGGGATGGGCGGGTCGATCCCGTTCATCGCGGAGTTCCAGCAGACCTTCCCGCAGGCCTCGATCCTGGTCACCGGCGTGGAGGATCCGGACACCCGCGCGCACGGAATCGACGAGGGTCTGCACCTGGCCGAGTTCACCAAGGTGTGCCTCGCGGAGGCACTTCTCCTTCAGAACCTGGCCAACCAGGAATGATCGGGCTTTTCGGCGACCCAGTGTTTGGCATAGGTTTCGGCGAGTGAAGATCGCAGTCGTACGGGAGACCAGACCGGCCGAGCGCCGGGTCGCGCTGGTGCCGGAACAAGTCGCGAAACTCATCGAGCTCGGCTACGAGGTGGCGGTCGAGCCGGCGGCCGGGGAGCGGGCGCTGTTCTCCGACGAGCAGTACCGTGACGCCGGGGCCGAGGTCGCCTGGGGTGCCGACCACGCGGCCACCATCGTGGCGTCGGTCCAGCCGCTCGAGCGTGAACGCCTGCAGCGGCTGCACGCCGGTACGACGCTGATGTCGTTCCTGCCGACCAACCCGCCGGATGTGGTCCGGACCGCCACCCGGGCCAAGCTGACCGCGTTCTCGATGGAGCTGATCCCGCGGATCTCCCGGGCCCAGTCGATGGACGCGCTGTCCTCCCAGGCCCTGGTCGCCGGATACCGGGCCGCGATCGTCGCGGCCGAACGGCTCCCGCGATTCTTCCCGCTGAACATGACCGCCGCCGGCACCGTCCCGCCGGCCCAGGTCCTCGTCCTCGGCGCCGGTGTCGCCGGCCTCCAGGCCATCGCGACCTGCAAGCGCCTCGGTGCCGTCGTCAAGGCGTACGACGTCCGCACGGCAGCGGCCGAGGAGATCGCGTCGATGGGCGCCGTACCGATCGAGCTCGAGCTCGGCACCCTGGACGGTCCGGGTGGTTACGCCCGCGAGATGACGGCCGAGCGGGCCCAGCTCCAGCGTGAACTGCTCGCGCCGTACGTCGCCGCCGCGGACGCCCTGATCACGACAGCCGCCGTACCGGGCCGGACCGCGCCGCTGCTGGTCTCGCGGTCCATGGTCGAGCAGATGAAGCCCGGGTCGGTCGTGGTCGACCTGGCGTCCGAGCAGGGCGGCAACGTCGAGGGATCCGTGGCCGGCACCGAGCTCACCATCGGTGACGCCCTGGTCTGGGGTGGCGCGAATGTCCCGAGTCAGATGGCCGGACCGGCCAGCCGGCTCTACGGTCAGAACATCACCAACCTGATCCGGCTGATGACCCGCAACGCGGCGTTCGACCCCGACTTCAACGACGAGATCGTCCGCGGCTGCTGCGTCACCCACGACGGCAGCGTCCTGCACGAGCCGACCCGCGAGCTTCTGGAAGGACCGATGGCATGACCGAGTCCATCGCGCTGCTGACGATCTTCGTGCTGGCCGCGTTCGTCGGGGTCGAGGTGATCAGCAAGGTCTCCTCGACCCTGCACACCCCGCTGATGTCCGGGGCGAACGCGATCCACGGCGTCATCCTGGTCGGCGCCATCATCGTCACCGGGCAGGCCGAGTCCGCTCCGGTGGTCGTGGTCGGGCTGCTGGCCGTCGTCCTGGCGACCGTCAACATGGTCGGTGGCTTCGTGGTCACCGACCGGATGCTGGAGATGTTCAAAGGTCCGGGGGCTCGCAAGAAGGAGCTGCACAAGTGATCCCCACCTGGGCCCAGATCGGCTATCTGGTCGCCGCGGTCTGCTTCATCGTCGCGCTGAAGGCGCTGTCGTCGCCGCGCAGCGCCCGGGCCGGCAACCTGCTCGGCGCCGCCGGTGCGGTGCTGGCGGTGATCATCACGTTCGCGGCGTACAAGCCGGACCACCTGGCCCCGATCCTGATCGCCCTCGCGATCGGCACGGTCGGCGGTGTGGTCGGGTCGCGGCGGGTGCAAATGACGCACATGCCGCAACTCGTTGCCTTGTTCAACGGTGTCGGTGGTGGCGCGGCCGCGCTGGTCGCGCTGATGGAGCTCGGCGAGGTGCGCGACGGCCAGACGGTCGCCGCGATCGCGACCGCGTTCACCGTGCTGGTCGGTGCGATCAGCTTCTCGGGTTCGGTGGTGACGTTCGCCAAGCTGCAGGAGCTGATGACCACGCGGCCGGTGACGTTCCCGGGTCTGCCGGTGCTGTTCATCGCGTCGCTGCTCGGCGGGATCGCGCTGGCGGGCTGGCTCGTCTCCGATCCGCGCGTGTGGGTCGGCGTACTGCTCGGCCTGCTCGGGCTCGCGATCGGCGTGATGCTGGTGCTGCCGGTGGGCGGGGCCGACGTACCGATCGTGATCTCGCTGCTGAACGCGTTCACCGGTCTGACGGTGGCCGCCGGCGGCTACGTGCTCGGCAACACGCTGCTGCTGATCGCGGGCACGCTCGTCGGCGCGGCCGGTACGTTGCTGACCAAGCTGATGGCGGACGCGATGGGACGGTCCGTCTTCAACATCCTCTTCGGCGCCGTCCGCGGCGGTTCCACCCTCGGCGGCGGTACGGCGTCCGAGCGGCCGGTCATCTCCGGTGGCGCGGAGGACGTGGCGATCCTGCTCGGGTACGCGAACAAGGTCATCATCGTCCCCGGCTACGGGCTCGCCGTCGCCCAGGCCCAGCACACGCTGCGTGACCTGGTCGAGGAGCTCCAGGCCCGCGGCGTGAAGGTCGACTACGCGATCCACCCGGTCGCGGGCCGCATGCCCGGCCACATGAACGTCCTGCTCGCCGAGGCCCAGGTCCCCTACGACCAGCTTCGCGAGATGGACGACATCAACGGCGACTTCAAGTCCACGGACGTCGTCCTCGTCGTCGGCGCCAACGACGTCGTCAACCCCGCCGCCCGCAACACCCCGTCGGCCCCCATCTACGGGATGCCCATCCTGAACGCCGACGAGGCCCAGCGAGTCATCTTCCTCAAACGCTCCATGCGCCCCGGCTTCGCCGGCATCGAGAACGAACTCCTCTACGACCCCCGAACCACCCTCCTCTTCGGCGACGCCCGAGACTCCCTCACCAAACTCCTAGCCGCCCTCAAGAACGTGTGACCAGCGGGGCTGGGTCCTACCGAACCCAGCCCCACCCGCGCCCTCGGCTTCCCACGCAACCTGGCCGCCCGCGGTCACTGTCCCACCCCGGCCACGCTGATTCGTTGAACGCGAAAAACAGCCTTGGCCAGACTTCGATCTGAACGAACGCCCGATTCCGTTCCGATCCGCCGGCCGTTCCCGAAATCATCCCCCGCCCAAGAAGATTCACTATTCCCTGCGCGCATTCCAACAGAGGATCTGCGCGCGCTTGGGACTCGGGTTTCAACCACCCGCGGCTCAGACCCAGCCGCGCTTGGCCGCAGCAACCCCTAACTCAAACCGGCTGGCGGCATCAAGGCGGTCGGAGAGGTTGGCGGTGATGCGGCGGGCGGTGCGGAGGGAGATGCCGAGGAGCCGGGCGACCTGCTCGTCCTTCGCCCCGCCGGCGAGCAGGCGCAGTACCTCTGCCTCGTGCGGCGTCAGCGGGGAGTCGTCGTCGCGGTCGTCCGCGTCGAAGAGTTCGGTGGCTCGGGACCAGTAGGCGTCGAAGAGGGCCAGCGCGACGGAGACCACGGCCGGGCTGCGGTGGATGACTGCGCCGGCAGTCGGGTTTCCGGGGTCCATCGGCATGATCGCGATCTCGCGGTCGAAGATCAGCAGCCGCATCGGGAGGGTCGGTGTCGCTCGCACCTCACCGCCGAGGCGGTGGATGGTCGCTGCGTACTCGATGGCGACCTTGGACTCCATCATGTTCTGCAGGTAGACCGCCCGCATCTTGAGGCCGCGCTCCAGCAGGGGAAGATCCGGGGAGCCCTCGACCGGGCGGATCGTCTCGTCGATGTGGGCCGGCACCAGCGCCCAGAAGGTGTCGCGCGCCTTCAGCGCCAGCTCGTCGATCCGGCGTGACGCGTTCGCCCGGCCCTTGATCACCTCGACGTCGCCGCTGCTCCGCGCCGTCAGGAGCTCGTTGTACTGCTCGGCGACGACTTCCGCGGACGCCTCCGCGTCGCGGAGCTCACCGAGCTTCGCGTTGAGCTCGGCCCGCCGGCGCTCGGCCAGGCTGGCCAGGCCGACGCGCGGATGCACGGCGTGCTCACTGTCGGGGTTCGCCCAGGTCGGGACGAGCAGTTCGAGCTTCCGCAGCCGATCCATCAGCTCATGTACATCAGTAACGGATCGATCTACTAGCGCGGCAATCTGCTCCGGCGTACTGTCTGGCTGGCTGAGCAGGGCGTGATAGACCGCGAAGGTGGCTTCATCCACACCGAGCGGCTCGAGCACGATCCTTCTCCCCAGAACTTGTCGGAACCGACCATATACAGAGTGCGTCGACAATGAGCACTCAATAGGTGGTTCCGGATTATTTCTGAAGGGACAAGTTGTGATCAAGAAGATGCTGTCCGTAATCGGGGCCGGCGTGTTTGCGTTGGCGGTCGCCGTGGCTGTTCCCGTCGCTGGAGGGACCACGGAAGCCGACGTGCCGGCGTGCGGTGGGATCGGCGCGGCCTGCTGGTGATGCGGATCGCCGGCTGAGGCCGGCGTATCCCATCAGGTCCGGTGTGAGTCAGGGCACTGTGTCCCGTCCCGTAGACTGCTGGTGTGGCTCGTGGCGATGGTCGGCTGACTCATGAGATTGATCCGCAGGACCTGGGACCGCAGGATGCTTGTGGGGTGTTCGGGGTCTGGGCTCCTGGCGAAGAGGTTGCCAAGCTCACCTATTTCGGGCTCTACGCCTTGCAGCACCGGGGGCAGGAGTCGGCAGGGATCGCGGTCAGTAACGGTAGCCAGATTCTGGTCTACAAGGACATGGGCCTGGTCAGTCAGGCGTTCGACGAGGCGACGCTGGCGTCCCTCCGAGGGCATATCGCGATCGGCCACTGCCGGTACTCGACGACCGGGTCCAGTGTCTGGGCCAACGCCCAGCCGACGTTCCGGTCGACCGCGACCGGGTCGATCGCGCTCGGTCACAACGGGAACCTGACCAACACCGGTGAGCTGGCCGCCAGCCTGAACGGCGAGGGTGACCTGGATCTCGGCCTGGACGTCGAGGTCGAGCACGCGAAGGCGAACGCCAAGCACAGCGCCTCGTCGGACACCGACATCCTCACCTCGATGCTGGCCGGCTACCCGGACCTGACCATCGAGCAGGCCGCGGCGAAGGTGCTGCCGAAGGTCAAGGGCGCCTTCAGCCTGATCTTCATGGACGAGAACACCCTGTACGCCGCTCGCGACCCGCAGGGCATCCGCCCGTTGGTGCTGGGCCGGCTGGAGCGCGGCTGGGTGATCGCCAGCGAGACCGCGGCCCTCGACATCGTCGGCGCGAGCTTCATCCGTGAGGTCGAGCCGGGTGAGATCGTCGCGATCGACGCCGAAGGGCTCCGCTCGACCAAGTTCGCCGAGCCGGACCCGAAGGGCTGCCTGTTCGAGTTCGTCTACCTGGCCCGCCCGGACACCCAGATCTCCGGCCAGCGGATCCACTCCACCCGGGTCGAGATCGGTCGCCGGCTGGCCCGTGAGCACCCGGCGGACGCCGACCTGGTGATCGCCACCCCGGAGTCCGGCGTACCGGGCGCGATCGGGTACGCCGAAGAGTCCGGCATCCCGTACGGTGCCGGCCTGGTCAAGAACGCGTACGTCGGCCGCACGTTCATCCAGCCGAGTCAGACCATCCGCCAGCTCGGGATCCGGCTGAAGCTGAACCCGTTGCGCGAGGTGATCGAGGGCAAGCGGCTCGTCGTGGTCGACGACACAATCGTCCGCGGCAACACCCAGCGTGCGGTCATCCGGATGCTCCGCGAGGCCGGCGCGAAGGAGATCCACGTCCGGATCACCGCGCCACCGGTGAAGTGGCCTTGCTTCTACGGCATCGACTTCGCCAGCCGCGCCGAGCTGATCGCGAACGGCCTGAACACCGAGGAGATCTGCCGCTCGCTCGGCGCCGACTCGCTCGGATACATCAGCCTGGATGTCCTGGTCGAGGCCACCACCGTGCCGAAGGACCGGCTCTGCCGGGCGTGCTTCGACGGGGTCTACCCGGTGGCGCTTCCCGATCCGGAGCACCTCGGCAAGCACCTGCTCGAGCTGCCGGTGGCCACCGACGCCGACGGCCTGGCCACGGTCTCCGGCGGTGGCGGCGCCGCCGACGCGCTCAGTCGCCCGTAGCACGCCGTACCAAGGAGAGAAGATCGTGAGTCAAGGCGCGAGCTATGCCGCCGCCGGTGTCGACATCGAGGCCGGGGACCGGGCCGTCGAGCTGATGAAGGAGTGGGTGGCCAAGGCGACCCGCCCGGAGGTGGTCGGCGGGCTCGGCGGGTTCGCCGGGCTGTTCGACGCCACCGCGCTGACGTCGTACCGGCGGCCGCTGCTGGCGACCTCGACGGACGGGATCGGGACCAAGGTCGCGATCGCGCAGAAGCTGGACAAGCACGACACGATCGGGTTCGACCTGGTCGGGATGGTCGTCGACGACCTGGTCGTGTGCGGCGCCGAGCCGTTGTTCATGACCGACTACATCTGCACCGGCAAGGTGGTCCCGGAGACGATCGCGCAGATCGTGAAGGGCATCGCCGAGGCGTGCGTGGAGGCCGGTACGGCGCTCGTCGGCGGAGAGACCGCGGAACACCCGGGCCTACTGGAGCCGGACGAGTACGACGTGGCCGGCGCGGCCACCGGGGTCGTCGAGGCGGACGAGGTGCTCGGAGCGGAGCGGGTGCGCGCGGGCGACGTCGTACTGGCGATGGCGTCGTCGGGCCTGCACTCGAACGGGTACAGCCTGGTGCGGCACGTGTTCTTCGAGCGGGCCAGGTGGACGCTGGACCGGGAGGTGCCGGAGCTCGGCACGACGCTCGGTGAGGTGCTGCTGACGCCGACGCGGGTCTACGCGAAGCACTGCCTGGAGCTGATCCAGGAGCTGAACGGCGGGGACGAGCGGCCGCTGCACGCGATGTCGCACATCACCGGGGGTGGGTTCGCGGCGAACCTGGCGCGGGTGATCCCGGACGAGCTGTCGGTCCGGATCGACCGGGCGACCTGGGCGCCGGCGCCGATCTTCGGGCTGGTGGGGCTGCTCGGGGACGTCGCGCTGCCGGAGCTGGAGAAGACGCTGAACATGGGCGCGGGCATGGTCGCCGTCCTCGACCCGTCGGCGGCGGACGCGGCGATCGCTGCCCTGGCGGCACGCGACATCCCGGCCTGGGTCTGCGGCGAGGTCACCGCCGCGCCCGGTGGCACGGTCGCCCTCGAAGGCACCTACGCCAAGTAACCCGCGGCCGCCGCTTGGCTCTGCGGGTTGCTCCCAGCCGGTGCTGTGCAGGTCGGCGGTCGACTGACCGTCGGCGGCCAGGCGAAGCACCGCCTGGGAGCAGTTGTTGCTGAGGCCAGCCGGCCATCCTGCCACCCGGGTTTCGGGTAGGTGGCAGTACATCCGGTGGTTCAAGTGTGGTGGAGCTCGTCGGCGCACGGTGAACTGCTCAGGCACCACGAGGGTGCTGAGCAGTCAGCCGGGCTGGTGTTGCTTACCGACGGGGGTGGTAGTCGTCGGCGTCGTAGTCGTCGCCGTCGTTGTCGCCGTTCGCAGAAGCGTTCCCACCCTGCTCACCGGACAGCTCACGCTTGAGCTGGTCCAAATCGGTGTCCCAGGTGCGGTACTTCAGGTCGCGAGCGACCTTCGTCTGCTTGGCCTTTGCACGGCCGCGCCCCATAGCGTCGACCCCCTCGCACAAGTCAACCGGGTACGCAGCGTGGCGCCCACGGATCAGTCGTCAGTAATCGTGATCCAAGGATACCCGGAGCGAGGGATCGACACACGCACCGGCCCCCTGGCCTGGGACCACAGAGGTCCGATCACACCGCCGGCGGGGTGGCCCGGTCCCCTCGAACCGGCCCACCCCGCCGCGTCCGGCCCCGTTATTTGACCTCGCGACGTGAGCTTGCCCACAGTCCGACGATGGTCGGGACAACGATCCAGACCCCGATCGCGGTCAGCGTCTCGGGCAGCATCCCGTGCAGGTCGCGCTCCGCGATCCGGCCGAAGGCGCCGAACACGTCCAGCCAGTTGGCGTTGTCCTTGAACAGCGCCGGCCCGGCGAGCGACCAGGCGGTCGGGGCGATGAAGTAGACCAGGATCGCGACCGCGGTCTGGGCGATCACCGCACCGAAGGCGGCGCCCATCACCACGTTCAGCGCGACGGTCAGGTAGGCCCCGGCGAGCTGCCCGCCCAGACCGGCGTACGACGTGGTGTGGTCGGTGACCGCTCCGGCGAGCGCCGTACCGGCGAGGGCGATGACGACGACCGCGGTCATCACCACGACGCTCAGCACGATCGAGGAGACGAACTTGGCCAGCTGGACCCGCACCCGGCGGGGCGACAGCGTGAACGTGGTCAGCGCGGTCCGCTGGGTCCACTCCGACGTCATCGCCATCACGCCGATGACCGGCAGGAGCAGCATGACGCTGGTCGACGCGGCGCCGAGGAAGCCGTCGATGCCGGCCGGTCCCTGCGGCAGGTGGGTCAGCTGCCAGCCGACCGCGATCGCGGCCAGCAGCAGGATCGCGGCGATCAGGACCCGGCCGCTGCGGGTGTTCACCGCCTTGCGGAGTTCGATGGTGACGAGTTTCAGGAAGGACTGCCCGCGGGCGGGCGGCAACGCGGTCGCCACCTCGGCCCGGTGCTTGGCCGGGGCGGTCGGCGCGATGTCAGTGACGGTGGTCATGGTGATGAGCTCCAGGAAGTAGGTGTGATCAGGCCGCGACGGCGGTCGGACTGGTGAGCTGGAAGAACAGGTCCTCCAGGCCGGCGCCGTCGCTCTGGCGCAGTTCGAGCAGGATCTGGCCGGCGGCCGCGGCGGCCCGCCCGACCTGCTCGGCCGTGGCGTCGACCCGCAACGAGCCGTCGTGCAAGGGCTCGAGCTGCAGACCGGCGGCGGTGAGTGCCTCGTTCAGGCGGATCGGGTCGAGACCGCGGACGAGCGTGCCGGTCCCGGCCAGCAGCTCCTCCAGCGAGCCGTTGGCCACGATCCGCCCGCCGCCGATGACGACCAGCCGGTCGACCGTCGCCTGCACCTCACCGAGCAGGTGGCTCGACAGGATCACCGTGCCGCCGCGGGCGGCGAAGTCCTGCAGCAGACCGCGCATCCACCGGATGCCTTCGGGGTCCATCCCGTTGGCCGGCTCGTCCAGGATCAGTACGGCGGGATCGCCGAGCAGCGCACTCGCGATACCGAGCCGCTGCCGCATGCCGAGCGAGTACTGACCGACCCGGCGCTTCGCGGCGTCGGTGAGCCCGACGGCCTCCAGCATCTCGCCGACGCGGGCCTTGGGGACGCCGAGCAGGCTGGCGTTCAGCAGCAGCGTCTCCCGGCCGGTGCGGCCCGGGTGCTGCGCGGCGGCGTCCAGCATGACCCCGACGACCCGGCCCGGGTTCGGCAGGTCGACGTACCGCTTGCCGGTGATGCTCGCGGAGCCGGAGGTCGGCGGGGTGAGTCCGGTCAGCATCCGCAGCGTGGTCGACTTGCCGGCGCCGTTCGGGCCGAGGAAGCCGGTGATGCTGCCGGGCTGGACGGTGAACGACACATCCTGGACAGCCGTGGTGCTGCCGTAGCGCTTGGTCAGGTTCTCGACGGTGATCATGGCAACGAGTCAACCGGTCGGCACCCTGTTCGCACATCGGACAACCGGCTGCACCGACCCCCTACGAAAGTCGTCCGGGAAGACCCCGGATCCCACCCAGATGGGGGACGTGACGGCGGACGCCGGACAACTACGCTGACAGAATGCGACGGTTGCGCCGGTGGTACGCCTGGTGGGTCAGGCATGCCCCGCGCCTGCGCGACATTCTGTACGTCGCCTTCAGCCTGCTCACCATCGTCGCCCAGGCCGCGTCCGGCGGCGGAGGCTGGAGCGTCAAGGACTGGTACGTCCTGGGCGTCGGCGTGGTGGCGTCGTTCGCGCTGCTCTGGCGCCGGCGGTTCCCGGCGACCGTCACCGCGATCACCGTGGTGGCGATGCTGACCTCGGGCATCTTCGTGCCGATGGGGCTCGCGCTGCTGACGCTGGCGATCCGCCGCCGCGACCTCGTCCTCGCGATCCTCGGACTGGCCGCGTACGCCGCCTACGTCCTGAACACCTGGGGTGGGGACGGCCAGTTCTGGGTGCCGGTGTTCTCGGGCCCGTTCCTGGTCGGGACGTGGGTCGCCATCGGCGCCTACATCGGCGCCCGCCGGGACCTGATGGTGTCGCTGCGGGACCGGGCCGAGCGGGCCGAGGCGGAGCGCGAGCTGCGCAGCGAGCAGGCCCGGCTGGGCGAGCGGGCCCGGATCGCTCAGGAGATGCACGACGTCCTCGCGCACAAGGTCTCGCTGATCGCCCTGCACGCCGGTGGACTCGAGGTGAACCCGGCCGTCGGCCCCGACAAGGTCGAGGGGTCGGCCCGGCTGATCCGGGAGACCGCACGGCAGGCGATGGAGGATCTCCGCGAGGTTCTCGGCGTACTGCGTTCTGACGTCAGTGTGGACGGGGCCGACCTGACGCCCGTGCCGCAGGCGTCGGATCTGGAGCGGCTGGTCGCGGCATCGCGGGACGCCGGGGTGAGTGTGACGGGTGAGTTCCTGCTGCCGGACGACGTACCGGTCTCGCTCGGCCGGACTGTCTACCGCGTGGTCCAGGAGTCGCTGACCAACGTGCACAAGCACGCGCGGGGCGCGTCGACGGCCGTGGAGGTGCACGGCGCCCGGGGCGAGGGCGTGACGGTGAGGGTGACGAACGTGCGGCCGGTGGCTGCTGGTTCACTGCTCCCGGGCGCCGGAGCCGGCCTGGTCGGGCTGCGTGAGCGAGTGCAGCTGGTCGGTGGCCGGCTGACGACCGGACCGACGGCGGAAGGGGGCTGGCGGGTGGAAGCCTGGCTGCCCTGGGAAGACCACCGGCAGAGCGCCGAGCCGGTGTTCGTCGACACGGTGCTGAATCGCGAGGAAAGGGAACGATGACGCGGCTGCTGATCGTGGACGACGAGGCGCTGGTGCGGGCCGGGCTGAAGATGATCCTGGAGTCCGACGAGGACCTCGAGGTGGTCGCCGAGGCCGAGGACGGCGCGGACGCCGCGGCGATGGTGAAGGAGCACCGGCCGGACGTCGTCCTGATGGACATCCGGATGCCTCGTCTGGACGGCCTGGCCGCGACCCGCGAGGTGCAGGCGCTGCCCGATCCGCCGAAGATCGTCGTGCTCACGACGTTCGACCTGGACGACTACGTGTTCCGGGCGCTGCAGGCCGGCGCGAGCGGCTTCCTGCTGAAGGACACGCCGCCGCGGGAGCTCGTGCAGGCGATCAAGGTGGTCGCGGCCGGCGAGGCGATGCTGTCGCCGGCAGTGACCCGGCGGCTGATCGGGCACTTCGCCGCGGACCCGCGGGCGGACCGGCGGCGGGCGGCCCAGGAGCGGATCAGCAAGCTCACCGAGCGGGAGCGTGAGGTGCTGGTCGAGGTCGGCCGCGGGCTGCAGAACTCCGACATCGGCAAGACACTGTTCATGAGCGAGGCGACGGTGAAGGCGCACGTGTCCCGGACGCTGGTGAAACTCGACGCCACCAACCGGGTCCAGGTCGCGATCCTCGCGTACGAGGCCGGCCTTCTCGACACGTAGGAAACCGGCCCGGGCCGTCGGAGGGGTGGGGGACGACGGCCCGTGCCGGTTTCACTGGCCAGCGTGCCTGGGGGAGAGGACGCTGACACCGGTCCGCGCGCCCGGGGGGAAGGGCGCCGACCGGTAGGACTCAGACGCGGCCGAAGGCCACGCTGCTGGTCCAGATCTTCGCCTTGGCGACCGGGCGGCCCGGCTTCGAGGCGTGCCACAGCATGTTCCCGCCGGCGTAGATGCCGACGTGGTACACGCCGCCGCCACCGCTCTTGAAGAACACGAGGTCACCCGGCTTGGCGGTCTTGCGGCTGATGTGCTTCGTCGCGCTGTACTGCGCCCGCGACGTACGCGGCAGCTTCTTGCCGGCCTTCTTGTACACGTAGCCGGTGTAGCCGGAGCAGTCGAAGCCGCGCGGGGTCGTGCCGCCGTAGCGGTACGGCGTGCCCTTGAGCTTCGCGGCCTCGCGGAGCACCTTGGCCCGGAAGGTCGTGGTGCCGCTGGAGGCGCCGTACTTGCCGTAGAGCACCTTGTGCTTGGCTGCCCAGGTCAGCCGGCCCCAGGTGTTCTTGTCCATGTAGCCGGTGGCGCGCAGACCCCAGGAGGTCTGGAACTTCTTCAGCACCCGCACGGTGCTGGTGCCGAAGTAGCCGTCCGGGCCCAGGTGCAGGGCCCTCTGCACGTACTTGACGGTCGGGCCCTTGTCGCCGAGGCGGAGCAGCGGCCTGCTGGGAATGCTCCAGTACCCACGCGGCGTGGTGGTGGCAGTTGCGGAAGTGGTCGCCGCCGAAGCGGTGGCCGGAGAGGCTGTGACCGAGAGAGCGGCTCCACTGCCGACCGCGAGGCCGACCGAGAGAACGGCCGCGGCGGCTCGGGGAGTCGCAGGCTTGGTGGACTTGCGGTGCCTCGCGGGGGTCCGGCCGGTAGGCCGGGTGGTACTGATCTCGTTCTGGCTGACGGCGCGCGAAAGCGACGTCCGTCGGGCAGTGACGGGCATGGTTGTCTCCCGACGCCTGTGAAGTTAGCTGTCGGGTTCGGGCTGGGATTCATCGCCCGGTCCGCTCCCGCGGACTTCACCCCAGGGTTTCGACCACTCACGGTCGAGACCCAACTTCCTGGGTCCCCCACCCCTGCCAAAGTTGTTCGAGGGGAGCAGGCGGGCCTTGGCAGGGCTCGGCGTTGACCCGTCTGCGGTTCGTCGTCTTTACCGAACCGCCGACGACTGTATAACAGAATGATCACGACGCAAACCCTCAGATCCACAGAGACCCTCTGGAAAGCCCTGGATGGCTCTCTGACGGATCAGGGAGCCGGGGTGAACACGAGGTGTCCTGAGCGCGTCTGAGCGGGGCTCAGGCGGCGAATGAGAGGTTCCGTGTGACTCCGGTCACATTTCACGGTTGCTGTCTGTGACAACGGGCACAGTGCGTGCCCAGGGCACCCTAAAATCCTTGCGAATTCAGCTATTTTCCGAGCAGTTCGACGAACCGGTCCAGGCCGACGTTGCCGCCCGACAGCACCACTCCGACGCGCTCGGGCAGCCCACGGATCCGGCCGGCCAGCAGCGCGGCCAGCGCGCACGCGCCGCTCGGCTCGAGCACGATCTTCAGCCGCTCGAACGCGAACGCCATCGCGGCCACGATCTCCTCGTCGCTGACCAGCTCGAACGCGTCCACCAGCCGCCGGTTCACCGCGAAGGTCAGCTCGCCGGGCGTCGAGATCGCCTGCCCGTCGGCGATCGTCCGCGGTACGTCGATCTCCACCCGCTCGCCCGCGGCCAGCGACCGGGCGTGGTCGTCCCCGGCGGCCGGCTCGACGCCGATCATCCGGATCCCCGGCGACATCATCGTCGCCGCGGTCGCGCAGCCGGCCATCAGCCCACCGCCCCCGACCGGGACGAGCAGCGCTCCGAGGTGGCCGACCTCCTCGATCAGCTCCAGCGCGACCGTCCCCTGCCCGGCCATCACGTCGTAGTGGTCGTACGGCGGAATCAGGGTGAGTCCACGCTCGGCCGCCAGCTCCTTGCCCAGGGCGGTCCGGTCCTGGGTGTAGCGGTCATAGGTGACCACCTCGGCGCCGTACCCCCGGGTGGCGGCCAGCTTCGTCGGCGGCGCGTCCGTGGGCATCAGGATGACCGCCTTGGCCCCCGCGATCCGGGCCGCCAGCGCGACCGCCTGCGCGTGATTCCCCGACGAGTACGCCGCGACGCCGTACCGGAGCTGCTCCGGGGTGAGCCGGCTGATCGCGTTGAACGCGCCGCGGAACTTGAACGCGCCGATCCGCTGGAAGTTCTCCGCCTTGAGGAACACCCGCGCCCCGACGCGCTCGTCCAGGGTCCGCGAGGTGAGCACCGGCGTACGGTGGGCGACGCCGGCGATCCGGTCCGCGGCGGCCCGGACATCTGTGAGACTCAGCTCGGCCATGGGGTGACGCTATACCGATGTCAAGATCGGGCGGACGGCTCCGTACTGATGGACGAAAGGCGCCCAACCGGGGGCCACGGCTGAAGGAGACACCGTGAAGTACCTACTGGTCCTGAACATCAACCCCGACGTGCTGGCCGCGCTGAACGAGGAGGAGCAGCAAGCCATCTTCGCCGGGCACGAGAAGTTCATGGCGACGACACAGGAGTCGGGGGAGTTCCACAGCACGGTCGCGCTGGCCGAGCCGGCCAGGACCGCGGTGGTCAAGGTCCGCGACGGCGTCCCGGCGGTGACCGACGGGCCGTTCCTGGAGGCCAAGGAGTTCCTGGCCGGCTACTACCTGATCGACGTGGCCACGCCGGAGCGCGCCTACGAACTGGCCGCGATGATCCCGGACGCCGCGATCGAGGGCCTCGGCGTCGAGGTCCGGCCGGTCGTCCACGAGGTCGGTCTCTGAGAAACACCGAAGGGGGTTCTCCACAGGTGGTGGAGAACCCCCTTGTTTTATGAGGTTTCAGTCCGTCTGGTCGTCGACGTTCGCGTCGGCCGCGTTCTTCTTGATCGACTCGATGCCGTTCAGCGCTCCGGCCTTGCTCGTGTAGCTCTCGCTGCTGGTCGCGATCACTTCACCGTTGCCGGCCTTCAGCCGGAACCGGAACTCGCCCGACTTGTCCTTGTAGAGCTCGAACTTCCCCGCCATCGGTCTACCTCCACCTGAATTGGTATCACTCCGTTCCGGAGCGTAGCGTCGTCAGCCCGCCGGAACCTCGCGCACCACGCCGGGCGGCCCGGACCAGCCCGGCCACGGACCGGGCGGCGGACCGTCGCCGTCGGGACGCTCCTCTTCCACTGTCTTGTACGGCGTCATGCCGCGGGCCTTGTAGTTGCCCAGCGCGGCAGGTCCGTCGAGGGTGTTCGTGTTCACCCAGACCCGGGTGATCGGGTCCACCCCGGCGTGCCGCTCGTGCACGGTCCACGCGTTCCGCAGGCCGACCGTCAGCAGGTGACCGCCGATCCCACGGCCGATGAAGCCCCGCAGCAGTCCGAAGTTCTCGATCTCGGTCTCCTGGCCGACGCCGCGGAGGGCGACGTACCCGGCCGGTATACCGCCGACCCACGGCACGTAGGTCTCGAAGCCGGGCCGGCTCAGCCAGTCGACCCACTGGTCCCAGTTCCACCCGAGCTTGCCGATCCAGTGCCAGTGACCGCCGACCGCGGTGTAGAGGTAGCGGGCGAACTCCGGTGAGAGCTCCTCGACCCGCCTGACCTCGATCGGCTGCTCTCGCGCCGGCACCAGCTCGTCAGGACTTCTCTGCTCCAGGTAGGTCATGACGCTGAGGGCCAACTACTGCTCCTTCTCCACTACGCCGCGGATGCCCGCGACCGTCATGTCGATCCCCAGGGAGTAGTAGCGGTCCCTGGACGTAGGGCAGATCAGCGTATCCGCGGCGCTGGCGACCAGCGGGTACTTCCGCGGCGGCAGGGCGGCCAGCGACGCGCGCTTGCGCCGCATCGAGTCCTCCCGGGCCACCGGGTCGCTCACCTCGCGGGCGATCGGGTCCGTGGTGACCAGGGCGATCAGCGAGCAGAACGACTGCCGGCCGACCTCGGCCGCGTCGTCGACGGAGAACCCGCCCTCGGTGAGCAGCTCCATCGCGCGCTCGGCCATCACCAGTCCGGGATCGGTCACCAGGATGCGGGGCAGGGTGAGGTCCGCCACCCGCGGGTGTGCGCGCAGCGCGGTCACGAAGGCCGTCAGCAGCTTGTGCAGCTGCTTGTCCCACCGCTCGTCGGTCGGCTCCGGCAGGACGACGTCGGTCAGCATGCGATCGCCGAGCGCGGCGAGCAGGTCGTCCTTGTCCTTGAAATGCCGGTACAGCGCCATCGGCGTGACGTCGTGCTGGGCGGCCAGCCGGCGGAAGGTGACGGCAGCCGGGCCCTCGTCGTCGGCGATGGCCAGCGCGCTGTCGACGACCTTCGCCGGATCCAGGCGGCGGGAGGTCTCTTTGGTGATCACGTTGACAAGTTTACACCGTAGACCTACCGTCTACTACGTAAGCTTACGCCGTATACATACAACGTAGACTCTCTTCCGAGTGAGGTAGGACAATGCGACGCAGTCCCTGGGCCACCCTGGCGGTGCTGGCTCTCGCGCAGTTCATCGTGGTGCTCGACGTGACGATCGTGAACGTCGCGCTGCCGCACATCCAGGCGGACCTGAACTTCTCCGCCGACTCCCTGCAGTGGGTGATCAACGCCTACACACTGCTCTTCGGCGGCTTCCTGCTCCTCGGCGGGCGGATGGCCGACCTGCTCGGCCCGCGGCGGGTGTTCGTGGCCGGCCTGTTGCTGTTCGGTGCGACCTCGCTGGTCGCCGGGCTGTCCAACTCACCCGAGTTCCTCATCGGTGCGCGCGCCGTACAGGGTCTTGGCGGTGCACTGCTCTCGCCGGCGGCGCTGGCGATCCTGACGATGACGTTCGCGCACGGACGTGAGCGGAACATCGCCATGGGTGTCTGGGGTGGTCTCGCCGGTCTTGGTGGAACGCTCGGTGTCGTCGCGGGCGGCATATTGGTCGATTCACTCAGCTGGCAGTGGGTGTTCTTCGTCAACGTGCCGATCGTGATCGCGCTGGTCGCTGTGGTGCCGGTGTTCGTTCGCGACGTACGGCACTCTGCTGGCCGACGTACGTTCGACACTCTGGGGGCGGTGCTCGGGACTGCCGGACTCATGGCTGTTGTGTACGGCGTCGTGCGGTCGGAGCCCGCGGGATGGGGATCGGCTGAGGTTGTCGGCGTACTGATTGCTGGCGTGGTCCTGCTGGCTGCGTTCGTCGTGGTGGAGCGTCGGTCTGCTGCTCCGCTGGTGCCGATGCGGTTGTTCCGGTCGCGTGCGCTGAGTGTTTCGGGCGGATCGCTCGCTCTGAACGGAGCTGCGTTCCTCTCCATGTTCTTCCTGACCGCTATCTACCTGCAGCAGGTCCGCGGGGACACGGCGCTCGAGGCGGGCGTGCACTTCCTGCCCATGGGCGGTGCGGCGATCGTCGGTGCTCTGTTGGCTTCGCAGCTCGTGCAGCGGGTCGGCACTCGTACGGTGCAGCTCGCCGGCGCCGTACTGAGCGTGGTCGGACTCCTCTACCTCTCGCAGGCCGACGTCGCCGGCAGCTACGCGTCCGAGCTCCTGCCCGGCCTCATCATCTTCGGTTTCGGCATCATCGGCGTCGGCGTCCCCGGCCAGATCACCGCCGTCTCCGAAGTCCGCCCCGTCGAAGCCGGCGCGGCATCCGGTGTGGTCAACGCGATGTACCAGGTGGGCGGCGCACTCGGCCTCGCCATCGTCACCACCCTCTCCATCACCCACACCACCAACGAACTAACCCACGGCGCCTCCCAGCAGTCCGCCCTCCAGTCCGGTTTCCAACGAGGCCTCCTGGTAGCCGCCCTCTTCGCCGTAGTCAACGTCCTCCTAACCCTCGCCACCCCCCAACTGCAGCCCACCTCAGAACAGCTGACCGAAGCAACAGCCGCGGCGTAGTTCTCCAGCAGCAGTCCCGGCCCAGGCGGGCCGGGACTGCTGTTTACTGTGATGCTGTGATGCCTTGGCCGCACTGCCGGAACGCGAGAGATCTCGGTGGACTCCCGACCGGCGACGGTGGTCAGATCCGGGCCGGTGCTCTGATCCGCAGTGACAACCTCGATCAGCTTAACGACGAGGGACTCGCCGCTGTCCGGGCTGCCGGAGTCAGCCGCATTGTCGACCTCCGTAGTGCATGGGAGTGCGAGACCTTCCCATCACCGTTCGCTGACGACGAGCGTTGGCTCAACGTGCCGTTGACCGACCCCGCCGATCCTGACGTGTCCGAGCAGGACCTGTTCAAGCAGTACCGCCTTCTGATCGACGACTACCGCGATCGCTTCGCATCCGCCGTCACTGCGATCGCCGACGCGCCTGCTGGATGTGTAGTGGTTGCCTGTCATGCCGGCAAGGACCGGACGGGTCTTGTTGTTGGGCTGACGCTGGATCTGCTCGGCGTACCTCACGTGGCGATCGCCGCCGACTACGCCACCGCCCCCGCGTCCAGCAGCTCACTTCCCGAACTGGCGCCCCCGCGGCCCGAGACCATGCTTCGCATGCTGGCTCACCTCGAGACTTGGTACGGCGGGACTGCGGCGTACCTGCTCCGGTCCGGTGCAACCCCGACCCAGCTCACATCGCTGATCTCGCGCTTCCACTAGTTGGGTTTCGGGGAGGGCGTCGGGGTCGTCCCGGATGTTTGCGGCGCGCTGGTTCGTGAGGGTGGGTGGACGGACTGGTGATGGGAGCTGGGGATGCGGGTGGTGGCTGTGGTTGCGGTGGCGGTGGTGGGGATGGGGCCGGGGGTGGCGGTGGCTGGGCCGCCGGATCCCTTGCAGGCAAGGCTGGATGAGGTGGTGGCTGGTAGTTCGGTGGGGGCGCTGGCTGAGGTGCGGGACGGGCGGCGGGTGTGGCGGGGGACTAGCGGGGTGGCCGAGGTGGGGTCGACTCGGGGTGTGCCCGTTGACGGGCGGGTGCGGGTCGGGAGTATTACGAAGACGTTTGTGGCGACCGTCGTACTGCAGCTCGTGGCCGAGGGGCGGGTGAGGTTGGACGACTCGGTGGAGCGGTGGCTGCCGGGCGTTGTGCCGAATGGGCGGAACATCACGGTGCGCCAATTGCTCAACCACACCAGTGGTTTGTACGACTACAAGGACACTCTGCCGATGCCGCCCGCGCAGGAGTTCTTCGACAATCGGTGGCGGACGTGGGCGGCATCCGAGTTGGTCGAGCGCGCGGCGGCTCACGGGCCGGAGTTCGAGCCGCCGGGTTCGGCGTACTCGTACTCGAACACCAACTACCTCCTGCTCGGCGAGATCATCGAGAAGGTCACCGGACGCTCGTACGGCCAGGAGATCGAGCGCCGGCTCATCCGCCCGCTGGGGTTGAGTGGTACGTCGGTGCCGGGTACGTCGCCGTGGATCCGCGGACCGCATCCGCACGGCTACATCCGTACTGAGCAAGGTCTTCTCGACTACACGGAGCTGAATCCGTCGCTCTTCGGCGCCAGTGGCGAGATGATCTCCACCACCGCGGACCTCAATCGCTTCTTCGCCGCACTGCTCGGCGGCCACCTCCTCCCGCGCCGGCTGCTCGACGAGATGAAGACACCGGGCATCAAGGACGGCACCTACGGCCTGGGACTGTCGTGGCACGACACCTCGTGCGGGATCCGTGTCTACGGCAACGATGGCGACGCGCTGGCGTACCAGGCCTATTCGTTCTCCACAGCCGACACCCGCCACCAGGTCACGGTCGCCGTCACCCCCAACTTCACCACCAACCCCGACGGCCCCGTCAACGCCTTAATAGACAAGGCGATCTGCCGCTGATGGGTTCACACTGCTGCTATGACTCGCTTCACCGATGAGCAGATGCAGGCCGCGCTGACCAAGACCCGTGAGTACACCGTCGTACTCCTCGAGGCAGGACCGCAGTACGGCACGGACGACGCCAGGGCGATCATCTGGGAACACGGCCGCCGCAACTTCGAACTCCGCGCCGACGGAATCCTCAACATCGTCTGCCCGATCGCCGACGACTCCCCGCTGTGCGGTGTCGGGATCTTCAGCGGCACCCCGGACGAGATCCGCCGCGTCATGGACGAAGACCCGGGCGTCCGAGCCGGAGTCTTCACCTACCACCTCCACCCAGCCCGGAGTTTCCCGGGCGATTCGCTCCTCGCCTGACGCGCGTACCATCCAGAACATGGCTGCGCGTGAGCCGCCCGGGGGGTCCGAGCCGGTGTCGCGGTCGGGGGATTCGTCGTCCGCACCGCGTGGATCGCGGCCTGCTCGCGGCCGGCGGCTGGACACCCGGACGTTGGTCATCAGCTGGATCTGGGCGATCCTGCCCTTCGTCACCCTCGGCCTGGCCACACCTGTGACCTTCCTGTGGGCGGCGCAGCGGGTGCGATCCAAGCACTACGTGGTGGCCACGATCGTGTACTCGGTGCTGGTCGTGCTGGGATTCGTCGTGACGAACGAGGACGTCTCCTTCGCCTTCCTGACGATTGCCTGGGTGGGCGGCACCATGCACGCGCTGGCGGTTCGCTCCTCGGTCTTCCGTTCGCAGTCGCCGTCCGAGCAGCTCACGATGGAGTCAGCGGCGGACGCCGCCCGGGACCGTCGCGAGTTGCGGCGCAAGGCCCGCGAGATCGCCACCGAGGATCCGGGACTGGCGCGCGAGCTCGGGATCGGCCGGTCCGACGAGCAGCACGACTTCGACGACGGCGGTCTGGTCGACGTCAACAGTGTTCCTGCCAACGTGCTCGCGCAGCTGCGCGGGATGACGCCGGAGCTGGCCGAGCGGGTCGTGCTGGTGCGCGAGACCCGTGGTCCGTACTCGTCTGTCGAAGAGCTCAGCGTGTTCGCCGATCTTCCACCGGGCCTCTGCGATCGGCTTGCCGAACGTTTGCTGTTCCTCCGCGACTGACGGATGCTCCGCGAGCTGACGACGGAGCCGGCCGAGTACCGGTGCGCGGCGCTTCCGGTGTCGTGCACAAACATTTGACAGTGGCATACGTCAAGTGTTTAGTCGCGTGCGCAAGGTCATCAAACAAACGACAGTGCAGATGCTCTTGAATGCGTTCTCCGGGATATTTTTGTCTGCAGTTAATTGGCTGGCGGAAATGAAGGGGTGGTGCCAGACTCAGGGTAACGACGGAGCCCTTATCGCCGGCTCTGCGACTGCTGCACGACCTGCCACCAAGCGCTGGCCGCCATTGATCGCGGACCTGGCCGGCTCGGGGAGGCAGGAGGGGCGGGATGACCGATGATCCCAACGCCCGCGCGGAGTTGCGGGCGCAAATCGAAGCTCGGCGGGCAGGTATCGCCACCTTCCTGCACGCAGCCCGGCCGCGCCGGAATCGACTGATCAATGTCAGCATCGTCAGTAGCGCGACAGCGGCCGTGCTCGTCGGCGGTCCCGCCTTGGCCGGGCCACCGTTCACCAACGCGATCAAAGAGGAATTGTCACTCAGCAGTCCCGCGAGTGTTTGGCAGCCGCTCTGCCTGGCCGCGTTGATCGTCTCCTTGATCTCGGCCATTTCCAGCAACCTGAGCAAATCTCACGACCTCGCCGCCCATGTCACCGCCGCGGAGGTTTGCAATACGGAACTCGAAGGTGTGCTGACGTCCCTCCAATTCGGGCAGGTCTCGGTGGAGGAAGCCGCCGATCAATATCAGCACTGCGTCAGCAAGATCCCGTTCGTCGAGGAGGTGCCGGACACGCAGCGTACGGGCGGCGCATCCTGACACGACCTCGCCGGGCACCAGCCGCGGGCTGCGCGGATGGACCTCGACCGCCGCCCGGAGCTCTGCGGGTTTCCCCGTGAGGTTGATCCCGGGACTTGTCCTGCGTGAGTTGCAGGTTCAGGATGCGGTTCGGGATGGAGGGCACATGAGAATCCGCCGACTAGTTGTTGCCGCCACAGTTTCGTCCGCCTTGGTTGCCGGGGTGATGTCGGTCCCCGTCGCCACCGCCGTACCGTCGAGTCCGGTGTCGTCCGGCTACACGCCGCCGCCCGTGCAGTGGGGCGCGTGCAGCAATCCGCGCCTGGCGAGCGCCGGCGCGCAATGCGGGTACGTCGTCGTACCGCTCGACTACGACCATCCGGACGGGACGAAGATCCAGCTCGCCGTGTCCCGGGTGATGCACAAGACCCCTGACTCGCAGGCGCAGGGCCCGATGCTGGTCAACCCGGGTGGTCCGGGTGGATCCGGCCTGATCTACTCGATCCTCGGCCCGGCGATCCCGCATGGTGCCGGCGATGCCTACGACTGGGTCGGCTTCGACCCGCGCGGGGTCGGCGCGAGCAAGCCGGCGCTGAGCTGCATCCCGGACTATGCCGGCTACAACCGGCCGTTCTACGTGCCGGTCACGCCGAAGATCGAGCAGACGTGGCTCAAGCTGTCCAAGTCGTACGCGAAGGCCTGCGACGCCAACCAGCACGCGCTGCTCAGCCACCTCAAGACCACCGACTCGGTGCGCGACATGGAGAGCATCCGCAAGGCGCTCGGCGCTCCGCAGATCAACTACTACGGCTTCTCGTACGGCACCTACCTCGGTCAGGTGTACGGCACGCTCTACCCGAACCGGCTGCGCCGGGTCGTCTTCGACGGCGTCGTCAACGCGACGCGGGTCTGGTACGACGCCAACCTCGACCAGGACATCGCGTTCAACAAGAGCGTCAAGGTGTTCTTCCAGTACGTCGCCGCGCACGACTCCACCTGGCACCTCGGTAAGACCGAAGCCGCCGTCGAGCGCCTGTACTACTCGCAGATGGTCAAGCTGATCGGCCACCCGGCCGACGGCAAGATCGGCCCGTCGGAGTGGACCGACATCTTCACGCAAGCGGCGTACTACGTGTACGGCTGGGTGGATGTGGCCAACGCGTTCGCCGCGTGGGTGCACAACAAGGACGCCGCACCACTGGTCGAGCTGTACGGCGGTCCGCCGTTCGACGACAACGGGTACGCCGTCTACCTCGGCGTCTCGTGCACCGACGCGCCGTGGCCCGCGAAGTGGAGCACGTGGCAGCGCGACAACTGGCGCACATTCGCCAAGGCTCCGTTCCTGACCTGGGCCAACGCCTGGTTCAACGCGCCGTGCTTCTACTGGCCGGCGAAGGCAGGCAAGCCGGTCAAGGTCGACGGCCGCGGCGTGAAGAGCCTCTTGATGATCAACGAGACCCTGGACGCGGCAACGCCGTACTCCGGCGCTCTCCAGACCCGCAAGACGTTCCCCAACGCGGTCCTGATCGAGGGCGTCGGCGGAACCACCCACGCCGGCTCGCTGTCCGGCGTGACCTGCACCGACGACCGCATCGCGGCGTACCTCCAAACCGGAGCCCTGCCACCCCGCAAGTCCGGCAACCGCTCCGACGTCCAATGCCCGCCGGTCCCCGCCCCCGAACCAGAAACCCTGTCAGCAGCCGCCAAATCCACCACCACCGCCGGCTCCTTGAGAGCCTCCCTGTCAGCGCCGATCCGCTGACCTAGCCGTACCGACGACCGACAGCCGCGTCGGCAGGACCAGCTCCTGCCGGCGCGGCTGTTCCCTGTCTGTGATCCAGACCAGATTGCCCCTGAACCGTTTGGCGTTCCCACGGAACGGTCACACTGGGATGGATGCCTGTCGCTGCGCGTCAAACGCTCGCTGGAGTGAACTGCGATTCGCGCGCGACGGCAGGGCCGTGAGGTTCGACGGAGGGGGCTCGAGTGGTGGAACTCGAGATGCTCGATACCGATCAATGGCAGGTCCTGAGAGACGTCCGCCTCCGAGCGCTGAAGGACTCTCCGGCGGCCTATATTGCGGATTACGAGGAGGAAGAGTCCTGGACCGAGGCAGATTGGCGACATAAGTTCTACCGCGCCCAATGGGTGATAGCCCGCGATCGCGACCAGATCATCGGCCTCGCACGCGTACTCCGCGTCGACAACCGCCCACCCGACGAGCGACACATCGAGTCCGTCTGGGTCGATCCGAAGTACCGAAGGTCGGGCGTCCTACGCGCGATCCTGCAGTACCTGACCGACGTGGAGCCGACGATCAGAGACTGGCTCGTCTGGGTCCTCGACGACAACATCCAGGCACGCAGGGTCTATGACCGGCTCGACTTTCACCCCACAGGTGAGGTTCAGCCCCTGACCGACGGCTCCGGCCGAAATGAGATCCGGCTGAGGTTCCGACGCCGTGGGCGCCCCGGATGACAGCGACTTGACGCCGTAGCCACAAGAGATCCACTTCGTCAGCCCGAGCTCGGCGAGCGCGTCCCCTTCGCCGAGGACCGACTTGTACCTCGTGAGGACCTGCTGCCAACGGATCTCATCCTCTTGCCACCTCTCGACGAAGCCTACGCAGAGCTCCGCCGAGATCCCCGATGCCTGCTTCTCGGCGAAGCGCAGCGACTCCTGGGCTTGCAATATGTGCAGGTAGGTCGTCCGATCCGCCGTGAGCTGCTCCGCCGAAAGCGCGTTATCGATCTCCCGGATCATCCGCAGGCGAACCGCCTTGAAGTGCTCCCAATAACTGGCTCGAGATGCGGCCCGCAACTGTTCCTTGAAGTCCCAGCCGGGTCTGTACTCGAAGAGCGCATAGAGACCCTCGGCGAGTAGATCTCCGAACTCCTCACGTTCCGCGCGTCCCGGATCCGCGAACGGTAGGTACTCGGCTTGCCGGACCTCTCCGATCTTGGGCAGCGCGCGCTCGGCAGCGTGACGGGCGAAGAAGAACCAATCTTCGTTGTAGATGTCCGGGAAGAACGAGAGCTTGGGGTCCCGCAGATTGACGCCTAAGACTGCCCCGCTGACGAACACGTCTTGGCTGAGCCTGGCGAGGCGCCGCGCATGGCAGACGACCGAGTTGTCGGGAAACTGCCGGCTGACCATCGATGCCACGGCATGACGATCGAGGTAGCCCGTCAGTCGCTCGATGTCTGAAGGGCGGAGCCGACTGATGTCGTCGTCGACAAAGAGGATCTTGCTCCAGCCCTGCAACCGGCCGAGCAGAAGCCCGATGTTCCGCTTGATGCTCAAGTCACTGGAACGATCGGCGCATGCGTCGCGAAATTGCCGGGTGGAGGTCAGCAGGGGAATGTCCAGCAGTGGAGTGCACTCGTCTACCTCGACGACGAGCGCTCGAGCACCGAACGTCCTCTCGACTCGTTCTGCGACTTGGTCGATATGGGCCTGCCGGCTGCACAACACGACCAGCGGTACAGACAGCGTTGCGGATAAGGAGATGACGTCCTGCAGCGCGGACGCCGGCCGTGCGGCCGGAACCACGATTGCGTTCAGGCGGCTGCGGCTCGAGGGGACAACGGAAGCGGACACATCGCGGAGCAGGGAGGCATGGGATTGTCCATGCCTGATCTGGCGGCTCACTCGGACGGCTCTCCGTTCGGTGACCATTCGTAGAGACGGTTCTCGGGATTCTCCAGATCGGGCGTGAGCGCCTCGCCGTTCACCACTGTGACCCGCATGAGTAATGCGAACGAGCCGGTCGGGAACCGGCGGGCGACGTACGCCTCGTTCTCCTGGCGGATGGCGGTATCGGTCAGCGTGCGGACTGAGCCCAGCACTCCGCGGCTGTAGACACCACTGCAGATGGTGATGGTGCGGCTGTGGTTGAACGGGTTTCGCATCCGTGCCAGGAGTCCGACGTCCTCGACCAGTTCGCGACGTTTGCCGTTGTGCCACGCGTCCTGCGCCTGCTCGGCCTTGATCTGTTCCAGGTTCATCGCTTCTCGCCGAGCGCCTTTGCGATCCGCCCAGCGCGGACGGAATTCTCGGCCGCCAGGCTCTCTCAACCGAAAGATCTCGCCATTCTCCAGATCTGGGACGGAGACCTGCTCGAAGGGCAGTTCGTCCAGCACTTGCTGCAGCCGTTCGGCGACCTGGTTCCAGGCGATGCCACCCAGCACAACCAAATCACCGGACAAGTCGTCGGCGACCACTTCCGTCGGAAGCCGGTGTGCGACGTTGTTCAACGCAGGATTGGACGCGCGGATGTGACCCCATAACTCGATCAGCGCATCAAGGTCCGCGTAGCGATACAGCCGAGTGTGGTTGGGATTGACGTCCTTTGCGAGCGGCGAGCGACCGTCCGCCGGCGCTTCCGGACAGATGATGGTGATCGGTCCCGTCGCGAATGCCCAGGTGCTGGAGCTGCTGATCTGCGAACCGGCTTGGCCGGTAGCCGAGTTCCGGAGATCGATGAGCTCTTCGTGCAGCACAGTGAAGCGGTCCCGATCGGCCGGAGTCAGATCCTCTTCACGCGGTAGATGCAGATCGCCGATGGCCGCGTCAGTCTGTGAGAAGAACAGTGCGTACACATGTAGGCGTTCCTCGGGTGGCACCTTTGCCGTCGTCGACTCGGATTCCCAGGAACTGATCGCTGCCACCGAGACCTTGCTGTGTTCGCTGAAGGCGCGAACCAGGTCTGCCTGTTTGAGTCGATGAGACGTTCGCAGATCCCGAAGTCGCCTGGCGAGTCGCCCGGCCTCTGATGGAGGGGCCACTGTCACTCCCAAAGGGTCGGCCAACCGCAGGCAGTCAAAGGAGCACCATACTGTCTACTGAAGTACACCGGCCACCGCTGAACTTCAAGTCTGGGACAAGGTTTGGCGCGCCCTCGTCTATAACGCGCGACGCACCGCTTTGTTACTCCCTCCACGATCGCTCCGTCGCGACACGCCTAGATCTGGCGGCGATTCCACCTGCGATCTACCGTAGGAGTGAACTCAACTTGTAGTCAGCTGAAGCCACTCGGTATGTGGGAGAGGGCGATTCAATCGACTCAACCGGCGTGATTGTTTGACCGAAGCAGGTGCCCCATGAGCAGATCCCTCGGCGTAGTACAGATGCTCACCGCGACGCCTTCGCCCTTCGTGGGCGTTCGGCCCTACCTCGTCGAAGCAGGGCGGGGAAGCTTCGTCAGCCAGGATCACGCCAGTCTGTGGGGCGTGGTTCGTGACGACCCTCCACGGCCATGAACACCGTTCCAGCGGAGGTCGACGCGATCGACTCGCTGGAAATTGGTGATTGGCGGACCGCTTGGCGAATCCTCGACGGGGGTGGTCTGGCGGATGCGTACGTCGGAGCCAATCTGCGGGCGATCTCGCGGGCGATGTCGTATCGCGCGGCAGGTCAGCACGGTCTGGCCTGGGAGACTCTCGCCGGCGCAGCGGCGAGAATTCATCGCGGTCAGCGGTTCCCCGTTCTGCCGACCAAAGTGGGCGATGTTGTTCGGCTCGCGTTGCCGCCGGATCCCGGTGGGCAGGCAGGGGCCGCGTTCCGTACTGTCCGGCTGATCTGGCGTGAGCAAGGCGAGTTGAGTCTGCTGCGACGCCAGGCGGCTGGCCCGCCGATCGGCCTGACTGAGGACAGGAACACTCTTCTTCTGGCATTCGTCGAATATCTGTGCTGGGTCGAGTTCGACCGTGAGAGCTGGATGCAGGAGGAACCTCCGGACGACGAGAGTGCGTCGGTGGAGGCGCGGATCCACGAGTTTCGCGAGCGGCGCCGGGATGCGTTTCTGCGGAGTGCTACCGAATTGCGCCGCCTGCATCGTCCGAGGGCCGGCGGGATGACTCGGGCGGTCTGGGATCGTGCCGACCAGTACTACGGATTGCGGCGGATGGCGATGGATGCGCTGGCTGTCCGCCCGCCACCACCGTGGCTCGACTCTTCGGCGCCGGCCGGGATTCCGGCGCGGAAGGGCGCCCGGATGGCCTGGACGATCGCGCAAGCAGCCTGATGGAGCGCGAGCAGCCGGATCGAGGCGGTCTTTGCATGGTCTTTACCAGTCAATCGCTTCAGACATACCCTTTGGGGAACCGTGTTCCATCGCATGGTCGGTGTCGGCATCGTTGAAATCGTCAACAATGTCAAGGGTCCGGCAGCGCGCGAAGGAGGGTTCGATCTGATGTTCGCCTTCCTGACTGCGCCTGGGAGCTGCAACCAGAATCTCGAGCCCGAGGTCCGCATCGCCGACGCCGCGCCTGCCGATCTCGTCAGGACGACCGATCTCGGGCTGGGTATCGGTGTCGAGCTCGATCTGGCGGACCCTGAGCGCTGGCGGTCGGTCAGCGTGCATCGATGGGACGAGACCGACCTGGCGCTGTTGGACGCGGTGATCGGACCGGACGCCATACGACGCCTGAGTGAGCTACGCGCCGACCTCCTGGTGTCAGGTCGGCGGCACGCCGAGAGTGAGCTGATCGGATTCACGCCGGCCCGGGCCTGGCGCCGGATCGCTGTCATCGATGCGTTGGACTGGTGGCTGCAGCTTCCGCTTGATCAGGCGCTGCTGGATGCCGAGCGGGCAGTGGTCCGGGCCCAGGCGGCGAAATCGCTGCCGGCGGGCCCGCTCCGGCGGGATCGCACCAACCAGGCGTTGGTGCTCGCGCGGCGATCGGCCGACGGGTTCGCCGACTACCTCACCGAGCTGACGGAGTCGGCGTCCTCGTTGCCCCGGGCTCTGTTCTCTGGCCTCTCCCGCCTCGTCAACGGATATGCAGTGCTCGGTCGCCGGGTGATCGACGGTCCGGATGACGAGCTGGGGGCCGTGGCGCACGCGTGGCAGAGCCTGAAGGCCGCGGTGCCTGTCGTCAGTACCTTCAAGCTGTCGGACCAGTCCGTGACCTACCAGTCGAGCGATACACCGCTTGCCGGTAGCGGGATGCTGACCAGTTCGGTGGATCCGCGCCAGTTGCGAGCTCGCATCGTCGACACCGACGTACAGGCGCAGGAAATCCGCATGGTGATGTCGCGCGAGGGCTCGGCGGTTCGTGTGATCGTGCCGGCATTCGGGTCGCGGCAGCAGTCCGCCGTACTCGCGGATCGCCTGATGGTTCGCTTGGTCGACACCAGGTCAGGGGCAGCGCACGAGCCGGTGCTGCTGACGTTGCGATCCGGCCGTGCGGCCGAGCGACTCGGGGTACGCGCGCCTGTCTTCACGGAGGTCGTTCCGCTGCGCGGTGCGCCCCTCGAATACTTGCGCGCGGACGTGTTCGACCCCGACAGCGACGCAACGCCCGCGCAGACCGACAGCGACAGCGCGTTGCTGCGTCAGCGACGCGCACAGTTCGTTCTCGGTGAGTGGCGCCGCGCGGCGGCCGAGGCGCGTCTGTCCCGTGGGGTGAAGATGCGAAATCGCCGGCTGGCGCGGCTGGTCGACGTACTCATGCAGACCGGTGAGGCCGATCAGCCCGCGTTCTTCGGAGGGCCGACGCCGGCAGAGTTCGCGCAGCTGATCGAGCATCCGGATGTCGCCGCCCATCGGTGGTTCACATCGACCGACGGAGCGGGTGAGCTGCTCGTCGCCGAGCTTGCGGCTGTGCACGCCAATCGCTGATTGGGTTGGACTCTCGCGCGGTGATGCCGCCGCGGCATCGTTGTTGGCCTGGACCTGCTGGAGTACGGCGTACTTGACGTCAGGGGAGGCGTCCGTCATCGGGAGCGGACGCCGCTCCTTTGACTCGGGAGCAGCGCCATGACCGTGACGAGAGTAAGCAGTCTGAACAGAAGCCGGAATCCTGTGCTGGTTCGACCTGCCGGCGCCCTTGATATCCAAAGGCCGGACGGCCTGATGCAGGTGGGGGCGCGGATCGCCTCCCGGCCCGCGGTCTCGCTGTGGTTCGTGATGGCGGGCGATCTGGCGACCGTGGTCTGGATGTACACCGTCGGTTCGTGGCTCGACGGGACCTCGAAGTTCACTGCCACGGCTACGCTCGGCGGCCACCACATCGTCGTACTCGTGCTTGCTGCCATCGGCTTCGCGATGCTCGCAACACTCGCCGTCCTGACGGACGGCTTCGCCCACTCGACCCCGCGACTGTCGCTGGCCAGGAACGTGGCCTGCATCATCTCCGTCGTTGCTCTGACCGGCGTGGTGGCTCTCATCCTCGCCGGCCTGCTGAGCCGGATCCTCTTCGGTCGCTTACGCCCTTGAATCTATTCGCCGGTGGCGCCGTCGATGGCTTCGCGGAGCAGGTCGGCGTGACCCACATGGCGCGCGTACTCCTCGATCACGTGCTCGAGGATGAAGCGCACATCGGTGTCGCCGAACTCCGGGTTCGGCACGATTCGCGCGAGGTCTTGCGTGACCGTGGCGAACACCTCTCGCGAATCTGCGCAGGCCGCCAGGTAGTCGGCGTAGACATCCTTGGCCGGCGTGGGGTCCGCCTCGTCGAACCACTCGTCACCCTGAGCCGTGACGTAGGACCGATAGGAGAAGAAGCGTGGCGTCGTGCCCGCAAGCCTCCGCTGGAACCAGTAGCGCTCGACACCCTGCAGATGGCGCATCAGCCCCAGGAGGGTCAGCTCCGACGACGGCAGAGGCCGTTGCCGGAGCTGAGCCTCGGAGAGGCCCTCGCACTTCCACAAGAAGGTCGCTCGGTGGTAGTCGAGGTTCGAGGCAATCACCTCGAGCCATGATCCCGACAACTCCCGCGCGGGCCTGACGATCGTCTCGATCACAACGTCGCTCACTCTGTACCTTCCCTAGGCCTCACCGGCCTCGTCCGAGGTCGCCTACCTCTCCGATGAACCAAGTGCTCACAGATCGACAAGGTCGAGCAAGAAAAAGTTCGGCGACTACGCCTCGAGAGTGATGTTGACAGTGTTATATGACAGTGTCAGCATGGGTGAGTGGCAGGGACTACCGAATTGTGGACGCTGGATCAGCTGGCTGAGCTGGTCGAGTCGGCGCTGGCCGTGGACTACCCGGGGCAGGTCAACGGGCGGGTGCGCGCGGTGCCGGACCGGCGGGCGATTCGGTGGTACTCGACGATCGGGCTGGTCGATCGGCCGGCCGAGATGCGTGGTCGTACTGCGTTGTACGGGCGCCGGCATCTGCTGCAACTGGTCTCGATCAAGCGGCTGCAGTCCCGGGGGCGCACACTGGCCGAGATCCAGGCCGAGTTGGCCGGGGCGACCGATCGGACGCTGCGAACGATTGCCGCACTGCCGAGTGAGCCTTCAGCCGCGAGCGCGCCGACACCTTTGGCTGAGTCGACGCGGGAGCGGTTCTGGATGGACCGGCCGACCTCGTCGCCCGATACAGACGGGACCGGGCTGGTGACGGCGGTTCGGTTGGCTGATGGGGTCACGGTGGTGCTCGACGGCGTCGGCGTACCGCCCACTCAGCTGACGGCTGAGCAGTTGTCGGCGCTCCGCTCCGCCGCCGCGCCTCTGCTCGCCGAGCTTGCCCAGCAACGCCTTACCGCCCAGCGAGAATCTGGAGACCCGACATGAACGTGATCACCACCCTGGATCCCGACGAGCTGCGGCGCCCCACGGACGAAGGCGGGCTCGGGACACTACGCACGGAGCGCGGGAACCTTCCGCTGGAGCGGATCGACGCGCACGCAACCATCACCGGCCTGGTCGCGCGGACAGTGCTGACCGAGGACTTCCGCAATCCGCACGACGTCGCGCTCGAGGCGACGTACGTCTTCCCGCTGGCGGCCAGGGCCGCGGTCACCGGGCTGCGGATGGAGGCGGACGGCCGTACGGTCGAGGCCGACTTGCAGGAACGCGCCGAGGCGCGGGCGGCGTACGACGCTGCCCTGGCGGCCGGTCAACGGGCGTCGATCGCCGAGGAGGAGCGGCCGGATGTGTTCACCCTCCGGGTCGGCAACATCATGCCCGGGGAGCGGGTGACGATCCGGCTGACCATGGTCGGCCCACTCCCGTACGAGGACGGCGAAGCGACGTACCGACTGCCTCTCGTGGTTGCGCCCCGCTACATCCCGGGTGAACCGCTGCCCGGCCGGAGTGTTGGTGAGGGCGTCGTGCCGGACACCGACGCCGTACCGGACGCGTCCCGGATCACGCCGCCGATCCTGCTGCCCGGATTCCCGAACCCGGTGCGGCTGGGGATCCGCGCCGATGTGGATCCGGGCGGCCTGCCTTTGCACGGCATCCGATCCAGCCTGCACGCGATCAGCAGCTCGGTCGAGGGACGCGTGACCAGCGTCGCCATCGAGCCCGGTGAGCGGGTGGACCGTGACTTCGTGCTCCGGCTGGCGTACGGCGAGAAGGAGGCGACCGCGACCGCGTTGACGGTCGAGCCCGACGATTCGGATGCTGGGCAGGGCACGTTCGAGCTGACCGTATTGCCGCCAGTGGATACAGCGGCTCCGCGACCGCGCGACGTCGTCCTCGTCCTCGACCGGTCCGGCAGCATGAGCGGCTGGAAGATGGTCGCGGCCCGGCGTGCGGCGGCGCGGATCGTCGACACGCTGACGGATGCCGACCGATTCGCCGTACTGACGTTCGACACGGTCGTCGAGCACCCCAAGGATCTACCGACCGCTCTGGTCGACGGCACGGATCGGAATCGATTCCGCGCGGTCGAACACCTCGCCGGCGTGGGCGCCAGGGGCGGCACCGAGATGCTCACGCCGCTTCGCGAGGCCACTTCCTTGTTGGCCGGTTCGGACCGTGAGCGTGACCGGGTGCTGGTGCTGGTGACGGACGGGCAGGTCGGCAACGAGGACCAGATCCTGTCGGAGCTGACCGGTGCGCTAGTCGGCGTACGCGTCCACACCGTCGGCATCGACCGGGCCGTCAACGCCGGCTTCCTCGGCCGCCTGGCCGCGGTCGGCGGCGGCCGCTGCGAGCTGGTGGAGAGTGAGGACCGGCTCGACGAGGCGCTTGACCGGATTCACCGCAGGATCGGTACGCCGCTGCTGACCAACCTCACGCTCTCCGCCGACGGGCTGACGCCGGTCGACGGGACGACGAGTCCTGCGCGCATGCCGGACGCTTTCGTCGGCGTACCTCTCGTGGTTCGCGGCCGCTACCTCAACGCGGCACCCGATGCGGCACTGCGGCTGCAGGGCACGACCGCGGCTGGCGAGCCATGGCACGTCACTGTGCCCGCCGTCTCCGCATCGAGCGGCGTGCTCGCGCCGGTCTGGGCGCGAGCCCACCTACGCGACCTCGAGGACCGGTATGCCGCGGGCGCGGACAACCCGGACGAGTTGGAGCGTCAGATCGTCGCCACATCCCTGCAATACAAGGTTCTCTGCCGCTTCACCGCGCTGGTCGCAGTCGACTCGAGAGTCGTCGCGGAAGGCGGCCCCGGCCACCACGTGATCCAGCCCGTCGAACTCCCCTCCGGCTGGGACGCCGACCAGTTCACCGGCGTCTCGCTCGGATTCCGGGCCCCGGCAATGCCGGCCGCCTTCGCGACCGATGCGGCCGCCGTCAACCTCGGCGGAGGCCTACAGTCGGCCGGCGCCGCCGACCGACTCCGCCAGCGCCGAGCCCGAGCGTTCTCAACCCCCTTGGCGCGCCACGCCGACCCCAACCGCGACCTGGTGGACGAAGCCCGAACCCAACTAGCCGCCGAAGCCCGCCTCCTCAAAGCAGCCGGCACGCCCACCAGAACCGAACGCCTGACAATCCTCGCCGACCTAGCCACCCGCCTAACCGCCCTGATCCAGCACCTGACCCCCACCGTCCACGAAACCGTCCTAGCCCCCCTACGCGAGCTGGCCACCGCCCTATCCACCTGCGAAAGCCCCACCCCACCCGCCGACATAGACGCCCTCTGGCAGAAGGCCATCACCGTCCTGGAAGCCTTCACCGGAACCCCACCAACAAACGAACCCAACCGCACCACGTTCTGGAAACGCCCGCGCTGAGGGCATTAGCTAATGGTGCGGCTCCGGCAGCCGTGTGTCGGCGGTGCCGTCTAGCCTCCGTGGCCATGACCGATGCAGCTTTTGTCGCCGCAACGCGGGACTCGTACGACGCACTGGCCGCCGAGCACGCCGACGTGGTGGCCTCAGCTCTGGACGACAGGCCCATCGACCGCGCGCTGTTCTCCGCCTTCGCGGAGCTGGTACGGGCCAGCGGCAACGACCTCGTCGCCGACGTCGGGTGTGGCCCGGGCCGGGTGACGATCCTGCTGTCCCGCCTGGGCCTGGACGCGTTCGGCGTCGACCTATCACCCGGCATGCTGGCGCTGGCCCGCAGCACCTACCCCCAGCTGCGGTTCGAGCAGGGATCGATGCTGGCGTTGAATCTTCCGGACACCTCACTCGGCGGACTGCTCGCCTACTACTCGATCATCCACATCCCGTGGGACCAGCGCCCACAGCTCTTCGCCGAGTTCCGCCGCGTACTCACGCCAGGCGGCCAGCTAATGCTGACCTTCCAGATCGGCAACGAGCGCACCCAGTACACGGAACTGTTCGGCACGCCCATCTCCCTCGACGTGTACCGCCAACAACCAGACGAGGTCGCCGACCTCCTCCGCCAAGCAGGCTTCGAGCTGACACTGACAGCAGTACGCGAACGCGAAGACACGGAGAAGACCAAACAGGGCTACCTCCTGGCCCGCAAACCCACAAACACATGACAGCAACGCCGCACACCAACGACGACCCCGCCGACCTGGCCTCAACCTAGCTCCTGAGCGACCTCACGATCGCCCGACCGGTCCACGTCCTCGGTCGACGACCGCGGCGGTGCAAGAACCAGCGGCCGGTGATCGGCGATGCGCGACGCGCGTCCTCCACATGATCTACGACAGTCGAGCGCGGATCGCTGCCTGGGCGAATGTCAGCGCTGAGTGGGTGTTCCTTGATGGTGGAACATCTGCCAATGGCCCGGGCCGACCCGACGCCACAACGAGGTCCTGTTGGCACGCCGCTCACCGTTGTCAGACGTGTACTTGACCATCACCAGTCCGTCGGCCAGCAGATAGCCGCGCATGTCGTGAAAGCGGATCGGCTCACCGCTCGGCTCAGTGCTGGCCGCGACAAGCTCCGCCGTGCCCTCGAACTCCAGCTCACCCCCCGACGCCCCGAACTCATGAAAGTCCGGCGCCAGCAACCTCCGCAGACGAGCCGGGTCCGCCCGGCACTCCACACTCAGCGACTCCCGCTCCGCAGCGATAACCTCCGCCACCTGCACATCGCCGGACTCATCGTCGAACTCCTCGGCCGTCATGAAACCCGACGATGACACGCCCACAATCGATACGCATCCCTATTCAGCGCGAGCGAACCGAGCAGCCGGCCCGGACTGTCGCAGCTCGGCATTTGCAGTACGCGTCGCTGGCCCAAGAGCAGCCTGGGCCGGATGGACACGGTCGACGTGATCACAATCACTCGGCGGAAGGGGCCGGCGTGGGTGGTCGATCGCGCGCGGTAGCGCGCAGGTGCGGGCGATAGCCCGCAAACCGCGAGCGGTAGCTCGCAAGGAACGTCGGGTGGGCGGGAGCGCGCGTAGTCGCCTCGACCGCGCGTAGTTGCCTCGACGAGGAGCGGAGCGACGAGGAGGGGCTGCGTAGCACGCGGGGGACAGAAGATCCCTCCCCGAACGACGGAGGCCGGCCAGTGGCACAACCGCTGGCCGAGCTTGGTCGTTGCGGTCGCGATAGCGGTACGGCCGTGCCGCCTGGAGACCGTTGCCGTCGGCTCACTCGCCCTTGTAGCAAAGGCAGAACGGGTGGCCGGCGGGGTCGGCGTACACGGGGCAGCTGCCGCCCTGCGGCGGTAGCCGTGTCCCTCCGAGCCGGAGGGCGAGGCGTTCCTTCTCGGCCCGGTCGTCGAAGCCGATGTCGAAGTGCATCTGTGGCGGGTATTCGGGGTCGGGCCAGCGTGGTGGTTGGTAGTCGGGGACGCGCTGCAGGGCGAGCATCGGCAGCCGGTCGTCGTTGCGGGCGATCACGATCCGGTCGGGTGAGTCTTCGACCGTACGGGGCATGTCCAGCACGGCGCCCCAGAACCGCGCCAGCGGTGGTGGATCGGTGCAGTCGATCACCACGCGGACGAGCGTGCCGAGTCGGTCCGTCGGTGTGGTGAGGCCGGGGTACAGGCAGAAGGGATGGCCCACAGGGTCGGCGTACACGCGCCAGCCGGGGAAGTCCTCCAGCTTCGTCGCGCCGTGCTCCAGCACTGCGTGCTCGGCGGTCTCCAGGTCGGCGACGTGCACGTCGAGGTGGATCTGCGTTGGGTTTGCCGGGTCGCGCCAGCGTGGAGCATCCGGCCCTCGCCTGGCCCGATCCGTCCATGGGTGAGCATCGTTTAGAACGCTCGCAGCTCGTCCTCTCGCTCCTGGGGGCAGCCCACGACGACCCAGAATCGTCCGTCCTGCTCGTCGGAGTCGACCGACGTACCGACGACCTTGGCGGCCTCGTCGAGCACCACGCTCACGAACGCCTGTCCACGGTTGCCGACCACGATGACGCGGACCATGTGGTCGTTGACCTGCCGCGCACTGCTCACCGTCCGGTCCGAACCCGCGAGCTCCTCCACCTTTGGCTGCCACGCCTCGGCGATCCACGGACCTGGATCCCATCCGTGGAGACCGCTGACCGCATTGGCCGCTGGTACGTCCGCTTGCTCCAACGCGTCGACCCAGCGGCATGCGACTTCGACGAGATCTCGCGGCATCTCCGCAGTCTCACGCCGGCGGGCCACCCGTTCAAGAATCGGCCAGCCCGGGGTGCTGGACCTGGACTAGCGAATTGGTCGGCGGTCTCGCGATATGGAACCGGACGTCAGGGGCGTGGTCAGGGCGGTCTCGAACCGCCGACCTTCGCTTTTCAGTTCGGCAGTCGCGGTGGTGGCACGGGGCAGGACCCTAGCCCAGGAGCTCCATCCGTTTTGGCCCGGAGGCTCCTTGGGGCTGGCCGTCACGGTCACGGCTGCGGTCCGTCACGCCCGCCATCGCTACTGAATCGCCCGTGGCCTCAAAGCAGACGACACCGCACCGCGCTGACCTGGTTGGCAACTACCAGGGGACGGCGGCTCTGGCGACTTCCTGGGGGCTGAAGGGGGTCGAAGACCGTAGACTTCGCGTGGGTGTGGTTATGACGGGCCTACGGGGCCGACAGCGGTGCGAGCCGAGCAACCGATTGATGGCGAGAGCAGTTGGCCGGTGCCGAGAACCGCGCTCTGAGCGATGGTGATCATAGGCTTGGCGGCGACCGCGAGACCTCATTGACTGGCCGTGACGTTGGGCTGCTGAGGAGGCCGACGTGTCCGAGGGATTGTCGGGGACCGAGGCTGGGAAGGAGATCTCCGAACACGCCAAGCACACCAGCGCCCATCACGCCGCCGACCGGCGCGACCGGATCGTCTCGATCGCCGAGGCCGTCCTCCTCTCGCTCGTAACTCTGGCGGCGGCCTGGTCGGGCTTCGCGGCGGCGAAGTGGAACGGCGAGTCCTCCGAGTGGCTGACGGTCGCTTCGGAGGCGAGAACAGACGCCAGCCGGGCGGATCTCGACGCGCGGGAAGACCGGAACTTCGACCTGTCGACCTTCGAAACCTGGTTCGACGCCTACGTGGCCGGCGACGAGCACGCGATGGCCCTTGCGGCGCGCCGCTTCCGTCCCGAGTTCGCCGTCGCGTTCGATGCCTGGCGCGCCACAAATCCTGACACGAACCCGACCGCGCCTCGCGGCCCGACCTACATGCCCGAGTACCGCCAGCCGCGACTCGCAGAGGCCAAGGCGCTGGACCAAAAGTCGGACGATGCGTTCGCCAAAGGAGCGTCCGCCGACAGAACGGCCGACAAGTACGTCCGGGCCACCGTGTTCCTCGCCAGCGTGCTCTTCCTGGTGGGCATCAGCGCGCACTTCCCCGTTCGCGGGGCGCGGTATGGGCTCATCGCACTCGGTGCTGTGGTGCTCGTTGCCTCCCTCGTCCAGCTAGCACAGTTGCCCCGCCCGCCCACATGACAATGGGGGTTGATGAACGCCTCGAGCCCACCGCCAGCAGCCGACGACGCAAACCACTCCGACGACTGCGTTGACAGCGCCGGCGGATTCCATCCTCAGCGCCCGACCCCGAGCACGCCAGCTCTGTACCGCTCTGCCCTAACCGTCGTCGGCTTCGAACCGGCTCCTGAGATCCCTCAAGCAACAAAGCTGATCCAGCGCTCTGCGATGTCCCTTGGGATGGGGTGAACGAAGAAGCGCGTAGGACGTACGCGGTCGGCGTGATCACGATCACGCGGTGGAAGGTGGCCGGCGTGCTGTGGTCGATTGCGCGCGGCAGCGAGCCAGTGCGGGCGATAAGCCCGCAGACCGCGAGCGGTAGCTCGCAAGGAAACCGTCGGGTGGGCGGGAGCGCGCGGAGCCGCCTCGACGAGGAGCGAAGCGACGAGGAGGGGCTGCGTAGCACGCGGGGGAAAGAAAAATCCCTCCCCGGACGATGGAGAGGGTGGTGGTGGTCAGGGGCGGTCTCGAACCGCCGACCTTCCGCTTTTCAGGCGGACGCTCTACCAGCTGAGCTACCTGACCGGGGAGAAAAGCTTGGCGGCGGTGTTTGTGACACCGCCGCCTTCTCCTGGCGACCCAGACGGGACTCGAACCCGCGACCTCCGCCGTGACAGGGCGGCACGCTAACCAACTGCGCCACTGGGCCAGATGACTCGATGATCTTACAGCATCTTCGAGGTGCTTCTGACACCGGTCTTTCGACCGTATCCCCAACGGGATTCGAACCCGCGTTACCGCCTTGAAAGGGCAGCGTCCTAGGCCACTAGACGATGGGGACTCGGACCCGCGGGAGCCGAAGCTCCAGGGACAGCCGTAAGCATAGAGGAGTTGGGCCCGGGCTCCAAAACGAGTTCCGGGGCGGGCGCCGTACGCCCAGGGGGGGAGGCGTACGGCGCCCTGGAATCAGCTGGTCGCGTCAGGTGCGACGAGCTGCGGGTAGTGCGCCGAGAACAGCCCGAAGAAGTCGAGGGCCGGGAGGATGTGGCCCTGCGGACGGGCCGCGTCCGCGACGCTGTAGGCCCAGAGGGCGGACCGCATCCGTTGGTTGGGCGTGCCGTGGTGGCCGTCCGCGGCGAAGCCGCAGTCGCCCAGCTGGTAGAACATCTGGCCGAACGCCTCCACGCGCTTCCACTGCATCGCGGCGCCGCGGGCGTGGGTGAGGAAGTACGCGCTGAACGCGTCCGCCATCAGCTCCGCCCAGCGGGACGCCTCGGGTCCGGGCAGGTCGGTCCGCATCAGGCCGTCGGAGTACTGGACCTGGTGACCGAACTCATGCGCGAGGATGGCCTGCGGCGCCACGTCGCCCAGCCCGACCCGGGCGAAGCCTTCCAGTACGCCGTCGCCGAAGGCGATCCGCCGCGGGGACTTGCCGAGGCCGGGGATGTCCTCCCCGCCCGGAGCGGCGTAGGCGTTGAACGTGAAGATCGGCAGGTCGCCGTACCCGAGGGCCGGGCTGTTCAGCTCGCGCGCGACCAGGTTCGCGGAGACCCGCGACGCGACCGGGTCGAAGCCGTAGAGCGTGGTGAAGACGCGGTAGTTCACCTCGGGGTCGAGCATGGACCGGCCGTGCGCGGGCACCAGTTCGACGTCGCCGGACGGGATGTCCCAGAACCCCTTCAGGTCGCGGATCGTGCGGTTGACCTGGTTGCTGAACTCGCCGCGCGCACCGTACGTGAACGGTCCGGTCTGCGGCAGGTACGCCGCGTCCATGAGCGCCATGTTGAACAACAGGACGTGGATGACCGCGAGCCGCTGCTCGAAGGTCCAGTTGGTGACGTCCGGCAGGATCGCGGCCACCACCGGCGGGGTGGCGTCGGAGCACTCGTACTGGGTCGGGTCGATGGCCTCGAGTACGGCGTCCTGCACGGGGTTGTCCTGCACCCCGAGCTCGGCCTTGACCGCCGCCGCGCGTTCGCGCATGGCCGGCAAGTTGTCGACAATCTGCTGCAGCTCGGGTGAGAGCTGCTGGGGTACCGAATCGGCCGTGGACGGGACCGCGGTAGCGGTGGTCGGGGCCGCGAGACCGAGTGTGAGGCCAAGAGCGGCGACCACGGGCCAGATCAGGCGTTTTCTCATCAGGGACTCCTGCAAACGCGTGGGGGAGTTGGGCGGCATCAGTATTTGCCGCGGATACCGGGTGCTACGAGGTCTGGCCGCTGTCAGAATCCGGCATGGCGAGAACCTGTCGCCCGGTGGTACACAGAGGGATGGAAGCGCTCCAGGCTCTGGGTTTGTCGGCCGGCGCGGAGGGGGTACTGCTGGAGCTGTTGCAGAATCCGGAGGCCACCCCGGCCGAGCTGACCGCCCGCCACGACGACGTCGAAACCGCCCTCTGCGAGTTGACCGATCTGGGGCTGGTCGAGCGCACCGCCGATGCCGTGGTGGTCCGGCCGCCGCGCTTGGCGCTCGGTGCGCTCGCGGAGCATCACACCCAACAGGCCGCTTTGGCGCGGGACAGCGCCGAGCTGCTGTCGGAGCTCTGGAAGGCGGCCACCGGCAAACCCGACTACCTCGAGGTCCTGCCGACGTACGCCGCCGCACAGGCGGTCCTGAACTCGGTCCAGACCGATGCCGAGGAGCAGGTACGGGCGATGACCATGGGCAACATCGCCGCCCGCGAGCTGCGGATCGTCGACGGCATGTTCGACGCGCTCGAGCGGGGTGTCCGGTACGACGTGATCTACGGCGCTCACGTCCTCCAGGACGCGAACGCGCTGCACCTGGTCCAGGCGTGCATCGAGGCCGGTGAGCAGGCCCGGGTGTTCCCGCACGTACCGCTGAACATCACGGTTGTCGACGATCGGTGGGCGCTGGTCGGGGCGCGGTCCGACGTCCAGCGGGGTCCGGAGTTCGTGGCCATGGTGGTGCACGACTCGCCGCTGCTGGGTGGACTCGCCCGGATCTTCGAGGCGCTGTGGCGGATCGCCGTACCGATCACCGGAGGGACTGAGCTGAACGACGTCAACGCCGGTCCCAGCCTGGATGCCAAGCGGCTGCTGACCTATCTGAGCGCGGGCCTGACCGACGAGTCGATCGCCCGCGAGTTCGGGGTCAGCGAGCGCACGATCGCGCGCCGGATCGGCCGCCTGCAGGAGGCGCTCGGGGCGCAGACGAGATTCCAGCTGGGAGTCCAGGCGTCCCGTCAGGGCTGGCTCTAGGTCACTACGCTGGCAGCGTGATCGAGATGAGCCGGGCCGACTTCGAGGTGCTCGTGTCGCAGGCGCTGGACGAGGTGCCGGAGGAGCTCGCGGCGCTGATCGACAACGTGGCGATCTTCGTCGAGGACGAGCCGCCGGCCGGGGACCGGGAGTTGCTCGGGATCTACGAGGGCATCCCACTGACCGAGCGCGGGAACTACTACGGCGGCGTCCTGCCGGACCGGATCACCATCTACCGCAACCCGACGCTGCGGATCTGCGACACCTTCGACGACGTCGTCGACGAGGTGAACATCACGGTGGTGCACGAGATCGCCCACCACTTCGGCATCGACGACGCCCGGCTGCACGAGCTCGGCTACGGCTGAACGTTGCCACTTGCTGCAATACGCGGGACGGATTCGTCTGGTTGAGGTAGCCTCAGGCGGCCGGAATCGGGGCCGGTCCAGTCCACTTTGAACGATCAAGTGAGGCCTTCGCTGTGAGCGATCCCCAGCCGCCTGCCTGGAATCCCGAGAACCAACCGACCGCGCCGTACGGCGCACCGCCACCACCGCCACCGCAGTACGGCGCGCCACCCCAGCAGCCGCCGTACGGCGCCCCGCCGCAGCAGCCGCCGTACGGCGCCCCGCCCCAGCAGCTGTACTACGGCCAGCCGAACCACCAGCCATACCAGCAACCAGCCAAGAGCAAGACGCCGTGGTTGCTGGCCGGTGGCATCGCCCTGGTACTGGCGTTGATCGGTGGCGCCGGTGTGGTCCTGACGACCCGAGGCGGCGGCGACGATGCCGACGCAGGCGGTCCGATGCCGACCGCCACGTACTCCGACGGCCTGACCTCGGCGAGCCCGTCGCCGACCGCCCCGTCGTACACACCCATGCCCCCGACGTCACCCGAGCCGACCCTGACGTTCTCGACGCCCACGGAGCGGCGCCGGACGCTGAAGGACATCGACCAGGGCCTCAAGGTGTACGACGACGTGTACGTCAAGCCGGCTCCCGGCTGGCGGAAGGAACACCAGGAGAAGTACAGCGTTTCCCTGCTGGCGCCGGGCCGTGGTGCGGCCTACGTCATCGTCAGCCCGATCGCGTACCGCGCGGACAAAACCGCACCGAAGGCGGCGGACACGGTGATCGCCATCGACCACTGGATCGGCGCACGGAAGGAGCCGGTCGAGACGGTCACGCCCGCCAACTCGAACATCGACACCCAGGCGCAGATCGCGCTCTCCGGCCGGATCCACACCCCGACCGGCGGGAGCGTCTCGATGGTCGCGCGCTGCACCGTGATGACCGGCGTCGAGTCGATCCACAACGTGACGGTGATCTTCTGCGTCGAAGGACGCAAGGACGACCCGAACGCCGCCTACAAGGACATGCCCCGGATGCTGGCCTCCATCGCCCGCTCGATCTAGGAGCGCGAGAAGAGCAGCTTCCACGGCATCAGGGCCGACTCGAGTTGGACCTTGAGGCTCATCTTCGAGGCGCCGGCGGTGCGCTCCTCGAAGCGGATCGGCACCTCGGCGATGCGCAGGCCCCGCTTGACGGTCCGGTAGTTCATCTCGACCTGGAACGAGTACCCGTTGCTCTCGATCGTGCCCACGTCGATCCAGCGCAGCGTGTCCGCCTTCCAGGCCTTGAACCCGGCGGTGGCGTCCTTCACGTGCAGCCGCAGCAGCGCGTTCACGTAGAAGTTGGCCCACGCGGACAGTGCCCGCCGGTGCCAGCCCCACTCGGCCGCGGCCGACCCGCCCTCGACGTACCGGGACCCGATCACCACGCCGGCGTCCGTCGTCCGCAGCGTCTCGACCATGGTCGGGATCACCGAGGCCGGGTGGGACAGGTCGGCGTCCATCTGGATGACGATGTCGGCACCCTCGTCCAGGGCGCGGGTGATCCCGGCGATGTACGCGCGGCCGAGCCCGTCCTTCACGGTCCGGTGCAGTACGCCGACCCGCTCCGGCGACTCCTTCGCCAGCTCGTCGGCGACCTCACCGGTGCCGTCGGGGGAGTTGTCGTCGACGACGAGCATCTCCAGGCCGGGCAGGTTCAGGTCGGACAGCAGCCCGGCCAGCACGGGCAGGTTCTCCCGCTCGTTGTAGGTCGGCACGACGACCACGATCTTCGCTAGCTCACCCATGACTTTCCTTCGTCGGAGACACCGAAAGCTATCGCATCACCGGTCAAGGGTCGTACAGGTGACCTGGGTCAGAGGCTGTGGAGGGCTTCCTGGACGGTGGAGAAGATCTGGAACTGGCCGCCGAGGCCGGTCACCGCGAGCGGGCGGTCGACCGGGCGGCCGACGCCGACCAGGGCGAGGGTGATGTTGTGCTGGCCGGCCAGGTTGCGGGCCTCGACCAGGTTGCCGAGGCCGGCCGAGCTGCAGAAGGTGACGGCGGAGACGTCGATCAGCACCAGCCGGGCCGGCGGGGCGACGGCGGCGCGGATCGACTCGGACGCGAAGTCCGTGGTCGCGATGTCGATCTCACCGGACATCCGGACCAGCAGTACGCCAGGTTCCAGCTCCTCGGTCACAGCGTCGAAGGTGGTGCGGATCATCTCGCCGTCCGGTTCTGGGTGGCTGGTCACGCCGGTCTCTCCCCCGGGGGTATTGCGCCACGAACGTCGGTCGGTCCTGGCGGATGGAACTGCCGTCGTCTCACCGTATGCCCCAACGCTCGCGCGTCACAACGGGTGTGGCGCGGATGACCCCGGAGCGTGACCTCCCGCCGTGTAAGCGCTGCCAGCGTCGGCCGGCATCAAACAAACGGCAGACCCAGGTGCGGTGGTAGACAAGGAGCATGGGCGCACTCGACGGCAAGGCGGCGCTGGTCACCGGTGGCTCGCGCGGAATCGGCGCGGCGATCGTGCGGCGGTTGGCTGCCGACGGTGCTGTGGTCACCTTCAGCTATGCCACCAACGAGGCCGCGGCCGCGGATGTGGTCGCCGAAGTGAAGGCGGCCGGTGGTGAGGCGATCGCGGTCCAGGCCGACCAGGCCGAGCTGAGTGGCATCGACGAGTTGTTCGACCGCGCGGCCGAGCCGACCGGCACTCTCGACATCTTCGTCTGCAATGCGGCCGAGGCGTCGGTGAAGGCGATCGCCGACGTCACCGAGGACGATTTCGACCGGCTGTTCGCGACCAACGTCAAAGGGCCGTACTTCGCGATCCAGCGCGCCGGCCGCACCCTCGCCGACGGCGGCCGGATCATCGCGATCTCCACTCTCAACACCGCCGTACCCGGTCCGGGCATCTCCTTGTACGCCGCCAGCAAGGGAGCGCTGGAGCAGTTCGTCAAGGTCGCCGCCCGGGAGTACGGCGCTCGCCGGATCACCGTGAACACGGTGTCGCCCGGCGCGACCGACACGGACATGTTCCACCGCGAGAACCCGCCGGAAGCCAAGGACGCCCTGGTCGGGATCACCGCACTCGGCCGGCTGGGTGAGCCTGCCGAGGTGGCCGACGTGGTCGGCTTCCTGGCCGGCCCCGACAGCCGCTGGCTGACCGGACAGAACCTGCTGGCCACCGGAGGGCTGTTGATCTGAGCACCAAAGATCTGAGCACCAAAGATCTGGGCACCAAAGGTCTGGGCACCAAGCAGTTGCTCGCCGACGTCGACGCCGCGGCCGATCCAGCGGTGGCGACCGTGCTGTCGCGGTACTTCCAGCTCCAGCCGGGCGGCTACGGGCACGGCGACCAGATGATCGGCGTGAAGCTCTCGACGATCCGCGGCATCCTCAAGCCCTACCTGCGCGCGGACCTCCCGCTGCCCGAGCTCGAGCAGGCCCTCACCAGTCCGATCCATGAGCACCGGCTGACGATCCTCTGCCTGCTCGCCGATCGCGCGTCCCGCAGTCTCAAGCCGCGTACGGCGAACCCGGCCGAGCTCACCGCTGTCCACGAGCTCTATCTGCGCAGTACGGCGTACATCAACAACTGGGACCTGGTCGACTGCAGTGCTCCCCAGGTCGTCGGGGGCTATGTGCTCGACAAGCCCCGGGACGTCCTCTATGAACTAGTCCGTTCGACGTCGCTGTGGGAGCGCCGGATCGCGCTGGTGGCGACGCAGTTCCTGATCGGCGTCGGCCAGACCGCGGACACCTACGCACTTGCCGCCGAGGTGCTCGACGATCGGGAAGACCTTATCCACAAGGCATCCGGCTGGATGCTGCGCGAAGCCGGCAAGCGGGTCTCCGAGGCCGAGCTGCTGACCTTCCTCGACCAGCACGCGCCGCAGATGCCGCGCACCATGCTTCGCTATGCGATCGAGCGCCTCGACCCCGCGGTCCGCAAGCACTACCTCGCACTGCGCTAGGCGAGATTTGTCGACAAGTCAGCTCGACGAGGTCGATGGCGCCCGGCTGTCGGCGTACGGCGGTGCTTCCAGAGCGCAATGGGTGTGGTGGTGAACCAGGCCCCGGGTCCGCTCCGGCCTCGGCTCGGCCAGGCTGAACCAGGCGATCGTGCTGCCGGCCACGGCCAGGATCGCGGAGATCCACAGCGCCCGGCCGAATCCTTCATGAAAGGCGACGGCATCGCGGTAGGTGTCGCCGGTGATGCCGGCCGCCATCGGGATCGCCGCGACCGCCATCAGCTGGGCCGTTCGGGCGACCGCGTTGTTGACCCCCGACGCTATCCCGGCGTGGTGGTCGGCGACCGACGACAGGACGGTCGCGGTCAGCGGTGCGACCGTCGCGACCAGGCCCAGCCCGAGCACGACCACGGCCGGCAGGACGGTGGAGAAGTACCCGGAGCCGGGCTTGATCCGCAGCATCAGAAGGAACCCGACCGCCATCAGCGCCGGCCCGACCGTCATCGGTAGCCGGGCCCCGATCCGCTCCGACAGACCACCGGCGTACCCGGACAGGAAGAGCATGAGCAGCGTCATCGGGAGCAGAGACGCGCCGGCCCAGAGCGCGCTGTAGCCGAGCACCGTCTGCAGGTAGACGACGAGCAGGAACGTCGCCGTGCCAAGGCCGCCGTACACGGCGACCGTGACCAGGTTGGCGCCGGTGAAGCGCCGGTTGGCGAAGATGCCCGGTGGCAGCATCGGGTGCGAGCTGCGGCGCTCGACCTCGATGAAGGCCAACAGCGCGAGCACGCCGATCACCAGGCTGGTCAGGACGGCCGGATCGCCGAACCCGCGCTCGCCGGCGCTGATCAGGCCGAAGGTGAGGCCGCCCAGACCGACCGTGGCCAGGATCGCGCCGTTGACGTCGAGCTTGCCGCCCGCCTCCTCGTCCCGGGTCTCGGGGACGTGCCGGAGCGTGACCAGGACGGTCACCAAGGCGACCGGCACGTTGAGGACGAAGATCAGTCGCCAGGAGCCGCTGTCGACCAGGCTGCCGCCGACGAACGGGCCGACGGCCGCGGCCACCGAGGTCAGGCCGGACCAGTTGCCGACCGCCCGGGCGCGATCGGTCGTCCGGATCGTGGTCTGCAGGATGGCCAGGCTGCCGGGCGTGAGCAGCGCACCGCCGATGCCCTGCAGGATCCGGCCCGCGATCATCACCTCCAGGGTCGGCGCGACCGCGCACACCACCGAGGCGACCGCGAACCAGATCACCCCGGTGACGTACGTACGCCGCCGTCCGAGCCGGTCGCCGAGCGAGCCGCTGAGCAGGACCAGGGAAGCGAGCATCAGCATGTAGCCGTTGACGATCCACTGCAGGCCGGCCATGTCGGCGTTGAGCTCTTCGCCCATCGCCGGCAACGCGACGTTCACCACCGTGCCGTCCAGGAACGCCATCCCCGACCCCAGCGCCGTCGCGGCCAGCACCCACCGGCCGCGGCTGGTCCCCAACGCGATCCGCTCGTCGCTCATGGGGTCAGACTACGGCCGGGATCGCGGCCGGGTCCGGCTCAGCGCGGCAGATCCAGCTGGAGGATGACGAGGGCCTGACTGGCCGGGATGTTGGGCAGGATGCCGAGCTTGGGCGGATCGCCGACCGCGCACCGGGTGTCGGTCATCAGCGGACAGACCGCGTTCAGCAGCCCGCTGGTGACGCTGACGTCGGTCGGCAGCGTCCCCTCGGCCGTCGCGGTGAGAGGCCGGATCGCCGCACCCGCCCGGTCCGCCGTCGACGGGGTGGCGCGGACCGTCGATCCCGACAGCCGGTAGGTCAGCCGGATCCGGGTGGCCGCGGTCGTCAGCGGTATGTCGGTCGCGCTGCTGAAGGCGGTCTGCTCGACCGGTATCGACTGGTCCTCGGCGTTCACCTTCAGATTCGTCACCCGCGGAGTGGTCTTGGCCATCATCCCGGGCAGGTGCTCACCGGAGGTCGGCACCTGCAGCTGCAGGATGTTGGTGGCCTCGGGCAACATCAGGTCCTCGGTGATGTCGAACGACCCGTCCGGGCGCGGTACGACGACGAGCTTGATGCCGGGCTTCGTCACCCCGGGACCGGGGCTGACCGTCCCGGTCGGCGTCGGCGTCGGCGCGACCGCGATGGGCCTCCCGCTGTCGATCCCGGGACTGGGGGCGACCGGGTTCGCGGTGTCGTCCGAGCAGGCGGCGGTCGCGCTGAGCCCCAGCGTCAGCGCGATCGCCGCCAGCATCCGCACGGCCGTGCGGCCGGCGCTGAGATCCTCCACCCCCGATGAGGCGCTCGGGAGGAGCTCACGATCCGGAGCGCCGTGGTCCGACATGAGTCACCGCCCCCAAACGGTCCTGGCCGTTTCCTCTGGTGGCCGGAACGGACTTGGGCATACGATACGCCGGAATTAGTGGGGCTCGGCAATTACTGCCGTATTTTTCTGTGACCGCCGGAGGGGGCGCGAAATGCAGAGACGGAGCGTGTCCGGGCAATTCCGGGCTGTATCAAACGGGATATTATCGAGAATTCGAGGTCCGGTAATTCGAAGGGTGATTCCGCTGCTGCTGGCGGTGACGGTCGCGGCCGCGCCGGCGGTGCTCGCGGTCCCGGCGCAGGCTGCCGCCGGCGCCAATCTGTACATCGTCCAGGGCCTGCCCGGCCGCACGCTCGACATCAGCATCGACGGGCACCAGGTGGCCGGTGGGGTCGCGGCGGCCAAGCTGATCGGGCCCTTCGGCGTCGCCGCCGGCAAGCGGCTGATCACTGCCAGGCAAGGCGGAAAGGTGGTGATCCAGCGGGAGGTGACGGCCGGATCCGGGGCCAGCCTCGACGTCGTCATCCACCAGCCGGTCTCGCCGACCGGGAACCCGCTGATCACGACGTACGCGAACAACCTGAACGCGGTGCCCAAGGACAAGGCCGGGCTCCGGGTCGCCCACGACGCGGCGGTCGGGCCGGCCGACATCCGGGTCAACGGCAAGGTGCTGTTCGCCAATGTGGCGAACGGGGAATCGCTGGACGCGGTCGTTCCGGCGGGAACGTACAAGGTCGACATCGTGCCCGCGGGGGCGACTTCACCTGTTGTTCTCGGTCCGTTGGATCTGCCGGTGAAAGCCGGATATCTGACCCGGGTATTCGCGATCGGCGCACCGAGCCAGAAGACGATGACCGTTGCCCTCGGAACGATCAAGGTCCCGGCCACGGGGTCGGACAAGCCGAGTCTGGTGAACACCGGGACGGGAGGACAGGCGGCAGGGCTCGACCAGGCGCGAAACTCTGCCGCGTCCGGCGATTCCGGGCTCTGGGTGGTCGTGATCCTGGCCGGGTTGCTGGCGGCCGTGGTGACGGTCCGCAAGGTGGCGCGGAAGGCGGTCCGTCGCTGAAACGGTGGCTGAGCTGGGCAGTGCTGTGCTGTCTCGTCCTGGCGGGTTGCACCGCCAGGGCGGACAGCGCCGTGTCCGGCTCCGGTACGGGCGACGGCACCTCAACGCCGGCGCCGCCGTCCGTACCGGGGTTCTCCGGCGAGATCACTCCGACGATTCCCCTGCCCTCCGATCCGACGTCCGCACCACCTGGCCGGGTGGGAACGCCGGCCCCGAGCCAGCGCATCCGCTTCGTCCCGGAGCAGGTCGTGCTGCCCGGCGGCGCGACAGCCCCGGTGCTTCGGGCAACGACCGTCAACGGTCAGCTCCAGGTTCCGGGCGAGGCCAAACGGGTCGGCTGGTGGGACGGCGGCGCCGAGGCCGGTGATCCGTTCGGCTCGGTCGTCCTGGCCGGCCACGTCGACACCAAGACCGAGGGTCTCGGGTTCTTCGCCCGCTTGCGGCAGGTGAGGACGGGCGAGGTCGTCGTACTCCACGGCTCCGGCCACGCCGCGTCGTACAAGGTCGTGTCGATCCGGTCGGTGCCGAAGGACGCCCTGGCGACCAGGAGCGGCGCCTTCACCCAGACCGGCGACCACCGCCTGGTCCTGATCACCTGCACCGGTGCGTACGACGCGTCGCGCGGTGGCTACGAGGACAACCTGGTGGTGACGGCGAGCGCGATCGGTCTCGCGAAGTAGTCCGGGAGACACCGGCGGTAGGCTCGGCCGTCATGGCCAGGTATTTCGACGTGCATCCGGAGAACCCGCAGCGGCGGTCGATCGGGCAGGTGGTGGACCTGCTGCGCGACGGCGGCCTGATCGCCTACCCGACCGACTCCTGTTTCGCGCTCGGCTGCCAACTGGGGAACAAGGACGGGATCGACCGGATCAAGGCGATCCGGCACCTGGACGACCGGCACCACTTCACGCTGGTGTGCCAGGACTTCGCGCAGCTCGGGCAGTTCGTGCACATCAGCAACGCCGTCTTCCGCTCGATCAAGGCGGCCACGCCGGGCAGCTACACGTTCATCCTGCCGGCCACGAAGGAAGTGCCGCGCCGGCTGCTGCATCCGAAGAAGAAGACCGTCGGCGTGCGGATCCCGGACCACGTGGTCACCCAGGCCCTGGTCGCGGAGCTCGGCGAACCGCTCGTCTCCAGCACCTTGCTGCTCCCCGGCCACGACGAGCCGATGACGCAGGCCTGGGAGATCAAGGAAGAGCTCGACAACCAGATCGACGCCGTCATCGAGGGCGAGACCGGCACCGAACCCACCACGGTCATCGACTTCTCCGACGATGTCCCCGAGATCGTCCGCGTCGGCGCGGGGGACCCCAGACCGTTCGAGTGAGCTCTTGCGGGCGTACGCCTATGCGAACGCCTTCTTCCCGACTGAGAGCAGTGGGAATCGTGGCGCGCCGACGTCCAGGCGATCCAGTACCTGCTGCAGTACAACGGGCAGTCGGTCGCAACGCGGCGGTGAAGGCCTTGCAGGTCGAGCTGAACGCCAAGCGGCGGCTCAGCCTGCCCGTCGACGGAGTGTTCAGTGCGGCGGCCAACTGGGCCACGTCAGCCGCCGTCGCCGAAACAGCCTCTACACCTGCTGACATAGTTGGGCCGTGACCACACTCGATCTGTCGCCCGACGAACTGCTGACCACCACCCGCACAGTGCGGAAGCGGCTCGATCTCGAGAAGGCCGTTCCGCTCGAGCTGGTTCGCGAGTGCATCGAGATCGCGCTGCAGGCGCCGTCGGGGAGCAACCGGCAGACCTGGCACTGGCTGGTGATCACGGACGCCGAGAAGCGGGCGGCGATCGGCGAGTACTACCGCCGCGCCGTCGAGAAGTACCTGGCCGGCTCCGGAGCCGCCGGCAAGTTGTACGCCGACGACCCGGTGCGCGGGCCCGTGCAGCGCCGGGTCGGCGACAGCGTGGCCTACCTGGGCGAGCGGATGGGCCAGGTCCCCGTCCTGGTGATCCCGTGCCTGACGGCCGCCTCGCTGCCGGCCGGGAACCAGGCTGGCCTCTGGGGTTCGATCCTGCCGTCCGCGTGGAGCTACATGCTCGCCGCCCGGGCCCGCGGACTCGGTACGGCGTGGACCACGTTGCACCTCAACTACGAGGAAGAGGTCGGCGAACTGCTCGGCCTCCCCGAACACGTCCGGCAGACGGTGCTGATCCCGACGGCGTACACGATCGGCACGGACTTCAAGCCCGCACCCCGGCAGCCGCTCGACGAGGTTCTGCACCTCGACACCTGGTGATTCAGGAGCCGGCCATCTCCTCGATGGTCAGGCCGCTCAGCACCGAACGCGGTTCGGCGACGGTCAGGTCGAGGGCCGGATCGGCCGCCTCGTCGCGCACCTTGACCAGCAGCCAGTCGTCGCCGGTCCGGGTGAAAGCCCACGCGCCGCTCAGCTTCACCCCGTGCAACTGCACCTTCAGATGGCCGCGCTCGATCGCCACCGCCGGGTCCACCAGCTGCCGGCGATCGTCGCGGGTGAGGTTCGTGAAGACCCCCGCGTCCCAGACGATCACCGCGCCACTGCCGTACTGGCTGTCCGCGATCACACCTTCGTACGACGCGTACTCCAGATCGTGGTCCGTGGTGAACACCGCGAGCCGCTTCACGGTCGGGTCCAGCGACGGCCCGCGCGGGACCGCCCACGACTTCAGGACGCCATCGACCTCGAGCCGGACGTCGTAGTGCAGCCGCCGGGCATCGTGCAGCTGGACCACGAAGATGGGCTTCGACGGCGTCGTCAAGCGGCCGCTGCCGTGGGGGATTCGATCCGGCCCCGCAGCAGCGCGAGGATGCCGCGGAGCAACCGGGAGACCTGCATCTGGCTCACTCCGATCTCGGCGCCGATGTCCGCCTGGGTCTGTTCCTCGAAGAACCGCAACGCCAGGATCCTACGCTCGCGCGCCGTCAGGCTGCTCAGAACCGTATCGAGCAGGTCGGCGGTCTCGATCCGCTCGTAGGACGTGTCCTCGGCGGCCAGGGACTCGCCCAGGTTCGAGGCCGTGTCCCCGTCGAGCGGGCGGTCCAGCGACATCACCACGAAGCAGCCGTCCGCGGCGAGCGCGGCCGACACGTGCTCGGCCTCGGTGCCGATCGCGTCGGCCAGCTCCAGCACGGTGGGTTCGCGCTGGAGCTCCTGGAACAGGCCGGGCCGGACCGCGCCGATGGATCCCTGGAGCTCCTGCAGCCGCCGCGGGATCCGGACGGTCCAGGAGCAGTCGCGGAAGTACCGCTTCAGCTCACCCCGGATCGTCGGTACGGCGTACGCCAGGAACGGAGTCTGCGCGGCCGGGTCGTAGCTGTGGGCGGCCTTGACCAGGCCCAGGGAGGCAACCTGGTCAAGGTCGTCCGCCTCCACGCCCCGGCCACGGAAGCGGGCGGCGATGCTGTGCGCGATGGGGAGGTTGAGTTCGATCGCTTGATCCAGGAGAGACTGGCGGAGATCCGCGTCCGCGGCGGCCGCGCGCCGGGTGAGCAGGGACCGGGTCTCGAGATCCCGCCGGTCGGCTGGATCGGCTGCCTGCTCGGAGATGCTGCTGATGGTGTTCATCTGTTCTGACCTCGCGACGAGATGTCACGGCGCGGCACGATGTCTGGACCGCGGTCAGGGGCATGCAGAGACATTCCTACCCCCGGACGGGGTGGTTATGCCTTGGTCGGAGGAGCTTTCCGATCAATCCGAGTTACCGCTAACGGTGTGTCACGTGGCGGTTGTAGGGTGGCCTTTGGTTGAGAAGCCAGCCCCCCGATGTTGGCTTCGTGTCCCTGCGAGGGCGACGATGACCGAACTCCAGCACCACCCCAGCGCGGTACGACGCCACCCCACTCCCTCCGCCCCTGTCCAGAAGTCAGGTGCCATGCCAGTAGCCACCTCTCCGGCCCGGCCGACGGCCGTCCAGGTCCGCATCGGCGGCCGCTGGATCGCGGGCCAGGAACTGGGTCGCCGGACCGGGACGGCCGGGGCCGACGAGGTTCTCGTCAGCCACCACGGCCATCTCGTCTGGGTCGACGAGCAGTCGGTGCGCGAATCCTAGGAAGCTGAATCCCCTTACAGATAAGGCTGATTCAGCAGAGAGCTTTCGCAACCAGATTGCCGATCTCGATCGCCGACGCCGACTGCGCCGGGTCGAACAGCGCCCTGGTGAGGGCGAACGCAACGCCTGAGCGCGTATCGGCCCAGGCGGCGCTGCCACCCATGCCCGGCATGCCGAACGATGCCGGGCTCTCCTCGGCCGTCGAGCCGAGCCGCCCGATCGCGTAGCCCATCGCCCACGTCGCCTGGTTGCCCAGCAGTTCGTCCGGCCCGACGAACGCGGGGCCGGTGACCTCGGCGACCCGCTCCGGCCGGATCAACCGGACGCCGTCGACCTCGCCGATCAGAGCGGCGTACAGCCTGGCGACACCGCGCGCGGTGAGGACGCCGCCGGACGGGCGTTCGGCGGCGAGCACGTCCGGGCGGCCGTTGACATGCGCTGCCCGGGGGAGCGCTTCCGGTGGCGTGACCTTCCCGAAAAGGCCTGCCAGCATGGCGAACGACTCCTCGGCCCCGTCCGGTTCGACCAACGTGGCGACCCGGGACTGCTGGTCCAGAGGTACACCGATGTAGACCTCGTCCGCGATCCCCAGCGGCTCGGCGATGTCGTGCAGTACGTCGGAGATCCGGCGGCCGGTCGCCCGCCGGACGATCTCGCCGACCAGATACCCGAAAGTCTCGGCGTGGTAGGTCATCTTGGTGCCGGGCTCCCACCAGGGCTCGGCCGCGGCGAGGTACGACGTGATCGTCGTCCACCGGGTCAGGTCCTCGATCGTGGTGCCGGGCGCGAGCGCCGGTAGGCCGATCGAGTGGGTCAGCACGTGCCGCAGGGTCGCCTTCTCCTTGCCGTTCGCCGCGAACTCGGGCCAGAGGTCGGCGATCGGGGCGTCGTACTCGAGCACTCCGCGATCGACCAGCACGTTGGCGACGGTCGCGGTGGTGGCCTTGCCGGTGGATGCGCTGTAGAAAAGGGTGTCCGGCGTGGTCCCGACCGTGGCGTCGACGATCAGCTCACCCTGCTGGTAGACCGCCACCTGCAGTCCGAGCTCGGTTGCGACCAGCTCGTCGAGCCGCCGCTGGATCTGATCCTGAAGGTTCGTCACTTCACTCATCCTGTCTGTCCGGGTGCCCTTTCGCGGACAGGTCGAAGCGAGTCCGGCGTTCTTGACGTGGTGGCGATGACAGACTGCGGTCGTGGAGTTGCGGCAGCTGGAGTACTTCGTGGCGGTGGCGCACGAGCGGAGCTTCACGTTGGCCGCCCGGCGGCTGCACGTGGTGCAGAGCGCGGTGAGCGCCGCGATCGCCGCGCTGGAACGCGATCTGAAGGTCACGCTGTTCGAGCGCAGCGCCCAGCGAGTGGTGCTGACCGAGGCGGGTACGGCGCTCCTCCCCGAAGCGCTCGCGGTGATGGACGCGGTCCAAGGGGCTCGTGATGTCGTCGACGAGCTCGGCGCCGGGATGCGCGGATCCGTGCGCGTCGGGCTGCTGCCCGGCCTCGGGCTGATCGACCTGCCGGCCGCGGCCGGTGAGTTCCGCCGGCGCTATCCGAACGTCGAGCTGCAACTGCGGGTCGACGCCGAGGGATCGGCCGGCGTCATCGTGGCCCTGCGGAACGGGGACATCGACGTCGGGTTCCTCGGGATCGCGGCCGGCAGCGTGCCGCGTGAGCTGACGGCCTGGGAGTTGCTCCGGGTTCCGCAGGTCCTCGCGGTCCCGGTCGGGCACCGGCTCGCGCGCCGCCGGACGGTGACGCTGGCCGACCTGGCCGACGAGGCGTTCGTGGACTTCCCGCCCGGGTTCGGCACCCGGACGCTGATCGACCAGCGCTTCGAGGCGGCCGGGCTCGCGCGGCACGTGGTCGTCGAGGCGCTCGGGATCGAGAACGGCGTGCAGTTCGTGGCCCATGGTGTCGGCCTCGGGATCCTGCCCGGGTACGCCGTGGCCGGTGTCGACGCGATCCGCGTCGTACCGATCAAGGACGAGTCGTTCCAGTGGTCGCTGTACATGGCCACCCTGAAGAAACGGAAGCCGACCGCCGCACTGCGAGCCCTGCTGGGCTTGGTCAGCACCCACCTCCGGCACCCTCCCGGCACAGAACTCGGCCAGGACTTGCATCAATAAAACTGACTACCCAGCTCCCCCCTCCCCGCCCGCAGGGCGGGCTCCTGCATCAATGAAATTGATCCACCCATCGACTTGAGTCGTTGGACTTGATGCATCGGTCGCAGCAAGATCGTTGGTGTCAGCAGGACACCGAGATCGAGGAGCAGGACGATGACCGAGAACACCACCGCCGGACGGGTCGCCATCGTGACCGGAGGATCCAGCGGAATCGGCCGCGAGGCCGCCACCCGCCTGGGCCGGGACGGCTACGCGGTGGCGATCGTGTACGCCGGCAACCAGGCAGCGGCCGAAGAGGCCGTCAAGGAGGTCGAGCAGGCCGGCGGCCGGGCGATCGCGGTCCAGGCCGACGTCGCCGACGAGACCGCGGTGGCCGCGCTGTTCGACCGGACCGAGCAGGAGTTCGGCGGCGTCGACGTGGTCGTGAACGCGGCCGGCATCATGCCGCTGTCCCCGCTCGCCGACCTCGACCTGGAGGTCTTCGACCGGGTCGTGCGGACCAACCTCCGCGGCACCATCGTGGTCGACCAGCAGGCGGTCCGCCGGCTCCGCAACGGCGGCGCGCTGATCAACGTCTCCAGCTCCCTCACCAAGCTGGCCCGGCCGGGCTACTCCGCCTACTCCGCCACCAAGGGCGGCGTCGAGGCGATCACCCTGATCCTGGCCCGCGAGCTGCGCGGCCGCGACGTCACCGTCAACACCGTCGCCCCCGGCCCGACCGCGACCCCGCTGTTCTTCGAGGGCAAGCCGCAGGAACTGATCGACCGGATCGCCGCCGAGCCGCCGCTGGAGCGCCTGGGCGAGCCGTCCGACATCGCCGAGATCATCGCCTTCCTGGCCGGACCGGCCCGCTGGATCAACGGCCAGGTCATCTACGCCAACGGCGGCTCGGCCGCCTGATCAGCACCACTCCTCGCGCCGGCCCTCCCGAAGTAAAGGAATCCGTCATGAGCAAGACAGTTCTGATCAGTGGCGCGTCGAGCGGTTTCGGTGCTCTGACCGCCCGTGCCCTCGCCGACGCCGGCCACATCGTCTACGCCGGGATGCGCGGCGTCGCCGGCCGCAACGCAGCCGCCGCCGCGGACGCCAAGCAGTACGCGACCGAGCACAACGTCGACCTCCGCGCCGTCGAGCTGGACATCAGCACAGACGCCTCCGCCCAGCAGGCTGTCGCCACCGTGATCCGTGAGCAAGGGCGTCTCGACGTACTCGTGCACAACGCCGGGCACATGGTCACCGGTCCGGCCGAGGCCTTCACGCCGGAGCAGTTGGCCCAGTTGTACGACACCAACGTCGTCGGCACGCAGCGGCTCAACCGGGCCGCGCTCCCGCATCTCCGCGAGCAGCAGGACGGCCTGATGGTGTGGGTCGGCAGTTCGAGCACGCGCGGCGGGACTCCGCCGTACCTGGCTCCGTACTTCGCGGCGAAGGCGGCGATGGACGCGCTGGCGCAGAGCTACGCGCTCGAGGTCGCGCGCTTCGGGATCGAGACGACGATCGTCGTCCCGGGTGCCTTCACCCACGGCACCAACCACTTCGCCCACAGCGGCTCGCCGGCCGACGCGGAGGTGGTCGCGGCGTACGAGACGAAGTACGCCGGGCTGATGGAGCAGGTCGGCCAGAAGCTGGCCGAGCTCGAGCCGGCCTGGGCCGATGTCGCCGAGGTCGCGAAGGCGATCGTGACGGTGGTCGGCACCGAGAAGGGGCACCGGCCGTTCCGGGTCCACATCGACCCGTCGGACGACGGCGCCGCGGTGGTGAACGGAGTGGCCGACCGGGTTCGCGCCGAATTGCTCCGCCGGATCGGTCTCGACGACCTGCTGCACCCGGTGGCGGGATGATCGACCTCCACGCGCACTTCCTGCCGCCGGAGTACGTCGCCGCGGCGGAGCGGGCGGGACACCTTCGGCCAGACGGGATGCCCGGCTGGCCGAAGTGGTCTGTCCAGAAGCACCTCGAGGAGATGGACCGGACCGGCATCGAGAAGGCCGTGCTGTCGGTGCCGTCGCCGGGTGTGCACTTCGGTGACGACTTCCGCGCTCAGGTCCTGGCCAGGCAGGTCAACGAGGCCGCCGCGACGCTGGTCCGCGACCACCCGGGCCGCTTCGGGTTCTTCGCGAGCCTGCCTTTGCCGGATGTCGAGGGCGCCTTGGTCGAGGTGGACTACGCGTACGACGTGTTGCACGCGGACGGCGTCGTACTGCTGAGCAATGCCGGCGGCATGTATCCGGGCGACCCGTCGTGGGAGCCACTGTGGCGGGAGCTGGATGCTAGGTCCGCCATGGTGCTGCTGCATCCGACGTCACCACCACAGTGGCGTCAGGTCGCGCTGGACCGGCCACGACCGATGATCGAGTTCCCCTTCGACACCGCCCGGGCAGTCACCGATCTGGCGCTGACCGGTGTCCTGACCCGCCATCCCGACATCCGTTTCGTCGTCGCGCACGGCGATCTGCTGCCGGTCCTCAGCGAGCGCATCGACGTCTTCCAAGGGACATCCACCGTGGCCGGTCAGCTGAAGAATCTCTCGTACGTCTCCGGCAGCGGCTACTGCTGTGCCGCGTAGTCGAGTGCGAACCTGATCGTCCGCTCCTGCTCCGCCGCCGTCCCGACCGGGCAGAAGACGAACTCAGTAGTCCCGGCATCCGCGAACCGCTGGATCTCCTTCGCCACCGCCGATTCGTCGCCGAGTACGGCGGTGTCTTCCGGTCCCGCCTTCCCTCCTCGGTCGAGCACCGCCCGGTACGCCGGCATGTCGCCGGCCGCGCCGAAGCGTTCCCGGATCCATGCGCGGGTCGCGTCCACATCATCGGTGAGCGCGATACACGCGGCCGCGATCACCTGTGGTTGCGGCCGACCCGCCGCGGCCGCGGCCCGGTCGATGGTCGGCCGGATGTAGCTCTCGACCAGGTCGGGCCCTACCCAGCTGGTCATCGTGCCGCCAGTCAGTTCGCCCGCGGTCTTGAGCATCCGCGGACCCAGTGCGGCGAGGATCAGCTCGGGAGTCTCCGCGCCGGTGATCTCGATCTGTCCACGAGCCGTCAGCCGTTCACCCTCGTAGTCGGTGGGCTCGCCGGAGAGCAGTGGTCCGAGCGCTTCGACGTACTCGCGCGTGTATTTGGCGGGCTGCTCCATCGAGAGGCCGAACATCCCCTCGACCATGTGCGGATGACTCGTCCCGATCCCCAGTGTGAGCCGGTTGCCCGACACTGCCTGCACGCTGAGCGCCTGCGCTGCCAGGGCCATCGGGTGCCGGGGATAGATCGGTACGACGCCGACCGCGAAGCCGATGGTCGACGTGTACGGCGCTGCGCCCGCGATCAGCGTGAGCGCGTCCCAGCCGGTTCGCTGGCTGAACCAGATCCGGTCGATCCCACTGTCCTCGGCAGTCTTGGCGGCGGCCCCGACCTCGTCGATCCGGAGGCCTTCTTCCTCGATCCACAGTCCTGTTCTCATGTCCACCAGTCAACGAGCGCGGCCATCGGTGACCAAGACGCAGCTACGCTGTGCAGTGATAAGGAATCGTGATCGCCGGGGGTGGCCGATGGAGCTGCGGCAGCTGCGGTACTTCGTCACCGTCGCCGAGGAGCTCCACTTCGGCCGGGCCGCCGAACGGCTGAACATCGTCCAGCCGGCGGTCAGCCAGCAGGTTGCCCGGCTCGAGCGCGAGCTCGGCCTGAAGCTCCTCGACCGTTCGTCGAGGCACGTCCGGCTGACCGGCGACGGTGAGCGGATGCTGCGCGAGGCGCGGACGATCCTCGCCGCCGCGGACCATGCCACCGGCGTCGCCGCGGAGCTCGCGTCCGGGCGTTCCGGCGTACTGCGGATCGGCACGGCGCCTGGTTTGCGGGATCGGCTCGAACGCGGTCTCGCCGCTCTCCGGGAGAGCACGCCGGACCTGGAGATCAAGCTGAGCTCCGGTGCCGCGGCCGATCACCTCGACGCGCTGAGGTCCGGCGATCTGGATGTGGCGTTCGTCCGCGGTGAGGTGGCCGCCGCCGACCTCCAGGTGGTCGAGCTCTGGCGGGATCCGCTGTCGGTCCTGCTGCCGTCGGAGTACCGGGCGGACGACGGCGTGAAGCTCGTCGACCTGGCGGGTCTGCCGATGCGGTTGCCGGCCGATCCCTGGCTGCGGGAGTTCCTCACGGCTGCCTGCCGGGACGCCGGGTTCGAGCCGGTGCCGGGCCGGGCGGCGGACGACCTGGAAGCCACGATCGTCGAGATGTCGACCGGTTCCCCGGCCTGGACCGTCGTGTACGGCACGTCCTGCGGGTCGGCGGACGGCGTCCTGTGGATGGGCCAGTTCGCGCCGCCGCTGAGCGCTCCCGGCAACCTGGTGATCGCGCCGGGCCGGCCGGCCGGGTGCGTCGACGTCCTCGTCGCCGCCTTCGGATGACCCCCGACGGGCCCTGACAGCACCGCCGGGGGCCAGTGTTGATCTCTCAACAAGAACCGGATCGTACGCGGGAAAACCTGTTCCGAGGAGGGCTCGTCTCACAATAGGACGCCGCTCCGCGACGAGCGATCGGTGGCTCCCGGTGAGCGGTCGCTGACACTGCGGGCTTATCGTTGGTTCTTGCAACCAAATATCAGGCTGGGTGAGGACACGCCGGCCGCTTCCGCCCCGGGGCAGCGCACGCCGCTGCTTCGGCCGTAGCGACTCCGCGTACGAACGGAACCCGATGTCTGCCACCCGGACCCTGGATACGGCCGCCGCCCCCGCCAACCCTGCCGACCCGGGGCTCTCCCATCGCGAGATCCTGGAGATCCTGGCCGGGCTGCTGGCCGCGCTGTTCACCGCCGTGATGAGCTCGACCATCGTCAGCAACGCGCTGCCGACGATCATCGCGGACCTGGAAGGCTCCCAGACCCAGTACACCTGGGTGATCACCGCCAGCCTGCTCGCGATGACCGTGTCCACGCCGGTCTGGGGCAAGCTCTCCGACCTGGTCAGCAAGAAGCTGCTGGTCCAGTTCGCGATCGTGATGTTCGTGGCCGGATCGGCGCTCGCCGGCGCCGCGCACAACGTCCCGTTCCTGATCGGCGCGCGGGTCCTGCAAGGCCTGGCGATGGGTGGCCTGATGGCCCTCGCCCAGGCGATCGTCGGCGCCGCGATCCCACCGCGCGACCGCGGCCGGTACTCCGGCTACATGGGCGCCGTGATGGCGGTCGCCACTGTGTCCGGGCCGCTCGTCGGCGGCGTCATCGTCGACACATCGTGGCTCGGCTGGCGCTGGTGCTTCTACGTCTGCGTGCCCCTCGCCGTCCTGTCGCTGCTCGTCCTGCAGCGCTACCTGCACCTGCCGGTGATCAAGCGCGAAGTGAAGATGGACTACTTCGGCGCGATCCTGATCGCGGGCGCGGCCGGCCTGCCGCTGATCTGGGTGTCGTTCGCCGGCGAGCACTTCGCGTGGTGGTCGTGGCAGACCGGTGCCTACCTCGGTGGTACGGCGGTGCTCGGCATCCTGGCCGTGATCGTCGAGACCCACGCGCGCGAGCCGCTCGTCCCGGTGAAGGTGGTCCGCGAACGCACGACCGCGCTGGCGATCCTGGCCAGCCTGGCGGTAGGGATCGCGATGTTCGGCAGCGCGGTGTTCCTCGGGCAGTACTTCCAGGTGGCCCGTGGGTACAGCGCGACCGAGGCCGGGTTGCTGACGATCCCGATGATGTTCGGGTCGTTCCTGGGGTCGGTCGGGTCCGGGCAGTTGATCACCCGGTTCGGCCGGTGGAAGCGGTACCTCGTGCTCGGCGGGCTGTTCCTCACCGCCGGTCTCGGCGTCCTCGGCACGATCGACCACACCAGCCCCTACTGGTACGTCGGCCTCGGCATGCTCGGGATGGGCATCGGCATGGGCATGATGATGCAGAACCTGGTGCTCGCCGTACAGAACACCGTCGACGTCAGCCAGGTCGGCGCGTCCAGCGCCACGGTCACGTTCTTCCGCAGCCTCGGTGGCGCGGTCGGCGTCTCGGTGCTCGGCGCGGTCCTGGCGAACCGGGTGATGGACCTGATCACCGAGAACATCCGGGCGCTCGGGCCGGAGGCGGCGGCCGCGGCGTCCAGCGGGTCGAGCGGCAGCGTGCTGGACGTGAACGCGCTGCCGGCACCGGTGGCCGAGATCGTGCGGCATGCGTACGGCGATGCGACCGGGAAGATCTTCGTGATCGCGGCCGGTGCGGCGGTGGTCAGCCTGCTCGCAGTGCTGTTCATCCGGGAGGTTCCACTCCGCCGTACGGTCGCGCTGACGGCGGACGGTGCGGAAGAGGAGGCGCCGATGCGTGAGACCGTTCCCGACGATCCGGCCGAACGGGCCGCGGTCGTCGCACTCGATGTGATCACCTCGGCCGAGCGGACCGCCCGCGAACGGGAGCGCGAGGCGAACGAACGCGTCCAGGCCGCGGCGAACGTCGTACGCCGGATGCGTACGGACGTCGCCGACCTGTTCGCCCGCGTGGACCAGCAGATCGCGGCGCTCGAGGACACGCTGCCCGACGCCGTCCCGCAGCCGGCCGCCGCCATCCTCGACGCCCAGCGCCCGGCCGGCGAACTCGTCGACGAGCTCCGCCGCTACGAACTGAGCGTGCTCAGCGCCAGCCAGCGCACGGCCGACCACCTCCGTGAAGCCGCAAAGGCAGAGGCGGCCGAGTTGCTGGCCGCTGCCCGCGACGAGGAACTGGAGATCCGGCACCGCATCGCCGAACTGGAAGCGGTCGAAGAACGCCTGCTCGGAACCATCCGCAACGGCCTCTCCGATACCCCGCCGGCCGCGGCCAACGGTTACCCCGACGAGGTCCACGAACGCCAGGCCTTCGGGTGATGATCGCGTTGTCGGCGTCGGATGGCATGCTCTCGCCTTAGAGGCGTATCGAGCGAGGAGTGCCGTGGGGCCGTGGGACGTGGAGCAGGTGCTGGGGCTGGCGCCTGATCCTGCGTCCGCGAAGGCTGGCCAGGCGCAAGCCCGTCCGGCGAAGTGGCCGGAGACCGGCGCGTCCGAGCGGGCGGTGTGGGGACTGTGTCAGGGCAGCGGCAAACAGCCGTACCAGACCGCGGTCGACCTGAGCGGACCGGCGTACAAGTGCTCCTGCCCGAGCCGGAAGTTCCCCTGCAAGCACGCGCTCGGGCTGCTGTTGCTGTGGGCCGGCGGGGATGTGCGGCCGGCGGACGAGCCGGAGTGGGTGACGTCGTGGGTCGATCAGCGCCCGGCGCGGGCTGAGCGGCCGGAGCGGAAGCCGGGCGAGGTTGCGGACCCGTTGGCCGCCCAGCAGCGCGCTTCCCGGCGGGCTGATCGGGTGTCGGCCGGGATGGCCGAGCTGGCGAGCTGGCTGGACGATCAGGTCCGGCAAGGGCTCGGTGGGTTCGATCAGCGTGCCTATACCGAGCTCAGCCGGCTGGCGGCCCGGATGGTCGACGCGCAGGCGCCGGGGGTGGCGGGAGCGGTACGGCGAGCGGCTGGTGTGGTCGGCCGTGGACACGGGTGGCCGGGCGAGCTGCTCGAGGAGCTGTCGCTGATTCACCTGATCGTCTCCGCGCACGACCGGCTCGCCGAGCTGCCGCCGTCGCTGGCCGATACCGTGCAGTCCCGGATCGGGTGGACCGTCGAGACCGCGCGGGTGCTGGCCGAGGGCGAGAAGGTCGAGGACGACTGGCTCGTGCTCGGGCGCGTGATCGAGCCGGACAAGCGGCTCACCGTCCGCCGGGTTTGGTTGCGTGGGGCAACGACTGGTCGGCTCGGCCTGATCCTCAGCTTCGCGGCCGCGGGACGGCCGCTCGATCCGCTGCCGGCGCGACCGGGAGAGTACGTTCCGGGGGCGCTGTCCTTCTATCCCGGTGCGCTGCCGATGCGCGCGCTACTCACCCAGACCGCTCCCCGGCTGCCCGCGCCGCAGCCGACCGGATTCACGGCTCGCCAGGCGTTGGCGTCGTACGTCGAATCCGTTGCCGCCGACCCGTGGAACGAGCGCTGGCCGCTGGTCCTGCAGGACGTCCGGCCGGCGCCGTACGGCGAGGGGTGGGCGCTCGTGGATGCTGCCGACGATGGGCTCGAACTGCTGCCCGGTGTGGATCCGTGGAAGCTGCTCGCGGTGTCGGCCGGCGATCCGGTCACCGTCGCGGGTGAGTGGAACCGTGCCGGTTTCCGCCCGATGACGTGCTGGCACGACGATCGGCCGGTGATCTTGTGAAGGGCTGGGACGGGCTGGTCAGCTCGGCGCTGCTGGGTACGGATCGGCGGCCGGCGCACTTCGAAGAGTTGCCTGAGGCTGTGCAAGAACGCTTGCGGGACGGTGGTCTGCTGGACGCCGCCGCGCTCGCGACCGTGTACAAGCGTGCCGGCCGGAAACCTCTCCGCGACCTCGAACCGTTGCCGGCGGCATCGGGTGAGGAGCGGCCGCTGCCTCGACCGGTCGCGATTCGGCGGCTGGCGGCGATGCTCGGCGGATTCCAGACGACCGCGCTCGGCGAGTGGTTGCGGGCTGCCGATGCACGCGGGTGGGGTGTGCCGCCCGAGCACCTGCCGGCGTTGGCGGACTACGCGCGGAACCGGGCCGAGTACCGTCCCCTCGTCATCGCCGCCGCCGGCCGGCGGGCGCGGTGGCTCGCGGATCTCAACCCGGAGTGGCGTTTCCTCCACGCAGCTGTTGCTGACAGCAACGACGTGGAACTCTGGACGCACGGCAACGCGGTCCAGCGACGCAGCTGGCTCCGTGCCGTGCGTCAGCACGATCCCGAGGCCGCGCTGGAAGCTCTCGCCGAGGTCTGGCCGTCCGAGTCCGCTGCCACCCGCACCGAATTCCTCGGCCTGCTCGCGGAGGGGTTGTCCGCATCCGACGAGGACTTCCTGGAAGCGGCGCTCGACGACCGCTCCAAGGAGGTCCGCCGGGCCGCTGCCCGCCTGCTCGCCCGCGTCCCGGGCTCCCGGTACGGCGAACGGATGACCGAGCGCCTGCACTCCCACCTGACCGCCACCCAGGGCGTCCTCGCGGTCGACCTCCCGCGACGCCTGAGTACGTCGATGGAACGCGACGGCATCGACTCCCAGAACCCGGAGGGCATCGGCAAACGCGCGTGGTGGTTCTTCCAGATCATCGCCAGCACCCCACTGTCCGCGATGGATCTGGCCTGGTTGGAGACACCGGTCGAGGGCTGCGCTCCCGAACTTCTCCAAGCAGCCTGGACCGAAGCAGCCATCCGGGAGACGTCAGCTGAATGGGCCCGCGCTCTGCTGCGCTCAGAGGCATCGACAGGTAGCCGAAGTCCCGCCGAGTTGTTGCGGTTGCTTCCCGCCGAAGAATGGGCCCGCGCCGTCGAAGCCCTCCGCACCACGGTCGACGTCGCCGAGCTGGTCGGCGGCCTGCCCGTGCCCTGGCCGCCCTCGCTCGCGAGCATGATCCTCGACCAACTCGCCAAGGTCGGCACCAACCGAGCCTGGGCGAGGCTGGCCAGCATCACCGCCCGCGCCGTCCCACCCGACGTCCTGAACCACCCGATCACCCGCGAACCCACCGGCGAGGAAGACACCTGGCGCCGCCGCCTGGTGGAGACCCTGACCTTCCGCCGCGAACTGTACGAGGAGCTGTCATGACCACTGAAGTTCTCAGGCCGCATGCGGAAGAGGAGTATGCGGGGGAGCTGGCGGCGTTGGCAGCCGTGGATGACCGAGCGCGGCCGCCGGCGTGGCGGTTGTCGCCGGCGGCGGTGGTGACGTACCTGCTGGGCGGCAAGGCCGGTGAGGTGGAGATCTCGCCGAAGTACGTCGGGCCGCGGCGGCTGATCGAGGTTGCGGTGGCGACCCTGGCCACGGACCGGGCGTTGCTGCTGCTCGGCGTACCGGGAACGGCGAAGACCTGGGTGAGCGAGCATCTGGCGGCGGCGATCAGCGGCGACTCGACCCTGCTCGTGCAAGGGACGGCGGGGACCGCGGAGGAGTCGATCCGGTACGGGTGGAACTACGCCCAGTTGATTGCCCAGGGCCCCAGTGAGGCGGCGCTCGTGCCGAGTCCGGTGCAGCGGGCGATGACGGATGCGAAGATCGCCCGGATCGAAGAGCTGACCCGGATGCCGTCCGACGTCCAGGACGCGCTGATCACGATCCTGTCCGAGAAGACGCTGCCGATCTCCGAGCTGGCCACGGAAGTCCAGGCCCGCAAGGGATTCAACGTCATCGCCACCGCGAACGACCGCGACAAGGGCATCAACGAACTCTCCAGCGCGCTCCGGCGCCGCTTCAACACCGTCGTCCTCCCGCTGCCGGACTCGGCCGACGACGAGGTGGACATCGTCTCCCGCCGGGTCGCACAACTCGGTACGGCGCTGGAGCTGCCGCAACCCGACGACGCGCTCGACGAGATCCGGCGCGTGGTGACGATCTTCCGCGAACTGCGCTCCGGCCGCACCGAGGACGGCCGTACGGCGGTCAAGTCGCCGTCCGGCACGCTGTCCACCGCGGAGGCGATCAGCGTCGTCACCGGCGGTCTCGCCCTCGCGGCCCACTTCGGCGACGGCGTACTCCGGCCGACCGACGTGGCCGGCGGCATCCTCGGTGCCGTCATCAAGGACCCATCGGCGGATCGTGTCGTCTGGTCGGAGTACCTCGAGACCGTCGTCCGCGAACGCGACGACTGGGCCCCGTTCTACCGCGCCTGCCGAGAGATCTCCGGATGACCGTTCATCTTCTCGGGATCCGGCATCACGGGCCGGGATCGGCGCGGGCGGTCGCGACCGCGCTGGCCGAGCTGCGGCCCGACGTGGTGCTGATCGAGGGACCGCCGGAGGCCGACAAGGTGGTCGAGCTGGCGGCGTCGGAGGAGATGGAGCCGCCGGTCGCGCTGCTGGCGTACGCGGTCGACGATTCGACGCGGGCGGCGTTCTGGCCGTTCGCGGTGTTCAGCCCCGAGTGGCAGGCGATCAAGTACGCGCTGGCGGCCGGCGTACCGGTGCGGTTCTGCGACCTGCCCGCCGCACATCAGTTCGCCTCGTCCGGTCGGGAGGGCCGGCGGGCGGCGTCGATCGATCCGCTGGCGACGCTCGCGAACGCCGGTGGGTACGACGATCCCGAGCGCTGGTGGGACGACGTGATCGAGTCGCGGCGCGAGGGGGCCGAGCCGTTCAGCGTGATCGCCGACGCGATGCGCGAACTGCGTCACGACGAGGAGGCCGTGGGCCGCGAAGCGCAGCGTGAGGCGTACATGCGCACCGTGCTGCGGAAGGCGATCCGCGAAGGGTTCGAGCGGATCGCGGTGATCTGCGGCGCCTGGCACGTGCCCGCCCTGGAGCTGCCGTTGCCCCCGGCAACACATGACCAGCGGATCCTGAAGGGCCTGCCGAAGCGGAAGGTCGCCTGCACGTGGGTCCCGTGGACGCACGGCCGGCTGGCCGCGACGAGCGGGTACGGCGCCGGCATCACGTCACCGGGCTGGTACCACCACCTGTTCACCGCGCCCGACCAGATCACCACCCGGTGGCTGTCCAAGGTCGCGCGGGTGCTGCGCGCCGAGGACCTTCCGGTGTCCAGTGCGCACGTGATCGAGGCGGTCCGACTCGCGGACACGTTGGCCGCATTGCGAGGCCGCCCGCTCGCCGGCTTGAGCGAGGTCACCGAGGCGACGCGGGCGGTGCTCTGCGGCGGGAACGACGTACTGCTTGATCTCGTGACGCGGGAAGCGGTGGTCGGCGAGCTGCTGGGATCGGTGCCCGGGGAGACGCCACAGGCGCCGGTCGCGGCGGATCTCGCGGCGCAGGCGCGGCGGCTGCGGATGCGGCGGGACGCGACCGAGCGGGTGATCGAGCTCGACCTGCGGAAGCCGAACGACGTGGAGAAGTCCAGGCTCCTGCACCGCTTGCGGATTCTCGGTGTGCACTGGGGTGTGCCGGCCACCGACGAGCGCCGCGCGCAGGGCACGTTCCGGGAGATGTGGCGGCTGACCTGGGATCCGGGCCTCGAAGTCGACCTGGTCGCCGCCGGTGCGCACGGCACGACCGTGCTGGGAGCCGCGACCACGGTCATGCTGCAGGTGGCCGACCAGTCGTCGACGCTCGCCGACGTCACCGCTGCGCTGGAGAAGTCGCTGCTCGCGGACCTCGCCGACGCCATGCCGTCTCTGCTTCAAGGCGTGGACACCCGAGCGGCCGCCGATGCCGACGTCGGTCACCTGATGGCGGCGTTGCCCGCGCTGGCACGATCCTCGCGGTACGGCGATGTCCGTGGCACCGACACCGCCGGCCTGGCCGCGGTCGCCGGACGCATGGTGTCACGGATCTGCGCCGGCCTCGGCCGGGCTGTGCACGGACTCGATCCGGACGCGGCTGCCGCCGTACAGGAACTGATCGACGGAGTGCAGGACGCGACCGCCTTGCTGGCCGAGGGTGTGCGGGCGGAGTGGCTGAACACGTTGGAGGGGTTGAGCGATCGCGCCGCGGTGCCGCCGTTGATCCGCGGCCGGTTGACCCGGTTGATGCTCGACACCTCGCGGTTGCCGGATCACGAGGTCGCGCTGCGGCTGGGGCGGGCGCTGTCACCCGGCACGCCGACCGCCGACGCTGCCGGGTATGTCGAAGGATTCCTGGCCGGCGGTGGATTGCTGCTCGTGCACGACGAACGCCTGCTGGCGTTGGTGGATGCGTGGCTCGGCGCGATCCCGGACGACGCGTTCGTGGAGGTGCTGCCGCTGCTGCGCCGGACGTTCGGGACGTTCGCCGCGCCGGAGCGCCGGTCGATCGGGACCCGCGCGCGTGCGCTCGGCGATCCGGCGGCCGTGGTCGTTGCTGATGACAACGATCTCGACACCGAGCTGGCCGCGTCCGTCCTGCCCGTCGTCGCGCAGTTGCTGGGGGTGTGAGATGAACGACGACCGGATGCGGCGCTGGCGACTCGTACTCGGCAGCGAAGCCGAGCCCGAGACGGGTACGACGCTGTCCAAGGCGGACCAGTCCGTCGACGCCGCGCTGGCGGCGCTGTACGACGCCTCGGAAGGCGAATCGGGAACCCAACGATCGGCGGGCCTTGGTTCGTCGGCGCCGCGGGTGGCGCGGTGGCTCGGCGACATCCGTCAGTACTTCCCGAGCTCTGTCGTCCAGGTGATGCAGCGGGACGCGGTCGAGCGGCTCGGCATCACCCGGATGTTGATGGAGCCGGAGCTACTGGGTGCCGTGGAGCCCGACGTACACCTGGTCAGCACGCTGCTCGCGCTCAACGAGGTGATGCCGGAGGAGACCAAGCAGACCGCGCGGGATGTGGTCGGCCGGGTCGTCGCCGAGCTCGAGGCACGCCTGGCCGAGCGGACTCGCGCGGCCGTCACCGGGGCACTCGATCGGGCCGGGCGGACGGGCCGGCCGCGGCACTCGGACATCGACTGGGACCGGACCATCCGGGCCAACCTCAAGCACTTCTCGCCGGCGCTCGGCACGATCGTCCCGGACCGGCTGGTCGGGTACGCACGACGGAACCACAGCGTCCAGCGGGACGTGGTGCTCGCGATCGACCAGTCCGGCTCGATGGCGGAGTCGGTCGTCTACGCGTCGCTCTTCGGTGCGGTGCTCGGATCGATCCGCACGCTCCGGACCAGCCTGGTCGTCTTCGACACCGCAGTGGTCGACCTGACCGATCAGCTGGAGGACCCGGTCGATGTCCTCTTCGGGACGCAGCTCGGCGGTGGGACGGACATCAACCGTGCGCTCGCCTACTGCGAGGAGCTCGTCACCAAGCCGGCCGAGACGGTGATGGTGCTGATCTCGGATCTCTACGAGGGCGGCGTCCGTGAGGAGATGCTGCGACGAGCCCGGTCCCTGGTCGAGTCCGGCGTACAGCTGATCGCTCTGCTGGCGCTGTCCGACTCCGGCACCCCGTCGTACGACGCGGAGAACGCGGCCGCGCTCGCGGATCTCGGCGTACCGACGTTCGCCTGTACCCCTGACCTGTTCCCCGACCTGATGGCCGCTGCCATCCGGCACGAAGACATCACTTCCTGGGCTTCCACCAACCTCTCCTGAAAGGAACCTCATGACGACTGTCGAGCTGACCCGCTTCCGCGTACTGCCGGAGAAGACCGAGGAGCTGCTCTCCGCCCGGGCGGAGATGCTGAAGGACTTCGAGGCCGACCGGACCGGATTCCTCGGTGCCCGGCTCGTGCGGCTGCCGGACGACGAGTGGCTGGACATCGTCGAGTGGGCGGGCCCGGAGGACTTCGCCGCGTCCCGGGACAAGGGCGGGAACCTGCCGGGCATCGCGAGGTTCTTCGCCGCGATCGACTCCCTGGTCGTCGCCGAGGAAGGCGTCGTCGCGGGGTAATCGAGCTGACAGGCCGCGGCGGTGGGTGCGACCGTGGGCGGCATGGAGATCAGCGATATCCGGCCGGACGAGTACGACCGGGCGGCCGACCTGTGGGAGGCGTCCGTACGGGCGACGCACGACTTCGTCACCGAGGCGGATCTGGACGTGTTCCGGCCGCTCGTCCGCGCGTCGTTCGGGGAGATCCCGCAGCTCGCCGGGCTGCGCACCGACGACGGGCTGCTGATCGGCTTCATCGGTGTGGCCGAGGGCAACGTGGAGATGCTGTTCCTCGATCCGGCGTACCGCGGGCAGGGTGGCGGTTCGTTGCTGCTCGAGCACGCCTTCCGGTCCTTCGACGCCGGGTCCGTCGACGTGAACGAGCAGAACCCGCAGGCGATCGGCTTCGACCTGCACCACGGCTTCCGGGTCGTCGCCCGCAGCGAGACCGACCCGACCAACAAGCCGTACCCGATCCTGCACCTGAAGCTGTAGGTCGTGTCTGATGGTCCCGCGCCTACTGCGCGGCACTCGGCACGGCACCGAGCACCTGCTCGCTACGGCGCGGGACCATCAGATACGACCTAGCCCGCGATCTCCAGGATGTCGATCGGGGTGTTCGGGTCGGCTTCGGCGAAGCGGAGGGCCCACTGGACGGCCTCCTCCTTGGTGTCGACCCGGATGATCGACACACCCGCGACGAGCTCCTTCGTCTCCGCGAACGGCCCGTCCATCACGCGCGGCTCACCCGGCGTGGGGAATGTGATCCGGGCCCCGCGTGAGCTCGGCATCAGCCCCTCGCCGAGCAGCAGCACGCCGGCCTGGCGCATCTCCTCGAGCACGGCGTCCGCCCGCGCCAGCATCTCCGGGTCCGGTGGGTTCCCGGCCTCCAGGCTGTCGTTGGTCTTGTGAAGCAGCATGTACCTCATACGCCAGACCTTAATGCGGTCCAGAACGCTTGTGGGATCTCATGGTCGAGCCACGCCGCGACCTCGGTGATCTCCCGCGGACTCCGGGCCCCGACCACGACCGCCGGCACGGCGGGATGCTCGAGCGGGAACTGGACTGCGGCGGCCAGCAACGGTACGCCGTACTCCCGGCAGAGCTCACGGAGCCCGTCGATCCGCCGGAGCAGGTCGGGCGGGACCCGCGCGTACCCGTCGGGAGCGCCCTCGGCGGTGTCGGCCAGGACGCCACCGTGGAACACCCCGGCGGCGAGAACGGCGACGCCGAGCCGCTCGCACAACGGCAGGAGCTCGTCCGCGCCGGACCGGTCGAGCAGCGTGTAGCGGCCGGCGAGCAGGATGCAGTCGGGTCCGGCCGCCCCGGTCTCGCGGAGGAACCGGGCCGCCACGTCCGCGTCGTTCACGCCGAGCGAGATCGCGCGGATGGTGCCGCGACCGCGGAGCTCGGCCAGCGCCCGGAGGGCTTCGGTCGACGCGGTCAGGTAGTCGAGGTCGGGGTCGTGGATGTGCAGGATGTCGATCCGGTCGATGCCCATCCGCTCCAGGCTGGCCTCGAACGAGCGGAGCACCGCGCCGTACGAGTAGTCGAGGCGGGGACCGAGACCCGGCGGCGGCTCCGCCCAGATCGGCTGGATGTCCGGGCCGCCCGGCTCGATCAGCCGGCCGACCTTGCTGCAGAGGACGAACTGGTGACGCGGTCGCCCGCGGAGCGCGAGACCGGCGCGCTGCTCGGACAGTCCGTAGCCGTAGACCGGCGCGGTGTCGAACAGCCGGACGCCGAGCTCCCAGGCCCGGTCGATGGTCGCGACGGCCTGTCGCTGCGGCACGGCCGAGAACATTCCCCCGATCGAAGCGAGCCCCAGCCCCAGCCGGCTCACCGTCAGTCCCGTCCGCCCGAGCTCCACCATCCGCATGCCGCCGACCCTAGGATCCACAACCGACAGATTCGGTCTTCCGCGACAGGGGCCGGAACGGCAAGATGCGGTAATGGGTGAGATCGCGGATCGATACAGCCGGCGCGCCGAGGCCTTCGAGCGCAAGGTCGCGGCCGTGACGCCGGACCAGTGGGACAACCAGTCGCCGTGCGAGCGATGGACGGCCCGCGACGTGGTGAACCATGTGGTCGGCATGCACGCTCATCTGCTCCTGCCGGTCAGCCGGAAGCTGGAGCCGAGCGACGACCCCCTGTTCGCCTTCCAGGAGGCCCGTGCGGCGGTGGAGCAGGTGCTCGACGACCCGGTGCTCGCGTTGACCGAGGCCGACACCCCGATGGGGCCGCTGACGACCGAGAACAACATCGACCAGGTGATCTCCGACGACCTCGTCCTGCACGGCTGGGACCTGGCCCGGGCCACCGGTCAGGACGAGACGATGGACCCGATCGACGTCGAGCTGCTCTGGGCGAGTACGTCGGCGATCCCGCCGGAGATGATGGAGAAGTACCGGACGCCGGGGGCCTTCGGCGAAGGGATCGAGGTGTTCGGTCCGGAGGTCAAGGTGTCCGCGGACGCACCGCTCCAGGACCGACTGCTCGGGATGATCGGCCGCCAGCCTTAGTTGAGAAGGCCGGTCAGATTGCTCGGGGCGTAGTACGCGCCTGGGGCTGCGCACAGCGGTGCTTTGGTGAGCTCCGCCGGGCGGGACATCAGCAGCGCGTGCCCCTTGTCGATCGCCGGTGCGAGGTACTCGTGCCCGGGCAGGTTCGCGACCGCGGTCCGGCAGCCGAGGGCCATCCCCTCGAACAGGGCCGTCGTCGAGACACCGACCTGATAGGTGGCCGAAGCGAGCAGGTCCAGCGTGCTGCCGTCGGTCGACAGCCTCACGCTCGTGGGGATCGTGTAGTCGGACGCGTGCTCGCTCGGGTGCGGGCGGAACAGGACCTCCAGGTCCGGGTGCTCCTTGGCGACCGACTCGGCGACGTGCAGGAGCTCGGCCCCGGTCGTGCCTTGCGACAGGAACACGACCCGCCGCGGATCCTTCCGGTCCGGCGCGGGGAGGAACGTCGCGCCGACCACCGCGGTCGTCGTCCCGGCGGGCAGCTCGGCGACGTCGGTCCAGTACGAACCGAAGCACCACAGCTCGTCCGGCTGATCCGGGACGACCGGTCGGCCGGGGTAGCTGTAGCCGAGGTGGAACGGGCTGATCGCGCCGTGCTGCAGCTCCACGACCCGGATCCCGAGATCGCGGGCGGCGCCGACGATGTGCTGGTGGAAGTACGCGACGACGACGTACACCGTCTTGATCCGGTGACGGCGCAGCAGGGCGCGGTAGAGCGCTCGCAGGCGCTGGTGTTTCGGGACCTCCCTCGCCAGTAGTGCACCCACCGGCACCTGGACACCGGTCAGTTCCCTGAGTGCGTCGCTGATTCCGCGGTCGTCCAGCCGGCGTTGGTGGATCGCGCCGGCGGCCGACGTGAAGAAGTCCAGGTTCTTGCTGCCGGGCAGCGGGGTCCCGTTGATCCCCGAGTCCAGGATCAGGGCGGACGGTCCGAGTGCGGTGCGGAGTTCGTCGGTGTAGATCTCGACACCGCCCGGTTTCCGCGGGTGCGGTACGACGAGAGCGTCGTACCGGCCGAGGAACGGGTTCCGGGTCGCGAGTCCGCTCACGTGCTTGGCGACGAGACCTGCCTTGTCGTACGGCGAACGCCGTACCGGATGTGGTGCGCCGTGGATACCGCTGCGGCGGGTCAGCTCATGGAAGACGCGCATCCGGATGATCGGCCACGGATGCGCGCTCCGAATCCGCCACTCGAGCAGATCCAGGTCCCGCTCCACCTGCCAGATCGCCCGGCACAGGCTCGCCACCGTCGGAGCCGTGCCGTTCCCGGTACTCGTCATGGTTGATCCCTACTATCCCCGCGAGGCTGCCGACGCCCGAGAAGAACCGGCGGACAGCCTTCAGCAGGTGCGTCTTCCGGCCGAGCAGCAGCCCGGCGAGGGCGTACCCGATCGCCGAGATCACCCGGGCCGAAGCATAGGCCAGCACCAAGAAGTAGCTCACCGCGCCCGGCCGGATCAGCAACCGGCTGATCGTGTCCCCGCTGCCGGACCGGAACGCACGCCGTACCAGCCAGCGCAGCGTGGTCCGCCCGACCGGCACCTCCTCGGCGATACACGCTTCCTCGCACCACACGATCCGGAACCCGGCCCGGTGCACCCGCAGGAAGAAGTGCAGGTCGCTGGAGCCCGTGTACCGGAATGCGGGGTGGAAGCCCGGCGTGACCGCGTGATAGACCCGCCGGCTGACCAGGGTGTTGTTCGTGTACGCCTTGCGCAGTTCCTCGCCGGTGGTGTGCCGGCCGGTCGAGTCGTGGACATCGCTGTAGTGGTTCCACGCCGGGGCGCCAGGCGGCAGGTTGCCCTGGACCGGCCCGGTGACAACGTCGGCACCGGTCGACTCCCAGGCCTTGAGCAGCGTCTTGAGCCAGTCGGGCGGCGCCACCTCGTCGTCGTCCACGAAGATGAGCGCGTCGTCGTTCCAGCACAACTCCACCGACCGCTCCCGCGCGAACGGGATCCCCGGCTCTGGCTCCACCACCGACTCCACCGGGTACGGCGTACCCGCGCCGAACTCCTCGAGCACTCGGGCGGCGGACCCCTCCGCGTCGTTGTCGACCACCACGATCCGGATCGCGTAATCCCCGTCCGCGGGCAGCTCCTGAGCCTGCAAACTGGTCAATAATCCCCGCAACAGAGCAGGTCGCCTGAAGGTAATCACCGCGATGGCGACACTGGTGCTCATGGCGCCCGAGACTATCGGTCCCCGCCAAAGCCCGCCGCCCCGCGCCACCACTTCTCGCCGCCGCGTCCCGTCCGTCCTGACGGACCCGATCACGCGCAAAGGACGCCGCTTCGCGGCGGCAGTTCTTATCAGCCGCCTCCGGCGGCGCCGCGGACTGGTGTCCCGGGCCGGCCTGCTCGGCGGGCGGCACGTGATCACGAGCAAAGGGCGCCGCTGCGCGGCGGCTGTTCCTGCTAGCCGCCTCCGGCGGCGCCGCGGACCCGTTGCCGGGGATCGGTCTGGTTGGCGGACGTGGCGTGATCACGCGCTTGGCCCGGCTGGGGCGTCGAGTCGTGGGTCGGGGCCGGCCGGAGGGCACATTCTTGCGGCAGAATCCACGACTCGGCGGACCGGGCAGGAGCCGATCGCCACGACTCGACGGACATTGGGGTGGGAGCCGCGGACTGGTGTCCCGGGTCGGCCAACTCGGCGGGACGGACGTGATCACACGCAAAGGACGCCGCTGTTCTTCTGGCCGCCATCGGCGGCAGGCGCGGGCCCTTGCCCGGATCGGTCTGGCTGGCGGAGGCGACGTGATCACTCGCTCGGCCCGGCTGAGCGTCGAGTCGCGGAGTCTAGCGCTCGGCCGGGAGGTCGGTCCACGGTTCTGCGTTGCACGAAGTTGCAATCTGGAATGTGTAACACTGCCTGGGTTTTCACCGATTTAGGACTGGGCCGTTTTGCGGTCCGTTCCCGCCCTGTCGAGGCTCTTGGGGGTCTGTGTTGTTCCGCTCCGCCCGTTTGTTGCGTCTGGTCGTGCCCGCGGCCCTGGTCGCAGGTGGTTTGGTTGCCGTCACCGGTTCGTCCGGGTCGGCGGCCCAGCCCGGTCCTTACCGGCGGCCGTTCACCGCCCATCACACCTCTGCGAAGGCCGAGTTCGAGCCGAACGCGGTGATGGTGAAGTTCAAGCCCAAGGCAACGTCCTCGGCCCGGAAGGCCGCCGTCTCCAAGGTCGGTGCGACCGCCGAGGATTCCGTCACCTCGAACGTCGTGAAGATCAAGGGTGACCTGTCGGCGCCCGAGCTGCTGAAGAAGATGAAGGCCGACCCCAACGTCGAGCTGGCGTCGCTGAACTACAAGCGCCACGTCACCGCCGTACCGAACGACGAGTACTACGGCACCGACCAGCAGACCTACTTGAACACGGTCCGGGTGCCGCAGGCCTGGGATCTCTCGAAGACGACCGGCAGCCAGATCGTCGCTGTTCTCGACACCGGCGTCGACGCCGGTCACCCGGACCTGGTCGGTCACCTGGTGCCGGGCTACAACGCCACGTCGAGCACCCGACCGAACCCGGTCGACGACAACGGCCACGGCACGATGACGCTGGGCATCATCGCCGCGAGCGCCAACAACTCCGTCGGCGTCGCAGGTGTGGGCTGGAACGTGAAGGCGATGCCGGTCAAGGTCCTCGGCGCCGACGGCTCCGGGTACGACGCGGACATCGCGGAGGGCATCGACTGGGCCGTCGCCCACGGTGCCAAGGTGATCAACATGTCGCTGGGTGGCGACACCGACAACGTCGTACTGCACGACGCGGTCAAGCGCGCGGTCGCCAAGGGGGTCGTGGTGGTCGCGGCGGCCGGCAACGACGGCAACGACGTCGTGCAGTTCCCGGCGTCGTACCCGGAGGTGATCGCGGTTGCGGCCACCAACGCGGGCGGTGTGCTGACCGACTTCAGCTCGTACGGCGACTGGGTCGACATCGCGGCTCCCGGCTGGGACATCCTCAGCACCGGGCCGCGGTCATTGACCCCGGCCGGTTACCTGCCGTACTGGTACTGCACCGGCACCTCCTGCTCCGCCCCGATCGTCGCCGGCGTCGCCGCCCTGGTGAAGAACAAGTGGCCCACGCTCACCCCGGATCAGGTCGCCAGCCGGCTGAAGGTCCTGTCTCGGGACGCCGGTCCGCGTGGCATCGACCCGTACTACGGCGCCGGCATCCTGGACGCGTACGCCGCTCTCGGCGGCAAGTGGACCACGGACTTCCCGGTCAACCCACCGGACGGCAACGACCAGCCGGCGCGGGCGCTCCTCCTGAAGACGAGTTTCGCTGTGACCAAGATCAGCACGGAGGGCGAGGTCGACTGGTACCGGTACGAGGCGACGACCCCCCAGAAGACCCAGGTGACAGTCCAAGGCAACGAGTTCAACTGCGTCTACTCGACGAACATGGGTCCGCGGCTGGACGTGTACGACGGCAACCTACGGTCCCTCGGTCACGCGGTGACGCCGTACCCGACGACGCCGATCGATCCGGCCACGGAGTGCCGGCAGCCGCAGTGGCTGACCGCGAGCGTCGACGTCACCCTCACGAGCAATCCGATCTTCATTGCCGTGCGCAACGACAATGGGTCCCGGGACACCCGGACGTACAGCCTGAGCATCGGCCAGACGGGCTCCGGGATCGGCACTCCGGGTAAGGACTACCCGGTGCGGGATGTGCAGCCGGCCGAGGCGTCCACGACCGCCGCCGTGACGGTGCATCCCGCGGTGGAGTTCGCCCGTGACGTGGTCGCGGACACCGTCAACGCGTCGACGGTCCGGCTCGTCAACGGCAAGACCGGGACGACGGTGGGCCGGACCGTCGCGTACGACGCGGCGACCAAGCAGGCCGTGATCACTCCGGCGGTGCCGCTGCTCGACAACACGCCGTACCGCATCGTCGTCGATGGTGTACAAGAGCCAGGCGATGTGCTGGCGCCGTTCACCAGCGTGTTCTCGACGGCCGACACCGCGCCGCAGGCGGTCGGGTCGTTCGACGCGAGCGGGGCCTACCTGGCGGCGAACCTGTCCTGGAAGGTGCCGCCGACGACCGACCTGGATCAGGTGATCGTGCGGAAGAACGTCGGGAGCAAGGCGCCGACGTTGACGACCGGGACCCTCGTCTATGCCGGTACGGCGTCCGCGGTGAAGGCGACCGGGCTTGCGCAGGGGACGACGTACACGTTCGCTGCCTGGGTGAAGGACCGCAGTGGGAAGGTCAGCCCGGTGGCGACCACGCAGTTGCTCGGGATGAAGTCCGGGATCGCGGCGACGTCGGCGCTGGTCAACTACGGCGGCACGGTCACGATCAAGGGCAGCACGCTGCGGATCGACAATGTGGCGTACGCCGGCTTGCCGGTCAACGTCTACGTGCGGCCGAAGAATGTGTCGACGTTCAAGCTGCTGGCGGCCTTGAAGACGTCGTCGACCGGGAGCGTCGCGGTTGCGCACAAGCCGGCTGTCTCGTCCGTGTACATGCTGACATTCCCCGGCAACGCGGACCTGATGGGCACCCGCACCGCCGACATCACCGTGCAGGTCGCGCCGACCATCTCGGCGACCCTCGCACCGACCGCGATCAAACTCGGTCAGGCCACCGCCTTCAGCGGGTACGTCGCTCCGGCGCACGCCGGCAAGCCCGTGTACCTGCAGCAGTACGGGAACAAGGTCTGGAGGTCGATCGCCTCGGTCAAGCTGACCACCTCCGGCAAGTACGCCTTCGGCATCAAGCCGGCCATCCGCGGCCAAATCGCCTACCGAGTCTGGTTCCCGGCCGACGCCGACCACACCCAGGCGTTCACCGTCAACAAGATCCTGACCGTCAGCTAACCCGGACGCGCGCCCCGACCACTGTCTGATCGGGGCGCGCGTCGGGTTAGGTGTAGTGGTTTTGGAGGATTGTCAGGAGGTTGGGTTCCTGGCCTCGGTAGCCGGCGCTGAGTCCTGGTCGATCAGCCGCCGCACCTGCGCAACAAACGTTCCCCGATCCAGCAAGTCCGACTCGGCCCCGCCGATCGGCTCATCAACCCACCAACTCCCGCCCGTCTCCCCTCGCATGCCAGGAAGAATGTCCCTACCAGGGTGCTGAGTCGTGGGCTGGGTCGGCTTGAGCCGGCGTGTCCTCGACCGGGATCCACGACTCGATGGTGCGGGTGGACGCCGTTTGCCACGACTCCATGAGGGTCGGCGGCCGGTCGGTGGGGGCGATCGCGTGGGTTCCTTCCGCGCCGATTACGTCCGCGCGTGTCAACGGTCTGCGGCGCCGCCGGAGGCGGCCGAAGGGCTGTCGCCGCGGAGCGGTGTCCGATTGCGGTGTTCTCGGTAGGGGCTGTACCTGTGGGTACACTGGGTGGGTGGAGACGGTGGAGCGGTTGATTCGGAGTACGCAGGAGTTGTTGTGGGAGCGGGGGTATGTGGGGACCTCGCCGAAGGCGATTCAGCGGGCTGCGGATGCGGGGCAGGGGAGTATGTATCACCACTTCGCCGGGAAGGCGGAGTTGGCGAAAGCGGCGATCGAGCGGTCGGGGCTGGAGTTGCGGGCGGTGGCCGAGGAGCAGTTCGAGGAGCCTGGTACGGCGACCGAGCGGATCACCCACTACCTCGAGCGGGAGCGGGAGGTGCTCCGGGGGTGCCGGATCGGGCGGTTGACGGCGGATCCGGACGTGATGGCGGATCCGGAATTGCGGGCGCCGGTGGCGGAGACGTTCGCGTGGCTGCGGGCGCGGCTCGCGGAGATTGTTGCTGAGGGCAAGCGTAAGGGCGAGTATCCTGACCGGCTGGACGCCGAGCAGACGGCCGCGACGATCGCGGCGGTGCTGCAAGGCGGGTATGTGCTGGCCCGGGCGGCGGGATCGGTGGAGCCGTTCGAGCTGGCTGTCCAGGGCCTGATCAACCTGTTGCCGGAGGCTACTAAATGAAGATCGGTGCGGTGTTCCCCCAGCTCGAGATCGGCGCGGACCCGCGGCTGGTGCGCGACTGGACGACGACCGTGGAGGCGGCGGGCTACAACCATGCGCTCGCCTACGACCACGTGCTCGGTGCCGACCCGGCGAACCGGCCGGGCTGGACCGGCTACACCGACAAGTCCTTGTTTCACGAGGTTTTCGTGCTGTTCGGGTACATGGCGGCGATCACCACCGACCTCGAGCTGGTGACCGGCGTACTGGTTCTGCCGCAACGGCAGACGGCGCTGGTGGCCAAGCAGGCGGCCGAGATCGACGTGCTGAGCGGCGGCCGGCTGCGGCTGGGCGTCGGCATCGGGTGGAACCACGTCGAGTACCAGGCCCTGGGTGTGCCGTTCAGGCAGCGCGGTGCGCTCCTGGAAGAGCAGGTCGACGTACTGCGGAAGCTGTGGGCGGACCCGGTCATCTCCTACCAGGGCAAGTTCCACGAGATCGAGGAAGCCGGCCTCAATCCGCTACCCGCCCGGCAGATCCCGATCTGGTTCGGCGGTGGTGCGGAGGCCGTACTGCGTCGTACCGGGCGGATCGGTGACGGCTGGATGCCGCAGTCGGCGCCCGACGAGAACGCGCGCCAACAGGTCGCGCTGATCCGGCAGGCAGCAGAAGAGGCCGGCCGCGACCCGAACTCGATCGGCATCGAAGCGCGGCTCACTCTGGGCGCCGTCCCCGAGCAGGACTGGCGCGCCTTCGCGGACGGCTGGCGCGAGCTCGGTGCTTCCCACCTCTGCGTCAACACCATGAAGATGGGCCTCTCGAAACCCGAGGAGCACGCGGCCGTCCTCCGCGACGTCCTCCCACGGCTCGGCTAGCGCCGGTGGGCGGTTGAGCCTCGGATCACCAGCGGGCACGGGAGGGTGACGATCTCGGTGGGGCGGTCCGGGTCCTCGATGCGCTGGCGGAGGAGATTGATGCCGGTCTCGACGATGGCGTGGACCGGCTGCTCGACCGAGGTGAGGTCGAAGGCCTCCCAGGCGGCCAGTTCGGTGTTGTCGAAGCCGATCACCCAGACGTCGTCGGGGACCTTGCGGCCGAGTGCCCGGGCACCGTCCAGGATGCCGAAGGCGAGCAGGTCGGTGACCGTGTAGATCGCGGTCGGCGGGTTCTTCCGCGAGAGCAGCTTCTGCGCCGCGGCGTGGCCGTCCGCGTGCGGTACGCCGACCGTCACCACGTTGCCGGGTCTGATCTTGACGCCGGCGTCGGCGAGCGCGGCCCGGAAGCCGAGGTCGCGGTCGCGGGAGGTGTTCCCGGTGGGGATCAGGGTGACCAGGCCGATGTTGGTGTGACCGGCGTCGACCAGGTACTGGCCGGCGTCGTACGCGCCCTGCCAGTTGTCGCCGACGACCTGGTCGCAGTCGAGGCCGTCGATACCGCGGTGCAGCAGGACCGTCGGGGTCCCGGAGGCGAGGGCCATGCTGTGCAACTTCGAGTCGTACGTCGCCGACGTGAGCACGAACCCGTCGACCAGGCGCTGCTGGAGCACGCCGGCGATCGTCTCCTCGGGGTCGTGCTCGATGTTCCACAGGATCATGTGCTGGCCGACGGAGCTGAGCACGCGGCCGATCTCGTCCAGCAGCTCGGCGTGGAACGGGCTGGTCACCCGGGTCATGAACACCCCGATGGTGTCTGTCCGGCCGGTCTTCATCGCGCGGGCCAGTGCGTTCGGTATGTAGTTGGCGTCCTTGAGCACTTGCAGCACCCGGGCCCGGGTCTCCGGGTTGACCTTCGGATTGTTCGTCAGCACTCGTGAAACCGTGGCCTGGGACACCCCGGCCAGCCGGGCAAGATCTCTGCTCGTCGGTGGTCGCGTCACGATCCGCCTCCCCCTCGTTGTCCGGATGCTGAACCCTACTGAAGAGTGTCGCCTCTCGCCGTTGACCTCGGCTGTCTCAGATTGTATACGTATTCATTGTATACGTATTCATCCCTCGCGGATGGGAGATTCCGGTGCAGACACAACTCTCCAACCTGAGCCGCCGCAGGTTTCTCGCCGGACTGGGAACACTCTCAGCGGGACTCGCGGTCAGCGGCGCGCTGGCCGGCTGTGGTGGCAACGGCAACGCAGGTGGTGGCAGCAAGAAGGGCCTGACCTTCCTGAACTGGGAGCAGGTCAAGGGCACACCGCTCGAGCAGGCGATCCAGGCGTACGAGAAGTCCTCCGGAGCCACCGTCACGGTGCAGCCGGCGGTCACCCAGGAGTACGACACGAAGATGCGCACGCTGCTCGCGGGCGGCAGTCCGCCGGACATCATGCGGATCAACGACGACTTCGTCCGCGGCTTCTCCGAGCAGGGTGCACTGCTCGACCTGAAGCCGTACATCGAGAAGGACCAGCTGGACACCAGCGCGTTCGCCAAGGAGGCGTACGAGTTCCCGAAGCAACCGGACGGTTCACACACCGCCTGGGTGCTCGGGTACCAGCCGCGGCTGATCTTCTACAACGTCGATCTGTTCAAGCAGGCCGGCGTACCGCTGCCGCCGACGACCTGGTCGTCGACCGGCTGGACCTGGTCCGACTTCACCGAGACGGCGAAGAAGCTCACCGACCCGGCCAAGAAGCAGTACGGCGCCCTGGTCTACCTGGACACGGGGTACGAGCAGACGTTCACCGTCAACCACGGCAGCCAGACCGGCATCTTCTCCACCGACGGGACGAAGTTCACCCTGCCCGATGCCAAGGAGGTCGAGGCACTCCAGTGGGCGACCGACCTGACCTGCAAGGAGAAAGTGCAGCCGCCGTGGTCGGCGCTGCAGCAGGACAACGTGCAGAACCAGATGTTCGCCCAGGGCAAGATCGCGATGATGTTCGCGACCTTCGGCACCGTGCCGTACATGCGCACCACGGTGAAGGACTTCACCTGGGACGTCGCGCCGCCGCCGGCCGATGTCCACCAGAAGACCGAGTCCAGCGTGATCGTGTTCTGCATCCCGAAGACCGCGAAGAATCCCGACCAGGCCTGGGACCTGCTCAAGTTCCTGGCCGGCGAGGAAGGCGGGAAGATCCTTCTCCAGGGCGGCGCGTTCACGCCGATCAACAACACGGTCGCCGCGCAACTCGCGCCGAACGGGAAGATGCCCGAGCACATCGCGCTGTTCGGTGAGGCCGCCAAGCACCTGACCGCGACCAACCAGACCAAGAACACGCTCGGCGCCCGCGAGCTGTACCGGCCGGCGCTGGACCAGGCCTACAACTGCGAGAAGCAGGTCGGCGACGTCCTCCAGCAGATCAAGCCACAGGTGGAGAACGCCTTGAAGGGTTGATGTCGATGGCAACGATCACGATGGCGCGCCGCCGCGCGGCCCCGATCACCGAGGTCCGGCGGGCGCGGCGCAAACAGAACCTGGTCGGCTGGTTGTTCATCAGCCCGATCGTGGTCGGCGTGGTGGCCTTCCAGTTCTTCCCGATCCTGGTCTCGATGGGTGCGTCACTGACCAACTGGAACGGCATCTCCGCACCGAAGTTCGTCGGCCTGAAGAACTTCACCGATCTGTTCGGCAACGATCCGTTGTTCCTGCAGACCTTCAAGAACACCGTCTACTTCACCCTCGCCAGCATTCCGCTCACCATCGGCATCGGACTGGTCCTGGCCCTGCTGTGTGCCCGTCCGATCCGCGGCGTCGCGTTCTTCCGGACGGCGTACTTCGCGCCGTACGTGACGAACGTGGTGGCGATCGGGTTCGTCTGGTTCTGGTTCTTCCAGCCGGACAGCGGCGTGATCAACGGGCTGCTCAGCCAGATCGGCATCCACGGCCCGCAGTGGTTGTCGAGCTCGGCCTGGGCGATGCCGGCGGTGATCATGGTCAGCGTCTGGCAGGGCATCGGCTACCCGATGATCATCCTCCTGGCCGGTCTGCAGGGATTGCCCAACGAGTACTTCGAGTCGGCCAGGATCGACGGCGCCGGGGCCTGGCAGCGGCTGCGGTTCATCACGCTGCCGCTGCTGACGCCGCACTTCCTGTTCCTGCTGATCACGCAGTTCATCACGTCGTTCCAGGTGTTCGGCCTGATCTACGTGATGACCAAGGGCGGGCCGGGCCACGCCACCAGCGTCTACATCTTCAACATCTACCAGAACGCGTTCGGCTTCGGGAAGATCGGCTACGCCTCGGCGATGGCGTGGATCCTCTTCGCGGTGATCGCGGCCGTCACCTACCTGCAGTGGAAGCTGCAGAAGAGGTGGGTGTTCTACTCATGAGACTCCTCGGCAAGACCTCGCAGTACGTCGTCATGTCGTTGTTCGCGCTCGTGTTCCTCGCGCCCCTGGTGTGGATGATCAGTGCCTCGCTCCGCCCCGAGGCGAAGGTGCTGAGCGTGCCGCCGAAGTTCCTGCCGTCGGACGCGCAGTGGGACAACTACCGCCAGGTGTTCGAGCTGATCCCGGTGTTCCTGTGGAACAGCGTGAAACTGGCCGGGCTCAACGTGGTCGGCATCCTGATCGTCGCGTCGATGGCCGGGTACGCGTTCGCGCGGCTGCGGTTCGCCGGCCGGGACGCGGCGTTCATGGTGCTGCTGGCCACCTCGATCATCCCGGGCATCGCGTACCTGATCCCGCAGTACATCGTGTTCCGGCAGATCGGCTGGGTGGACACGCAGTACCCGCTGTGGGTGCCGAAGGTGCTCACGCCGGTATTCGCGACGTTCCTGATGCGGCAGTCCTTCCTGACGATCCCGCAGGAGCTCGAGGACGCGGGCAAGATCGACGGGGCGTCCACGTTCGGCATCTACTGGCGGATCATGCTGCCGCAGACCAAGCCGGCGCTGGCCGCGATCGGGGTGTTCACCTTCCTCGAGTCGTGGAACGACCTGTTCGGTCCACTGATCTACATCAATTCCGAGAACCTGCAGACGTTGCCGGTGGCACTCGCCCAGTTCCAGGGCGAGTACTTCACCCAGATCAGTCTGCTGATGTGCGGTGCGACGATCTCCGTCGTACCGGTGATCGCCGTCTTCCTCTTTGCGCAGCGCTATTTCATCCAAGGCATCACGATGACAGGAATGAAGGGGTGAGCACCGTGCCGGACCGGCTCGTTGCCATGCAGATCGGAGCGGTTTCGTTCGTCGACGAAGGCGTCGACCAGACACTCGACATCCTGGCCGATCGCGGCGCGGTGAACGCGCTGTTCCTGGCCACGCCGACCTGGACCCGGGGGACCGGCGGGCGGCAGATCCCCGGGCACCCGATCCCCGACCACGGCGGATCCGAGTACGACCTGGGCTGGGTGGGCGGCAACTACGCGACGCCGCACCCGCAGTACTACGGGAACACCGTGCTCGGCGCGGCTGGCCGGGCGCCGGAGCACCCGGAGCTCGACCTGCTCGACGAGGTGATCCCGAAGGCCCGTGAGCGTGGGATGAAGTCGTTCGCCTGGATGGAGGAGAGCGGGGGTGCCAAGCAGCTCCGCACGTACCCGAACTTCGCCAAGGTGCTCGAGGTGGACGCGTGGGGCCGGCCGAGCCGCCGGCCGTGCTTCAACAACCCGGACTACCGCAACTGGCACCTCGGCTTCGTCGAGGACTACGTGCAGAGCTACCAGCTCGACGGCCTGGCCTGGTGCTCGGAGCGGCCCGGCCCGCTCAACATGCTGATGCAGGGGACCGTCGACGTGTCCGAGGTCGGCTGCTTCTGCCCGCACTGCCGGGAGGTCGGCCGCGAGCGCGGCATCGACGTCAACCGGGCGATGCGGGGCTACCGCGAGCTGGTCGAGTGGAACCAGCGGGTCGGCGCCGGTGAGCGTCCGATCGACGGCGCGTTCGTCGCGTTCTGGCGGATCCTGCTGAACTTCCCCGAGGTCTTGTCCTGGCAGACGCTGTGGACCGAGAGCCAGCGGCAGCTGTACCGCGACATCTACGGGGTCGTCAAGGCGATCTCGCCCGAGGTGCAGGTCGGCTGGCACGTCTACCACAACATCTCGTTCAGCCCGTTCTACCGGGCCGACCAGGACTACACCGAGATGGCGAAGTTCTCCGACTTCATCAAGGTGGTCATCTACAACAACTGCGCCGGTCCGCGGTTCTTCACCTGGGTGAAGAGCATCTGCGGCGCGCTGTTCGCCGACGCCGAGCCGGAGGACGTCTACCCGTTGATGATGAAGCTGCTGCAGCTCGACGAGGGCGACTACGAGAAGCTGCCGCAGACCGGGTTCACGGCCGACTACGTACGCCGGGAGACCGAGCGGGCCGTCGCCGGGGTCGGCGGGCAGAGCAAGATCTACCCGGGCATCGACATCGACATCCCGGTCGGCGTCGCCAAGCAGCGTGGGCTGGAGACGCCGCGTGACGTCGGGACGAAGATCAACTGGGACGACAACGAGGGCGATCTCACCGCGTGCACCCGGGAGTCCGTGCGGGACGCGACGCTGGCCGCGTTCGCGGGTGGTGCGGAGGGCGTCGTCCTGAGTCGCAAGTACTCCGAGATGCTGCTGGAGAACCTCTCCGGCGCCGGCGACGCCGTCCGGAGTCTCAAGTGACCTGGTACCAACGTACGCTGCGCTGGGCGCAGACCAACCTGACCGAGAAGGACCCCGCGCGGTACGACGCCGAATGGTGGCGGGAGCAGTGGCGCCGGACGAACGTCCAGGGGGTGATCGTCAACGCCGGCGGGATCGTCGCGTACTACCCGAGCAAGTTCGAGCTGCACCACCGGGCCGAGTTCCTCGGCGATCGCGACCTGTACGGCGAGATCGTCGGGCTCGCCCGCGAGGACGGCCTCACGGTGCTGGCCCGGATGGACTCCAACCGGGCCCACCAGCCCTTGTACGACGCGCATCCGGACTGGTTCGCGATCGATGCCGAGGGCAACCCGTACCGGGCCGGGAAGATGTACGTCGCCTGCGTCACCGGCCCGTACTACCGGGACTTCCTGACCGGGATCCTCGAGGAGATCATCGAGCGCAGCTCGCCCGACGGGATCACCGACAACAGCTGGAGCGGGCTCGGCCGGGGCTCGATCTGCTACTGCCCGAACTGCCGGGACGGCTTCGGTCAGGACCTGCCACAGTCCCCTGACTGGGCCGACCCGGTCTACCGGCAGTGGATCCGCTGGAGCTACGACCAGCGGCTGGCGGTCTGGGACCTCAACAACGAGGTGACCCGGCGAGCCGGTGGCCCGGACTGCCTGTGGATCGGCATGAACGGCGGCGAGGTCGTTGCCCAGAGCAAACGACTACGCGACGACGTGGAGATCTGCAAGCGGGCGGCGATCTTCATGCTGGACTCGCAGTGGCGGCACGAGGAGTCCGGGTTCCAGGCGAACGCGGACTCCGGCAAACGACTGCACGGCCTGCTCGGGTGGGACACGCTGATCCCGGAGAGCACCGCGATGTACGACGCCGGCGTACCGACCTTCCGGCTCGGGAGCAAGCCCGAGCCGGAAGCGCGGATGTGGGCGGTCGAGGGGTTCGCGGGCGGGATCCAGCCGTGGTGGCATCACATCGGGTCGGTGCACGAGGACCGGCGGCAGTACGCGACGGCGGAGCCGTTGTTCGGCTGGCACGCCGCGAACGAGCAGTACCTGGTCGGCCGCGAGCCGGTCGCCACGGTCGGGCTGCTGTGGAGTCAGCGCAGCGTCGACTTCCATGGCAAGGACGAGCCGGAGACGACGAGTCTGCTGCCCTACCGCGGGTGGGTGGACGCGCTGGTCCGGGCGCGGATCCCGTACCTGCCGATCCACGAGGTCGACCCGGGACTGGCGGTGATCATCGTCCCGAACGTCGGGGTCCTCACCGATCCCCAGTGCGAGGCGCTGGCGGCGTATGTCGAGGGCGGCGGGCGGCTCGTGGTCACCGGGGAGTCGGGCCTGTACGACGAGTGGGGTGATCGGCGGGACGAGTCGCCACTCGCCGGGCTGCTCGGAGTGCGTCACCAGGGGAAGCGGCTGGAGGCGGGTCAGGTCGACTGGGAGACGTACGGCGCGCACAGCTATCTGCGGATCGAGGATCGGGGGATCGCAGACGGGTTCGGGGACACCGATCTGTTGCCGTTCGGTGGACAGCTTGAGCTGGTCGAGGCTTCCGGAGCCGCGGTGACCTACGTACCGCCGTTCCCGATCTACCCGCCGGAGTTGTCGTGGATGGCCGAGCCGCGGACCGACGTACCCGTGGTGGTGCTCGGCGAGCGTACGGCGTACCTCGCGGCGGACCTGGACCGGTTGTACGCGCAGTATCACCATCCCGACCACGGACGGCTGCTGGCGAACCTCGTCCGCCGCGCGGCCGAAGGTGACCTCCCGTTGCAGGTCGACGGCGCCGGGGTGCTCGACTGCCAGGTCTACCGGCAGGGCGAACGCCACATCCTGCACCTGGTCAATCTCGACCAGGGCGGCGCCTGGCGCGGGCGGCTGGAGGAGTTCACGCCCGCCGGTCCGTTCACGATCAGGCTCCGGGCGAGCGGCCGGCGGGCGCGGTTCCTGGTCGCGGGTGGGGAGGCGGAGGTGAACGAACGGGACGGCTGGATTACGGTCGAGGTGGCGCGGATCGCCGACCACGAGGTCGTGGTCTTCGAGTGAGAAGGAGTGGGTTCGTGGCATTCGAGGTCACCGGTGCACGGCACGAGCGGTACGACGAGATCCTGACCGAGCGGGCGCTCGGCCTGATCGAGCAACTGCACCGCGAGTACGACGGGCGGCGGCGCGAGCTGCTCGAGCGCCGCCGGGAGCGGGTCGCGGAGATCGCGGCCGGGGCGTCGCTGGGGTTCCTGCCGGAGACCAAGGACGTGCGGGACGACCCGGACTGGCGGGTCGCGCCCGCGGCCCCGGGCCTGGTCGACCGCCGGGTGGAGATCACCGGGCCGACGGACCGGAAGATGACGATCAACGCGCTGAACTCGGGCGCGAAGGTCTGGCTGGCCGACCAGGAGGACGCCAACACGCCGACCTGGGAGAACGTGGTCGGCGGGCAGCTCAACCTGCTCGACGCGATCACCCGGCGGATCGACTTCAGCACCGACGCGAAGAGCTACGCGCTGAAGCCGGACGACGAGCTGGCGACCATCGTGGTCCGGCCGCGCGGGTGGCATCTGCCGGAGAAGCACATCCAGGTCGACGGCGTCCCGGTGAGCGGTTCGCTGGTGGACTTCGCGCTGTACTTCGCCGCTTGCGCGCAGCTGCAGCTCGACCGGGGTCAGGGACCGTACTTCTACCTGCCGAAGATGGAGTCGCACCTGGAGGCGCGGCTCTGGAACGACGTGTTCGTGACCGCGCAGGAGGCGCTCGGCATCCCGCGCGGGACGATCCGGGCGACGGTGCTGATCGAGACCTATCCGGCCGCCTTCGAGATGGAGGAGATCCTCTACGAGCTCCGCGAGCACTCGGCCGGGCTGAACGCGGGCCGCTGGGACTACATGTTCAGCGTGATCAAGACCCACCGGACCCGGGGCACCGACTTCCAGTTGCCGGACCGCAACAGCGTGACGATGACGGTGCCGTTCATGCGCGCGTACACCGAGCTGCTGGTCCGGACGTGCCACAAGCGCGGTGCGCACGCGATCGGCGGGATGGCGGCGTTCATCCCGAGCAAGGATCCGGCCGTGAACGAGCAGGCGTTCGCGAAGGTCGAGGCGGACAAGACCCGCGAGGCCGGTGACGGGTTCGACGGGTCGTGGGTCGCGCACCCCGGCATGGTCGAGACCTGCCGGACCGTGTTCGACTCGGTGCTGGGTGACCGGCCGAACCAGGTGGACAAGCTGCGTGAGGACGTGTCGGTGACCGCCGAGCAACTGCTCGACGTCGCCGCCACGCCGGGCGAGGTCACCGAGGCCGGCCTGCGGAACAACGTCAGCGTCGCGATCCAGTACCTGGCCGCCTGGCTGGAGGGTCTCGGCGCCGTCGGCATCTTCAACCTGATGGAGGACGCCGCCACCGCGGAGATCTCGCGCTCCCAGATCTGGCAGTGGCGCCGGAACGGCGTCGTCCTCGACACCGGCGAGACCGTCACCACCGAGCTCGTCGAACGCATCGCCGACGAGGAGATCACCAAGCTCGACCAGTACCTGCGCTACCAGTCAGCCCGGGCCCTCTTCCTCGAGGTCGCTCTGGCCGATGAGTACGTCGATTTCCTCACGCTGCCCGCTTACGAGCGCTTCTCCTGAGGCGGGTCGACGTTCACGGTCGGGATGCCGCCGCCCGCCCTCGCGATGATCGCGAGGGACGGGTCGGCGGTGGGGTTGCTCTCGCGATGGATGGTGAACGCCGGCACGTGGACGAAGTCGCCGGCCACCGCATCCAGGTACTCGTCGCTGCCCTCGAATTCCAGCCGTAGCACGCCGGAGACGATGTAGAGACTGCTCTCGTTCTTGTCGTGGTGGTGCCAGCCCGAGATCGCCCCAGGCTGGGTCACGACCTGCCCGGCCCACAGGATCGGCAGCTCGAACGCCCGCATCCGCAACATGCCGGCCGTCGGATCAGCCGCCACCAGCTCACCGGCCTTGATCACCCGCACAGGCTCAGTCATGCCAGCAGTCTGCCTCCGCCTGAGCCGGTATCGCCACCGGGTGGGCCCTGGAGGATGCGGGCCCGGGCATCGGGGACGGTGAGGGCCTGAGTGAGCAGCCAGGTGACGCCGGAGCGTTCGTACTGCGGGACCGTGGCCGGCGTGGGTTCGGTCGCGTCGGCGTTGCCGATGAGGACGACGTCGTACGGCGTATCGGCCGTCCGGGCGGCGCGGAGGTCCTCGGCGATCTCCTCGTACGTTTCGGGCGGGATCACCACCAGCGGCCACTGTTCGCTGGCTGGCGCGAACCCGTCCCAGCGGGCGGCTCGGCGGCGGGGCGGACGGAAGGAGCCGCCGGCGCCGATCCAGATCGGGATTCTGGGGTGTTGCAGCGGCGTTGGGCGGAGGGAGACGCCGCGGCAGGTGTAGTGCTCGCCTTCGAAGTCGACCCGTTCGCCGGTCCACAAGCGGTTCACCAGGTCGAGGAACTCGTCGACCATCGCCGCCCTGGTCCGAAGATCCAGGTCCATCCCGAACGCGGTGAACTGGTCATCCGGGTGGCCGAGGCCGACCCCGAGGATCAGGCGGCCCGCCGACAGCCGATCCAGCGTCACCGCCTGGCGCGCGAACGTCTCCGGCCGCAGCCGGGCCACCGCCGTGACCAGAGTGCCGAAGCGGATCCGCTCGGTCGCCCCGGCCACCGCCGTGAGTGCCACCATCGCGTCGGCCGCGTCGTCGGACTCACCGAGCGCTTCCCGGACCGCGTCCGTATGCGGGTGCAGCGGCAGCAGTTCGTCCCAGATGAAGAATCCGTCCCATCCGGAGGCTTCAGCCGACCGCGCCAGCTCCACGAGGACACCTACGTCAGCGAAAGCGCCTTGGTTCGGCAAGTAGATCCCGTGCAGCATGCGCCCTCTCCCTCGGGCCGACGCCGTTGACTGCAGCCTGCGGCCCGCCGGGCACACTGTCAACGACGCGTCGGCGGGCCTAGGCTGCGAGCATGGCGAGCATTGTGTTGCGGATTCGGCTCACGAGCGGTGACCACCTCGATGTCACCTACGAGGAGAGTGCCGCGGCCGATGACGACGAGGTCGTCGAGCACGCCGTCGCGGCACTCGCGGATGATGCCGGCCTGCTTCGGTGCGAACACGGCGGGCGACTCCTCGTGCTGTACGCACGAGGAGTCGCCGCCGTGGAGATCGCCCCACGAGGTGCGGTCCTGTAACCAGGGGTCAGCGTTTCGGGTAGGCGGCGTCGACCTCCACCTCGACGAGCCAGCCGGTGACCGGGAGGTTCTCGATCTCGAGGGCGAAGCGGGACGGGCGGGACTTGTTGACCACGAACGGTTCGGCGGGTGGCGCCGTACCGAGCGGGACGGGGACGTACTGACCGGTGGTGAGGTCGGTGTTGGCGAAGTACTGGCGGTACGCACGGTTCCAGCCGGCGAAGTCGGCGGTGGCCGCTCCGGACGGGTTCTGGAGGAAGACGCGCATCGTGTAGACGTCGGCGTACGACAGGCCGGCCGCCTGCAGGTTCTCGCCGATCCGGCGGAGGACGTTGATGCCTTGGGCTTCGGTGATCGTGACCCCGGCGGGCAGGGTGCCGCCCGGGAAGACGGCGGTGTCGACGTACGACGCCTCGGACCCGGCGGGAGCGCCCGTGTTGAGGGCCGACGGGCCGATGCCACTGGTCTTGTAGACGGGAGTGTTGGCTCCGATGCCGACGCCACTGGCGATCATCGGGTTGGCCTGACCCGCGGGCAGCGCCGGTACGACGGTGCCCGGCTGCGGTGGTTTCGGCCGGTTCCACCAGCCGGCGGCGCCGGCGGTGAACGAGCACGAGGCGATCAGCACGACGACGAAGCCGATCAGGAGCCGGCGCCTCATCGGTTCGTCACCCGGGTGTGCAGGGCGGTCACGGCGGCCCGGGCGGAGACGATCGCGCCGTGCTGCCAGGCGATGGTGTGGGACAGGTGGTCGCCGGCGAAGTAGATGTTGCCGGTGGCATCGAGTAGCCGGGCGTAGATCCCGTCGGTCTGGGACGGCCAGCTGACCCAGGACGCCTCGGAGTACTTCGTGCCGAGCCAGTTCACCGAGAACGCCGCCTTGACGTCCTTGGTGTACACGTCGCCGTGGATCTTGGCGCCCTGCAGCAGGGCGCGTTCCAGCCGGGCAGCCGGTGTGAGAGCGCCGTACGCGTTGGCGTTGGCGCCGGTGTTGTAGTAGCCGATGACCGTGCCACGCTCGCCGTGGAAGCCGGTCGACGGGTACCAGGTGTTGACCGTGTCCAGGTTGCTGTTGGTGATGCCGCCGTAGATCTTGTGGTCCTCCTCCCACCAGCGGCGGCCGTACTCGATGCCGATCTTGCCCGCGTTCGTCGGCCGGGCGTACTTCAGTGCCTCGAGGATCGGGGCCGGCAGGTTGGACGGGACCTTCGCGGCCAGGTGCGGCGGCAGCGTGCAGATGGCGTAGTCCGCGGTGAGCGCCCGCGTCCGCGTCCCGGTCGTGTAGGTGACCTCGACGCCGCTGCCGGTGTTGCGCAGGCCGGTGACCTCGGCGCCGTACCGGATCTTCTCCCGGCCGATCGCCTTCTCGAACGCGTACGGGATCCGGTCCATCCCGCCGACCGGCTGGAACATCATCATCGCCTGGTCCCAGCCGAACTCGAACGAGAAGTAGTTGCCGACCCCACTCGCGAAGACGTCGCTCAATGGGTACGGCGCGGCCGTCGTACCGCCCTCCAGCCCGGCGCCCGGCTCGACCTCGTAGCCGCGGCGGCCGTCGGTGCCGGTGTAGGCGAAGCCGGCCGCCTTGTTCCCGATCGAACCGAAACTGCTGAGGAACCCGATCAGCGCCTGCTTGTCGGTCGCCGTCAGCCGGCTGTCGAGTGCGCCCTGGTCGGTCGCGGTGGCGAGCAACTCGGCGACGTAGCCGTACACGTCCGCCTTGGCGGTGCGGTGCCGGATCGCCTTGCTGGACAGGGCGGTGGCACCTTCGCGGTAGAGATACGCGTCGGCGTTCTGGTTGACGAACGGCTCGATCGCGACGCCGAGTTCACGGCAGTACTCGAGTGTCACGTGGTGCTGGGGTAGCCGGGCCGGGCCGGCGTTCATGTACTGGCCGGGAGAGAACGCCGCCCGCTGGGTGTTGCCGGCCAGATCGGTCTCGACGGTGCCGCCGCGGACCGTCCAGTTGCGGCCGCCCGGACGCTGGCGGGCTTCGAGCAGGGTGACCTTGTAGCCGGCCTTGAGCAGTTCGTACGCCGAGGTCAGGCCGGCGATCCCGGCCCCGAGGATGACGACGTGCTTGGTGCCGCGGCCGTTCAGCTCGACCCGCGACGGAGCGGCGTACGCGGGGGTCTCGGCGACGCTCGTGAGGCCGAGCGCCGACATCGTGGAGTACAGGACACCGGCTCCACCGGTGATACCGACCTGTTGCAGGAACTGACGTCTGGTCTGCGCCATGCCTTCTCCTCACTGGGCAACGGGGTAGCTGACCAGAAAGGTAAGGACCTGATGTTTTCGGACTGTGTCCGGGCGGTGACGACCTGAGACCGGTACTGACAGGTATGTTTCGGGTTAACGAACCTGTTGGAGCTGGGTCCGGAGGGCCTTGACGACAGGGGCGATTTCCGCGTAAACGCCAGGAAAACCGGGTTCGGCGCAACCCTTGCCCCAGGAGACCAGGCCGAGCAGGCGGCCGTTCAGGACCAGGGGGCCGCCGGAGTCGCCCTGGCAGGTGTCGGCGGTGCCGTCGAGGTAGCCGGCGCAGATGTTCGAGGCGGCGGCGTACCCGTTGGCGACGTACTCCTTGTTGGCCAGGCAGGTCGCGTCGCCGAGGTCGGGGACGGCGAGTTTCTGCAGGGTGTCCTCGGGGCCGGTGCCGTCGGTGTCGCCCCAGCCGTAGACCGTCGGTACGACGCCGCGCCGGTCGGCTTTGGGGTTCGTCTCCAGCCCGATCACCGGCACACCGGTGAACGGGCGGGACAGCGTCAGTACGGCGAAGTCGTTGCGGCTGTCGTTCGTGTCGTACCCGGGGTGGATCCACACCTTGCTGATCCCGGACACCTGTCCGGTGCTGTCATCGGTCAGATCGGCCCGCCCTTGGATGGCGGCGTACGTCGATGCCGGCTTGATCATGCAGTGCGCGGCGGTGACGAGCTTGTCCGGCCCGACGAGGACCGCGCCACACCATCGCCCGGTCGGTCGCGAGGACTGGGTGTTCGTCAGCACCACCGCCCACGGCGCCTCGGTCACACTCGCCAGCGTCCCGCCGACGACCAGCGGCTTCTCCGCCGACGTGGACGCGGAGACCGATCCCGCGGTGACGAGCAGGAGGACGCCGGCGAGGACTGTGGCGCGTTTGAGCATCGACTACTCCTAGTGAGATCGTGGTTGCCTTAGGTAAAGTCCCACACCGAGCAGGATCGTCCACACGCCCCACGCCGTACTCCCGAGCAGTCCGGCCGCGTCCCACACCGGGAAGCTGGGTACGGCGGTCGACAGGATGTCGCCCTGGTTCGCCAGGTACAGCGCGCCTGCCACCAAGCCCGCCCAGCCGATCCACCGCGGCAGGACGGCGGTCCGCAGGATGAGCACGCTGACCCCGACGCTCCAGGCGATCGCGAGCAGTTCGCCCAGGTGCTCGCCGAGCAATGCGCCGCCGTACTGGTGCTGCGCGGTCCACGCCGCCGCGACCGCGGTGTCACCGTCGGCGTGTGCCCGCGCCAGTGGCGGTACGACGAAAACCCAGCGCAGGAAGCCGATCACCGAGAGCAGGACCGACGTCGCGCCGAGCGCGGTCGCGATCCGCAACAGCGTCGAGCTCTCCCGATTGATTGCTCTAGGCAACATCAGGATCGGGATCGCGAGCAGTCCGTAGGTCCACGCGACGGCGAACCAGGTCCAGGTCAGGCCGGTGCCGCCGTCGGTGTACGCGGTCAGCACCTTGCCGGCCGGCTCGCGCAGGATGTCCGGCCAGTCGAAGGTCGCGGACAGGACGGACGCGGCGATGGCGAAGCTGACCGCCGCGACGATGAACAGTGCTCCGGTGAGACGGCGCATGATGGGTTCCCCTCTCGAAATTGTACGGTGTACAGAGTTAGCATGCAGCTAATCCTGTACGCTGTCCAGAGTTAAGGAGGATCGGATGGCGACGAGAGGCCGGCCCGGACCACGCCGGACGTTGACGGAGGACGACCTGCTGGATGCCGCGCTGCGGCTGCTCGACGACAGTGGGCAGGCGTCGATCCGGGGGATCGCGGCCAAGGTCGGCGTCGCGCCGAACGCGGTCTACACCTATTTCCCGGACAAGGCGGCGGTGATCCGCGGGCTGGTGGAGAAGCTGCTCGGCGACGCCGGTACGGGCGCCTTCGCCGACGAGACCAGGCCGTGGCGGGACCGGATCGAGGCGCTGGCGATCGAGCTGCGCGAGCAACTGGTCGCGCATCCGGGCGCGGCCGCGCTGCTGCTGAGCGGCCCGATGGACGGCCCGCGCACGACCGCGCTGAACGAGCGCCTGCTGGAGTTGCTGACCGGCGCCGGACTCGACCCGGCCGACGCCGCGAGGTCGACGTACCTGCTGATCACCTACGTGCTGGGCGCGATCGCGCTCGAGGTCGCCGACGAGACCACCCCCGGCCCGCTACCGCCCGAGGCCGACCGCGTGGCCCGGCGCCGCGCCACCTTCGACCAGATCCCGGCCGACGTCTTCCCCCACTCGGCCGCGGCGGCACCGACGATGTCCCGCTACATCACCACCGACCAGTACCTCTGGGGCCTGCACCGCCTCCTCGACGGCATCACCTCACGGTGAAGAGAAGTGGTCACCCCGGCCACGCATGCCGGGGTGACCACATCGAGGGCTCAGGCGCGGTAGGCGGTCCACATAGTGCTCATGCGGCTGCTCTGGCCTGGCGTGAACTGGTTGTAGCAAGTGTCGTACGAATAGTCCATGTAGTTGTGGATCGGGTCGAGACCCGGCAGCGAGCACGAGTCGCGGCCCTCGGGGCAGCCGTTGGTGGAGCTGCTCTGGGCCGGGGTGTCGGACACCTCGTCGTTCGTCTGCGTACAGCCGCCCTGGAAGGTGTGGTAGAGCCCGAGCCAGTGGCCGGCCTCGTGGGTCGCGGTCTCACCGAGGTTGTAGTTCGCGATGCTGCCGCCGGGCAGCGAGTCGAAGTGCACGCGGATGCCGTCGATGCCCGGGCTGCGCGCGTAGTCCCAGGGGAACGTCGCGATGCCGAGGTAGGCGAAGTCGACCAGCCAGATGTTCAGCGCGTTCGCACCGCCCTTGCGGGTCTGCTTGCGGTACGTGCTGCTCTGCTTGTCCTTGTGCCAGTTGTTGTTGTTGAAGCGGTCGACACCGGCCAGCGTGAAGGTGAAGCCGGTGTTCGCCGCCTGCGACGACTCCTGGCCGGCGTACGTCTTGTTCAGTACGGCGATCTGCTGCGAGATCTGCGTGTCGGTCACGTCGCCGTTGCCGGCCGCGTCACGCATCACGTGCACGTAGACCGGGACGGTCGCGGCGGCCAGCGCACCCTTGGGTACGGCGATCCCGCGCGCGGCCTTGGCCTTCAGCAACTGGGCGGTCCGGGCTTCGATCGCCTTCTGCTCGGCGACCGAGATGTCCCGGGTGTCCGGGCCGTGACCACCCTTGGCGGCGGCACCGGCCGGTGGCACGAAGCAGTCGGACGCCGGTACTCGGTCCACCGGCACCCGGGCCGAAGCCTGGCCGCCGAGCGGAGTGAACAGGAGCGCCGAGCTGGCCAGCAGGACGGCCGCGGCGCGGGGACGGGTGATGAAAGATCGCATGGCTGCGCTCCTCCGGATCGGGCCGCTGGGCGGGCGGCCGGTTGCCCGGCATCCTGCGCAATGATTTCCCTGCCACGGAAGCGATCACCGCCGATTCTCCGGCGATCTAGGGAAAACCTTCGGTGATGCCACCTGGTGGGTAAGGATCAGGAGAGGAGTGAGGAGTCCCTCGCGGGCGCCCGCAGACTTCCGTAGCGTTCCATCCTTTGCCACCGCAGCCGCGAACCGGCCAGTGCGGTGAACACCGACTGGATCACGACCAGGTACATCAGTTGGCGGTAGACGAACTGCTGCAGCGGCAGCGTCCACAGCGGCCCGGCCCGTTCACCGTCCAGGTGGAACGCGTAGCGGCCCATGACGAACTGCAGGGCGAGGAAGCCCAGCCAGACCAGGCCCACGCGCAGCGGGTTCAGGAAGACCAAACCATAGATCGCGAACACGTCGACGACCGGTGCGAGTAGTGGCAGCAGGACCTGGAAGAGCAGCAGATACGTCAGACCGCGTCGGCCGAGCTTCCCGGCCCGGCCGCGCTGCAGCCAGGCACCGCGGTGCTTCCACATCGCCTGCAACGTGCCGTAGCACCAGCGGTAGCGCTGCCGCCACAACGCGCCGAATGACGCCGGAGCCTCGGTCCAGGCGATCGCGCGCTCCTCGTAGACGACCCGCCACCCGTCCCGGCACAACGCCATGGTCAGGTCGGTGTCCTCCGCGAGCGTCACGTCACTCAGCCCACCGATCCGCTCCAGCGCCGTACGGCGGAAGCCGCCGACGGCCCCCGGCACGGTGGGCATGCACTCGGCCAGGTCGAACAGCCGGCGGTCCAGGTTGAAGCCGATCACGTACTCGATGTGCTGCCAGCGCCCGAGCAGGCCGCCGCGGTTGCCGACCTTGGCATTGCCGGACACCGCCCCCACGGACGGGTCGGCGAACGGTTGCACGAGCATCCGGACCGCGTCCGGCTCGAACACGGTGTCGCCGTCGACCATCACGACCAGGTCGAAGTGGGCGGCCTGGAGACCGGTGTTGAGGGCCACCGGCTTGCCCGCGTTCGGCTGGCGGATCACCCGGACCCCGGGGATGCCCAGCGCCTCGACGAGGTCCGCCGTACCGTCGGTCGAACCGTCGTCGACCACGATCACCTCGAGCGGATGGTCCGACGCGACCAGCGACCTGACCGCCGCCTCGATCCCCGCGCTCTCGTTGTACGCCGGCACGATCACGCTGACCGGCTCGGTCACCGGCGGCCCCCACGACCAGTCCCGCATCCGGGCATGCCGGCGAGCCGCGATTACGGTCGTGATGGCGCGGAGCACGCTCAACGCACCCGCGGCGTACAGCAGCCAGGTGAGCAGCGTCAGGGCGCCGTCGCTCAGCCGCATCGCGCCGATCGCCGCCATGCCGCGACCGCGCTCCAACAGGCCGGCCGCGTGCACCGGCTGCGGTAGACCTACGGCGTCGCTGACCGTCGCGAACTTGTATCCGCGCGCCTTCAGCGTCGGGATCAGCTTGGCCAGCGCCGCGACGGTCTCGCTGCGGTCGCCACCGGCGTCGTGCATCAGCAGCACCTGTCCGGCGGTGCCGCGCGGCATCGAGTTCGCGATCACCTTCGCCGTTCCGGGACGGCGCCAGTCCTCGCTGTCCTGGGTGCTCAGCACGGTCAGGTACCCGGCCTGCCGGGTCTTCTCGATCGAGGTCCAGTCGGCGTTCCGTAGCGCGTCCGCCTCGGACGAGTACGGCGGACGCAGCAGCGGCGTACTGACACCGGTGGCGCCGGCCAGGATCAGCTGGCTCTGGCGCAGCTCGAGTGACCTGCGCCAGCCGGGGACCGTGCTCAGGTTCGCGTGGGTGAACGTGTGCAGGCCGATCTGATGGCCCTCGGCAACTATTCGGCGGGCCAGCTCGGGATGGGCGGCGACCTCGGTGCCGACCACGAAGAAGGTCGCCTTGACGTGCTGGGCCTTGAGCAGGTCGAGCACCTTCGGGGTCCAGACCGGATCCGGTCCGTCGTCGAAGGTCAGCGCGATGGTCCGCGCGGCCGGCCGGACCGAGCGGATCTCCGAGGGGCGGGCGTCGATGACCGGCCCGCCCGTCGCGACGGCCTTCGGTACGGCGTCGGCCGGGCCGCCGGCCGTGACCGCGCCGTCGGGTTCCGCGCCGTACAGGTGGTGCGTGTAGCCGTTCAGGAGCAGCATGCTCGACAGGCAGACGAGCAGCATGGTCAGCACGACCCAGTGGGTGCGCAGCGGGACGGGCTTGGCGCGACGGGCGACCGGCCGGCTCACGGCTTGCCGGGCGCCTTCGTCCGGCCGGGCGGTGCGGTCGGCCTGTTGCTGGTGTGCGCGCTCGTCTTACCAGGTGGGACGGTGGGCGAGCCGGTGGCAGGCGTGGTCGGTGCGACGGTCGGAATCGTGGCGACGATGGTCAGCGTACCGGCCGGCGTGGCGGTCGGCGTACCCGAAGGTGTCCTGCTCGGTGTGCTGCCCTCGCGGCCCGGCGTCGGCGTCGGCGTCGATCCGATGGTGGGGATCGCGGCGGGCGGCGGATTCGTGGGAGGCCGGTGCGCGGGCCGGACGGCTTCGGGGAGGGGAACCAGCGGGGTGTCCAAGCGCGGTCCGCCGAACAGGCTGCTGGTCATCAGGACCAGGTAGCCGACGACGGGTACGGCGAGCGCCACGCCGGCACGGCGGATGGCGCGATGACGGCGCCCGGTCGAGTCCAGAAAGACCGGCCGCCGGGCGGAGGGCGACTTCACAAGCCTGGGATGTTACGGGCTACCGGCCGGTCACGGGAGTCCGGTCCTGAACGACTGCGGAGAGTGCCGGCCGGATCACTCCCCGGGGATGAATACTCGGGCTCAAAACCACCCACCATGCCGCGTCGGGGGGTGGGGGTGGCTACTGTCATCTGGTGCAGAAATGGCCTGGTCGTCCTTATCCTCTCGGTGCCACGTACGACGGTTCCGGGACGAACTTCGCGGTGTTCTCGGAGGTTGCCGAACGAGTAGATCTGGCCCTGATCGGTGCCGACGGGACCGAACAGCTGGTGCAGTTGACCGAGGTGGACGGATTCGTCTGGCACGCCTACCTGCCGGCGGTGCAGCCGGGGCAGCGGTACGGCTTCCGGGTGCACGGGCCTTACAACCCCGTCGAGGGAGACCGGTGCAACCCGTCCAAGCTGCTGCTGGATCCGTACGCGAAGGCGATCGACGGGCAGATCGACGGTGACGAGTCGCTGTTCAGCTACCGGTTCGCGAAGCCGGACGAGCTGAACACGATGGACAACCGCGAGCACACCATGCTCTCGGTCGTCACCAACCCGTTCTTCGACTGGGGCAACGACCGCCCGCCGGGGCACGCGTACCACGAGACGGTGATCTACGAGGCGCACGTCAAGGGCCTGACCAAGACCCACCCGGGGCTGCCGGAGGAGATCCGCGGCACGTACGCCGGGATCGGGCACCCGGCGATCATCGGGCACCTGAAGGAGCTCGGGGTGACCGCGATCGAGCTGATGCCGGTCCACCAGTTCGCCCAGGACGGGCACCTGCAGGAGCGGGGCCTGTCCAACTACTGGGGTTACAACACGATCGGCTTCTTCGCCCCGCACAACGCCTACTCCTCGCTGGGCGGCCGCGGCCAGCAGGTGACCGAGTTCAAGACGATGGTGCAGGCGCTGCACGAGGCCGACATCGAGGTGATCCTCGACGTGGTCTACAACCACACCGCCGAGGGCAACGAGTTCGGCCCGACACTGTCGTTCAAGGGCATCGACAACGCGGCGTACTACCGTCTGGTCGACCAGGACAAGTCGCACTACTACGACACCACCGGTACCGGGAACAGCCTGCTGATGCGGCACCCGCACGTGCTGCAGCTGATCATGGACTCGCTGCGTTACTGGGTCACCGAGATGCACGTGGACGGCTTCCGGTTCGATCTCGCGTCGACACTGGCCCGCCAGTTCCATGAGGTGGACCGACTGTCGGCGTTCTTCGACCTGGTCCAGCAGGACCCGGTGGTCAGCCAGGTGAAGCTGATCGCCGAGCCGTGGGACGTCGGCGACGGCGGCTACCAGGTGGGCAACTTCCCACCGCTGTGGACCGAGTGGAACGGCAAGTACCGCGACACCGTCCGCGACTTCTGGCGCGGCGAGAAGTACACGCTGGCCGAGTTCGGCTCGCGGCTGACCGGCTCGTCGGACCTGTACCGCGACGACAGCCGCCGGCCGTTGGCGAGCATCAACTTCATCACCGCGCACGACGGCTTCACGCTGCGCGACCTCGTCTCGTACAACGATAAGCACAACGCGGCCAACGGCGAAGGCGGCAACGACGGCGAGAGCCACAACCGCTCGTGGAACTGCGGCGCCGAGGGCGAGACCGCCGATGCCGCCGTGCTCGCGTTGCGGGCCAAGCAGCAGCGCAACTTCCTGGCCACGTTGCTGATCTCGCAGGGCGTTCCGATGCTCGCCCACGGCGACGAGCTCGGCCGGACCCAGTCGGGCAACAACAACGTCTACTGCCAGGACAACGAACTCGCCTGGGTGAACTGGGATCTCACCGAGGAACAGCAGGACCTGCTGGAGTTCACCGGTCAGCTGGTCCGGTTGCGCAACGAGCACCCGGTGTTCCGGCGCCGCCGGTTCTTCCACGGCGACACGGGGGTCGACGGGCTCGGCGACCTGGTCTGGTTCACCCCCGACGGCCAGGAGATGCAGAACGGCGACTGGAGCCGTGACGACGCCCGCGCGGTGGCCGTGTTCCTCAACGGTGACGCCATCTCGGAGCCGGACCCGCGCGGAGAGCCGGTGGTGGACGACTCGTTCCTGATCCTGCTGAACAGCAACTACGAGTCGCAGGACTTCCTGCTGCCCGCGAAGGAGTACGGCGAGGCGTGGTCCGTGGTGGTGGACACCATCAGGCCGACCGGTCGTGCCGAGGGAGGCGAACACATCGCGGGCAGCATCATCCGGATCGAGGCCCACGGCATGCTGGTCCTGACCCGCCCCCGGCGGGCCGCCGGATGACCCGGGTCCCGCAGGCCACGTATCGGTTGCAGCTCCGCGCCGAGTTCGGGTTCGACGACGCCGCCGCGGTCGTCCCGTACCTGCAGAGCCTCGGGATCTCCCACGCCTACCTGTCCCCGATCCTCCAGGCCGCGCCCGGCTCCACCCACGGGTACGACGTGGTGGACCACAGCCGCCTGTCCGAGCCGGCCGGCGGCCGCCCTGCGTTCGATCGGCTCGCGTCACGGCTGGCCGATCACCGCATGGGGGCCGTGGCGGACGTCGTACCGAATCACGTCGCCGTGCCGACGCCGGCGCGGCTCAACACGGCGCTCTGGTCGGTGCTGCGGGACGGGCCGGGTTCGCCGTACGCCGAGTGGTTCGACGTGGACTGGGGTTCGGGGAATCAGCCGCTGTTGATGGCTGTGCTCGGCCAGCGGATCGGGAAGGTGCTCGCGGACGGCGAGCTGTCGGTCGACGGCGACGTACTGCGCTATTACGAGCACGAGTACCCGCTCCGGCCGGGCACCGAGGAACTGCCGATCGCGGAGCTGGTGACCGAGCAGTGGTACCGCCTCGCGCACTGGCGGGTCGCGGACGAGGAGCTGAACTACCGGCGCTTCTTCGACGTCGACACCCTGGCCGCCATCCGTGTGGAGACACAGGAGGTCTTCGAGGCCACGCACGAGTTGCTGCTCGAGCTCCTGCACGAGGGCAAGCTCAACGGCTTCCGCATCGACCATCCGGACGGCCTCGCCGACCCGCGGGGCTATCTGCGTCGACTGGCCGAGCGCACCGGCGGTGCGTGGGCCGTGGTCGAGAAGATCCTCGAGGGGAGCGAAGAGCTTCCCCGGGACTGGCCCTGCGCGGGCACCACCGGGTACGACGCTCTCCTGCGAGTCGGCGGCCTCTTCGTCGACCCCGCCGGTGCCGCACCGCTCGCGGCCTTGCACTCCGAGCTGACCGGCGCGCCGGCCGACTTCGCACCCGTGGTGGAGGAGGCGAAGCGGGAGATCGTCCAGCACGGGCAGTACGCCGAGGTGCATCGCCTCGTGGAGTTGCTGGCCCGGATCTGTCAGGACGATGTGCGGCTGCGCGACCACACGCGGCGTGCGTTCCACGAGGTCGTCGTCGAGCTGCTGGTGCACTTCGACGTCTACCGGGCGTACGTCATGCCGGGGGAGCAACCGTCCCCGACGGCGATACACGCGCTGGAGCGGGCCGCCGACAAGGCCCGCGCGAACCTCGACGACGACCGGCGGGAGACGCTGGACGTCGTACTGCATCTCCTGCTGGGCAAGGAGACCGGGACCGCGAGCCGGATCGACGAGCATGCGCGGCACGAGCTGATCGTGCGGTTCCAGCAGACCTGTGGGCCTGTGATGGCGAAGGGTGTCGAGGACACCGCGTTCTACCGGTGGTTCCGGCTTACATCGCTCAACGAGGTCGGTGGGGATCCGGAGCACTTCGGCGTGACGCCGGAGGAGTTCCACGCGTTCGCGGCCCGGTTGAACCAGCACTGGCCGAAGACGATGACCACCCTGTCCACGCACGACACCAAGCGGTCCGAGGACGTACGTGCCCGGCTCGGTGTGCTGTCGGAACAGCCCGCGGCCTGGTCCGAGGCGGTCCGGGAGTGGCGGCGGTTGTCGGAGGACCACCGGAGTCCGGTGCTGGACGGCAGTACGGAGTACCTCTTCTGGCAGACGCTCTTCGGCACGTGGGACGACGGCCCGCTCGCCGAGGATCGTCTGCAGGCCTATCTGCTCAAGGCCATCCGCGAAGGCAAGCGCCACACCACGTGGACGTCTCCGGACCAGGAGTACGAGCAGGCCGTCGCCGCCTTCACCACCGCGGTTCTCCACGACAACGCCGTACTGGAGTCGGTACGGCGCTTTGCCGCCAGGCAGGCCGAGTTCGTCCGGGCGGCGACCCTCGGACAGAAGCTGGTCCAGCTCACGATGCCCGGCGTACCGGATGTCTACCAGGGCACGGAGTTGGTGGACCTGTCGCTCGTGGACCCGGACAACCGGCGGCCGGTCGACTACCAGCACCGGATCGACCGGCTGCGGAGGCTGGACGACGGTGCCAAGCCCGACGACCTGTCCGACGAGAAGCTCCTCATCACCTCGCGGGCACTGCGGATTCGCCGTCAGTACCCGGAGGCCTTCGTCGGCAGCTACACCCCGCTCCCGACCTCCAACGGTCACGCCGTCGCGTTCGCTCGTGGCGACGCGGTCATCACCGTGGCAACCAGACTGCCCGCGGCACTGCACCGCCTCGGCGGCTGGGGTGAGAGCACCGTGGTGCTGCCGAGCGGACAATGGAAGAACGTGTTGACCGGCCGTGAAGTGGGTAGTGGCGCAGCCCGAATCCACGACCTACTGGAACACCTCCCAGTAGCTCTGCTAGGGCGTGTCTGATGGTCCAGCGCCTACTGCGCGGCACTCGGCACGGCGCTGGACCATCAGACACGCCCGTCAGGAGCTGAAGACATGCACACGTTCTCGGTGTGGGCGCCCGGCGCGTCGTCGGTCGACCTGGTCCTGCGGGACGGCGTACTGCCGATGCGCTGGGCGGCCGACGGCTGGTGGAAGCGGGAGGTGGTCGAGGCCCACCACGGCACCGACTACGCGTACTCCGTCGACGGCGGCAAGCCACTGCCCGATCCGCGTAGCCCTTGGCAGCCTGATGGTGTTCACGGCTTCAGCCGGGTGTTCGACGCGGACCACTTCACCTGGACGGACGAGGACTGGATCGGCCGGGACGTGCGTGGCGCGGTGTTCTACGAGCTGCACATCGGGACTTTCACCCCGGAAGGCACGCTGGACGCGGCTGCGGAGCACCTGGACTACCTGGCCCTGCTGGGCATCGAGGTCATCTCACTGCTGCCGGTCGCCGCGTTCCCCGGCCGCCACGGCTGGGGGTACGACGGCGTGGACCTGTACGCCGTCCACGAGCCCTACGGCGGCCCGGAAGCGCTGCAGCGATTCGTCAACCAGTGTCATGACGCCGGACTCGCCGTGTGTCTCGACGTCGTCTACAACCACCTCGGTCCGAGTGGGAACCACCTGGCCGACTTCGGTCCGTACTTCACGGACAAGCACTCGACGCCATGGGGTCCTGCGGTCAACCTCGACGACACCGGCAGCACCGAGGTACGCCGGTGGATCTGTGACAACGCACTCCGGTGGTTCGAGTCGTTCCACCTGGACGCTCTGCGGCTGGATGCCGTCCACGCGTTCGTCGACGACAGCCCGACGCACCTGCTCGCCCAACTGTCGTTGGAGACCGCCGAGCTGTCCGCGGAGCTCGGCCGTCCGTTGGGGCTGGTGGCCGAGTCGGACCTGAACCAACCGCGAACAGTCGAACCGGTGTCCCAGGGCGGGCTCGGGATGACCGCGCAGTGGAGCGACGACTTCCACCATGCGCTGCACTCACTGCTGACCGGCGAGCGGTCCGGGTACTACGTGGACTTCGGGGCGCCGGAGGTGTTCGCGAAGACCCTGACCCGCGTGTTCCTGCACGACGGGTCGTACTCGACGTTCCGCGGCGCGAACTGGGGCCGGCCGGTCGACCCGGCGAGACATCGCGGTGGTGAGTTCCTCGTCTACACGTCGAACCACGACCAGGTCGGCAACCGCGCGCTCGGTGACCGGCCCGCGCTCACGCCCGGCCAGCTCGCGATCGGCGCCGCGCTCGTGCTCACCTCGCCGTACACACCGATGCTGTTCATGGGTGAGGAGTGGGGTGCCTCGACGCCGTGGCGCTTCTTCACCGATTTCGACGAGCCGGGCATGGCCGAGGCGGTCCGGACCGGCCGGCGGCGGGAGTTCGCCACGCACGGCTGGAACGCCGACGAGATCCCGGATCCGCAGGACCCCGAGACCTGGCGCAGCTCGGTGCTCGACTGGTCCGAGCTGGACGCGTCACCGCACCGGGAGCTGTGGGCCTGGTACCACCACCTGCTCACCTTCCGGGCCCGGATGCCGGAGCTGCGCGACGACCGGCTGGACTCGGTCGGCGTCTCGTTCGATCCCGGCGGGGCCTGGCTGGTCGTGGCCCGGGGCAGCCTCCGGGTGGTGGCGAACCTGGCCGCTCACGAGGCCGTCGTACCGGTCGACGAGCCGCCGTCGTGGGTGGTGATGGCCTTCGGGGACGCGGAAACGGTCGCCGGCGGGGTCCGGTTGCCAGGTCACGGCGTGGCGATCGTCGCCGTCTGAGACTGTCCGACGACGCAGTTTTCCGGCGCAATCCAACAGAACAAGGCGTTCGAGCCTGTTGATCGATGGTGATTTCCGGAATCGCTTGTGTGACAGGGGTCTCGTGACGGACTGTTGACTGGCCAGCAGGGGACGGGGGGTTCGACGGGAGGATCTGGATGACAGTCGGAGGCGTCGACACTTACTACGACTACGAAGAAAAGCAGTGGAAGAGCCGGCGGCTGGGAGGCGGACCGATTCGCCGCGGTCCCGTGTGCCCGGCCCCACGAACCGCTGACCATACGTTGCACGAACCACCCCGCGAGCGCCATCAGGCCGCCCGCGACCGGGACAAGTCCACGACCGTCCTGTCCTGACAGACCGGTGGCAGGGCCCGCCAGACCAGGTCACCGATTCATCCATCGTCACAGCGGCCGTCGTGCCGGAACCCGACGGCCGCTGAGGCATGCCCGCTGACGGGGCGGGTAGGACAAGGGTCCGCAAAGACTGGCCGGGGCGGGGAGCGGGGTAGCTCCGGCGTCGCATAGAGTGACTGCTGTCAGAACCGGATCGGAAGGACCCGCCGCGATGGCCGATGCAGACGAGCAGGTGCCGCAGAACGCGCCGTTCCCCGGATTCGACGTGAGCAGGCCGAGTATCGCGCGCACGTACGACTACCTGCTCGGCGGCAAGGACAACTTCGCCATCGACCGGGCCTTCGGGGACAAGTTCATCAACGACCTGCCCGGGTCCCGGCAGATCGCGCCGGACAACCGCGGCGCGCTGGTCCGGGCGATCCGCGAGATCGTCACCAACACCCCGGTCCGGCAGTTCGTCGACCTGGGCAGCGGGCTGCCGACCGCGGACAACGTCCACCAGGTCGCCCAGCGGTACGTCCCCGACGCGAAGGTGCTGTACGTCGACAACGACCCGATCGTGCTCGCGCACGGCCGGGCCCTGCTGGCGGAGAACGAGTTCACCACCGTCATCCAGGCCGACCTGCGCGACCCGAAGGCGATCTACGACAGCGAGGACGCGCGGCTGATCGACTTCGGCCAGCCGGTCGCGGTGGTCTTCAGCGCCACCCTGCACCACGTGAACGACGACGAGGACCCGGCCGGCCTGGTCCGCTTCTGGTACGACCGGATCCCGTCCGGCAGCTACGTCTTCATCAGCCACTTCCGCAGCGAGAACGACCCGCGCAGCCAGGAGCTGGAGGCGGTCCTCCAAGGTTCCCTCGGCCGCGGCCGCTGGCGCACCGACGAGCAGATCCTCTCCCTCTTCGGCGAAGGCTTCACCGTCCTCGACCCCGGCCTGGTGCCCGCCGTCCAATGGCGCAACCCGGACGCCCCCGAAGAACTCACCGACTGGCAGCGCCTGATCGCCGCGGTTCTCGCCGTCAAGAACTGACCGGGCGACGGAAGTACGCCTCCTGTGTGAGGAAGGCGAACTGCGCGGTCTTGGTGGTGCCGTCCGGGTGGGTGATCTTGGCTTGCGAGCCGAGGGTGAAGCCCGTGCGGTGGAAGCGGTCGATGGCTCGGGTGTTGCGGATGTCCGGCTCCACCACGAGCCGCGGGTGCCCGAGGTGCACGAAGACGAACTGGGCGAGCGCGCCGAGCAGCTGCCCGGTGAAGCCCGGCCGCCGCTCGCCCGGCGCGATCAGCAGGTGCAGCCCGAGGTCCCCGGCCTGGACGTCGTACGCCGCCCCCGCCGGATCCGCCTGCGGATCGTAGGTCTGCAGCAGCGCGATCGGTACGTCGTCCAGCCGGACGACGTACACGTGGTGCGTCGGCACCGAGTCCAGGAACCGGTAGGTCGCGGCGATCTCGTCCCGGGACAGCTCACCCATTCCCCAGAACGTCGCCCGCTCGGCCGTCACCCACTCGTGGATGAGATCCAGATCCCGCTCGGGATCGGCCTCCTCGAGGTGCACCGTGCCCAACCCGTCGACCTGTGTCGTGAAACTCCGCTCCTCCCGGGTGACTTCGCCGTCGACCGGAGCCAGCGCACCCCGCAACCACAGCGGCAGTTGGTCGTGGTGATGCGCCTCCCCGAGGACGCCGGACGCACCCATCGGTACGACCCACGCGCTGGCGGATCGACCGGCCAGGTCCCAGGCATAGCGGGCGGCGGAGGCGCGGATGCACACGTCGGTCAGACCGGGCAGGCTCGACGTCGACATCACGCAGTGGTGGTCACCGGACAGGCCGAGATCGAACGGTTCCTCGTCCGCCGCGAAGACCGGACCGCGCAACGCGTGCAGCGGCGCCAGCTGATGGGTCTCACCCCACGGCGGCCGGGGTTTCCGCGCGGCAACCTCCTCGAGCGCCTCCTGGACCAGCCAGGTCACGTTGATGTTCGGGAGGTCCGCACTCACCAGGTTCTCGACCGCGTAGGAGACGTGCGTGAGCGTGTCCATCCACGGCGCGAACAACTCGCTGCTTTCGGCGTCCTCGAGCATTGTGAAGTGGTCGGCCAGCCGGGAGACGAGCGCCTTGCGGAGTGCGGCGTACGACGAGGCTGTCGTACTCGCGGCGTCCATCCGGCGGTCCCAGTCGAGCAACTCGGTGCGCAGGGCAACGGCCTCCGGGGAGAGATCCGCCAAGCCGGGCAGGAGATCCAGGATCGAGCCGGCCGATCCGAGGAACGTGTCGGTGTGGATCTCCGGCATCTCGCCGACCGACCAGTCGGACCGTGCGGCGATCAGCTCCCGGATCCGATGGGACCGGTGCAGCGCCGCGAACTCGACGCCCAGCGGCGCCGCCAGCTCCCGCGCGTTCGCCATCACGGCCGGACCGTCGACGGTTGCCCGCGGCATCGGATCGTGCCAGCCGTCCCACTGGTGATCGGCCTCCCACGCCGGCACGACGCGGAGCCGGTTGTCGTGATGACGGCTCGGGACCAGCCCGGCGGTCCGGTGCAGCAGACCGCCCGCGGTGTCGGCCGCGAGGATCACGTTCACCGGCTCCACCCAGTCCTCCACCGCAGCGTCGATGCCGGCGACACTGGTTGCCTGGAGCAACTTCGGCAGCACCTCGAACCCCAGCCGGCCGGTGACCCGCGGTGGGTAGCGCAGGCTGATCCCGTCCATGATCACCGGGCCGCGGTCGGTCTCGATCACCTCGATCTCGATCGGATCCGCGCCCGCGACCTCGACCATCTCGGTGTGCCTCGCGCAGGCCGTCCACCCGTCCGGGCCCAGGGCCTCGACACCGGAGTCGGTGCGCCGGAGCTGTTCGGCGTACAGGTCCTGGTAGTCGGCCATCGCGTTGGTGATCGCCCAGGCGACCTGGCCGGTGTGGCCGAAGTGCGCGATCCCCGGGACCCCCGGGACGGCGAGGCCGAGGACGTCGTACTCCGGGCAGGTCAGCCGGATCTGCTGGTAGACGCCCGGGCTCTCGATGAAGCGGTGCGGATCGCCCGCGACGATCGCCTGCCCCGAGGCGGTGTGTGACCCGGGGATCAGCCACCCGTTGCTGCCGGCCGTCCGCGGACCCTCCGAGCTGAACAGCTCGATCGCGTCGTCGCCGAGGTGCTTGGCGACGTGCGTCCGCCACAGCTTCGTCGGGAACCCCGCGAACAGGACGTGGATCGCCAGCCAGATCCCGAGCGGGGTCCACGGCTCCCACTCCTGCAGCGTCAGCCCGGTCTCGGCGAACTCCGGTGCGCGCGCCGCGCCACCCGGGAGCCCGTGGTTGACGCCTTCGACGTACGCCGTGATCCACTCGCGGGTCTCGTTGTCGAGCGCCTCGAAGCAGCGCCGGGCGGTGTCGGCCAGGCGCGCCTGCCGGGCGAACACGTCCCAGCCGGCGGCCTCCGCGCCGAGGAACGCCGCACTCGTCCCGAGGTAGCGGCGGCGCTCGAGCTCGATCTGCCAGGCCCGGTCCCGGGCGGTGGTGACGCCTTGCAGATAGACGAGGGCGAGTGGGTCTCCGGCCTGCAGCTGCGGAACGCCGTACGCGTCCCGGAACACCCTCGCATTCACCACGAGCCCTCGTTTCAGTTAGGTTAGGCTGCGCTAACTTACAAGCAGGAATCCTTGCCGCAAGGGCAATTGTCGCTGGAGGTGCGCTGTGGGGCATGGCTGGGAAGGCGTGGTGCTCAAGCTGTTCCGCGGGAAGGACTTCGTCTTCACCGTAACGGGTGCCGAACAGGTCACCGAGCGCTACCGCCGCTTGCACTTCACCGACGGCGGACTGCTCGAGGCGATCGGGGTGCACCCGACCATGTGGGCGCGGCTGTGGTTCGACAACGCGGGCAAGCCGCACCAGCGCGCGTACACACTGGTCGATCCGGATGTCGAGGCCGGCACGTTCAGTCTGGAGTTCGCGCTGCACGACGGATGCGCCAGCGACTGGTCCCGCAAGGCCCAGCCGGGCGACACGATCGACGCGACCGTGCAGGGCACCGGGTTCGAGGTGCCCGACCCGCTGCCGCAGCGGATGCTGGTGATCGGCGACCCGGCCTCGCTGCCGGCCATCAACTCGCTGCTCGCGGTCGCGCCGAAGCTGCCGGCGACGATCTGGTTCGAGACCACGCACGAGGGCGATCACGAGTTGCCGTTCCGCCTCGACCCCGAGCGGCACGAGCTGCGCACGGTCCCGCGTCCCGAGCTGGTGGGCAACGTCAAGGCCGAGCTCGTCGAGCTCGTCGGCCCGGACACCTACGTGTGGATCGCCTGCGACACCGCGACCACCCGGACGCTCACGTCGTACGTCGTGAAGGACCTCGCCGTACCGAAGCACCGGGTGAAAGCGCTCGGCTACTGGAAGGCGGCCTAAGCTGGCGCGCGTGATCAGAGCTCTCGACCTGTCCGACCGTGCCGTGGCCGAGCGAGTGCTGGCGATCCAGCACGCCGCGTACGCCGTCGAGGCCGAGCTGATCGGGTTCGACGGGATCCCGCCGCTGCAGGAGGATCTGGCCGGCCTGATGGCGTCCACCGAACACTGGCTCGGCCGGTACGACGGCGAGGTCCTGGTCGGCGCGGTGGCGTACGAGTTCCCCGACGACGACACGGTCGACATCTCCCGCCTGATCGTCGACCCCGCGCACGCCCGCCGTGGTCACGGACGCGCGTTGCTCGACCACCTCGACCAGCTGGAGCCGCGACCGCTCAGCGTGGTCTCCACCGGCTCCGCGAACTCTCCGGCCGTCGCCCTCTACAAGTCCCGCGGCTACACCGAGGTCGGTCAGATCGAGGTTGCCCCCGGCATCCACATCACCCGGTTCAGCCGCGTGTCCTGACCTGTTCGAAGCCGTAGTACACCGCGAGCAGGAAGACGACCAGCAGGGTCAGCTGCGCGGAGATGAACGACAGGCCGATGCAGGCTCCGTAGATCACCGTGCCGAGTGAGTACCTGAGCAGCGACCTGCGCATCTGGCCCTTGTCCATGTCGTGGTCGACGAGGTGATTGCGCAGGACGTACCACCAGATCGCGCTGAAGGCGATCGCGGCCAGTGTCAGGTTGGCGCTGTAGACGGCCGCGGCCACGCTGGCGTTGATCGACTCGTCTTCCAGATGTTCCGCGAACAGGCTGGTCGGGAACGGCAGCAACGTGGCCCACAGCAACAGCAGCAGGTTGAGGAACATCAGTCCGCGATCGGCGCGCTGGATCTGCCGGAACATCGAGTGGTGGTTGACCCACATGATGCCGAGGATCGCGAAGCTGGTCAGGTACGCCGCGAACTGCGGCCACTCGTCGAGCAGCGCCGGCCACAGCCGCTGCCCCTCCTCGAGCTCGGGACTGTGCAGCTCGAGGACGAGCAGGGTGATGGCGATCGCGAAGACGCCGTCACTGAAGGCTTCGAGGCGGCCGGTCTCGGCCAGGTCAGACTGGGTGCTCACGGGCACCCAGTCTGAACCAGGGCCGTCAGTCCGTCGACAGAGAAAGCGCTGTCCAGCTGATCGCTGGGAGCGTAATGGTCAGCTTGCCGTCGGCAAGGCTGACCGACTCGAGCGATTGCGGGGTGACGCGGTCCGGCTCGGTGGCCGAGTTGGTCGCCAGCGCGTCCTCGTCGTGGATCAGGACGGCTTCCTCGATGGTCGTGACGCCGGCGCGGCTGACGTCGATGGTGACCTCGATCGGGCCCTCGGTCGAGCGGTTGACGGCGAAGACCGCGAGCCGGCCCTCGTCGTACGTCGCGATCGCGTCGACGGCCGGGACCTCGCCGTGCTTGGCGGTACTGACGGTCGGCGAGTCGGTCCGCACCTGGAGGACCTGGCCGGCCGCGAGCCGGGAGGTGATCGCGAACGGGTGGAAGGTGGGCTGCCGCCAGGCCGGCCCGCCGGGCTCGGTCATGATCGGCGCGATCACGTTGGCCAGCTGCGCGAGGCAGGCGACCGCGACCCGGTCGCTGTGCCGCAGCAGCGAGATCAACAGGTTGCCCACGACAACGGCATCGGTGACGTTGTACTCGTCCTCGATCCGCCGCGGCGCGACCTCCCACTGGTCGGCCGGGCCGTCGGTCCGCCGGGACCGGTCGCGGTACCAGACGTTCCACTCGTCGAAGGAGATGCCGATCTTCTTGCGGCTCTTGAGTTCCGCACCGATGTGGTCCGCGGTCGCCACCACGGACTCGATGAAGCGGTCCATGTTCACCGCCGACGCGAGGAACGACGCGGTGTCGCCGTCTTCGTCGCCGTAGTAGGCGTGGCACGAGATGTAGTCGACGAGGTCGTACGTCTCCCGCAGGACGTCGCGTTCCCAGGTGCCGAAGAGCGGCATCGCGGACGACGACGAGCCGCACGCGACCAGTTCCAGGTCGGGCTCGATCATCCGCATCGCCCGCGCGGTCTCGGCCGCGAGCCGCCCGTATTCGGTGGGCGTCTTGTGGCCGACCTGCCACGGACCGTCCAGCTCGTTGCCGAGGCACCACAACTTGATCCCGTACGGCGATGCGCCGTGCTGCTCGCGCAGGTCGGACAACGCCGTACCGCCGGGGTGGTTCGCGTACTCCTGGAGGTCGAGCGCCTCCTGGACTCCGCGCGTACCGAGGTTGATCGCCATCATCGGCTCGACGCCGGCCTTGGCGCACCAGCGGATGAACTCGTCCAGGCCGAACTCGTTCGTCTCGATGCTGTGCCAGGCCAGGTCGAGCCGGCGCGGCCGGCCGTCGCGCGGGCCGACGCCGTCCTCCCAGCGGTAGCCGGAGACGAAGTTGCCGCCGGGGTAGCGGACCAGGGACGCGCCGAGCTCCCGGGTCAGCTCGAGGACGTCCTTGCGGAAGCCGTCCTCGTCGGCGGTCGCGTGGCCGGGCTCGTAGATACCGGTGTAGACACACCGGCCCATGTGCTCGACGAACGTTCCGAAGGTGCGGCGGTTCACGGGCGCGATCGTGAACGCGGGATCGATGGTCAGGGTGGCAGAGGGCACCAGGTTGCTCCTGTCGTGATGGGTGTGGTCATCCCTTGATACCTGCGTCGCCGACGCCGCGGACCACATGGCGCTGGAACAGGGCGTAGACGATCAGCAAGGGAAGTCCGCCCAGCACGGCGGATGCCATGATCTGGGCGTAGCGCAGGCCGTACGAGCCCTGCACGTTGGCGAGACCGACCGGGATCGTCATCATCGACGGGTCGGTGGTCACGATGAAGGGCCAGAGGAAGTTGTTCCAGGCCCCGATGAACGTGAAGATGCCGACGGCGACGAGGATCGGCCGCGACATCGGCACCATCACGCTCCAGACGATCCGCCACCGGGACGCGCCGTCGACCCGGGCGGCGTCCTCGTAGTCGCGGGAGATGCCGTCGAAGAACTTCTTCAGCACGAACACCATCACCGGCGCGACCACCTGCGGCAGCACGATGCCCCAGTAGGTGTCGACCAGGCCGAGCCCGGTCATCTCCTGGAACAGCGGCACGATCAGCACCTGGGGCGGGACCAGGATGCCGGCGATGATCAGCCCGAACAGCACCTTCCGGCCGGGGAACCTGGTCCGCGAGAACCCGAAGGCGGCCAGTACCGAAACGAGTAGCGTCAGGCCGGTCACCAGGACGGACACGACACTGCTGTTCAGGAACCAGCGGATCAGGTCACCCTGGTCGATGACGCTGCGGTAGGCATCCGTGGTCGGTGCGTTGGGCAACCAGGTGATCGGCGACCGGGTCGTCTCCGGCTCCGGTTTGAGCGAGGTGTCCAGGGCCCACAGCAGCGGGACCAGCCATACCACCGCGAGGATGACCGCGCCGACGATGCTCGCCGCCTTCGGGAACGTCCACGTCGTCCTCATTCGCCGGCCTCCTTGCGGCCGGAGAAGAGTTTGAACTGCAGCAGCGCGACCACCACGATGACCGCGAAGAACATGTACGAGATCGCCGACGCGTAGCCGATCCGGTAGTTGGTGAAGCCGTTCTCGTAGATGTACTGGATGATCGGCCGGGTCGCGAAGTTCGGCCCGCCGTCGGTCATCAGGTAGACCTGGTCGAAGATCTTCAGCGACGCCACCAGTTGCAGTACGACGATCAGCCCGGTGGTCCGGCTCAGCAGTGGCAGCGTGATCCGGAACAGTTGCTGCCGCCCGTTGGCGCCGTCGATCGCGGCCGCCTCGTACACCTGGGCCGGAATCCCTTGCAGCGCGGCCAGATAGAGCAGGAAGTTGAATCCCACGGTCCACCAGACCGTGGTGATGACGATCGCGAGCATGGCCCGGTTCTCGGTGTTCAGCCAGTCGATCTCGGCGAACCCGCCGGCGGTCAGCAGCCCGTTCACCAGGCCGAAGCCGGGCTGGAAGATCCACACCCAGATCAGGGTGACGACGGTGGCCGGGAGGACGAACGGCGCGAAGTACGAGAACCGCAGCAGCCAGCCGAGCAGGCCTTTGCGATTGGCGAGCAGGGCCATCACGAGGGCGATGATCACCAGTGGCGGCGTACTCATCGCGGTGAAGACGAAGGTGTTCCTCAGCGACGACCAGACGGCCGGGTCGCCGAACATCTCCCGCCAGTTCTCCAGGCCGAGGAACTCGTGTTTCACCCCGGCCAGGCTGGTGTTGAAGAAGCTGTTCCACAGACCGGAGACGACCGGCCAGAGCAGGAAGACCGCGAACAGCAGCAGGAACGGCGCCACGAAGAACAGCCCGCTCCAACGCTCCTGCCACGGGCGGCCGATGTCCGGCTTCGCCGCGGCCGGTCGGGTGGTGCTGAGGGCACGAGGTGGTGTCTGCACAGCCATGATGGCCTCCTTTCAGACCGGGGACGGGGTGTCGAGCAGCTTCTGGGTGGCTGCCTTGAACTGGGCGAGCGCGGCCTTCGGGGTGGCCTGTCCGGTGGCGATCCCGCTGAAGGCGGCCGCGGACTCGTTCTCCAGCTGGGCCCCCGAACCGCTGAACCACGCGTCCGGGTCGTACAGCACGTTCGGGGCGACGCTGCGGTACTCCGCCTGCGGCTTGAGGTTCAGGTACTCCGTGCTCGTCACCACCGGCTGGTACGCCGGGATGTGGCCGCCGGCCGCCCATTCGACGCTGTGCTTGAGCATCCAGGCGATGTACTCGATCGTCGCCTTCGTGTCGTCGGCGTTCCGGTGCGCCTGGTGCGGCAGGACGAACGTGTGCGAGTCGCCCTGGAACTTCGGTACGTCGTACACGACCGGGAACGGCGCCATGCTGAACGGCAGCTTCGCGGTCTGGTACGTCGTGACCTCCCACTCGCCGTTGAAACTCATCCCGGCCTCGCCGTTGGTGAACTGGGCGACCAGGGCCGGGTAGTTCGCGGACCGCGGCGTGAGCCCTTCGGCGGCGAGCTTCGCGATCAGATCCAGGGCCTCGAGCGCCTTGGCGTCGTCGATCACGAGCTGCTTGCCGTCCTCGCTGAAGAACTCACCCTCGAGCTGGCCGTAGAGCGTCCACCACAGCCGCCACGGGCTGGTGGTGTCGACCGAGACGGCGTACTTGCCGGTGACCTCCTTGACCGCCCGGAGCATGTCGAGGAACTCGGTCACGCCCTTGACGGTCTTGATCCTGCCGTCCGGTCCGAGCAGCCCGGCCTTCTTACAGATCTCGGTGTTGTAGTAGAGGACGAACGGGTGCTGGTCGAGCGGAACGGCGTACAGCTGGCCGTCGATGACGCAGCGGTCCCAGGTCGCCGGAAGGAAGTCGGACTGCTGCACCCCGGCGGCGTTCAGCAGGTCGACCGGGATCGGGTCGAGCATCGTCGTCGGGCTGAAGCCCTTCAGCCGGGACATGTGCATGGTCGCGACCTCGGGCGCGCGGCCGCCGGCCGCCGACATCGCGAGCTTGGTGTAGAACGGCGGGCCCCAGGCGAGCGTGGTCGCGGAGAACCGCACATCGGGGTGTTCGGCGACGTACTGCTGATGGATCTGCAGCAGGCGGGCGCCGTCGCCGCCGCCGAACAGGTTCCATTCGCGGACCCTGGGCTTGCTGCTGAGGCTGCCGCAGCCGGTGAGGGCGAGGGTGCCGCCGAGCAGGCCACCAAGTACTGCTCGGCGTCGTGGGCGGAAGGGCGGGGAGGGGTTGGTCATCTGTCCTCCAGGCGGAGTGGAGTCCGGATTTACATCGGTGTACTACATCGGTGTAGAAAGGATGCCCGCGAGGTTCGGGACCGTCAAGACCTCAGCTGGCGCCGAGCGTGGATTCGCGGGTGTGCAGCTCGTACGGCGAGACGATCTCCTGGTGCTCGGAATCGTCACCGCCCATCCGCCGGACCAGTAACTCGACCGCGGTGCGGGCGATGTGGACGCGGTTGGGATCCACCGTGGTCAGGGTCGGACTGCTGTAGCTGGCCTCGTCGATGTTGTCGAAGCCGGCCACCGCGACGTCGTCCGGGATCCGGATGCCGCGCGCGGCGAGGGCCCGGACCGCACCGAGTGCGAGCGTGTCGTTCAGGCCGAAGACCGCGTCGAACTCCTCCCCGGACCCGAGCAGTTCCTCCATCGCGTCCGCGCCGCTCGACCGGTGCCACTTCCCGCCGGACACGGCCAGGGCCTTCGGCACGGGGACGTCGTACTCCGCGAGGGTCTCGGCGTAGGCGGCGTACCGGATGGCGGCGGTGCCGACCCGCTCGCCGGGACGGATGCCGATCACCGCGATCCGGCGCCGGCCCTGGTCGAGCAGATGCCGGACGACCGCCTTCGTGCCCTCGACGTTGTCGATCATCACGTGGTCGACCGGGCCGTGGAAGATCCGTTCGCCGAGCAGCACCATCGGCGTCGGGGTCCGCAGCTGGTCGACGTCCTCGGGGCCGAGGCCGAGCGGGCTGTAGAGCAGGCCGTCGACCAGGTGGCCGCGCGGCCGGGCGAGCGCGGTCAGCTCGCGATCACGGTCGGCGCCGGTGGTCTCGATCATCACGGTCAGGCCGTGCTCGCCGGCGGCCGCGATCGCCGCGTCGGCGAGCTCGGCGAAGTACGGGTTGCTCAGCTCGGGCACGGCGAGGGCGATGATCCCGGTCCGGCCGGACTTCAGGTTCCGGGCCGAGATGTTCATCTGGTAGCCGAGAGCATCGATCGAGGCGAGCACCTTGGTCCGGGTCTCCTCGCGGATGTACGGGTAGCCGTTCATCACGTTCGAGACCGTCTTCGGCGACACCCCGGCATGCCGGGCCACGTCCCGCATGGTCACCGCCACGGCATCACCCCCAAGGTCTTTGGGCACACACGGTAATGCACGCGGGCCGGTGTCGCCGTCGTCCGCGCGCACGATCGCCGCCGGAGGTTTCCTTCGGTCAGCTGTCCGCCGGCTGTTCCGGAGATTCGTCGTGGGGCGGGCGCCGGGGCGGGGTGGGCTCGGGGCCGAGCGACTGGCTGCCGGGGTGCTCGGGGATCTCGGCCTCGTGATCGGAGTTGATCTCGAGCCCCTCCTCGAGCAGGGTCTCGTCGATCTCCGGCTTCAGCTCATGACCGGGAATCGGTAGACCGGGACGTTCGAAACTCATAACACCCTCCTGGCTGTCGTCACTCGCCCCCCACGGTACGACGGCGAGCCCCACCCACGGCAGCCGACGCGTCAGGCGCCGTACGGGGGGCGGTTCAGGGGAGTGAGGGTGATGCCGGCCTGGTCGGCCTTGGTGACGATGGCCGGCTCGGGGCGGCCGAGGCGCAGGCTGATCAGGGCCGGCGAGAGATTCGCCTCGGCGAGTTCCTTGAGGGTGCTGAGTTCTCCGGGGGTCCAGGGCTCCTCGGCATGGTGGATGGACAGGGGCAGGGGTGTCATGGATCTCACTTCTCTTCTTCGGTAGACCCCCACCCGGTGCCCATCCGAGCCCGTTACTAACTAACCACCACCCGCACACCCCTGACCGAAAACCTTCATCTTCCGTCCGTCCCGGAGGAGCGACTGCGTAGCACGCGTGGGGAGGAACCGCGGGGGTTAGCGGTCGGTGGGTGGGCGGCGGCGGGTGGTGGGGTTGGTGAGGGATGGGGGGCGCCAGGCGGCGTCGGTGTCCCAGAGGTCGGTGCCGGGAGGGACGATCTCGTCGATCTGGTCGAGGGTGGAGTCGTCGAGGGTCAGGTCGGCGGCTTTCAGGAGGCCGTCCAGCTGCTCCATCGTGCGGGGGCCGGTGATGACGGACGTGACGGCGGGGTGGGTGGTGACGAAGGCGAGGGCGAGCTCGGGGAGCGACACCCCGATGCCCTCGGCGACCTCGATCAGGCGCTCGACGGCGTCGTACTTGGCCGCGTTGGCGGGGAGGGACTGGTCGAAGCGGTGGGGTGCGACGGCGGCCCGGCCGGAGGTGAGGTCGACGGGCTGGTTCTTGCGGATCTTCCCCGACAGGAACCCGAACGCGAGCGGACTCCAGGTGAGCACCCCCATCCCCAACCGCTGGCACGTCGGCAGCAGCGAGCGCTCGACTCCGCGGCCGATCATCGAGTACGGCGGTTGCTCGGTGCGGAAACGCCCGTACCCTCGCCGTTCGGACACGTGGTACGCCTCGACGATGTCCTCGGCCGGGAACGTCGAGCACCCGAACGCGCGGATCTTCCCGGCACTCACCAGGTCGGTCAGCACCCAGAGCGTCTCCTCGATGTCCGTCGAGTAGTCGGGCCGGTGCACCTGGTACAGATCGATCCAGTCGGTCCCGAGCCGGCGCAGGCTGTCCTCGACCGCGCGCGTGATCCACCGCCGGGAGTTCCCACTGCGGTTGCGGCTGTCGTCCTGCAGCGGGAAGTGCACCTTGGTCGCGAGGACCACGTCGTCCCGGCGGCCTTTCAGCGCCTTGCCGACGATCTCCTCGGACTCACCGGTGGAGTACATGTCCGCGGTGTCGACGAAGTTGATGCCCTGGTCGAGGGCGGCGTGGGCGATCCGGACACAGTCCTCGTGGTCGGGGTTCCCGACCGCGCCGAACATCATCGCGCCGAGGCAGTGTGCACTGACCTCGATCCCGGTCCCACCCAGCGTGCGATAGCGCATCTGTCAGCTCCTAGCGTTCCGATCCTGGTACGCCGGACGCTAGGAGCTAGAGCGCTGTCTAGGTCAACCCCGATAGGCAGGTGGTCCCAGGGAATAGGTGATCGCCACCGATGTGGGCAGGTAGTGGCCGCGCCGAGCATGGGATCCCATGACGACCTTGATGGAACAGGAGACGCTGGGGGAGCGCTTTCGGGTCGGCGACGGGGCGGCGATGCACGAGTTGTACGAGCGTTACTCCGCGCCGATGTACGCGACCGCGCTCACGCTGCTCGGGAATCGTGAGCACGCGGCGGACGCCGTACAGCGGGCTTTCGTGCAGGCGTGGCGGGCGGCCGGCCGGTTCGACCCGGCGCGGGAGCTGAAGCCGTGGCTGTACGCGATCACGCGCCGGGCGGCGGTGGACATCTATCGGCGGGAACGCCGTACCCAGCAGCAGTTGACCTTCGAGCAGGCGGCCGACACCGTGGTCGCGGAGCCGCCGAGCATCGTGACGCTCTGGCAGGCGGGACAGGTGCGCGCGGCGCTGGAGCGGTTGCGGCCGGGTGAGCGCCAGGTGCTGCGACTCGCGTACTACGAGGGCCTGACCCAGACCGAGATCGCGCAAACGCTCGGTGTCCCGCTCGGCACGGTGAAGAGCCGCACGGCCCGGGCCCAGCGGCGTTTGGCGACTCTGCTGGCGCATCTGCGTGACACGTAGGGTGGTGGAATGGACTTCGCCGAGCTTTGGGATCCGGAGCCGGGCTGGCTCAACACGGCCTCGTACGGATTGCCGCCACGACCGGCCTGGGACGCGTTGCAGGCCGCGCTGTCCGACTGGCGGGTCGGTGCGACGAGTTGGGAGCCGTGGGACGAGTCGACGACCCGGGCCCGCGAATCGTTCGCGCGGCTGGTCGGCGCGGACGCCGGCGATGTGTTCGTGGGCAGCACGGTCTCCGCGGCGCTGGTGCCGGTCGCGGCCGCGTTGCCGGACGGGGCGAAGGTACTGACCGACGACGTCGAGTTCACCTCGAACGTGTTCCCGTGGCAGGTGCACGCGGACCGTGGCGTCGAGGTGATCGCCGTACCCGGGGACGAACTGGTCGCCGCGATCCGCCCAGGGATCGACCTCGTCGCGGTGAGTGCGGTGCAGTCGTCCACCGGCGCGGTCCTCGACCTGTCCGCGGTCGTTGCCGCTAGCAAGGAGATCGGCGCGCTGCTGGTGATCGACGCGAGCCAGGCCCTCGGCTGGCTGCCGCTCACCGTGGACGGCATCGACGTGTTGATCGCGCACACCTACAAGTGGTTGATGTCGCCACGCGGTGCGACGATCGGCTACCTCTCGCCGCGACTGCAGGAGCGCTGCCGTCCCGCGGCCGCCGGATGGTACGCCGGTGCCGACGTGCACGACTCGTACTACGGCACGCGGATGGTGCTCGCGGACGGCGCGCGGAAGTTCGATCAGTCGCCGGCGTGGTTCTGCTTCGTCGGTGCGGCACCGGCGCTGGAGCTGGTCGAGCAGATCGGTGTCGAGACGATCCGTCGGCACAATCTCGAGCTGGCGAACGAGTTCCGCGCCGGTCTCGGCCTGCCCCCGGGCGACTCTGCGATCGTCAGCACGCCGCTGGCCGGTGCCAAGGAGGCCTTCGAGGCCGCCGGGATCCGCGCCGCCGTCCGGGACGGGAAGTTGCGTGCGTCGTTCCACATCTACACGACCCTCGCGGACGTCCATCAGGCGCTCACGGCCCTGAAACCCCTGCTGTAAGAGCCTGTTCCGGGGTTAGGGTGCCGCGTATGGACGCGGGACTGAGTATCGGGCAGGTGGCGGAGCGGACCGGGCTGAGCGTGCACGCCCTGCGCTTCTACGAGCGCGAGGGCCTGCTGGCAGACGCCGTACGGCGGGAGTCGAACGGGCGCCGCGTCTACACCGAGGACGATGTCGAGTGGCTGGACATGTGCATCAAGTTCCGCTCGTCCGGGATGCCGCTGGACACGATCCGCAAGTACACCGAGCTCGTCCGGCAGGGTCCCGGCAACGAGCAGGAGCGCCTGGCCCTCCTGCGCAGTCACCAGGACTACGTCGCCGCCCAGATCCAGGAACTCAACGAGTGCCTGAACGTCATCACCTACAAGGTCACCATCTACGAAGAGCACGTGGCCCGGGGCACCGCCGACTCGCTCTGGGTGGCGCCGTCCACCACCAAGGCCAGCGAGGCGTCCTGAGCCCTCAGGTCAGGGATTTCTGCATGGCCAGCAGGGTCGTGCGCATGTTGGCGGACAACTGATCGAGCCGGCCCTGGATCGCCTCGGCGGCGCGCTCGGGGTGGAGGCGGACGCCGGCGCGCATGCCGCTGTCGCCGGGACCATGCGTGAATGACTGCCTGACCAGCGTCGTCGTACCCCGCGGCTCGAGTTCGTACTCCCAATGCGCGAACGGCACGTCCTCGTCGCCGTACACGTCCCACCCGAACCGCCGGGGCTCGTCGGCGACCGTGACCACGCAGGTCACGTACGTCTCCAATCCATCACGGAACCGATTGTGGGCCTCGAATCGCGCGCCCGCGACAACCCGATCGCCGTTGAGCCAGGCGCCGTAGTAGCACTCCGGGCTCCACTCGCCGTACCGATCGATGGCGGTGATCCCGGACCACACGACGTCGATGGGCAGCTCGACCAGCACCTCTGCTCCGGTGGTAGCACCGGTCACTCCGTAGTCGTTCATGTCCGCGACGTCGGAGGCCTCAGGCAGGCCTCGACATTTCCGTGGTGACGCGGTCCGGGCGGCTGTAGAGGTTCATGCTGCCGTTGCGGATGAACCCGGCCAGGGTCAGGCCGGACTCGGTGGCGAGGTCGATGGCCAGCGAGCTGGGCGCGGAGACGGCGCCGAGGACGGGGATGCCGGCCATGACCGCCTTCTGGGCGAGTTCGAACGACGTACGGCCGGAGACGATGAGGATCAGGCCGCGAGCCGGGATGTGGTCGTTCAGCAGCGCCCAGCCGACCACCTTGTCGACGGCATTGTGCCGACCGACGTCCTCACGGACGACGAGGAGTTCACCTGCGGGGGTGAACAGCCCGGCCGCATGTAGTCCGCCGGTGCGGTCGAACACCTGCTGCCTGGCCCGGAGCGCGTCCGGGAGCTCCGCGAGTACGTCGTAGCGGACCTCGACGGCGTCGCCCGCCGGGGAGAACCGGGTTTTCGTTCGCACTGCGTCCAGTGAAGCCTTTCCGCAGACACCGCAGGACGAGGTCGTGTAGAAGTTGCGCTCGACGCCCGTGATGGGTGGCGGGACGCCGGGGGCGAGGCCGAGGTCGAGGACGTTGTAGGTGTTGCGGCCCTCGTCGTCGCGGGAGTCGCAGTACCGGGCGTCGCGGATGTCGTCGGCGCTGCCGATCACGCCCTCGGTGTGCAGGAACCCGTGCGCGAGCTCGACATCGTGGCCCGGGGTGCGCATGGTGACGGCGAGCGGTCTGCCGTCGACGCGGAGCTCGAGGGGTTCCTCGACCGCGATCGAGTCCGGGCGGGAGCGGTCGCCGGTCGGGGTGAGGCGTACGACCGGGCGCCGGGCGATCAGACGGCCCATGGACGGGCTCCCGGGTCGAGGGGGAGCAGGCGGGCGGCGATCGCCTCGGCCGGTCCGGGGTCGACGACGGCGAGCGCGTCGGCGGCCGCGGCGCCACGGAGCATCGCGGAACCGCCGTGGCCGACTGGTACGGCGCCTTGTGGGGTGAGGCGGACGGGGACGAGGCGGGTGCTCGTCGGGTGGCAGGCGAGTCCGCCGGGGACGGGGGCTCTCGTCAGGGTGGGGAGGGGGAGGCCGCGCATGCGGCTGATCGTGGCGACGCCGAGGGTGAGGAAGGCGACCAGGGCCGCGAACGGGTTGCCGGGCAGGCCGAGCACGAGGCGGCCGTCGGCGAGCTCGGCCAGTGCTTGTGGGTGTCCTGGCCGGCAGGCGACTCCGTCGACGATGAGCTCCGCGCCGAGCGCGGCCAACGCCGGGCGAAGGTGATCTGCCGGGCCGGCGGCCGAGGAGCCGGAGACCAGGATCAGGTCGGCCTCGGTCTCACACAGCGCTTTCATGAGCTCGGTGCGGGAGTCCGGCAGATGCTTGACGCTGCCGACCAGTGCACCTGAGCGAGTGATCAGGCCCGGCAGCATCGGGCCGATCGCGTCCCGCACCCGGCCCGGTCCCGAGGGTCCGCGGTGCACGAGCTCATCCCCGGTGACGAGCGCGGCGACCGTTGGCTTGGGGATGACCGTCAGCCGGTTGAGCCCCACGGCGGCGGCCAGTCCCAGCACGGCCGGGTCGATCACCACGCCGGCCGGCAGCAACTGCTCACCCACCGCGCATTCCTCGCCCGCCCGCCGGATGTGCCGGCCCTCTACGGCCGGGGCCTCCAGCCGATCCCCGACCACCACGGCATCCTCAGACCGCACCACCGCCGAAGCCCCCGAAGGCACAGCCGCCCCCGTCACAATCCCGCACGCCTCCCCCTCCGCGAGCACCACAGCCGCTTCGCAACTGACCCCCACCCGCCCGACCACACGCCACGGCCCCACACCACAAACCGCGTACCCATCCATAGCCGCCCGATCCACCGGCGGCACATTCCCCGGCGACACCAAAGGCGTCGCCAGCACACACCCCTCAGCCTCACCCGACGTCCGCGAAACCACCCGCCCCGGCCGCCCAGCAGCATGCGCCAACTCCCGAGCCACATCCCACGGCAGTACGCCGGCGTGATGCGGGACGTTGTCCGGCTGGCTCACGGGGTGGTTGCCAGTTGTTGGGCGGCGAGGACGGCTAGCGGGTCCAGGTGTTCGGCGCCGGCTTCGGCGTGGGCTATCAGGGCTTTCTTCATGCGGGGGTCCCAGACCGCCTTCAGGTGGGTGGCGATCGCGGTGGCGGCTTCGGTGGGGGGTCGGTGGGCGAACTGGGCCGCGATCTCGTTCGCCAGTCGCACGTACGGCGGGATCGTAGCCTCGCTCATCGGCCACCACCAGCGATCACCGGTTCGCGTGCCGCGTCGGAGGTGACCGAGTCGGGGAGGAGGTCGACCTGCACCGCGGTCACCTTGTACTCGGGGCAGTTCGTCGCCCAGTCGGAGTTGTCGGTGGTGATCACGTTCGCCCCGGTGACCGGGTGGTGGAAGGTCGTGTAGCAGACCCCGACCGGCATCCGCCCGGACAGCTTCGCCCGCAGCATGGTCCGCCCGACCCGGCTCGACAGCGCGACCGTGTCGCCGTCCTCGATCCCGCGCACCTCGGCGTCGTGCGGGTGGATCTCGAGGATGTCCTCGGGATGCCACGCGACATTCGCCGTACGCCGGGTCTGCGCACCGACGTTGTACTGCGACAGGATCCGCCCGGTGGTGAGGATCAACGGGAACTTCCGCGTCGACCGCTCCGACGTCGGCACGTACACGGTCTCCATGAACCGCCCCTTGCCGCGGGTGAACTCGTCCTCGTGCATGATCGGCGTACCGTCGGGGTGCTCGAGGTTGCACGGCCACTGGATCGAGCCGGCCTCGTCCAGCCGCTCGAACGAGACGCCCATGAATGTCGGCGTGGTGAGCGCGATCTCGTCCATGATCTGCGCCGCCGAGTCGTAGTGCATCGGATAGCCCATCGCCTGGGCGATCTCGCAGATGATCTCCCACTCCTGCTTGCCGGTCTTCGGCGCCATGATCGGCCGGACCCGGTTGATCCGCCGCTCGGCGTTCGTGAACGTCCCGTCCTTCTCCAGGAACGACGTCCCCGGCAGCAGCACGTGCGCGAACTTGGCCGTCTCGTTGACGAACAGGTCCTGGACGACGAGCAGCTCGAGCGCACCGAGTGCCGCGAAGACATGCTGCGTGTTCGGGTCCGACTGGGCGATGTCCTCGCCCTGCACGAACAACGCCCGGAACGAGCCGTCGATCGCCGCGTCGAACATGTTCGGGATCCGCAATCCCGGTTCGTTCAGCAGCGGCGTACCCCAGAGCTTCTCGTAGACCTCGCGGACGCCGTCGTCGGACACGTGCCGGTAGCCGGGCAGTTCGTGCGGGAACGAACCCATGTCGCACGAACCCTGCACGTTGTTCTGCCCGCGCAGCGGGTTCACGCCGACACCGCGCCGGCCGATGTTGCCGGTCGCCATCGCGAGGTTGGCCATGCCCATCACCATCGTCGAGCCCTGGCTGTGCTCGGTGACGCCGAGACCGTAGTAGATCGCGCCGTTCCCGCCGGTCGCGTACAGCCGGGCCGCCGCGCGGATCTCCTCGGCGGGTACGCCGCAGGTCTCGGCGACGGCCTCCGGGCTGTGCTCGGGCTGGGCGATGAACGTCTCCCAGGCCTGGAAGTCCTCACACCGATTGTCGACAAAAGGACGGTCGACGAGGCCCTCGGTGACGACGACGTGCGCCATCGCGTTGATGATCGCGACGTTCGTGCCGGGCGCCAGCCGCAGATGATGAGCGGCCTCGACGTGCGGCGAGCGGACCAGGTCGATCGTGCGGGGGTCGATCACAATCAGCTGTGCGCCCTGCCGCAGTCGCTTCTTCATCCGCGACCCGAACACCGGGTGCGCGTCGGTCGGGTTGGCGCCGATCACCAGGATCACGTCGGCCTCGTCGACCGACTTGAAGTCCTGGGTGCCGGCCGACTCGCCGAACGTCTGCTTGAGTCCGTACCCCGTCGGCGAGTGACAGACCCGGGCACACGTGTCCACGTTGTTGTTGCCGAAGACCGCGCGCACCATCTTCTGGACGGCGTACACCTCTTCGTTGGTGGTCCGCGACGAGGTGATCGCGCCGATCGATCCTTGTCCGTACGACCCCTGGATCTCTCGCAACCGCCGGGCGGTGAACGAGATCGCCTCCTCCCAGGACACCTTCCGCCACTCGTCCTCGATCGTGTCCCGCACCATCGGCTCGAGCACGCGGTCCGGGTGGCTCGCGTACCCGAAGGCGAACCGGCCCTTCACACACGAGTGGCCCTCGTTCGCGCCGCCGTTCTTGTACGGCACCATCCGGACCAGCTCGTCACCCCGCAGCTCGGCCTTGAACGAGCACCCGACACCGCAGTACGCGCACGTGGTCACGACCGATCGTGTCGGCATGCCCAGCTCGACCACCGACTTCTCCTGCAGCGTCGCGGTCGGGCAGGCCTGGACGCACGCGCCGCACGACACGCAGTCGGAGTCGAAGAACGACACCCCGGCGCCCGCGGCGACCTTCGAATCAAAGCCACGCCCCTCGATCGTCAGCGCCAACGTCCCTTGTACTTCGTCACACGCGCGGACGCACCGCGAACACGCGATGCACTTGGACGCCTCGAAGTCGAAGTACGGGTTGGAGCTGTCGGTCGGCAGGTCCAGGTGGTTCGCGCCGGCCTCGACTCCGGAGCCGTAGCGGACTTCGCGGAGTCCGGTGACGCCGGCCATGTCCTGCAGTTCGCAGTCGCCGTTGGCCGAGCAGGTCAGGCAGTCCAGCGGGTGGTCGGAGATGTAGAGCTCCATCACGCCGCGGCGGAGTTTGCCGAGCCGCTCGTTCTGTGTGCGGACCACCATGCCGTCCCGGACGGGCGTCGTACACGAGGCCGGTGTGCCCTTCACACCGTCGATCTCGACCACGCACAACCGGCACGATCCGAAGGCTTCCAGGTTGTCGGTCGCGCACAGCTTGGGTACGTCGATCCCGGCATGCTTCGCGGCCCGCATCACCGACGTGCCGGGCGGGACCTTTACCGCGACCCCGTCGACGATCAGCTGGATGGTGGCCTCGCCGGCGCGGGCCGGCGTACCGAAGTCGGGTTCCTTGAGCAGGGTCATGAACCGAAGTCCTCTCGGAAGTGGCGGACGGCGCTTTGCACTGGCATCGGGGTCAGGCCGCCCATCGCGCAGAGCGAGCCGTCGGTCATCAGGTCGCACAGGTCGTCGAGCAGGACGAGGTTCTTCTGCCGGTCCTCGCCGGCCACGATCCGGTCGATGGTCTCGACGCCGCGGACCGCGCCGACCCGGCACGGCGTGCACTTGCCGCAGGACTCGGCCGCGCAGAACTCGAACGCGAACCGGGCCATCGACGCCATGTCGACGGTCTCGTCGAACACCACGATCCCGCCGTGCCCGACCATCGCGCCGGCCGCCGCGAACGCCTCGTAGTCCATCGGCAGATCGAATTGCCCGACCGGGAGGTAGGCCCCCAGTGGCCCACCCACCTGGACCGCGCGCACCGGCCGGCCGGACGACGTACCGCCGCCGAAGTCGTTCACCAGCTCGCCGAGGGTGATGCCGAAGGCGGTCTCGACGACACCGCCGCGGGCGACGTTCCCGCCCAGCTGGAAGACGCTCGTCCCGAGCGACCGCCCGGTCCCGTACGCCGCGTACGCCGCGGCACCGTTCGCGAGAATGGTCGGGACCGTTGCCAACGACAACACGTTGTTCACCACGGTCGGCCGGCCGAAAAGCCCTTCCAGAGCAGGGATCGGCGGCTTCGCGCGGACCATCCCGCGCTTGCCCTCGAGACTCTCCAGCATCGAGGTCTCTTCACCGCAGATGTACGCGCCCGCGCCGACCCGGACATGCAGGTCGAAGCCGAACCCCGAGCCCAGGATGTCCGGCCCCAACCAGCGCTGCGCCCGGGCGAGCTCGACCGCGGCCTTCAGCGTCGCGACCGCGTCCGGGTACTCCGAGCGCAGGTAGACATACCCTTCCGACGCGCCGACGGCGTACGCCGCGATCGTCATCCCCTCGATCAGCGTGAACGGATCGCCCTCGATCAGCATCCGGTCCGCGAACGTCCCGGAGTCGCCCTCGTCCGCGTTGCAGCACACGAACTTCAGGTCGGCCCGGGCTCCGAGCACCGTCCGCCACTTGATCCCGGTCGGGAACCCGGCGCCGCCCCGCCCGCGCAGTCCGGAGTCGACCACGGTCTCGACGACGTCGGCCGGCGTCAGCGTCAAAGCTTTCCGCAACCCGGCGATCCCGCCCTGAGCGACGTAATCCTGCGGGGACAGTGGATCGATCACGCCGACCCGGGCGAACGTCAACCGCTGCTGCCGCCGCATCCACGGCAACTCGTCGATGAGCCCGAGGTGTGCGCCACCACCCTGCAGCATCCCGGCGGCGATCAAACCATCGACGTCCTCGGGAGCGACCGGTCCATAGCCGACCCTGCCCTCGGGCGTCTCCACCTCGACGAGCGGCTCGAGCCAGAGCATGCCGCGAGACCCGGTCCGGACGATCTCGACGTCACCCCCGACCGCGGCGATCCGCTCCGCGACCTCGTCCGCCCCGACCGACCGCGCCGCGGAATCCCTTGGTACGTAGACCTTCATCGGGCCTCCCCGAGGAGTGCGTCGAGCCGTGCGGGCGTCACGCGGCCGTGCAGTTTGGCGCCGATCTGGACGGCCGGGCCGAGGGCGCAGTTGCCGAAGCAGAACACCTCGTCGAGCGTGATCCGCCCGTCGTACGTCGTCTCCCCGAAACCGCAGCCGGTGCTGCGGCGAGCGTGTTCGGCCAGTTCGACCGCGCCGACCGACCGGCACGCCTCCGCCTGGCAGATCGCAACGGTCGTCCGTCCGGCCGGAGTACGGCGGAAGTCCTTGTAGAACGTGACCACGCCGTGCACCTCGGCCACGGACAGGTTGAGCACGTCCGCGATCACGGCGACGTCGTCCTGCGCGACGTACTCGAGTTCCTCCTGCACCGCATGCAGGATCGGGATCAGCGCGCCACGCAACCCGCGCAGCTCGACCGCGATCGCACGCACTCGTTGGGCACGCCCGGGAACCGGGACGGGGTCAGCGGCCACGACCTCACTCGTCATGTATACAACATTCCGTCGCCACTACCGCCGGGTCAAAGCAATGCTGCCTATGACGCGATAGCCACCTCCTATGAAGCCGGTGAAAGGCTCGCCGCCGGGCCGTAGCGGGCGGCTGGGTGGTGTTCGAGGTAGGCCCAGTAGCGGTCGCCGTAGGACCAGTGCCACCACTCGGTCGGGTAGTTCACCAGGCCGGCCGCGGTCAGTACGTCGGCCAGCAGTGAGCGGTTCGTCCGTGCCTCGCGGCTGATGTTGGCCGCCGCGAAGAAGCACGCGCCGTTGCTCTGCTCGGGTGTCGCGTCGATCGGCGTACCCAGGTCGAGCGGACCGTGTGCCCCGACCAGTGTGAGGTCGACCGCGGCGCCGGCCACGTGCGGCGCGACCTCGACCGGGGAGACGAACCGGCTCGCGAGCACGTGGACGTCGTGGTCGGAGATGCCCGGATGCAGACGCTCCAACTCGGCGCGATAACCGTCGTAGATCTCCTGCTGGCTCTCGATCGGTCGCAACCCTTCCACCACGTGCAGCCGGATCCCCGCCGGCAGGAAGGTGTCCGCCACCGCCAGTCGGTCCGCGACGCTCTCCCGGGCGAACTGCCGGTCGGTCGTCGCGATGCCGCGGGTGAACAGGTCGACCAGCGGCTCACCGCTCTCGATCGCCGGGATCCGCGTGATCCGCTCGTCGCTCAGGAGAACGGTCATTGCTGGGCGACCGCCGTCCGGATCAGTGCGTCGACGACCTCGGCGTACGACATCCCGGCGGCCGCCCACATCCGCGGGAACTGCGACGCCGGCGTGAACCCGGGGAACGTGTTGATCTCGTTGACCACCGGCTCCCCGTCCGCCGGGACGAAGAAGTCCACCCGGGCCAGCCCTTTGCACCCGAGCACCTCGAAGACGTCGATCGCCGTACGCCGCAACCGCTCGGCCAGCGCCGGTTCCAGCGGCGCGGGTACGACGAACCGCGTGGCACTGCTGTCGTACTTGGCGGTCGCGTTGAAGAACGGCTGCTCCGGATCACTGTGGATCTCCAGCGCCGGCGCTGTGTCGACCCGCCCGTCCGGGAACTCCAGCACGGCCAGGTCGACCTCCCGGCCGGCCATCTCCCGCTCGACCAGCACGTGCGGATCCAGTGCGGCGGCATCCGCGATCGCGGCCGACAGCGTCCGGAGGTCGGTCGCCCGGGCCACGCCGAAGCTGGAGCCGCCGTTGCCGGGTTTGACGAACACCGGGAACTCGATCCCGGCCGCCTTCAGCTTCTGCATCGCGGCCTCGGTGTCGGTCAGGTCCGGACCGCGCAGGGTCACGCCGGGGGTGACCGCGATGCCGTGGGCCTTGAGGACCGCCTTGGTCAGGTGCTTGTCCAGCCCGACCGCGCTGGCCGCCACCCCGCTCCCGACGTACGGAACCTTGAGCTGTTCGAAGAAACCCTGCAGTACGCCGTCCTCGCCGCCCTCGCCATGCAGCGCCGGGATCGTGACGTCGCACGCCTGCAGGATCTCGATCGCCTCGTGCTGACCGTCCGACCAGTTGCCGTCGGCATCGATCACCAGGGGGATCGCGGTGTGGCCGAGAACCTCGACCGCCTTCACGATGCCCTTGCCGCTGGCCAGCGAGACCCGGTGCTCCGGATTCGCGCCGCCCATCACGATCGCGACCTTCATCGGTTGCCCTCCTCGTAGCGTCGGGGCACCCGGGATCCGATGCCGCAGTAGATGTCGTGCGGGATGGTGCCGGCCCACCCGGCCCAGTCCGCGGCCGTCGGCTCGCCCTGGCCGCCGTCGCCGAAGACGGTGACCGGCTCACCGGGTTCGACCGCGAGATCACCGGCGTCGACGACGAACTGGTCCATCGCGATCCGCCCGATCACGGGCATCCGGACGCCCCGGCACAGCACACTGGCTCGGCGTACGGCGGTGCGCGGGATCCCGTCGGCGTACCCGAGCGGGACGAGCCCGATCGTGGTGTCCCGGTCCGCGACGAAGTCGTGCCCGTACGAAACCCCTTCGCCGGCGCGGATCCGGCGTACCTGGGCCAGCTTGCTCAGCAGCCGCATCGCCGGCCGCAGACCGATGCCGGTCTCGTCGATCCCGTACAGGCCGGCGCCGATCCGGACCAGGTCGCAGTCGGGTGCGTCCAGGGTGATCGCGCCGGCCGAGTTCGCCAGGTGGACGACGCTCGGCCGCAGCCCGGCGCGGCGGGCGAGACTCACCCCGGTCCGCAGGAGCTGGAGCTGCCTCCGGCTCTGCACGGCCCCGGGGGAGTCGCCGTGCGAGAGGTGCGACCAGATCCCGCGGACCGCGACGGCGCCGAGCGCCTCGTAGTGCGCCGCCGCCCGGGTGAGCTCGATCCACTGGCCGGGCGCACTGCCCGCCCGGTGGAGTCCGGTGTCCAGCTTGAGGTGCACGTGATGCACCGAAGGGATGGCGACGACGCGCTGGAGCTCGGCGACGGTCGAGACGCTCACGTCCACGTCGACATCGCCGAGCAGCATCAGTTCGGCCGCGTCGTACAGCCAGGTGAGGATCGGAACGGTCAGGCCGGCCGCGCGCAGCTGCAGCGCCTCGTCGGCACGGGCGACACCGAGCCAGGTCGCGCCCGCCTCGACGGCGGCCCGGGCCACCGGTACCGCGCCGTGGCCGAACGCGTCGGCCTTGACCACGGCCAGGACGTTCTGCGGGACCAGCCGCCGGAAGGTGCGGACATTGTCCCGGACGGCGGACAGGTCGACGATCGCTTCGGATAGTCCGGCGATCCCGCGTGCTGCCGGGCGGTGGCGGGACTGAACCAGGTTCATGCCCGTTATTGTTGTTTCTGGCAACCATCGGGTTCATCGGTTCGCGGACGGATGTTGTCCCGCCCCGGCGTACGACCGTGGTAGCACGCAGCGGCATGCCCTGGTCTGACTGCCTCCTCCAGAGGAATGACCGCTTCCTCCCCGGGACTCGCCATAATGGATGAGTGGAGGCCACGGATCACCTGAAGGCGTCGCTGCTCGCGGCGATCGCGCTGGCGAACGCTTTCGGATCCACAACGCGCCAGGGCCGGCCGGCGGTTCCCCCCGATGCGGACGTCGTCCGCGCCGTGCTGCGACTGACGACCAACCGCGTCGAGGCCGTCGACGTCGCGGACTATGCCGCCGGCGGCAGGATGCTGTACGCCGCCCTGAGCCGGCTGCCCGACGTCGACGGGGCCGTCGGCCTCGTGAACGAGCTGCTCACGGACACCAAGGCCGCGCCGCAGCTCGTGCGCCGTGACGGGGCCCCGTGGCACCTGCATTTCGGTGGACCCGGCGCGACCGGCTGGCTGGCCGAGTTCGCGACCGCCGTCGCGATGCTGCTCGGCAATGACGACGTCGAACGGCTCAGGCGCTGCGAGGCGACCCGTTGCGACGACCTGTTCCTGGACTCGACCCGGAGCCGCACGCAGCGGTTCTGCTCAACGGCCTGCCAGAACCGCACCAAGGTCGCCGCCCACCGGGCGCGCGTCTCCTGACCCTGTCACCATAGTTGCCTCAGGCAACCAGCCGAGCTTCCGGTACAGGTGGAACCCGTCGGTGGTCGCCATCAGCAGCCCGGTGTTCGCGCCACACTCCAGCGCACGGCGGCCCAGCGTGCCCATCACCACACTGCCCAGCCCGCGCCGCCGGTGCGCCGGATCGGTGTGGATGTCGTGCATCACCGCATCGGTGCCGACGATCGCCAGCATGCCTCGCGCCGCCTCGGTGCCGTCCGCGGCATGCAAACGCACGTAGTGCAAGGGTCCCTCGGTGCTGAGCGAGAACTCGTAGTCCGTCGCCGGGTGCGGGTGTTCACGCAGCTCGATCGACATCAGGGTCTTCTGCTCGTCGAACGGTCGCACGCCCGCGGCCGCGAGCCGCCGGGCGATGTCGTCGCCTTGCTGGGTGGTCACGGTCAGCCAGGTGTCCCCGGTGACCTGTGCCGCCAGCCGGTCCATGGTCGCCGGATCGTCCGCGAGGGCGAACAACTCCCGCTCGCGTCCGGGCAACCGCAGCACGGCGGCCAGCGCGTCGTCGTACTCGATCAGTGGTTCCAGCCCGCGGCACAGCCGCCAGCCCTCGAGCCATCGCCTCACCAGGTCCATGGCGTCGAGTGTAACTGTTTATCGCCGAATAGTCAGTTACTCCGTTCCGAGCACGAAGGTCTGGATCGCGACCACCGCGGCGCCACGGGCCCACTCGCTGAAGTCGGCGGGCTGCAGCACCATCGGCAGTTCGGCGGCGGACGGATGACGGTCCGCGTGGAGGGCGGCGAGCAGTTCGTCGTGCGCGACCTCGGCGAGCCGGACGCCTTCGCCGCCGAGGACGACGAGGTCGGGCATGGTGAAGTTCGCGGCCGCCGCGATCAGCTTGCCCAGCGCGCGGCCGGCCCGGTCGATCACCGCGCGCGCCGCGGGATCACCCTTGGCCGCGAGCTCGAGCGCGTCGTCGTAGTCGACCGCCCGGCCCAGCGCCGTACTCACCTGCTCGGTGATGGCGCCCACGGTCAGCAGGCTGAGCGCGCAGCCGTGGTGGCCGCGGTCGCACCGCGGGCCGTCGGGGAGCAGCGGGTGGTGGCCGATCAGGCCGATGGTGACGTCCGGGCTGTCGACGGTCCGGTCGTGGACGACGAGTCCGTACCCGACTCCGGCGCCGATGGTGATCAGGACGAAGCGGTCCGAGTTCCGGCCGGCGCCGAACCAGTGGGTCGCCTCGGTCAGCGAGGTGAGGTCGTTCGCGATCACGATCGGCACGCTGGTGTGGGCGGCCATGATCTCGCCGAACGGTACGTCGACCCAGTTGAGGTACGGCCCCCAGCGAACCTCGGACTGGTTCGCGACGCGGCCGCCGAGGGACACGCCGAGCCCGGTGATCGGGACGCTTCCCGGCACCTGGACGGCCAGCTCGTCGGTGACTTCGAGGACCAGTTCGGCCACCACGGACGGCGTCGGATCCGTCAGCGGGCGCTCGACGCTCGCGATCACCTCGGCACGCAGCGTCGTCAGTACGCCGATCGCCGTGTCACCGGTGAGCTTGATGCCGACGAAGTGGTGGGAGGCCGGGTCGAGATCGAGCGGCTGCGACGGCCGGCCGACGCGGGCGTCCGTGGGTCCACCGGTCACCTCGACCAGCAGTCCGGACTCGACCATCGGTTTGGTCAACCGGGTCAGGCTGCCCGGCGACAGTCCGACGCGACGGGACAACTCCGCGCGCGACAACGGACCGTCCCGGAGGATCTCCAACGCAACCTGCCGCGAAGGTCCCGAGAGCGGCCGCCACTCACCCATTCCGCCAGCGTAACCGTGCCTGCATGAGTTGGACGCCGGGACGTGACCCGGTCCGCGGTACTGGCCGCACAAATCCCGGCGTCAAGCTCAACCCAACGGCGTGTAGATGTCCACACCCCTCGAAATCGTGAACAACGTGCTGGCGCGTTACCCAATTCTCCTCGAAGTATGCACCCGATTTCGATGGATGCTCCTTGGACAACGGTGTCAGATTCGGGTCCGGGCGCGGAGGCCCGGCAGCACCAGCGTGAGCCAGCGCGCACGCACATCGGCCGGTTGGTCGGTCGGCGCGGACGAGATCAACAGGTAAAAGTCGTCGACGGTGATGTCCGGGTGCAGATCGCCGTCGGCCTTGGCGATCTCGATCAGCCCGCCGAGCGCGGCGCCGGCCCGATCCTCCTCGGCCTGGTCGCCCGGATCGGCGCCGAGGGCCCGGGCCGCTGCCTTCACGGCGTGGTCCGTGGCGGATGCTTCCAGGACCCGGCCGAGCAGTTCGGTGATCTGGTCCATCGCGTGGGCGCCGCCGCGGACCCGCTCGGCGGCGGCCTCGATGTCGTCGGCGACGTGGCCCAGGTACTCCGAGATGACCGCGCTGACCAGGTCGGTCTTGTTCGGGAAGTGCCGGTAGAGGGTGCCGACGGCGACCCCGGCCGCGGCGGCGATCTCGTCCATCCCGGCGTCCGGCCCGTGCCGGGTGATCTGGTCGCGGGCGGCGTCCAGGATCTTCGTCCGGTTCCGGACCGCATCGGCACGCGGGGGCATAGGTCTCCTTGAAATATTGTGAACCTTGGTTCATGATAATCGTGAACCGGAGTTCATCTTACCTTCAGGAAGTGCTGACCATGACCAAGACCGCGCTCGTCACCGGTGCCTCCTCCGGCATCGGGGCGGCCACCGCCCGCAAACTCCACGCGCTCGGCTACACGGTGTACGGCGCGGCCCGCCGGCTCGACCGGATGAAGGAGCTCGCCGACGAGGGCATCCGGCTGGTCGAGCTGGACGTCACCGACGAGGACTCGCTGCGCGCCGGCGTCCAGCGGATCCTCGACGAGACCGGGCGGATCGACGTACTGGTGAACAACGCCGGCTACGGGTCGTACGGCGCGGTCGAGGACGTGCCGTTGTCCGAGGCGCGGTACCAGTTCGAGGTCAACGTGTTCGGTGCGGCGCGGCTGATCCAGTTGGTGCTGCCGGGGATGCGGGCGCAGCGGAGCGGGACGATCGTCAACATCAGCTCGATGGGCGGCAAGATCTACACGCCGCTCGGTGGCTGGTACCACGGCACCAAGTTCGCCCTCGAGGCGCTCAGCGACTGTCTTCGCCTGGAGACCAAGCCTTTCGGCGTCGAGGTGGTCCTGATCGAGCCCGGCGGCATCCGGACCGAGTGGGGTGGTATCGCGGCCGCCAATCTCCGCAAGACGTCCGGCTCCGGCCCGTACGCCGCCCAGGCCGAGGCGATGGCCCGCTCGATGGACTCGGAGTCCAGCGACCGCCGCAGCTCCCCACCCGAGGTCATCGCGGACACCATCGCCAAAGCCGTGACCGCGCGCCGGCCCCGGACCCGCTACGCGGCCGGGTTCGCCGCCAAGCCGCTGATCGCGCTCCGCCACCTGCTCCCGGCCCGCGCCTTCGACACCGTCATCCGCCGCGCCACCGGCGTACCCGCTTAGGCCGTGTCTGGCCTAGTGGGGAAGCTTGCGGGTGTCGATGAGTTGCTGGGCGACGTCCCTGAGCTTGGTGTTGGTGTCCTGGGAGTAGCGCTTGAGGATCGCGAACGCGCGGTCGCCGTCGACGTCGAAGCGTTCCATCAGGATGCCCATCGCCTGACCCACCAGCTTGCGGGCGTCGACGGCCTGGGCCATGGTCTCTTCGTGCCGGGCGGACGCGACCGCGACCGACGCGTGCCGGGCGAGGATGTGGGCGATGGCCTCGTCGTCGGGTGTGAAGGCGTCGGCCTCCGCGCTGTAGAGGCCGAGGACGCCGACGGTCTGGTGGGTGCCGTTGCCGGTGGTGAGCGGGACGTCGAGAACGCTGCGGACGCCGAGGGCGGCGACCTTCGCGGCCCACGCGGGCCAGCGGTCGTCGGTGCTGGTGTCGCGGATCAGGACCGTCGAGCGCTCACGCATGGCGGTGACCAGCGGACCGTTGTCGCTGCTGAGTTGCAGGTCGTAGACGTCGGCGACGACGGGGTCGGTGACCGCGGCGATCTCCGGGTGCGAACCACGGGTGTACAGGGCGACGCCGGCATAGGTGCAGCTCAGCGCCTGGAGCGCGAACTGGACGACCGCGTCGATCGTCTCTTCCACCCCCGGCGCATCGTGCAGCTCGATCGCCAGCCTCGCGAACGCGTCCGCGGACGTCGCGACCAGGTCTTGCTCGGACACAGGGCACTCCAGTCGTGCTCAAGCCATCGGGCACCCCGTGGCTGGAGTGATCCTCAGAGGACATCATGCAGCCCAGGGGCCCGGAAACGTTAGCTGAATCGGCCAGCGAATTTTCTGGGTCATCAAACCCAGAACGTTAGAGTGATCCCATGACGGACTTCTCGGCGCTGCTGAGCGGCCGGACCCTCTGGCGGCGGGAGTTCGCGGCACCGTTGCGGGCCTTCCTGCGGACCGAGGCGGGCAGCTCCGGCGTCCTCGCCGCGGCGATCGTGGTCGCCCTGCTGTGGGCCAACCTCGCACCCGGGATGTACGACGAGTTCTGGCGGACCGAGCTGTCGATCGGGCTCGGTCACGACGTCCTCAGCCTGGACCTGCGGGAGTGGATCAACAGCGGCCTGATGACACTGTTCTTCCTGGTGGTGGGCCTGGAAGCCCGCCGGGAGTTCGACCTCGGCGACCTGCGCGACCGCAGCCGGTTCGTGCTGCCGCTGCTGGCCGGGGTCGCCGGGATGATCGCGCCGGTGCTGATCTACCTGGCCTTCAACGCCGGGGGCGAGGGCGCGCACGGCTGGGGTGTCGCGATGTCGACCGACACCGCGCTGGCGCTCGGCCTGCTCGCGCTGGTCGGCCGGGGCGTCCCCGATCGGGTCCGCGTGTTCCTGCTGACCGTGTTCGTGGTCGACGACCTGCTCGCGCTCGTCGTGATCGCGGTCGTCTACAGCGAGGACATCGAGCTGATGCCGCTCGTGCTGGCCGTCGTGGCCTTCGGCATCGTCCTGGTCCTCGCGTTCTTCCACGTCCGCAAGGCCTGGATGTACGTCGTCCTCGGTGTGCTGATGTGGTCCGCGTTGCTGACCAGCGGCGTCGACCCGGTGGTTGCCGGACTCGCGATCGGGCTGACGGCTTCGGCGTACTCACCGGGGCGTGAGGAGCTGGAGCAGGCAACCGGTCTGTTCCGGTTGTTCCGCGAGCAGCCGACGCCCGAGCTGGCGCGTTCCGCGACGGTCGGGCTGACCGCGACGATCTCGCCGAACGAACGGCTGCAGTACCTCTACCACCCGTGGACGAGCTACCTGATCGTCCCGCTGTTCGGCCTGGCCAACGCCGGCGTCACGATCGATGCGGATTTCCTCGGCCGCGCGTACATGGCACCGATCACCCTCGGCATCCTGGTCGGTTACGTGGTCGGCAAGCCGGTCGCGGTGACGTCGGTGTCCTGGCTGCTCGACCGCGCCACCCGGGGCCGGTTCCGGCCGCAGGTCGGCTGGGCCGCGGTGGCCGGCAGCGGCACCATCGCCGGCATCGGCTTCACGGTTTCTTTGCTGATAGCAACGATCGCCTTCGAGGGTCCACAGCTGGCGGAGGCGAAGCTGGGCCTCCTGTCGGCGGTCGTGGTTGCTTCCGCCCTTACCTGGCTGGTGTTCCGGGCGGCCAAGCTGCTGTCACCGCCGAAGAAGGCGCTGGCGCTGCTCGGCGATGCGGAGCAGCTGCTGGACCTGACCGACCCGGTCGATCCCGAGCGCGACCACATCCGCGGCCCGGAGAACGCGTCGGTGACCCTGGTCGAGTACGGCGACTTCGAGTGCCCGTACTGCGGATTGGCCGAGCCTGTCGTCCGTGACCTGCTGCAGGACGACGACCTGCGCTACGTCTGGCGGCATCTGCCCCTCAGTGACGTCCATCCGCGGGCGCAGATCGCGGCGGAGGTGTCCGAGGCCGCCGCGGCCCAGGGGGCGTTCTGGGAGATGCACGACGTCCTGCTCTCGAACCAGGAGAACCTCCAGCCGGCCGACCTGATGCGGTACGCCGACCAACTCGGCCTGGACACGGCCAAACTCCACGACGAGGTGAAGCGGCATGTGGCGGCGGCGCGGGTCGCGCAGGACGTGGAGTCCGCCGACACCAGTGGGGTGTCCGGGACGCCGACGTTCTTCGTCAACGGCCAGCGGCACTACGGCGCGTACGACGTCGAGACGCTGAAGACCGCGATCAAGGTCGCCCGGGCCCGGGCCAAGATCAGCGATCGGCGTGGCTGAATCTTGTTGCACTAGGGCATTCCTGCCACTGTCGCGGTGTGCCAGGGATGGCTGACGCTGGTGGCTCCCGATCACGAAGGAGCCCCGCATGACCGTTCAGACCTCGGCCATCCTGCAGACATCCGCCGCCGCGGCGGAGGCTGCCGTCGCGCACTTCGCCGGGCGGTTGTCCTTCGAGGCGGATGTGTCGGACGTGGCCGCCGACATCGGTGCCGGCGTGACCGGGTGGGTGCTGGTCGACAGCCGCAGCCAGGAGAGCTGGGACCAGGGGCACGTACCGGGCGCGATCCACCTGCCGACCCGGGAGATCGCGGCCCGCGCGGCGTCCGTCGTACCTGACGGCGTCACGGTGGTGACTGGGGTCCCGGGTGCAACGGCGCGACGAAGGCCGCGCTGGAGTTCGCCAAGCTGGGGTATCCGGTCAAGGAGATGATCGGCGGCTTCGAGTACTGGGCTCGCGAAGGACTGCCGGTGGAGACGGCCGACGGGATCGACCGCCGGCTACCCGACCCGCTCACCGCGCCCCGCGGTGTCGCGTGCGCGTGCTGAATCGCTGGTCGGCAAGGAGCTCTGTCAGAGGCCGGCGAGGTACTCGGCGTTGCCGCGGATCGCTGCCTCGTAGCGCTTGATCTCCGCGCTCTCCACCCGGTCGGCGATGACGAGCAGCAAGGTGGCGAGCGCCTTGTCCTTCTCGCCGGCCGCGTGCAGGGTGAGCGACTTGAACACCCGCAGCGAGTCCGACTCCGGGAACTCGGCGCACGCCTGCTTGAAGATGTACAGCGACTCGTCGAACCGGTCGAGGTTCCGCAGCGTGCTCCCGTACTGCAGGAGGCACTTGCGCCGTGTCTCGCCGGTCAGGTGGGGCAGGGCGCGCTCGTAGTACGCGACCGCCTTCTCCTCCTGGCCGTCGGTGTCGTACGAGCCGCCGACCTCGTAGAGCACGTACGGGTTGTCCGGGTGTTCGGCGAGCAGCTTCTCGAAGAAGTCGATCGTCGGCTGCATGTTGTCCCGGTCCCGCCGGGCGAACGCCGCCTCGATCGTCGCCGCCAACTCCGGCGTCAGTTCGGCCGGGGCCGCGGGCTGGGGAAGGTCCTGACTGGTCACCCCTCCATCATGCCGCGCCTGTCACGCCTATTTCGGCGCGCGCTGCTGCCAGGGCCACGCGCCGGAGATCTCCACCTCGAGGGCGAAGCTCAGCACGGTCCGGATCACCACGATCAGGCCGAGCACCAGGACGCTCTCGAGGGAGGTCTCGACGATGATCGTCCGGATGATGTCGCCGACGATCAGGATCTCCAGGCCGAGCAGGATGACCCGGCCGAGGTTGACCCGGAGCTCCTGGTAGCTGCCCGCGCCCTTGCGGGCGACGACGTCGTACACGTAGCGGATCAGGACGACGGCGAGCCCGATGGCCATGATGAAAACGCCGGCGCCCTCGATCACGCGGGCGACGTCGGCGAACACCGCCTCGAAGTCCACCGTCCACAACTACCAGTCAGGCGGCGGTCTCCGCACTCGCCTCGCCGGGACGGATGTTCTGGTTGAGGTGGAAGACGTTGTCCGGGTCGTACGCCGTCTTCAGCGCGACCAGCCGGGCCAGCTTGGCCGGCGGGAACGCGCGGTGGATCGGGTCGCCGTTGAGCGTGTTCACATAGGCCCCGTTCGCGTACGGCGCCAGCGTCGCGGCGTACTCGCGCAGTTGGGCGATCCGGGTCTCGTCCTCGGCCGGGTCCTCCCAGCGGGTCGCGGTGACGAACTCGAACAGCGTGTCCCGGTGGCTGAAGGCCGCGTCGTCGTCGGGCACGTCGGCGATCGCGCCGCCGTACGCCTGCAGGCTCGCGGATACGCCGGGCGTGCGGAGGAGCGCGCGGATCGCGTCGTCCGACAGCGCCTTGAAGTAGTGGCCCTTCCAGTAGCGGCGGTACCGGTGGCCCTGGACGCTGTCGTCCCGCATCTGCAGTTCCAGGTACGACGTCTCGTCGACGGACTCGTCGCTGACCGGACCCAGCGCCCGGAACGCCGGCAGCAAGGAGTAGCCGCCCTCGCCGACCCACACGTACCCGACGGTGATCGAGTCCGGCGTGATGCTCGCGGTGAACGTCGCCTCCCGCGGGGCCCGTGCGTTCAGTTCACGCCATCCCCGCAGTACGTCGAACCCCGCCGACGCCGGATAGGTGAACTCGGCCACCAGCGCCCGCGTCCCCACCTGGTGCAGCCGGAACTCGAACGCCGTGACGATCCCGAAGTTCCCGCCGCCACCACGCAACCCCCAGAACAACTTGGGGTTCTCGTCGGCACTCGCCCGGACGACCGAACCGTCCGCCGTGACCACCTCGTACGACGCCACGTTGTCGCAGGCCAGACCGAACCGCCGGGCCAGCCAGCCCATCCCGCCGCCGAGCGTGAGTCCGCCGACGCCGGTGTGCGAGACGTTGCCGGCAGTTGTCGCCAGACCGTACTCCTGGGCCGCCTTGTCCAGCTCACCCAGCAGCGCACCGCCCTGGATCCAGGCCAGCTGCCGCTCGGGATCGACCCGGACCGCGTTCATCGGCGTCAGGTCGATCATCAGTCCACCCTCGGGGACGGCGAGACCGGCGATGTTGTGCCCGCCGCAGCGGACCGCGATCTCCAGGCCGGTCTCGCGGGCGAACCGGACGGCGGCGACCACGTCCTCGGTGCTCTCGCACCGGGCGATCACGGCCGGGCGGCGGTCGATCATCGCGTTCCAAACGGTCCGGGCCTCGTCGTACCCGTGGTCGCCGGGGTGCAGCAGTGTGGTCATCGGTCTCTCTCCTCGATCGGGCTGGTGCGTTCAACCCTGACAGCGAAGCGGTACTCCGATAAGGTCCAGTTGCGTGAGCCGAATCAGGACCAGTTCCGGAGCCGGCGAGTTGCTGGTGGAGCTCCGGCGGGACACCGGCGTACCGCTGCACCAGCAGCTGGAGAGCGGGATCCGGACGCGCATCCGGGCCGGTCTGCTGCGCGCGGACACGGTGATGCCGTCGACCCGGGCGCTCGCGCACGACCTCGGGCTGTCCCGCGGCGTCGTGGTCGAGGCGTATCAGCAGCTGGTCGCGGAGGGGTATCTGGTCAGCCAGGGCGGCGGCTATACCCAGGTCGCCGATATCGCCGTGGTCGAGGCCGCGGCCGCTCGTTCTCCCGTGGCCGGTCCGCCGCGGATCGACTTCCGCTACAGCCGGCCGGACGTCTCCCAGTTCCCGCGCGCGGCCTGGCTCCGATCGATCCGCCGGGTCCTGAACGAGACGCCGTACCGCAGCCTCGCTTACCTCGACGGGCGCGGCACGATCGAGCTCCGGACGGCGCTGGCCGACTACCTGAACCGGGTCCGCGGTACGGCGGCCCGCCCGGAGCACATGCTGATCTGCAACGGGTTCGCCCAGGGATCGCGGTTGCTCCTACAGGTCCTTGCCGAGCAAGGTTATCGACGGCTCGCGGTCGAGGACCCGTCCGACAACGACCTGCGTGACGTCGCGGCACGGGCCGGCCTCGAGACGGTCGGCGTACCCGTGCTCGACTCGGGGGTCGACGTCGACGCGCTGGAGCGGTCCGGGGCTGACGTCGTACTGGTGACGGCGGCGCATCAGTTCCCGACCGGGGCGGTGGCGTCGGCGGAGACGCGAGCCGCCCTGGTGGCGTGGGCAGCGCGGGGCGATCGGCTGATCTTCGAGGACGACTACGACGCGGAGTACCGGTACGACCGGGAGCCGATCGGCGCGATGCAGGGACTGGCGCCGGATCGCGTGGCCTACGCGGGTACGGCGAGCAAGACACTCGCACCGGGGTTGCGACTGGGGTGGCTGATCCTGCCGGCCCGGTTGGTCGAGCCGATGTCGCACGCGAAGCTGATGGACGATCGTGGGTCTCCGGTGTTCGACCAGCTGGCCTTCGCGGACTTCGTGGCCCGGGGTGAGTTCGACCGGCACCTGCGCCGGATGCGGCCGCGGTACCGGTTGCTGCGGGACACGCTGGTCGAGCGGCTGGCGGCGCGGTTGCCGGAGTTCGAGCCGGTCGGGGTGTCGGCCGGGCTGCATGTGATGGCGTACCTGCCGCCGGATCTGGCCGAGGAACCGCTCGAGGCGGCCGCGCGCGACCGCGGGCTCGGGGTCTACGGGCTGGCGCCGTACTGGGTGTCGGCGCCGGGGCCGGCCGGGCTCGTCTTCGGATACGGCTCGCTCACCCCGAAGGAAGTTGTCGAGGGCATCGACCTGCTGGCGGACACGATCGCGGCGCTCCGGCGTGGATGAATAACTATCCATTCCATTGCAATTCAATCCGAGGAGTTCTAGCCTTGGGTGAGTGATGACCGCTGCCCGGATCAACCATCTGATGAATCAAGGCTGGCCCGCCGCCCACAGCGCCGAACTGGACGGCTGGCTGGTGCGACGCAACGCCGGCGTCACCCTGCGAGCGAACTCGGTGCTTCCGGCGAGCGCGCCGTTCGATCTCACAAAGGCCTTGGATTACGTGGAAAGCCTGTATCTGGCGCACAGCATCACGCCGTGCTTCCAGATCAGCCCGGCGGCCCAGCCGACCGACCTGGACGCTCACCTCGAGGCGCGTGGCTATGAGGTCCGGACGCCGACGCTGGTGCAGGCCGCCGAGATCTCCGAGGTGCTCGCCAAGCTGCCCTCGTCGACGACCGAGGTGAATATTTCCTCGGCGCCCTCCGACGCCTGGATGGACTTCTGGTGGAACGGCGACGGCCACGGTGGTGGTCCCGTCGAGCAGGCGGCCGCCCGCCAGATCCTCGACGGCGGCCAGGCCCTGTATGCCCTCGTCCCTGGCGTGAAGGCGATCGGCCGGCTCGCCCTGGTCGACGACACTGCCGGTCTGTACTGCCTCGCTGTCGACGAGCGCTTCCGCCGGCAGGGCCTCGCCCTCGCCGTCATCCGGGCTTTGTTGCAGGAGGCAATGATCAGCGGGATGCGCTGGGTCTGGCTGTCGGTTCTCGAGGACAACGAGCCGGCCCGGGCCCTGTACGACCGCCTGGGCTTCCGGACCGTCTCGCAGTACCACTACCGGGTCAAAGCGTGATCTTCTCCAGGTGATCGAGGACCACGAATTCCGCGCCGGTCTTCTCCACGGAGCCGCGGAGCGGGGCGAGGTCGGTCCAGGGGATGCCCGGCTGGTCGAGCGGCTGGTCGAAGTCGTCCCAGTGCGTCGCGATGACCTTCTTGACCGGCTTGATCGTCTGCAGCAGGCGATCGGTGATACCCGGTTCGCCGCCCGGTGCCGCGAGGACGACATCCACCTGGACTCCGCGCAGTGCGTTCGGGTCGAAGTTCGCCGTACTCAGGCTGAGGATGCGCAGGCCGCCGATCGTGATCACGTAGGCGAGCGTGCCGCCCTCGACCAGGTCCTCGATCACGCGTGGGCGGGGCGGGATGGAGTCGAGCCGGTAGCCCGGGTACGCGTAGGTGTGCCGCTTGCCGCTGCAGGAGTGGAGCGACGGGAAGACCTCGACGGTGAAGCCGTCGAACTGCAGGTACTCACCGCCGCGCACGGGTGACAGGAGTTCCGCGGGCGTCCGCATCGCCCGGAGCAGGTTGACGTGCGTCTGGGTGCCGAAGACGGTCGCCTGCGTCTTCTGCGCGACGTACGGTACGTCGGCCAGGTGGTCGTAGTGCCCGTGGTGGACGAGGATCGCGTCGGCCGTGCTCAGGTGGCGATCGATCACGTCGGGCTTGATCACCAGCTTGGTCTGGGGGTCCGCCCCCTCGGGCGTGAACGTGCCGGTCTTGAAGCGGGTGAGCCAGGGGTCGGTCAGGACGACGCTCTTACCCGACCGGAGCTGCCACGCGTGGGTCCCGAACCACGTGATTTCCACCGGAGTCCGTTGTGCTGGGGTCTCCGTTGCGTGCGTCTCCGCGGTGGCGGCCTCGCCGCGGGTCGCCACGCCGATCACGCCGGCCGCCCCGACCGCGGCCGCGCCCGTCAACATCCCTCTGCGGCTCATCTTCACCGTGTCTCCTCTCGCCGTACCGAAGCCCACAGTCAAGGCGAGGCCGTCAGACGGTGTCGAATATGCTCTTACGCATGCATCGATTGGCTGGAGATATCACCGCAGGTCAGCCGGGTCATGCTGACTGAGCGCCACCTGCAGATCTTCATTGCGCTGGCGGAGGAGCAGCACTTCGGCGACGCGGCCCGGGTGGTCGGCATCACCCAGCCGCCGCTGTCGCAGGGGCTGCGCCGGCTGGAGGCGCTGGTCGGCGCGAAGCTGTTCGAACGCGGGCAGGGCCGGGTCGAGCTGACCTCGGCCGGCGCCGCGTTGCTCCCGTACGCGCGGCGCGCGCTGACCTCGATGGAGGAGCTGCACCAGGCCGCGGTCGCGCGCGACCCGGAAGGCCCGGAGATCCGGCTCGGGCTGGCCCCGGAGGTCCCGCCGTCGGCCGGTGCCGCGGTGGCGGCGGCCTGTGGTGCGGTGATCCCGGGCAGCCGGGTGACTGTGGTGTCCGCGCCGACCAGTTCGCTCGTCGGCCAGGTGGGTACGGGCCGGCTGACGCTGGCCGCCGTACTGCATCCGACGGTGCTGGACGGGCTCGAGGCCGGCCCGGTGACGTTGTTGCCGACGTGGGCGCTCGTACCGACCTCGGTGATTCCGGACGATGGTTCGGACGTCGCGTTGCGGCGGTTGGGTCGGCTGCCGGTCGCTGTCCGGCCCCGAGCCGAGGCGCCGGCGGCCAGGGATCTGTTCCTGGACACGCTGGCGTTGCACCGACCGGATGGCGGAACGGCCGTGGTCACGGACGAGCGGGCCGGGTTGGCGATGGCGGCCGCCGGACAGGTGATCGTGGTGACGGCCGATCCGGCGTTGTCGGCTCCGGGCGTCGGGCGGCATCGGCTGGCCGACGATCCGCTGCCGGTGCGGCTCCGGCTGGTGTGGTCTCGGACGCGTACGCCGTTCCTCCGGCCGGCGGACGTGATGTCGCAGCTCACGGACGCGCTGGTGACCTCGTGAACGCCCGGATCCGCGGGGTCTTCGAGGACGCGGGCGTCCGCGGCTGGTTGCACGCGGTCGCGCTCGACGAGCCGGACTCGACGGTCGAGGTGGACGCGGATGACGTCGTACCGATGGCTTCGGTCTACAAGTTGCCGTTGCTGGCTGGCTTCTGCCGGCTGGTGGATCTGGGTGAGGTCGATCCACGCGAGCGGCTGACGCTGGATCCGTCGACGCGGACGGCCGGGCCGACCGGGTTGTCGTTGTTCGCCGATCCGGTGACGTTGTCGTTGCGGGACCTGGCCGTGTCGATGATGACGGTGTCCGACAACGCCTCGGCGGACGCACTGCTCGACGTGGTCGGGTTGCCGAGGCTGGCCGAGTTGCTGAAATCCTTCGGCCTGCAACGGACCTGGGTGCGGCGGGGGACCGCCGGCCAACTGCGTCACCTGCAGCGCCAGACCGGGGTGGACAGTCCGGACGCGGCTCTCGCCGTACTCGCGGACAACGACCGGACCGATCCGATCGGGGTCTACGAGGCGGCGAACGCGTCGGCGTGCAGTGCGCGGGACATGACCTTGTTGCTGCGACGGTTGTGGACGGGGGAGTTGCTGTCACCCGAGCAGACCGCGTTCGTGCAGTCGACGATGCGTCGGCAGGTGTTCCTGCACCGGCTGGCGTCCGGCTTCCCGCACGACGCCGTACGCGTCGCCGGGAAGACCGGCACCTTCGGGGCTCTCCGCCACGAGGTCGGGGTCGTCACCCTCCCGGACGGCGCCGCCTTCGCGGTGGCGATCTTCACCCTGGCCGCCCGCGGCGACCTCCGCCAGCCCCGCGTCGACGCAGCCATCGGCGAAGCCGCCCGCGTCGCAGTCGATCTCCTCCGCTAGATCACCGCGTAGGCCTCGACTTCCAGGAGGGCGTCGGGGCTGAAGAGGGCGACGACCTGGACGGCGGTGCTGGCGGGTGGGTTGGCGGTGTCGACGTACTCGTCGCGCGCCGCACGGATGGCCGGCAGGTAGGCGATGTCGGTGACGTAGAAGTTCAGCTTCACCACGTCGGCGAAGGTCGCACCGGCCGCCGTCAGGCACGCGTCCAGATTCGCGAACACCTGCCGCGCCTGGGCCTCGGGATCACCGACGCCGACGAACTTCCCGTCCGCGTCCAGCGCCACCTGCCCGGCAATCGCCACCCACTGCCCCGGCCCGGTCACCACATGGCTGTAACCGTTGCCTGGGGCAACACTGTCGGGCCGCGGAAACGAGAGCTTGCTCAAGAGTTCCTCCGAAGAGTTGTCGGTTGCTCCATCCTCGCAGGGTGTACCGAAGGACGGGAGGTGGTCGGCCTGCGCGGGCGCGTTCAGGCGGGGACAAGGTTGCCGGCCGGCGGCTGGGCCGACCACTACCCGTTCTTCGGTACGCCATCACCGCGGCGGGTGCCGGTTCGGGGTTGGCGTCGGGCTATGAGGGCGCCGATGGCCAGGAGGGACGGGACGGCGATTGCGACCGGGAGGGCGGCCCCGGTGTCGAGGGTCTGGCGGGGTGTGACCGTGATCCGGACCGGTGGGCCGGCGACGAGGGGGCCGGAGCGGGGGATCAGGACGACGTACACCGCGAAGTGGCCGGGGTTGACTGCCTGGAACTCCCAGTCCAGCTGGGTTTCCGGGCCGGCCGGGACCGGTTGGGTGACGTCCTGGGTCCAGTCCTCCAGGTCGACGTACACGCCGTCGAGGCTGACCACGTTGAGATGGGCGATCGCCGGGCCGGATGAGCTGACGACTGACTCGACCGTGAGGGTCTGGCCGATCTGCGCAGTCAGCTGGTCGTGGTTCATGGTGATCGTCGGGTCGGCGAGCAGGACCGTGGCGATCAGGCTGAGCAGGTTCATCGCGACCCCGCATTCAGCCGGACGAGTCGCGGACCGGCCACGATCAGGACGGCGACGACGACCAGGGCGACCACGACCGGTGAGGCCAAGTAGTCGAGGTCGCGGGTCCAGCCGCGGCGGTTCACGACGATCTGGGAGATGTAGTGCAGGGCCGACCCGATCGGGTTGATCCGGGTCAGGATCTGGCCGAAGCCGGTCTTCGGCAGGGCTGGCAACTGGGTCGGCGCGAACAGGACGAGGAGGAGCAGCAATCCGCAGGCCAGGCTGGTCTTGTTGGAGTTCGTCCAGGCACTGAAGAGCAGGCCGAGACCGCCGAGGCCGATTGCCACGAAGGTGCCGACGATGAGGGCGAGCAGCGCGGCCTGGCCGGCGCCGCCGAGCACCCACAGATAGGGCAGTGTGACGATCAGGCAGGCCAGCCACATGGTCGAGGCGGCGGCGAGTTTGCCGACGACGATCGCTCGCCGGGACACCGGAGTGAGCAGGAGCCCTTCGAAGGTGCCGCGTTCGCGTTCGCCGCTGATCGCGTCCGCGCTGACCACGACCGTGAGCAGTACGCCGACAGCCAGCCCCACCTGGACCGTGAGATTGACCGCCTCGCGTTGCTCGAGGAAGTTCATCGCCCGGTTGGTCGCGGCCAGAAAGGTCATCGCACTGAGCAGGACACTGAACCCGAACACCAGCACCGGTCCGCGGCCACCGATCCAGAGGTCCCGGCTTTCCTGCTCGGCGACCACAGTCCACCTGGTCATGATTCGGTCAGGTCGAGGAACGCGGCGCTCAGGCTGCCGGATCCCGCGACGATGTCGGCGAGCGGCCCGGCCGCCCGGAGCCTGCCGTGATCGAGGATGAGCACACTGCCGCAGACCTGCTCGACCTCGGTCAGCGTGTGGGTCGACAACACGACCGTCGCACCGCGCTGTTCGGCGAGATCGGCGATCGTGGCGAGGATCTCGCGCTGGCCGGCCGGGTCCAGACCGAGTGTCGGCTCGTCCAGGAACACGACCGCCGGATCGTTGACGAGCGCCCGCGCGATCCCGAGCCGTTGCTTCATTCCCCGGCTGTACGTCGAGATCCGCCCGTCGCCGAGACCGACTTCGGTGAGCAACCGATCGGCCACCGTGGCCGCGTCCCGCCGGCTCTGGCCGAACAAGCGGGCCGCGTATCGGAGGTACTCGGCACCCGTCTGCCGTCCGGGATAGCCCGCGCTCTCCGGCAGCACACCGATGCGTTCCCTGATCTTGTCCGGTCGATCGCCAGGAATGCCGGCCACGGCGAACGTCCCGCCGGTCGGCTCGAGGATCGTCGTGAGCAGGCGGATCGTGGTGGTCTTCCCGGCGCCGTTCGGTCCGAGCAGCCCGATCACCTCGCCCGCGTCCGCCGCGAACGTGAGTCCCTCGAGGGCGGTGCGCGCGCCGTACCGCTTGCTCAGGCCGATCGCCTCGATGGTCGCCATGGGCCGACGGTAGGTCCGCGCTGCTGAATCCTGGCTGAACGGTGCATTCAGCGGGGATTCAGCCACAATGAGAAAAGATCGCCTGGAGGTGGGTGATGCGGGCGCTGGTGGTGGAGGACGAGCCGCGGCTGGCCACGGGCCTGCGCAACGGCCTGGAGGCGGAGGGGTACGCCGTCGACGTCGCGCTGACCGGGACGGACGGGCTGTGGTTCGCCCGCGAACACGGGTACGACGTCGTCCTGCTGGATCTGATGCTGCCGGAGATCGACGGGCTCGAGATCTGCGCGACGCTGCGGGCCGAACGGGTGTGGACCCCGATTCTGATGCTCACGGCAAGGGATGCCGACACCGACCAGGTCCGCGCGCTCGACACCGGCGCCGACGACTACCTGACCAAGCCGTTCTCGTACGCCGTCCTGATCGCCCGGCTGCGAGCCCTGGTACGACGAGGTGCCGCGGAGCGACCGTCCGTCCTGGAGGCCGGCGACCTGCGGATGGATCCCGCGGCCCGGAGAGCGTGGCTCGGTCAGACCGAGTTGGTGCTGACGGCACGGGAGCTGTCGTTACTGGAGTTCCTGATCCGGCGGCGTGACCAGGTGGTGTCGAAGCGGACCATCCTGGAGCACGTCTGGGACTACGACTTCGAGGGTGATCCGAACATCGTCGAGGTCTACATCCGTCGCCTCCGGCTCAAGCTGGGCGCCGGGTGTATCGCCACAATTCGTGGTGCCGGGTACCGATTGATCGAGGGTGAGCCGTGCGCATCCGGGTGACGGCGGCGGCGGTGCTGGTGGTCGGGCTTGCTCTCGTCGGCGGCGCGCTGGTGCTGGTCGCCCTGCTCGGTGCGGTGCTCACCGACCAGGTCTGCCAGGACACGCACGATCGGGCCGCGCAGGTGGCGGCGAACTTCGGTACGGCGACCTCTGACGGAATCGAGATCGTCCAGGTGATCGATCGGCGTGGTCAGGTGGTCGGTGCCGGCCCGAGGCTGGCATCCCCAGGGACCGGCTGTGTCTCGGTCGAGCCGCCGGGGCACGGCGAGGATTTCGCCTTCGCGGCCGCGGAGTTGCCGTCAGGTGGTGAGGTGATCGTGGGCCGGCCGCTGGTGGACGTGCTGGACTCGACCCGGTTCGTGCAGCGGGTGCTCGTGATCGGCGTACCCCTGATGATGCTGATCGTCGGCGGGGTGACCTGGGTGGTGACCGGGCGGGTCCTGGCGCCGGTGACCGCGATCCGGCGGGAGGCCGACGAGATCACCGCGTCCGAGCTGTACCGCCGGGTTCCCGCCACCCGCCGGGACGAGATCGGCCGGCTCGCCAGGACGGTGAATCGGATGCTCGATCGCCTGCAGCGGTCACAGGAATCCCAACGGCGGTTCGTCTCCGATGCCTCGCACGAGCTCCGCTCGCCGATCGCCGCGATCCGCCAGCATGCCGAGGTGGCGCGGGCGCATCCGGATCGTACGAGCGTCGACGAGCTGGCCGCCACGGTCCTTGCCGAGGGCGCGCGGATGGAACACCTGGTCGACGACCTCCTGGTGCTGGCACGTTCCGACGAGAAGCAGTCCGACCCGCCGGGTACGCCGGTCGACCTCGACGACCTGCTCTTCGCCGAAGCCAAGCAGTTGCGCTCAGCAACGAATCTGACGGTCGACACCGCGGGGGTGTCGGCCGGTCAGGTCCGCGGCGACGAGGCCGCGTTGGCCCGGATGATCCACAACCTCGCCGACAACGCCGCCCGGCACGCCCGCACCGCGATCACCTTCGCCCTGACAGAGTCCGGCAGTACCGTCGTACTCACGGTCTCCGACGACGGCCCCGGCATCCCGCCGGCCGACCGGCTCCGCGTGTTCGACCGCTTCGTCCGCCTCGACACCGCCCGCTCCCGCACCACCGGCGGCACCGGCCTCGGCCTGCCCATCGCCGCCGGCATCGTCACCCGCCACCACGGCACCATCCGCATCACCACCGGCTCCACCTTCGAGGCCCGTTTTCCTAGGTATGCAAGGCCGAACTGAACAACTGCTGGACGATCTCCTGCATCTCGCCATCGAAGCGATGCGGGCCGGGGAGGAAGGTGCCTTGGTAGGTGCCGGCGGTGGAGTCGAACAGGCCGGTTAGCTGGTGGTGGGCGTCGTGCATGCCTTGAGGGCTGAAGAGTTCGTCGTCCTCGGCGTAGACGACGAGCTGGTGGTGCGCGGCGCGGCCGGCGGTCAACGCCGGGTGGTCGAGGTGGCGGGCCAGGCCGGGTGTGGTGGCGAGCCACGAGTGCGCGTCAAGGTACGCCGGAACGAGGGAGTCGAAGGTGTACATCATGCAGACCACCGCGGAGGCCGCGATGCCCGGATCGAGCGCGGTCAGGACGGCGGCCCGGCCACCGCCGCCGGAGAAGCCGAAGACGCCGACCCGGTCGACGCCGGCCTGGGTACGCAACACGCTCAGCGCGACGAGATCGTCGTACGCGACCATCCCGGCGAACGACGTTCCGAGCAGGCCGGCCGCCTTCGCGATCGTGTGTTCGTGGTGCCCGGCGGCGACGTCGTACCAGTCCTCGTCGACCGGGACGTCCTTCATCACCTCGCGCAGCCGCCACGGCATCGGGTCGAAGTCGAAGCGGCGGGATCCCCAGGCGAACGTGTCGTGGCAGAGCACGGTGAAGCCGGCCCGGGCGAACTCGTTCGCGACCGCGCGATCGCCGTAGTGGGCCGCACGTTGCCGGAGCGCCCGCGCGCTAGGGCTTGGGGTAGCGACGAGACGCTCGGCGCCGATCGACTTCACACCGGCGTGGCAATGCAGGCCCAGCAGTCCCGGACCTGGCGGGCCGTCGGCCGGGCGCACCAGCCACGCGCGCGTCGGTGGACCGAAGGGATTGCTCCACTCCAGCTCGGATCCGTGGACACCGTCGGCGTTCCATTCGATGATGGTCCGCACGACCGGCGGCCCGCCCGGCTCCGGTACGCCGAGGAGCCCGGCGACCCTGCTGGTCAGGTCGTCCCCGGTCAGTCCCGGCGTCGTCCGGACGAAGTTCGGCCAGTCGTCGTACCCGCCCAGTGCGCTCGGTCGCACGCCACCGCTCCGATCAGGGTTGAGAAACCGGTTTCTATCGCGAGAAGATACCGCAATGGGCCGGACACCGAAGGACTCGATCACGATCGCCGACGTCGCGCGGGCGGCGGAGGTGTCGCGGGCGACCGTGTCCCGGGTGATGAACGGGCGCGCGACCGTCGCGCCGGACATCGTCGAGCGGGTCCGGGCCGCCGCCGACAAGCTGAACTACCGGCCCAGCGACCTCGCCCGCAGCCTGTCCCTCGGCCGGACGAACATGGTCGCGCTGATGGTCCCGGACCTCGCCAACCCGCTGTTCCAGCAGATCCTGCGCGGCATCACCAACGCGTCGGCCGCGGCCGGCTATCGCGTCCTGGTCGCGGAGACCGTCGAGGACCCGACCGCCGAGGCGACCATCGCGGTGGAGGCGCGGCGGCGGTGTGACGCGCTGATCATGGTGGCGCCGCGGCTGCCCGAGGACAGCCTGCTCGAGCTGCTGCCGCAGGTGCAGCCGGTGATCCTCGTCAACCGGCAGGGTCCGCCCGGGGTCTCGTCGATCGTGGTCGACTACGGCCGCGCTGTGCGAATCGTCGTGGACCATCTGGTCGGCCTAGGCCATCGGCGGCTGGCCTTCCTGTCGGGGCCGCCGGCGAGTGCGTCCAACGTGGCCCGGCTGCGATCGCTCGAGGTGGCCGAGCGGGAGATCCCGGGCCTGGAGCTCGTCCGGCTCGAGTGCGGCTGGTCGATCGAGGACGGGTACGCCGCCGTCGAGCGAGTGCTGGAATCCCAGGTGACGGCCGTGGTCGCGTTCAACGATCTGGTCGCCTTCGGCTTGCTGGCAAGGCTCAACGAGGTCGGCGTCGCCGTACCGGCTGACCTGTCGGTGACCGGGATGGACGACATCGGGCTGTCACGGTTCGCCGTACCGTCGCTGACGACAGTGCGCGTGCCGCAGAAGGGGCTGGGAGAGCTGGCGTGGCAACGGCTGCACGCTGCGATCGCGGGGACGGAGGTCGCGGCGGACGACGTACCCGAGGTGCGGCTGGCGGTGCGTGCGAGCACCGGGCCGGTGCCCCAGTTGCTGGGGGAGCCGTCCTCCGGCCGGGTGGGGTGGCAGCGCTTGGGGGACACGTTCGAGCTCGGCAGCGATGCGGGGATGCTTGCGCGGTACGAGTTCGGCCGGCGGATGCCGAGTGTGCACTCGCCGCGCCCTTACCTGCATCCCGTACGGACGCTGGCCGGGCAGCCGCTCACGGAGGTCAGCCCGGTCGACCATCGGCATCACTACGGCGTCTCGCTCGCCGTGGCCGCGGTCAACGACACATCGCACTGGGGTGGCCGGACCTTCGTTCACGGCCAGGGTCCGACCCTGCTCCGGAACCACGGCCAGCAACGCAGCCGCGGCGTCACCGTCGACGACGGTCTGACCGACGACATCACCTGGTACGACGAACAGGGCCGGCCGCAACTGGTCGAACGCCGGCAGCTCCGGGGCGCGCCCGCCGACGATGGCTGGCGCCTCGACTGGCGCAGCGTTCTCACCGCGCGCTACGGCTCGATCCGCATCGACAGCCCCGCCACCACCGGCCGTCCGAACGCCGGGTACGGCGGGATCTTCTGGCGACTGCCGTCCGCCGAAACCACGACCGTGCTCACCTCAGCCGGCGAGGGCGAGGACACCGCGTATGGGTCGCTGAGCCCGTGGCTCGCCTTCGTCCAGCGTCGCGGTGACGCGGTCACGACCCTGCTCCTGGTCCAGCCTGACGACGTCCGGCCGTGGTTCGTCCGGTCCACCAGGTACGTCGGCGCCGGGCCGGCGCTGGCGTGGGGCAGCCCGCTGGACCTTCAGCCGAACCAGGACCTGACTCTGTCCCTCTCGGCCCTGCTGCTCGATCGCCCGCTGGACCTCGACGAGGCCGCTGCCTTGGCTAGAACGTTGGTAGACCCGTCGTAGGTGAGGACGCGTGGGCCGATTGCCAGCGGCGGGGGACGCGACCGGCCAGGCGCGCGGCTCGACCGGCGGAGACCGCGTCGCGCATCGCGGCGGCCATCAGGGCCGGCTTCTCGGCGCGCGTGACCGGGGTGGCGAGCATGACGGCGGCACAACCGAGCTCCATCGCCAGGGCCGCGTCGCTCGCCGTACCGATGCCCGCGTCGACGATCACCGGCACGTTCGCGGCCTCGGCGATCAGGGCGATGTTGTGCGGATTGCGGATGCCGAGCGCGGAACCGATCGGTGCCGCCAACGGCATCACCGCCGCGCAGCCCGCCTGCTCCAGCCGGCGGGCGAGGATCGGGTCGTCGTTGGTGTAGGGCAGCACGGTGAAGCCGTCGGCCACCAGGGCGTCCACGGCGTCGAGCAGCTCGACCGGATCGGGCAGCAGCAGGTGGTCGTCGGCGACGACCTCGACCTTGATCAGGTCGGTCTCCAGCGCCTCGCGGGCGAGCTTCGCGGTCAGCACGGCCTCGGCGGCGGTGTGACAGCCGGCCGTGTTCGGCAGCACGTCGATGCCGTGCTTCTTCAGCACGTCGAGCACCGAGCCCTCGTGGCCGGTGCCGAGCCGGCGCATCGCGACCGTGGTCAATTGGGTGCCAGAGGCAACCAACGCCTCCTCCATCACTTCCAGGTTGGCCGAACCGCCGGTCCCCATGATGAGACGCGAGCTGTACGTACGCCCGCCGAGCTCCAGTGGATCATCCATGTCAGCCTCCCTGCACCGCGCTGACGATCTCGACCCGATCGCCCGGCTTCAGGACGGTGTCCGCCCACTCGGCCTTCGTCAGCACGTTCTGATTGAGCGCGACCGCGATCCCGGTCGTGCGGTCGGAGTACTCGTCGACCAGCTCGGCGACGGACTTCCCCGGTGCGACGTCGGTCGGCGAACCGTTGACCCACACAGGCTCCTGCATCGCTTCCTCCCTACGCCGGAATTACCCGATTCAGGTTCAGCGGTCGGCGACGGATCCGGTCGCCCTCTCAGCCCGCTCCTGCGAGCTCCCGCGGCGGTTTCGACTTTAGCTCACGTCTTCCGGTGATGCGAACGCGCTCGGAACAGCTACCGTGTGTATTGGGGGAAGGTGAGCGGAGATGGGGACGATCGATCAAGCTCACGGGGGAACGAGACTGGGCCTGCTGATCGCCGCGGGTGTGGTGCTGACCCTGGCTGTTGTGGCCCTGACGTTCGGGCTGTACGACGCCGATCCGCCGGCTACCAGTCCGCCCACGGGGATCCCGACCTCGCGGCCGACCGCGACGACGTCCCAGCCGACCGCGACGACGTCCCAGCCGAGTGAGACGACGTCCCAGCCGAGTGCGACGGTGACGTCCAGGAGTGCGACGCCTACCGGTCCGCCGACGAGTCGGGAGCCGACGTCACGGGAGCGGTACGAGCAGGCCGCGCGGCGAGAGCTCGAACAAGGTCTGGTCGCCTACAACCCGCCGGCCCAGGCCCGGGTGCATGAGGACTTCGAGGTCACGGTGCGGGTGCAGCGCGGCACCGTCACGGTGTCGCCGTCGTTGCGAACGCTGCCCGGCACGGCGCCGGTCACCATCGAGCCCCTTCCGGTCGGCACCTACATGCGCGCGGAGCTCAGGGGTTCAGGGCTCGACGTCCAGCCGCTCAGCGACAGGCTCCAGCTCATCGACGGGGTGACCGAGTGGGCCTGGCGGGTGACCCCGCAGGACGATGGGGTGCGGACGCTCCGGCTGACGCTGGTCGTGGAGCTGAACGACCTGCCGCTCAGCAGCCGTACCTTCGAGCGGGCGATCGCGGTCGACGTCGAGAAGCAGCCGCCGTGGTACGAGCGGGCGTGGGGGTTGCTCGACGTCGCCGGCGTGGTGACCGCGCTCGTGATCGCCGCGATCCTGGGGTCCGCCAAGCTGGCGCGCATGTGGTGGGTACGCCGTGAAGCGGAGGAAGAGCCGGCCGAGGAGAGTGAGACGTCGGCCGAGGCTCCGGACACTGCCTCCCCGACGGTCCCCGCCAACGAGAAGCCGACGGCCGCCGCCAACGGGAACGCGCCGAATCCGTGAGTACCAGCCGCTATCGTGACGGGGTGGGGACTGGGAAGCGGGTCGACATCTCGGATGTCGCCGCCCGGGCCGGGGTCAGCCCGACGACCGTCTCGCACGTGATCTCCGGCCGGCGGCCGGTGTCGGAGGCCACCCAGGCGCGGGTGCGGGCCGTGATGGACGAGCTCGGCTGGGAGCCGAACCAGGTGGCCCGGAGTCTGCGGATGCGCCGTACCCACACGATCGCGCTGATCGTCCCGGACATCACCAACCCGTTCTATCCCGCGGTCGCGCGCGGTCTGCTCGACGTGGTCAGCGAGCCCGGGTACCAGGTGCTGATCGGCAACACCGAGGGGGAGGCCGCGGCCGAGCGCGCCGTGGTGACGCAGATGGTGACCCGGAGCGTCGACGCGATCGTTTTCGCGGGCTACTACACCAAGGCGAGCGACGTCGAGGCCGCCGTCGAGGCGGGCATCCCGGTCGCGCTGATGGGCGGCCGGAAGGCCGAGCCCGGGATCGACGTCCTGTCGTCGGACGACCTGGCCGCGGGGGAGCTCGCGACGCGCTACCTGATCGGTCGCGGCTATCGCCGGATCGGGTTCATCACCGGGCCGTCCGGTGAAGGCCCGCCGGCTGATCGGGTCAAGGGGTACCGGCACGCGTTGTCGGAAGCCGGCATCCGGTTCAGCCGCGAGCTGGTCGTGCGTGGGGAGTTCTCCCGGGCCGGCGGGCTGCAGGGTCTGCACGCCCTCCTGCAGCTCGCGAAGCCGCCGCGGGCCGTGTTGTGCACGAACGACGTGGTTGCGATCGGCGCGCTGGATGCTGCCCGGGAGCGCGGTCTGCGGGTTCCGGACGACATCGCGGTGATGGGCTTCGACGACATCGAGGCGGCGGCGATGATCTCGCCGGCGCTGACGACGGTCTCCGGCGATCCCCGGGAACAGGGCCGCGCGGTCGGGCAGGTGTTGCTCGACCGGCTGGAGGACGGTTCCCCCAGCCGGCCGCAACACATTCTGTTCTCGCCTTCCGTCGTACCGCGGGAGTCCGCCTAGGGCGCGGTCACCGACGTGACCGTCGAGCCGGAGATGTACGTCGGCCAGACGCCGACCGTCACCGTGACTTGGCCGCTCGCGTTCGGGGTGAGCGTGGTGGACAACCCGTACTGACTCGTGACCTGGATCGGTCCGGTCGCGTTCACCGTGACCGTCGTGTTGGCACCGCTCGCCGCCCAGATCGCCCGGAACGGCGTCCCGTCGTTGCCCGCGAACACCTGGTCGATCAGGCCGTTGCCCGGGAACTCCTTGCCCAGGAAGGTCGCGCCCCGGAGTTGCCGGGCCGCTGTGGCGTAGGCGACGTACGACGGCTTGGGCGTGTAGGCACCGAGGGCGTCGGCCGGGTTGTGCACGAGGCCGAAGTTGTTCTCCTGGGCGGCCGGGTCGATGCCGTCGTTCATGAAGTCGTAGACGTAGTAGCGGTCGACGCCGTGGCCTTGGACGCCGAGCTGGGCGCGGGCCAGGTACATCGCCTGGGTCGGCTCGTCGACGGAGGCCGTGGCCGTACCGGTGAACCAGCCGCTCTCGGTGATCCAAATCGGTTTGTCCACGCCGCCGTTGTACTGCCGGATCGTCGCTCGGACCTGATCGATCGCGGCACCGAGGCCCTCGGGTGCGTGCAGGAAGTTGTACGGGTGGATCGAGACCACGTCGAGGTACTTCAGTCCGCCCAGCTGGCAGAACGTCTGGAACCAGGCCTGCTGGGTCACATCGATGTCACCGCCGCCGACGATGGTGAGATCCGGGTGGGCGGCTTTCAGTTTCGTATAAGTTGCCTTGAGCAACGCCAGGTAGCTGTCCGGGGTCTTGTTCGCCGGGCCGGCGGCGTTGACGTCCCACTCGTTCCACACCGCCAGGTTGTGGATCTGCGGGTATTGGTTGACGACCGCGTCGGCGTAGTTGGCGAACGCCGTCCGGCCGGCATCGGTGTACGGCGCGTTGAAGAGCTGATCGGGGCAGTCGTAGAGACAGTTGCCGTAGTCGGCCACGAGCAATGGGTCGAAGCCGTTGGACTGGTAGGCCTGCAGGTAGTTGGTGACCTTCGCGGGGAAGGCGTACGTACCAGCGGTCGTCTCGGCGCTCGACCAGTACGCCTCGTCGCGACCACCGCGTGCTCCGGACTGCGCGAGTACGGGCACCAGGTCCGTGCTCCACGATCCGCCGAAGTGTGTGCCTGCGCCGATCAGTGACGCGGATGTGGTCGCGGTGACCGCGTCGATGTTGACGGTGGCCGTCGTACCGCCGCCGATGATCAGGCTGTGATCCAGCGTCAGCATGATGGCTTTGGCGGGGCCGTGCCAGATGCCGTCGTCGGCGCCGCCGAAGTGCAGGTAGCCGGTGCCGCCGTCGAAGCGGGTGACGGTGAGCTGCTGCCAGGCGGTCGATCCGGACAGCGTCAGTCGTTGCTGGTGGACCTGGCCGGTCGAGTCGGTCAGGCGTAGTCCGATTGCCGACAATCCACTGGTCTTCACCCACAGGCTCAGCGCGTTGAGGTTGACGGGGGTGAAGGTTCGCTGGATCGCGACATAGTTGCCGCCGCCGGCGAAGTTCGCGGCCACCTTGGCCGATTGGGCGCCCGACTGCGGGCTGACGGTGTCGAGCGTGAGACTTCCGGTGGCGCCGGGGAATTCGCTGCCCGGGTAGAAGGTCCAGCCCTCCGCCCCGCTCTCGTAGTCGCCGAGCGGAGTGGTCGGCTTCGTCGCAGGGGCGTTGACGGTGAGGTCGTCGAGGTTGACGCTGCCGCTGGTCGCGCCCGGTATGGCTCCCTTGTCGAGGATGACCTCGACCGCCTTCGCCGGGCCCTGCCAGACGCCGTCGTTGGCTCCTCCGAAGTGCGTGTATTGCTTGCCGCCGTCGAAGCGGGTCACTGTCAACGGCTGCCAATCAGTTGCCCCCGACAACGTCAGGCGCTGCTGGTGGACCTGGCCGGTGGAGTCGGTCAGGCGGAACGTGAGAAACGACAGGTTCGGCGACTTGGCCCAGAAGCTCACGCTGGTCGCGTTGACGGACGGCAGCGGCCGGTTGACGCTGACGTAGGCGCCGCCGGCGCTGAAGTTGCCGGACAACCTCCCCGAGCCGGTGCCGCTGTGGTTGTCGGTGGTGTCGAGCGCGAAACTGCCGGTCGCGCCGGGGAATTCGCTGCCTGGGTAGAAGGTCCAGCCTTCGGCGGTGCTCTCGAAATCGCCGACACGGGACGAGGTGAGGCCGGCGACTGCCGACGTACTGACTGGGCTGAGGATTGCGAAGGTCGTCTGGGCTGTGGTCGGGCCGGCCTGGACGGTCAGCTTGTACCAGCCGCGGGTGGTGAACGGGATCTGCAGAGTGGTGGCCGCGGCCTGGCTGCCGCTGGCGACCACGGTGCCGTTGACGTCGGCGGCCGACCAGGTGACCGAGGCCGCGTCGGTGCTGAGTCCGAACTTCACGGCCTGACCGTCGGTGAAGACGTTGCCGCGGGTGATCGGGGTGAGGGTCAGAACGGCGGCTTGGGCGGGGGTGATGGTGCCGAGGCAGAGGAGGAGAACTCCGAGCGTCAGGGCGAGGATGCGTCTCATGGCGGCTCCCATGCAAAACGATTTGTATCCGGCACTATCGTCCCGCCCTTTGAGGGTGTCAACAGCTCAGTCGGGGCTGGATCCGGTCAGCAGGACGGCCAGTTCGGTCGGCCTGTAGAGCACCTGCTTGCCGGTGCGTTGCGGCTCGACCAACCCGGTACGACGCAGCAGTTGCAGGTGCTGACTCACGGCCGACGGCGTCACCTTCAGCTCGCCGGCCAGGTCGGTGGTGGTCCGGGGATGCGTGAGCAACGCGAGGATGTGGGCCCTCGGCGTACCGATCAACTGGGCCAGATCCTTCTGCGACGGCGGCTCGACCACGGACCACAGGTGCGCCTGCCCGCGCGGCGGATAACCCAGCAGCGGCTCCGCGCCGATGTCGAACGGAATCACCGCATGCGGCCCGAACAACGTCGGCTGCAACACCAGCCCACGCCCGTCGACCTTCTCCGTCCGGCTCGGATCGCTCACCCGGTCGACCTTCAACAGCCCATCGTCGTACGTGATCGCCGGCCCGAGCCCGTTCAGCATCGCGCCCGTCCCGTGCTGCGTCAGCACATGCCCTCGATAACTGATGTCAGCCGACAGAATCGTCCGCATCCGCGGCCAGTACGGCGCCATCACCGCATCCCAGTACTCGCGCATCGCGGCCACGACCCTGGTCACGCCGTCGTCCCCGGCGAGCTCGTCCGGCAGCTCCTTGTTGACCGCCCGGACCTGCCGCTCGAACGTACTCCGATCAACCTTGGCGATGACCTCGAGCTCGTCCTGGATCTGGGTCAACGGCGAGGTCGGCCGCGGCGTCAGAAAATCCGGACTCCCCATCGTGTCGTTCACCAGCCACCGCAACACCGACCAATCAAGCCCCTCCACCTGCGGCTGCACCGCCCGCACCCACCCCAACTGCAACGGAAACCGCCCCGGATCCCGCAACGCCCGCAACGACAAAACCATCTCCGCCACCGGCGAAACCGCAAACCGAACCCCCTCGAGATCGCGCGAGTTCAGCTCGTAGGTCAGCACGCCAGTCCCCTCAGTCGATGTAGCCAGATCCTAAATCGATCTGCGGCTGAGGAGCTGCGATTATTCGCCGAAGATCGGGTCCAGGACCGGTACGACGCCCCACCGGAACATGACCGGATCGGTGAAGGACCCGGGGACGCGTCCGAGGCTGGTGATCACCGTCGAGGTGCCGCTGGCGTGCCCCACGGCGTACAGGTGGCTGGCGCCGGTGTCCTTGTCGATGCCGAGCAGCAGTACGCCGTACTGTCCGCACTTCTGCGCGGTGAACGACTCGAAGCCTTGCCAGGTCCGGCTGCGCACGACCGTGACGACCGGCTTCATCGGCGAACTGGTCGGAATGCGAACCGTGTAGAGCGCGCCGCCACGGGTGTTCATCAAGAACGTGTCGTACGTGCGTGTCTTGCTGATCAGGGCCATCGCCTTCACCGATGCGAACCCGGGGTACGAGCCGGCGCTGTGCCAGACGCGCTTGCCGTCGATCGTCCACCGCATCAGTACGCCGTCGCCGCGCAGCCCGTACGCGGTGGTGCGCGAAGCGGCGTACGTCTCGTAAGTGGAACTCTCGAACGCGGTGAAACCACCCCAGCCACCACCGACCCGCCTCAGCCGAGACGGCCAGTCGGGGTCGATCTCCCCGCTCCAGAAGGTCTCGTAGGACACGTCGTACATCGCGTCACCCAGCACCACTCGGCCGGAGATATCGTCCCCCTGCGTGTCGGGCTCGGAGACGAAGGAACTGCTGAGCTTCGCCTGCCCGGCCGGGAACACCCCCGCCGCAACGGTCTGCCGGCCGCTCACCGTCGGAGGCGAGGTCGCCGTGATCGTCTGGCCCAGCTGATCACCGCCGACGTTGACCGAACCAAGATGGATCTGACAAGCCGCGGTGGCCTCCGTCGCCCCCTCCGCACCTGCTGTGCCCGGCGCGAAACCTACCGTCAGCACAGCCAGCCCGAATATGACTGCTCCGCCCCGTCTGGCAACCATCTCTGCCCCCCGATTGGCTTGTGCGCGCCTTGCGGCGCGCACAAGGGGTGTGCTTCTACTGAGCTCGATGCACCTGGACCGGCAAAAGTTGCAGCATCTATCAGCCGTGAGCAACGTCGACGACGACGCGGCTCGTGATCCCCGGACCGGTGAGCTCGCCACCCACAAACTCCCAACCGAACCGGCCCAAGGCGAACGGGTTCAGTCGCGGGAGGCGACGTTCTAGGCGCCGGGTTTCGAGCTCTTGATCGCCTGGATTGCTGCGCGCATCTCGGCGGCCGTGTGGTAGCGCTCTTCGCGGCTCTTCGCCAGTGCCTTCAGTACGACGGCGTCCACCTCGCGGCGGACGGCCGGGGCGAAGTACGACGGCGGTGACGGTATCGCGCGGACATGCTGGGATGCGATCGACACTGGCGACTCACCGACGAACGGCGGCCTGCCGGTCAGCAGTTCGTACGCCAGACAGCCGGTGGAGTACAGATCGGTGCGGATGTCGACGGTCTCGCCGCGAGCCTGCTCAGGCGAGAGGTACTGCGAGGTGCTGAGCGCGGTAGCCGCCTGGCTCGTCTTGGACGAGCGGTCCGCGCCGACGCGGGCGACGCTGAAGTCCATCACCTTGACGTGGCCGTCCTTGTTCAGCATCACGTTGGTGGGTTTGATGCCGCAATGCACGATGCCGGCGCGGTGGCTGTAGTCGAGAGCGTCCAGCACGCCGGAGGTGATCTCGAGGGCGCGCTCCGGCGGGAGTTTGCCGCCCTCGCGGAGTAGGTCCCGCAGCGTCTTGCCGTCGACGTACTCCATGACGATGTAAGGAATGGTGACACCGGAACCGGTCGGGTCCGGCTCTTCGCCCGTGTCGTACATCTTGATGATGGAAGGGTGGTTCAGTGCCGCCGCGGTCTGCGCCTCTCGCCGGAACCGGGTCTGGTACGCCGGGTCGCCGGCCAGGTCGACGCGCAGCAGTTTGATCGCGACGACACGGCCGAGGCGCTTGTCGACACCCTTGTGGATCTCCGCCATACCGCCTCGAGCGACAAGCTTGCCCAGCTCGTAGCGATCACGCAGCACCGTCGCGCCGGCAGGCTCGGGCTTGCGCTTGGTTGATTCCTTGACCGGTGGAACTTCGGTCTCTTCGGTCTCTTCGGGAGGTGCTGCGGATCCAAGGAGAGCGCGGGCAGCTGCGGCGACTGGGCGAATGTCGTTGGCCGCGACGTCCGCCAGAATGTTGCGCGCGGCAAGCATCCGGGCTGGGTTGCTTGACGTGAGCCAAGCAGCGAGGGCATCCACGGTCGCCAGCCGGATCGGCGGGTAGGGATTGTCCAGGCCGGAGCGCATCCATTCCGGCAAGGTCTCGGGGTGCACCTCCAGCCCCACTGGGTTGCGCGCGAGGAGGATCTGGCCTTCACCGCCGTACAGAGATCGCTGAGGGGTCTGATGAGCGCCGATCTCCTGGACGCGGCGGTAGGCGTACGTGTAGGCCTCATCCACGGAGACATAGCCGTCAGCGTCGGCGTCCGCAGCACCGCTCCGGATACCGTCGATCAGCGCGTTGGTGAAGACCGAACCGGTCGGAGCGGCGGAGTCAGGCAGCGGTTCACCCTCGAAGGAATATTCGCTTCCCCTCGACGCCGTCAGCACTATTCGTCCGCGGCCCTGCGGATTGAATCGTGCGCTCAGTTCAAGGTTGCTGTCGCCTTTCGTTTCTCGCGAGAACGCGCCGCTGAAGCAGCAATCCAGGATGACCAGCTGCCGCCGGGCGCGGCAATCTTCCATCAAATCCAGCAACCACGCCGCCGCTACGCCTGTCGCGGCCAGCCGATCCTTGCGTGTATCGGTCGCGGCAAAGTACAACCGCCCGTGCGGATCGATGAGGCCATGGCAGGACAGGTACACCAACAGCAGTTCCTCGGGCCCGCGATCGCTGAGGAAGTCCTCGATCGCCAACCGGATCTCATGCGCCGCCTGGTCGACCGCTTGAATGACCGTGAAACCACCGATCTCCGGATCGCCGAGCACCTCACTCAGCTCCGCCGCATCTCTGGCCGGAGCCCGCAACTGCCGAAGTGAGTCGTCCCTGTACTCAGCCGTGGCAATAACCAACGCAAGCCGACGCTCATCAGGTAACTCAGGAGCCGGCAGCATGATGTGCGATCCAGCCATCGATCAGCCCCCTCCTCCTGATCCGAGGCCGCCGGAGTCAGCTTCAACAGCACCGCTGGACACGTAATCGCGCGGCACGACTCCTACGCGGCTACTTCCATGCTCCTCGGCAGACCGCGCAGAGGGAAGACATACAGTGAACCCTCCGACCGGACCCGTCACATAGGGTCCAGCCATGGGACTGCTGTTCGGCCGGCGTGGCCGGGTTCGACGGTGGCCGAGACTCGATCCCGATCGGTCGCCTTGGAACAACGGGGCGGGCCTCGGCGACATCAAGGTGATCCCGACCGATGTCCTCGAGCAGCTCATGGAGAGAGCAGTGCAGACCCCAGAGGTCAGTGCGGTGGGCAGGCCGGAGTGGCTCGAGGAACACCGGAGCGAGCTGCGCTACCACTACATCGTGGCGTGGGGGCCGGAGCGACAGAGGTTCCACAGGTGCGTCGTCGTGTCTGTCTTGAGCGACGGACCAGGCGGCGCCTATTCACTCGACATCAACGCGCGGGAGTTCCGGGCCCTTCCCGGCGTCTCGGCGACCGAACTGGTGGAACTCGCCCACCGATACCTGAGCAACGTACCGATGCTGCCGTTGGACCCAAGCCAGCAGCAGTCATGGGACCGCCCAGCCGAACAGCCGTCCGACCGACCCCAGCCCGATCCAACCTGACGGTGCGGCCACCGCGGTCACGTGTCCTCTGACTTCGGCGCTTGGTAGGCCCCGTGGGACTCGAACCAACAATCCGTGAAGTAGACGCGGCCGCGATGCCGTAAACACTGCTCTCTTCAGGCTCCAGCAGCGTCCGCTACGGGATCGGCAAGCCGAGTCTTGACGTGCCACACGGTGTCTTGGTTTTGGTAGCTGTCAGGGGGCGGCTGGTTCGATGTCGACATCGCCATGGACCCCGACCGCTGATTGGTAGTTCAGGCGCTGGAATGCGTTACGGTTTCACACGCGCGTCGGCGGGGTGTGGCAGTCTGGGGCGTTGCGTTGGTCAGCGTGGGCCTGTGACAGGCCCTGTAGAGGGGGGCAACCTTGTCCGAAACTGTGGCGCGGTCGAACGGAGTCGTCCTGCCGCTCGGCTCTCACAGAGGCGACGTCGACCCGTGGAGACTGCTCGCTGAGGAGCAGGGGCTTCTGGTGTCGTGGAGTGAGGCTCCACGGATCGATGACGCGAGGTGGGGTCCGGCGCTGCGTGGAGCGAGTGCACTCGGTCAGCAGCTCGCGTCCATCGTCAACCAGGCCGGTCAGGCCCGCCTGGCCTCGGCCGGCGCAACACTGTTTCGGCTCGAGCTGCCCACGGGCTCGACCCTGCAGAACCTTGTCCCCGCTGTCGGGGGTGGCTTCCGCGGCCTCGTCCGCACCGCCGAGAGCACTTCAGTGGCCGGGCACGTGCGCCTGGTCCCTGTCGCGGGCGGCGTCGCCGCCGGGGTCGCTCTAGGGCCGCTTGTGGGTTTGATGGCGCTGTCCGTCGGTGCCGAGATGCTCGGTCGCTATCAGCAGGACAAGAAGCTGGACGGCATCCGTCGGGGCGTCGAAGCCTTGAACAAGGCTGCGGACGAGACCACACGAGCCCAGTTGGACAGTGCGGAGCAGGCCCTTGAGCTGGGTAGCGCGGCCATCCTCGACCAGATCGATGTTCCCAGCTCGATCGGCCTGGGTCCGGCGCGCGACAACTTGCGAGTCATCAAGAACCGAGGGCTTCGATGGCTCGCGGACTGGGAGCAACGCGCAGACACCGTGAGGCGCGGAAGCACTGGGATCTCCTACGGCAACATGCGCGAGGTGCTTGGCGGTAAGGACGACGAAGACGAGTTCCCGAACCGGGTCGAGACCCTCTACCGAGCCGTCGCGCTCGACTCCCGGGCAATCGTCCTCACTGGGGCCGAAGCAGCCTTGCGCCGCGAGGACCAGGCGCTGGGCCACCTCCAGCAGCAGATTCGGCGCGAACTGGAACGGAATGCCGACGTGCAGGACCGGCTCCGTCAGCTCTTGTGGGACCTGACCACCGACCCTGTGACCTACTCCCTGCCCGCGATGCCAGATATCGGCAAGAAGGTCGCACGATTGCATCGGACCCTGCATACGCTGGCGATGGCCGCGTCCCGGATGCCCGACGCACCCGCGATGCTGAACTCGAGCAACCGCCAGGTCACAGAGATCCTCCGGGAAGCCGACGGCTCACTGCGAGTCCTGACGGCGCCGGCCGTACAACCGGGTGAGGTCTAGGCGTCCGAGGTCGTTCGTCACACAGCCGAGGGTGGCGTTGTCCGTTCGCCGGGGGAGCCGCGGGTGAACCGAAAACCGTTTCCGCGCCGGGCCGCCCGGATGATGAGGTGGTGGCGTGAGCGACCACGCCGCTGTCCGACCGAAGACCCTGGCCTGGGCGGCCAGTCACCTCGCCGCCGGTGAACGGATCGTCCGCGCCGATGTCCTGCTGGGCGGCATCACCGCCGAGATGCGACGGTTGACCATCGGCGGTCCGAACGGAAACACCCGCCCCTTGGTGCTGCGTTCGTACGTCGACGTGGGCAACGCCAACGACGCCCTGACCAGAGAAGCCGCCGCACTGATGATGCTTGCGGCAACGAAGGTGACGGCCCCCGAGTTGGTCGGGGTCGATCCCCTCGCTGCGGAGTGCGAGTACCCGTCGCTGCTGATGACGCATCTGCCGGGTCGGTCAGTCCTCGAGGACGAGGGAGTCGAGGCGCGTATCCCGCTGCTGGCCCGTGAACTCGTGGCGATCCATGCCATCCAGCCCATCGAACAACCTCCCACCTACGGGACCCTGACGACCGCCGACACCGTCGTCACTCCGCCCGGCGCCGACGCTCAGGCATGGTCTGCCGCGATCGACATCATCCGCCGGCCGGCGCCGTCGTACGAAGGCCGCTACCTGCACCGGGATTTCCAGCCCGGCAACGTCCTGTTCGACGGACCGATCACAGACCTCACTGGCGTGGTCGACTGGGCAAGCCCCTGCTGGGGTCCGGCCGACCTGGACGTCGCGCACTGCGCCACCAACCTCGCCGTACTCCACGGCGCTGCTCGGGGTCTCGAGTTCGTCACCGCCTACGAAGCCGCCGGCGGCACCCTCGCGGCAGACCCGGCCGAACGCCAGTACTGGCTCGTCCGCGACGCCCTCGCCTTGTCCGAAGACATCACCCCCATCTCCCAAGCCTGGCGCGCAGCAGGCAGACCCGACCTGACAACCCAAGCCACCGAACGACGCCTCGACGCCTACGTCACCACTCTCCTGAACCCCACCTGACCACGTCCGGAACCAACGGTGCCCCTCGAGCTCCTTGATCTCACGATGTGGGGTCAACTCTGTATTTACGGCTTGGAGGGGTCGTGAAGGCAGGTGCCGTGAGACGGCTGGCGTCAGTGTGCGTGAGTGAAGACGTCGACGGGGAAGCCGGTGTCGCCCGCGACCAAGTCGGCCTCGGACGCGAACGCCAGTACTTTGCCGTCCGCGTTCATCGCCACGTTGAAGCTGGCCAGTGACAGACCACCCTCCGTGCCGTCAGTGCGCACGCTGGCTCGGACCGTGGTGCCGGCCGCGCGGTCGCGCACGTACACGTCGAAGTCGAAGTTGTTGTCGCCAACCACCAGGTTCTTGGCCAGCGAACTGAACGCGACGAGATTGCCGTCGGAGCTGATCGCCGGGCCGAGGCTCCAGTCGTCGCCCTCGACGCCGGCGTCGTTCAGGCTGACCCGCTCCAGCGCGCCGGTGGAGCGGTCCCGCACGAAGATGTCGAAGCTGTTGTTCGTGTCGCCCGGCACGAGGTTCTCCTCCCACGAGCTGAACGCGACATAGCGGCCGTCCGGGGTGATCGCCGGCGAGGTGCTGGTGTTGCCGAACCCGGACGGCGTCGGGGCGACGCTGATGCCCTCGGTGGTGCCGGCGACGCGGTCGCGTACGAACACGTCCGACGCTCCGTCGGTGTCGCCCGGCACCATGCCGTCCGCGGACGAGGTGAACGCGACGAATCGGCCGTCGGCGCTGATCGAGGGGACGCTGCTGCTGTTGTTCGGTTGGTCGCCGGTGCTGGTCAGGCTGACCCGCAGTGGGGCCGGTATGCCGGCGTTGCGGTCGACGACGAACACGTCGCTGGCGAAGTTCGTGTCGCCGGGCACCAGGTTGTCGGCGAAAGAGTCGAACGCGACGAAGCGGCCGTCCGGGCTGATCGCGGGGTTGGAGCTGTCGCTGTTCGCCTCGATCTTCCGGCCGGCCATGTTCACTCGCTCGGTGGTGCCTGCGGCCCGGTCGCGGACGAACACGTCGACCGTGTCGTTGCGGTCGCCCTTGACGAGGTTGGTGTGCGAGGAGACGAACGCCACGTACCGGCCGTCCGCGCTGAGCGCCGGGCGGCCGAAGTTGCTGTCGAGCACGCCGCCCGCCTCGCCGCCGGTGCCCTGCCGCTCCCGGCTGTCCACGCTGACCCGCTCGGTGGTGCCGGTGACCCGGTCGTGCAGGAACACGTCGGAGGCGTCGTTGGTGTCGCCGGGGACCAGCGTGGACGCCCTCGACACGAACGCGACGTACCGGCCGTCACCGCTCACCGCGGCGTGGATCGACTCGTCGTCGCCCGCCGCTCCCGCGGTACTGACGCTGACCCGCTCGGTCACACCGGGCGGGTGAGCCAAAGCCAGCTGGCCGGCCATCGCCAGCGCCACCGCACCCACGGCGACACTCAACGCAATCCGTCCACCCTGCCGATGCGTGCGCTTCATAGCAGCACCCTCCTCGACCCGGTCGAAACCACTACGCGTACGACGCGAACAGCGAGGGCGGACCCCTGACCCCCCGTACCTGTGTCCATAGCTTCGTCGCCACAGGTATGTCCGACAAGGGTCGAATGCATCCGATTTCAACCACGACCAGAGGCAAAGTACGCAGGATTGCCCCAGGCAGGATTCGAATCTTGCGCCGCACGGTTGAGGAAACCAAGCGAAGTTGTGGACTCGGCCATCGGTAGGCGTCTCCGGGTCACCTCAGTTCGGCTGGTCTCAACGTGCCTCTGTCCCACGTTGCCAGGGGTGGGGTGCGCGCCTTTCCTACGTGGTGGAGGTCGCCACGGATTGACGGGCGCGACCGTGCCTGTTGACGTGGTGGTATGGGTCAATCTGCGCCGTTTGTCGGCCGCGACGTCGAGCTGGCAAGCCTCGGTGCGGCTCTCTCCGCGGGCGGACAGATGATCCTGGTCACCGGCGAGGCGGGCATCGGGAAGTCCCGGCTGGTCAGTGAGGGGCTCAAGGATCTCGATACGGCTCGTGCGGTGGTGCTGACGGGCGGGTGCCTGCCCCTGGCGGAGAAGTTGCCGCTGCTGCCGATCGCCGATGCCCTTCGGGAGTTCGTCCGGGCTCCGGACAGCCGGCTCCTCGATGCGGTGATGGCCGGTGTCCCTCCGTACGTTGTTGCCGAGGTTGGGCGTCTGGTGCCTCGGCTCGGCATGCCGGGACAGGTGGACGACGTGTCGGAGGCGGAGTGGCGGCGGGAGCGGCTGTTCACGGCCGTGGGCGAGCTGCTGGAGGAGGTGGCTCGCCGAGGGCCGCTAGTGCTGGTCGTTGAGGACGTGCACTGGGCCGACGACGCGACGCTGGATTGTCTTACCTACCTGGCGCACGCTACGCATCGGCCGTCGTATTTGGTGACGTGTCGCAGCGATGAGGCATCGCTCGACGCGCCCGTCACGGCATGGATGAATCACGCAAGGCGGCAACGCAATGTCGAGGAGATCCGGCTCTTTCCGCTGGCAGCTGACGATGTGGCGCAGCAGGCCGCGGCGATTCTTGGGTCTACGGCACCGACGGTGTTGGTCGGTGAGCTGCAGGCGCGGGGGGAGGGGAATCCGTTCTTCATCGAGCAGCTGATGGCTGCAGCGGTCGCCGGGTCTCACGGCGAGCTTCGACTACCGCACGGGGTCCCGGGTGGTCTGGCGGAGTTGCTCGTGGCGCGGACGCGGCGTGTCAGCGCCGGCGCCCGGCGGGTGTTGGAGGCGCTCGCTGTCGGTGGACGGCCTGAGCCTGAAGCACTCATCGCGGACATCACCGGGATGGATGGAGCGGCCGTTCGCACGTCGCTGAAGGAGTTGGCTGCCACGAGGTTGCTGGCCGATCTCATGGCCGGCGGTGCGTATCGTGCGCGGCACGCGCTGCTGGCCGAGGCGGTGGTGGCCGATCTCCTGCCGAGCGAGCGCTCCGAGCTGCATGGCCGGGCCGCTGAGGCCCTGGAAAGACTGTCGGACACCGAGCTGGCGGCGGAGGTCGCTGGTCACTGGGCCGCCGCGGGGCGCCGGGCCGAGGAGCTTCGAGCCAGGCTTGGTGCGGCCGACGCGGCAGAACGCGTGTTCGCCTACGACGAGGCCGCGACGCATTGGCTCCGCGCGATACAGCTGTGCCGGGACGTCCCTGAGCAGGCGTGGCCGGCCGGTCTCGAGGTTCCCCGCTTGTACGTTCACGCAGTCGATGCCTTGGGCTCGAGTGGTGACGGTATTCGCGCCGGCGAAGTAGTCGAGGAGGCGTTGCGGCTTTTCGCTGGCTACTCAGATCGTGCGTTAGCCGCAGCCATCCACTACCGGGCTGGGCGCTATCGGTCAATCGATTCCGCGGAGGCCGGACTTGAGCTGGTCGAGGATGCCTTGCGGCTTTTCGAGGGCACTCCCCCGTCAACGGACCACGCCGCGGCGCTGCTCGAGCTTTCCAATGTCCTCAAGAGTGCTGGCCATGAGGCTCTTTGCCGCAGCGCCCTGCATCGAGCATTGGAGGTCGCGGAGGCAGCCGACGCTTCCGATCTGGTGGCCCGCGTCATCGCCAGGTTGGCGCACGACCATTTCACGCACGCTGAGCTCGAGCAAGGCTTTGCGCTGCTCGAGCGAGCGTGGCCGATGGTGGATGCCGACAGAGACGCAAATTCGGTCCTGTGGCTCGCCATCATCGAAAGCGATGTCCTGCTCAAGACGCACAAGCTTGACGAGGCAAGCCGAGTTGCATTGCGTCATCTGGACTCCATCCGAGACAGTGGCCGGGCGAGCGGCTGGGCTGCTTCCGTACTGGCCGCGAACGCGGCGGAGGCCATGAGAGGGCTGGGTCGGATCGCCGAGGCTGCCGCCGTGCTTGAACCACGGACGTCAGGCCCCGCCGCACGAGATCAGTGGATTCTGCATCTGGAGCGCGCGTACCTGGATCTGCTCCGAGGGGACATGGAAGCGGCCGAGCGACGGATCCGTCAGATCCGGAAGCTGCCAATCGCTGGAGACGTCGAGAACACCCGCGTGGTTGCGCAGGGCGCCGCAGAGATCGATCTCTGGCGAGAACAGCCGGCCGACGCCCTTCACGAAGTCGAAGAGGCCCTCAAGCGTCTTGACGGCACAGACGAGGTGCACACCTGCGGGTCGCTGCTCGTGCTCGGCATGCGCGCCTGCGCGGATCTGGCGGAGGCTGCCCGCGCGGGCCGTGACGATGGTGGTGTGCAATTCGCCCTGGCGGCCGCGGACGGCATCGGCCGTTGGCGCGATCGGCAGCCCGTCGATCCGCTCCGGGACAGTGCGTACATCATTGCCGCCACCGCCGAACGCGCAACGTGGAACTCCGAGCGTGCGCGGCTGACAGACACGAACCGACCGGACCTCTGGGAGCTGTCGGCAAGGCAGTGGGAAGCACTGGCCCGACCGCACCACGCCGCCTACGCCTGGTGGCGTCAGGCCGAGGCACAACTGCTTGCCGGGGAGCCTGTGGATGCCGCCGCTCTCGTGTTGCGGTCGGCCGCGGGTTCGGCCCAGGGGCACGAACCGCTGATGACGAAAATCGCCGCGCTCTCTCGGCGCGCTCGCATCAGCCTCGACACTCCGTCCAGCGCCGCTCCGGCAGCGTCCCGGACGCCAGACTGGGCAGCGTTGTATGGGCTGACTGACCGGGAACTGCTCGTCCTCCGGCTGCTCGCCAGCGGACACACCAACGCCGAAATCGGCACGCAGCTGTTCATCAGCCCGAAGACCGCCAGCGTCCATGTCACGCACATCCTCCGCAAGCTCGGCGTGACGAACCGGGTCCAGGCCGCCACCGTTGCCGAACGAGCCAGCCTCGCCGACGACACGGACCAGACCTAGCCAGGCACTCGGTGGCGAGGTCTTGGCGAGCGCACCGCTCGTCCGGGAGCGGCTGAGTCGTTGACGGCGGCCGCTCTCGTGTGTGGGCCGAGCGACCGCGGTGCTGCCCGCGTAAGGCTGTTGCGGGTCGCAGATAAGGCAATGCCGGAAGACGGGATGGTCTGAGCGAAAGATCCTGCGGGTATGGACGCATACCAGCACCAAACGAAGCCGCGCGAGTCGCGAACCCCCGCGGCCCGGCCCAACCGTGTCGTCGCCGCGCTGGTGGTCGCTGCCGTGGTCGCCGGTCCCCAGCCGGCCGCTGTCGCCAGGGCGGTCACCAACCTGCCGTCCAGTGCGGTCGCCGTCGTCTGGGGTCGCGCACACGACGGCACCTGCACCATGCACCGCGACCTGCTGGTCACCTGCGAGTCGATGCACGGCGGCTACACCAACGCCGGCACGACCGTCGGCGACGTCTGGCTATACGGCGACCTGGACGGCATCGACCGGCACCGCCACGAGTCGAGGCACGCAGACCAGTGGGCCATGTTCCGCGCCGGGTTCCCCGTCCTGTACGGCGTCGAGTCCGCCCGTACCGGCGGTGACTACCACCAGAACGTCTTCGAGCAGTGGGCCGGCCTGCACGACGGCGGCTACCTGCGCTGACTACGCACACGAGAGAACCGGGTCAATCGCCACAGACCCGGTTCTTTCGTGCTGAGGTACGACGGTCGTCTCAGTGGACGTCGGAGTAGCTGCCCGCACCGACGACGACCACCAACAGCAGGCCGGCCGTCACCCCAGCACTGGCCCAGCACAGCCACATCGCAATCCGCGACGCGCGACGGGCACCCTCGACGTCGCCCAGCGCAAGCCGCGTGCGGACGGTGCCCGCGTACACGACGGCGGCAACGCCCAGCGGCGCGAAACACACCAGCGCGCACACGACCGCGGCGGCCATGTGGCTGCGAACCTGACTCAGCGACGCCGAGGCGGCCTCGGTGCTCGGCCCTGCTACGACGCTGCGACGCTCGACTACATACGACATACCTTCACTGTCCAAGCAGCCACCGTCGCTGACGTCCGGCAAACCCTTATTTTCAGCGCTGCGCTCTCTTACGAGCGGCCGCTTCCGCTTCTCGACCGCCGACCCACGCGCTGCCGATGAAGCATGACCTGCCGAAGCTCTGAAACCGCATGGGCCCGTTCCGGTGGTAGGGCGGGACTCGAACCCGCCCCCAAGGCACTACGAGAGCCACGCCAGTTGACACATTGGCCAACTTCAGACTGCCGGACTTCGGAATCCGACTTGCTAACGGCCTCCGACCCCCTTGCTGAACGCGAGTTCCTGGTGGATCGGCCTCGAGTAGGACGGCTACGTGGATCGCATTGCCAGCGTTATGAAGTCGCTCAGCTCCGCAATCCGGCGGAAGGCTGTTATGTCTTGCTGGCTTATACGAGCTCCATAGGTCTTGTGATCGACTGCAGCGAGCTGGCACCGAGGAATGTGAGCAATGTGTCAGTCATCGCTTCGCGGCGCCGTCGTCGCTCGTCTCTCCTCCCCGCAGCGACCAGCGAAGCGCCCGAAAGTACGGCCGCGGCGGAGGCCGCAGCCGCGGCGACAACTTCCAGCATGCTTGCCATCGGCCCCCGCTCTGGTTCGCGACGGTGAACCTCGAACTGACTTGTGGGCTCCTATTTAGCGCGCGCCGCAGCTGATCGCGAGCTCACATCCGGTTTAGGAACCGAGCCATCCCGCCTGCCTCGAATCGGCCCCTCCTGGTTCCCAGAGTGTTCCCATGCTGAACTGCTGAACGCTAGCCCAGCACACGCGGCTCGTACGACTGAGACGAGGCTCAGCCGCTACGTGGCGGGCGAGACCTCAGCGGTGGCTTAAGGTCGCGTGATGCGCACCCTCCTTGCCGCCCTGATCGTGCTCGGCTTCGCGGCTACCGGGTGCACCTATCCAGAAGCCGGAGCCAACCCGGCCGGGTCGAAGCCGCCGCCACGGACCACACCCACCCGCAGTCCCGCCACGGCCCAGCCAGCGGCCGGCACGGCCAAGCTGATCTCTGCCGAGCTCCGCCAGATCCACGTCATCGCAGCCCGGCCCGAAGTGCCTGGATACAGGCGAGACCAGTTCGGGCAGACCTGGACCGACGATCACGCAGGCCTTGGTGGCCACAACGGCTGCGACACCCGCAACGACATACTCGCGGCCCAACTGACGGCGGTGCAGTACCGAGGTCGCTCCCGATGCGTCGTCATCGCCGGCACCCTTCTCACGGACCCGTACACCGGTCGCCGGATCGAGTTCCGGAAGGCCGCCGCCTCGAAGGTGCAGATCGACCACCTGTACCCGCTCGCCCGGGCCTGGGACATGGGCGCGGCCCACTGGCCGCTGCAGCGACGCGTGGACTTCGCCAACGACGAGGCCGCGAACCTGCTGGCTGTCGACGGACCAGCGAACGCCTCCAAGAACGACGACGGGCCTGGCGAGTGGCTGCCGATCAACCGGAGCTACCGATGCACCTACGTCCTGCGGTACCTCGAGGTCGCCCGCAAGTACACGCTGCCGATCACCGCAGCCGACCGCGACGCCGCCCAGGCGATCACCAGATCCTGCCCATAGAAAGGTCTATCAGCTCGACCCCTGAGCCTGCGGATCAAAAGGGGCAATGATGGCGTCGCAACCAGCCTCTCTAGGCGCCAGAGGTCTGGGGGTCGAAGGAATTCTGGCCCCGTCAGTTGACTCTCTTTGACGCGAGTTCGCGCCACGTTTGATCCCAGGGCGACGGTCGCGCGGGCGCGGGGTGATGGGCGCTGGCCATGGTGGCCACAAGGTTGCGAAACGCGCAGCGACGTACACATACCTGCGATCGGCTCTCCACCAACGTGGGGTGCAGCACAAGGGCCGATACCCACCTTATGTCAAGTGCCATTTAACTTCTTACCCCTGACCACATTCCCTTTCTGGCGGGCTAGCAGGCGGACCATAGCTGGGCTATCGGATCGACGGGGTCGGCAAGGTTCGTGGCCTCTGCATCTGCGGTGTCGGCGGCAGGCACCACTTGGTACTGGTACAGCCCGGTGCGCTGGGCATAGGCACCGCTCACGACGTCTGCCTGGGGAGGGGTCATGCGGGTGCGGGGTTTGCTAGCGGCGGCCGGGCTGGTCGCGGCCGGGTTGGTCGCGGGGCTGCAGCCGGCAGAGGCTGCGACGACTTGGAGTTGTTCGTTCGCGGTGCCGCACAAGCTGGTGCTGAGCGGGCCGGCCACGCATGTCGCGTTTCGGCTGGGTGGAAACTGTCCGGGGCCAACCCAGATGAGGTACGCGACCTGGACGGGAACGTCGAACGGACTGCCAGGCGGGCCCTACACGCTCGGCTGTGACCTCAACTGTTCCGTCAATGTGGCTTTCACGGCTCTCGGGGCGACCGAAACCTGGAAGCCGAGCGGCCCGGCGGTGGATTGGAAGGGTCAGGTGATGCCGGTCAAGCTGCTGCCCGGCTACTCGCTGACCAAGGTCAAGTCGGTGACGGGGTTGTCGGCGGTACGGCGGGGGACCAAGGTCACGCTCACCGCGGCGGCGACGTACTACAGCCCCAGGCTGCAGACGTACGTCCGCTCGCACGGGCGGATGCTGCTCATGTACCAGGACCCGGGCCAGCCGTGGCGGACGCTCACGTACGTCACGCCGAACTCATCAGGGCTCGCGACGTACACGATCACCACCAACCGAGCCCGCAAGTACCAGGCCTATCTGCCGTCGACGGCCACCGCCTGGTATTCGTACAGCCCGGTCGTCGTGCTCTGAGAGGAGAGCGAACAAAGTGCCGGCCGGGGGACCTGTCCGTGCAGGTCTGGGGATGACACCACACGTTTGGGGGACTTCCAACGGCATGCGGCGGATGCCCTCGGACTTCGGAGCATCCGAGCCGGACTGCGTTCTTGTGCGTGAGTGGTCACCCACGGCCTCAGCATGAGCATCACGATGACCGCGGCGTAGATCGGTTGCGGCCGAGCTCGCCACGATCGGAGCTGACCCGCGGTTCGGCTTCGCCGGTGTGTCTGTCTGTGCCTCCGGCGGGCGCGCAGCACTAATGGCCGGCGTCGGCGGCCCGTGACCTGTCAATTGAAGAGAAGCTGGTCTGCCGCTGCTGACGCTGGGAAGTCCCCGCACCGGCGCAGACGTGGTCAGGGCCTCGAATGCACTCATCTGAAGTGCTTACCGAGGTCGGCTCTGACATGCGGTTGCGATTGGCAACTTAATTGGCAAGAGCAGGTCGACAGTTCGTGAGTCGCAAGGCCCGGTCCTTGTCCGGGCGCGTAGCAGCCTGCGCTCTCCTCGGCGTCTGGCGAGGCGCCGGCGGAGGACCGGCTGGTGGGGCCGGGTGCCGGTCCTCCTGGGGGTGAGGGTTCGTGGCTCAGCAGGCGCCGCGTACGTCCGGCAGCAGGCAGCCGGTGTCGAACGTGCCCGCGATTGTCGCGGTGACGTCGTTGGTCGTATCGGTGATGGTCACGTTGGTGTAGGTGACCTGCGCGATCTGAAGGCTTTGTCCTGATGGGCAGGAGAAGCCGCCAGGTCCCGGCGGGTTCAGCGTGAGCGATGCGGTGACCTGACCGTTCTTGCCGGAGCTGAACGTTCCGGTGGCGCTCACCGGGCCACTGATCGTGGTCTTGTTCTGAGCGCTGGGGTTGGCTCCGCCGCGGTTCACACAGACATACGTCACCGTCGAATCTGCGGCTGCCACATAGGTGATCAGCTGGTTGGTGCCGAGCCCGGCTTCCTTGAACGAAACCACGAGGTTCGTGCCGCTCAGATCGGCGCTGGCGCGGACGAAGTGGGGGCTCACCGCTTGCGCGGGAGTCGCGAACGCAACGATCGCAAGAAGTGTTGCACAGAGGTAGGCAAACAATCGTTTCATGGGAAATCCACCGAATCGAAGGACCTTCTGGTGACAATGGTCTGCGAAAGAACTTGGCTGTGCGCCGTGCGAACGCGGCCGATGCGGCGGCGCGCGCGGTGAACCCCCGGTCAGTGAGTCCATCTCTCTACCTGAACCGTCGAGCGACTGGCTGCGAACCAGCCCGACGGCACGCCAAAGCAGCGATGCTCGCGGGACGCGAGCGTGTGTTGGCGTCCCCAGTCCGTCTTCCCCCGGTGCCCCTCCGTGACCGGCCGCCGACTGGGCATGACGGACCGCCGGGTCATCGGATTCGTTGCGAATCTACGCGCGATCCCCGGCTCGCACAAGACGCGGGACCCAAGAGATCAGTAGTCGATCTGCGCTGATCGACCTTGTTTCATTGGCTTTTCAACGAATGCCCACGGCAACAGTCCAAACAATCATTGGAGTCAGCGCGTGCTGTGCACGGGCGGCTGCAGCTTGTGTACGTGTGGACCAAGCACGGCCTGTCAGACACGGCCGCTCAAGGTCGATACGCCGACCCGGTGGCAGCTCAGGGTGACCCGATCGATGCGCTCGGCAACCACTTACTGGCCCGCTAGGCCCATCGCCGCTGCCCATCAGCTCCATACCCACACACGATCCCACGGCCCGGCGGGAGCGGACCACGATCACCGATCACGTCCAGCCGGCAGACGATTCCGGGGGTCTGGCCCCGCCCGAGGGCACGGCGGAGTACGGATCACTCGACGTACGCATGTCGGCCGCCATCGGGTGCTGTACGACGTGAATGACACGACGCTCACGGTCGGCGTGATCCACGCCGGCCACACCAGTCGGCGCTTGTTCAAGGGCCCTCGGGCGGCCTTGCGACGTGCGCTCCCCGAACCGCGACCAGGAGAACCCCCAACCAGTACATCCAGCGATTTACCGAGTGGTGGTCGAGAGGGCTGCCGGTAATGGTTCAACGAAGTTGCCGAGAAAGGGTTTGAACGATAGAAACGTCCCTGACTCGCCGGTGTCGCTCGGGGTGCGCCGGATCCGCCCGATCGTGGAAGCACCTTGGGAGTTCTGTTGTCTTTCCGCCCTGTTCAATTGCTGCGTCTGGGCCTTCCGGCGGCGATGGTCGCGGCGACCTTGGTGGCGGTGACCGGTTCGTCCGGTACCGCCGATGTGTCGTCCGAGCCGCGCCCGTTCAAGGCGAAGTTCCGGTCCGAAAGAGGGCCGGCGAAACCCGCGTACGACGCCAAGTCCGTGATCGTTCAGTTCAAGTCGAAGGCGACCACGTCGGCCCGCAAGTCGGCGCTCGCCAAGGTCAAGGCCACGCCGAAGATGCCGGTCACCGACGACGTCGTCACCGTGACCGGTGACGTGCCGGCGCCCGAGTTGCTGACGAAGGTCAAGGCTGATCCGGCCGTCGCGCAGGCCTCGCTCAACTACATCCGACGGCAGTCCACTACGCCGAACGACTTGTACTACACCAATTACCAGAAGTATCTGCCGACCGTTCGGGTTAACCAGGCCTGGGACTTGAGCAAGTCGGCCGGCACGCAGACTGTCGCCGTACTGGACACCGGTGTCGACGCCGGTCACCCGGATCTGGCTGGTCACTTGCTGCCCGGATACAACACGTTCAACACCGCGCTGGCGCCGAACGACGGGGACGGCCACGGTACGGCGGTCACCGGCATCATCGCGGCCGGCGCCGGCAACTCGATCGGCATCGCCGGCGTGGCCTGGAACGCCAAGGTCCGGCCGGTGAAGGTGCTCGACGACACCGGCGAGGGCAGCGACGCCAACGTCATCAACGGCATCAACTGGGCGGTCAAGAACGGCGTCCGGGTGATCAACATGTCGCTCGGCGGCGGAGGTGACAACCCGGTCCTGCACACCGCGATCCAGAACGCCGTCGCCAAGGGTGTGGTCCTGGTCGCCGCGGCCGGGAACACCGGTTCGTCGGACCCGATCTACCCGGCGGCGTACCCGGAGGTGCTGTCGGTCGGTGCCACCAACCCGGCCGGCGCGCTGACCAGTTTCAGCAGCTGGGGTGACTGGGTCGACATCGCCGCCCCGGGCTTCGACATCACCAGCACGGCGCCGCGGGCGCAGACTCCATCGGGCTTCGACCCGTACTTCATGGGCCTGGCGGGTACGTCGTTCTCGGCACCGATCGTGGCGGGTGTCGTGGCACTGGTCCGCAACAAGTGGCCGACGTTCACACCGGCGCAGGTGATGACCCGGTTGAAGGCGACTGCCCGCGACGCCGGCCCGCGCGGCATCGACCCGTACTACGGTGCGGGCATCCTGGACGCATACCAGGCCCTCGGCGGCAAGTGGACGACGGACTTCCCGGTCAACCCGGCAGACGGCAACGACCAGCCCGCCAGGGCTACGGCCATTCCCGACGCAGCCGCGGAGGTTTCCGGCACCATCGGCGTGGAGGGCGACGTCGACTGGTATTCGGTCAACAAAACGGGCGTCCTCAACGTCATGTTGATGCCGGCGGTGTACGACTGCGCCTTCTCGTCGAACTTCGGTTCGCACCTCGACGTGTACGACCACGACCTGCGGCCGCTGGCGCATGCGGTCCATCCGTACCCGACGACGCAGATCGATCCGCTCACCGGCTGCCCACAGCCGGTGTCGCTGGGCGCGTTCCGCAGCGTCGCCGCGCCGACCGGTGGCATCTACATCGCCGTCCGCAACGACAACGGATCCCGGGACACCCGGGCGTACAGACTGAGCGTCAACGCCACGACCCTCGCAGATCCGCGTGAGGGCACGGCATACCCGGTCATGGATGCACGGCCGGCCGATCTGTCGGCGAACGTGGCACCGAGCGACCGGCCGACGGTGACGTTCGCCCGTCCGGTCGTCGCCGGCAGCGTCAACTCGACAACGGTCCGGCTGCTCAATGGAAGGACCGGCGCGGAGGTCGGTGCGACCGTCGCCTACGACGCGACGACCAGGCAGGCCGTGATCGCTCCGACCTACCCACCGGCCCCCGCGTACCCGGATACCCCCGCGACGTTGCTCGACAACACGCCGTACAGGATTGTTGTCACCGGTGTGCAGGAGGCGGACGGTACGCCGCTTGCGCCGTTCACCAGCACCTTCCGCACGGCAGACACCACGCCGCCGCAGGTGGCGCCGTTCGACGCGGCCGGCGCCTACCTGGCCGCGAACCTGTCGTGGACGATTCATCCCACCACCGACCTGGACCAGGTCATCGTGCGGCGGAACGCCGGCAGCACCGTGCCGACGCCGACCACCGGCACGCTCGTCTACGCGGGCACCGGGACCGCCGTGAAGGACACCGGTCTCGCGCAGGGCGTCACCTATACGTACGCCGTCTGGGCCCGGGACCGTACTGGGCACTACAGCGAGCCGAACGTCAAGCGGCTGGTGGGGATGAAGTCGGGATCAGCACGACCTCGACGCTGGTCAACTACGGCGGGACGGTCACGCTGCGCGGGAGCCTGTTGCGCATCGACAACAAGGCGTACTACGGACTCCCGCTCAACGTCTACGTACGCCCGAAGAACTCGTCGAAGTTCACTCTGCTGGCGGCGCCGAAGACGACCGTCACCGGCACCGTTGCGGTGACGACGAAGCCGGTCGTGTCGTCGGTGTACATGATGACGTTTCCGGGGACCGACGAGATGATGGGGACGCGGACGGCGGACATCACGGTGAACGTTGCGCCGACGATCTCGGCGACGCTGTCTCCGACGGCGATCCGGCTGGGGCAGGCGGCCGCGCTCAGCGGGTACGTCGCTCCCGCACACTCAGGGCAGACTGTCTATCTGCAGCAGTACGGCAGCAAGGTGTGGAAGTCGATCGCGTCGGTGAAGCTGAGTGCGTCCGGCAAGTACGCCTTCGGGATCAAACCGGCGGTCCGCGGTCAGATCGCGTACCGGGTCTGGTTCCCCGGGGATGCCGACCACGCCCAAGCATTCACCGCGAACAAGATCCTCACCATCAGCTGACCACAGGACACAGCACGCCCCGCCGCCAACGACCGGGGCGTGCTGTTGTTCCGAGATGAGTCGCATGTCCTGGATCGATTGATCCGCTTCTTGCTGCGCTGGCCGCTGACCTTCTCGAGGTGCAGTACTCCGCCGTCGAGGTCGACGTCCAACCAGCAGATGGCACACAGCTCGCCCCGGCGTTGGCCGGTGATCATGGTGAGCCAGATCAGGGCTCCCCAATCGGGGTCTTTGAGTCTTGAACTCCAGATTTGCTTCTGACAGGTACTTGTCGGGCAGTTGATTGACGGTGGCCTTGGTGCGCGGGTTGCGACGCTCGTACACCTGGTTGAGCAGCCGGACGCGAGTTTCCTCGGCCAACTTCTCGGCGTCGGGCCCGGCCGGGATGATCTCCGTCAGGTCATGCCGGTGCTTCGAGACAGGGTCGATTCCGGCGTACACACGCACCCTGATGGCGCCGCTCGGCAGTACGTGGATGCCGCCGCAGTCCCGCGTCTTGCGTCACGAAGCGTGTCATGACGCGAGTTCGAGAGGCCAACGAGTCTTCGTGGAAGGACTCCTCTGACCTGTTTCGCAGGTCAGAGGCCACTTGCTGACGGTAGGCCCCGTGGGACTCGAACCCACAACCCGCGGATTAAAAGTTGCACGTTCCGCGCCGAGCTGCCTGCCGTACGCCTGAATCGCTGCACTGACTGCCGTCTGCGGTGTCTGAACTGGCATGTCTTGGCTGAGTTTCATGGACGTGACCATGGACACGGCCCCCGGCAGATCAGGGACGTGCGGCATCGCAGACCTGCGAACTCGGAGACACTTTGGCGAGCAGATCCACGACGCACGCCTTCGCGGATTTCACCTCACAGCCTTGCTACGCGAGGAGGAAGTCGCGTTTGTTCCATGCCAGCCGGAGGCCCGCGGCACTGGTCTGGCCGAGAGGCTCCTGCTCCGTGAGGCGAGTAACAGTTCGCTGGTCAAAGGGCACGCCCCGGATCGATTTGCGGCCGTCCAGGTCGGCGACGATTTCCCCCTCGGCATTAGTGGAGACCATGTCTTTGAAGAGTCTGTCGAAAACGTCGCTATCGATAACAACAGCAGTCGAGATGACAGCATTCAGGCTGAGCGCATCAAGAATGATGCCTAGCAGGAACGGGCGGATTTTGCCTTCCTTACGTGCGCGCGTCATGTCTCGATAGAAGGGCCAGATCTCGTAATCGACAGGTATCCCCGCGCTCCCATCATGTTCCGGTTGACCCAACATTTCCTCGCTGTACTCTCGAACTACATTCCGCCAGAGGTCGAGGTCTTGCTCTATGCTCGACGGTGAGATGCTGGCTGGCTGAAATTCGCCCGACGGCAAGAGGCTGTAGTGGCGACCATTTGTGACCTGCGCCGGGTTGCGACGCAGGAGGAAGAAGACACCCTCGCCCGTTGTTATATCCCGCCGGATCGTCAAGGTCGCGATTCCCGGGTTGACTGCTCTATTGGATAGGTCAAAGGGGTCACGGAGGAGTGTGCGATATGGGAGGTTCGCCCAGTCCAGAACCCCCAACAGATCCGCCTGGGCGGCCTCGTGGCTCAGAGGCTCGGCGACATCGAGCTTGTCGAAGAAAGTTGATAGGCCGAACGAGATCTCGACTGACTGATCGCCCCACGCGACGTCGATCATGCGGTAGCTGTGACGGTTCTCGAATAGCTTTGGCGGCTGCACGTAGCGTATGGCGCTGGTATAGCTGGCGAAGGCGTGGCCTGGCGCACGAAGGGGCAGCGTCGGGAGGGTCTCGGCTTCCCGGCCGGTGAGTCTCGGAGGTTCCGCCTGTGGATGCCAATGCAACGTCACGGCGTCGAACGACAAGGGCCGGGCCGGCAGCCAAGGTGGCAGCGCCAGGGCTGGCACGTCTGCTATGCGGTACTGCGGCTCGTACAGCTCAGAGGCGCGGCGGGCAACCTGCCACCCGTTGTCGATGAGGTATCGCCGCACATCCCGCCAAGACGCTTGGCTCGCCTCGACCACTTGGTCGGCTGTTGGAGGCCCGTTGACTGCCGTTGCCTGGCCGGTGACCCTCATCGTTGGTGCTGAGTTCTCGTCCGGGCGGATCTTCCCTAAGAGCGCGCTGAATCGTTGCTGGACGTCCTCGCTAGCTTGTGAGAGCGCTGTGTCGAGAGCTTCCTGCATTGTTGGTGAAAGTCGCGTGTCTGGACGGGACTCCCAGTAGGCCACCGTTCGCGCGCTGGCCCCGAGATAGCTCGCGAACGCCTCGTTCGTCAGCCTCAGTGAAGTCCGAAGAGCGGATGCTCGACGGCCAGTCCACACGTCCACGACCACCACTCTGACGCTCCCTCTCGTGCTTGGGTGGGTTGGCTTGCACGCTCGTTGCACCGCCGTTGCATCACCTTCGCATGTTCGACTCGTCTTCACTCAACTTCACTGGTTGCCATGAGTACAAGGCATCCGAACGGGTCTCCGAACGAGGGTCACTCAGCACGTCGGCTGGCCGCATCCTCTAGCGCTGCGACGCGCGACGTCAGTTTCTGCACGGCGACTTTCAGGCTCTCCAGGTCGTCCGCCGGCTCCTTGGCGCCTGCGGACGTTACGAACACCCCGCGTCCCTGCTGCGAGGAGACGGCGCCCTCCGTCCGGAGCACGTCAATCGCCTTGCGAACGGTCATTATCGCGACGCCGAACTGCTCGCTCAGCTCGCGGCCAGGCGGCAGTCGGTCGCCGGGTCGCAGTGTGCCGTTCCTGATCAGTTCGCGCAGGCGGTCTGCAACCTGTGCGTACGCGGGCCGCGGGTCGGCGTTGTCCACCTGCATACACAGATCCTAGCTGCCTTAGCCAGCTAAGCCACTGAAGGCAAGTGAACCTTGGCAACACAAGTTAACTAGCTTAGACTAGATAAGCTAGTTCAATTCACGAAGGGAAGTAGTCGATGCACCAGCAGAGTGGCGCCCAGCCGACCGCGAAACTCCTCAGCATCGCGGAGTTCGCGCAAGTGGTCGGTATGTCGCAGATGACCATCTATCGCTTGATTGCCGCGAGCCAGATGCCCGCCGTACGCATTGGCAAGCGGCTGTTTGTCCCCGGCCGAGTTCTGGACGACCTCAGTGCCGCGGCGCTTGCTTCCGGCACCACGGTGTCGGTCGCCGATTGGCGGGAGGGCCAGCCGTGACCGGACTTCGCGAGCATGGCCGCGAGATCGCCCTTCGGAACGCCTTGCGGAAGCGCGCAGCTGGCGTCCCCTCGTACACGATCGCTGAGGCGGCCTCGCTCTGCAGCGTGTCGCCGGAGCACCTCTACCGACTGGTTCGGGCTGGGGCATTTCCCGCTGTGCGTATGCGGCGCGGCTCGGAGCAGGGCCGCTACGTGATTCCTGCGAAGGCGGTGGAGCAGCTGCTCGAAGGAGCCGCCGAAAGCTCGGCGCCACTCGAGATTTCCGACTGGACGTCTTCTTGGGATGCCGCTCGTGCACCTACCGGGGGTGCGGCATGACCAGAACTCCTCGCAAACCCGGCCCTGCCGCAGGCGCCAACCAGGACAGGGCCGGTTCTCCCTTCACTCAGCAACGAGTTCGAGAGGTCTACAGCATGACTGACGCAGTAATGAGCGGCACGGAGTGGGTGCCGGCGATTGGGATGTTGGAGGAGCTGCCGTCGCAGCACGCGGCGGTGATCAGAGGGTTGTTCGAGCTGGCCGCGTTTGTAGCGGATCACCCGGAGCTGCCGGTGCCGGCGGTGCGGGTTGTGTTCTGGCCGTCGAGCCGGAACGAGGACTTTGAGGCGGCGTGCCGCGAGATCGACCAGGTAGGTGCCGTGCTCGGTGTGGAGCCGAAGCTGAACAACGGCCATTACGCCGTGACGTCCGGGTTCGGTCCTGTCGAGGTCACGTCGTTTGCGATTTCGAGCGACACCATGGCCGCGCACACGGCGCACATGTCGTACGTGGACAACGTGCAGCCCGAACAGGAGTCGGAGTTCGACGAGTCCGCTCCGGTAGCGGGGGCTGTGCGATGAGCGAGCGCATGCAGATGGATCTGGCGTGGCGGATGCACGACTCGGCCGCAGAGGCGGTCGACAAGGCGGACACGAGGGCCGGTTTCGCGGCGACGGTGGAGACCGCGATGGCGGCGGTGGTGCTCACCTTGGTGTCGCAGTCGCACGGTTCGCCGCTGGGCGCGCGTATGGCGTTCGGTGTGGCCCTGGTGGCGTTGGCGGTGGCGTTGGGGTCGGCGCTGCTGGTGGTCGTGCCCCGGTTGCACCGCCCGGCTGACGCGTTGGCGCCGGGGGAGTTCTTGTCTTTCGGCGCGGTGCGCAGCCGCTCGGTCGAGCAGTTGCTCGACAGCCACCTCGGCCCGCAATGGTCTCGGAAGAAGGTCGCGGACCAGCTGGTGGCCGTGACGCATCAGGCCAAGCGGCTGGCAGACATCGCATGGACGAAGCACCAGTGGCTGCGGGTGTCGTTTGCCGCAGCCACCCTGGGTGCGGTGCTCGCGGTGGTCGGCGTGTTGATCGGTGGTGCGCGATGATGCGGCGGCCGACGCGGACCGAGGGTGCGATGGTCCCGAAGTTCACCCTCGCCATGGTGGCGCTGCTGGCCGCGGGCGTCGGCGCGGTCGCGTGCGATAGGACGCCGGCGTTGACCGAGTTGGGGTGTTGGGTCGCGGCGACGGGCGCGGTCGGGCTGGTGACGGCAGGTCTGTTGTTTTGGCGGTTGATGCACGGCGCGCTGATCGCGGCCCCGTTGTGGGTGCTGCTTGCCGGTGCGGTCGGGCTGCGGCTCGGTGCGCCGGGCGGCGCCGCCGGATGGGTGGTCGGTGGCGGTGTCCTGTTGCTGATCACGCTGGCCTTGGTGGCGGTGAACCGCCCGGTCGGCGGTGGTCTCGCCGCCGCGCTGTGGCTCGCGTACACCGGGTTGGTGCTGCGCGCGCTGCCGTCGACCGTGCAGGTGTCGCAGCGTTGGTGGCAGCTGCTGCTGGCCGCGGGCGTGGTGCTGATCGTTACGGCGGGGTTCACGCTGCGGTCGCGGTCCAGCTCGCGGGGCCTGCTGCGCCGTCTGGGTCGCGCCGGTCGGGTGACTGACGGTCTGGCGTCGGGGTGGGATGTGCGGCGGGTGTCGTCGGCGCGGATGCTGCGGAAGAAGGCCACGGTCGTCCGGCCGTCGCTGGCCGAGGTGCCGGCGTGGAAGCGGCGGTTCGTGCCGCTCGCCCAGATCGGCGCGACCGTGGCCACGGTCGGCTGGGTCAAGGTCCGGTCGTCTGCTGAGGACCACACGTTGACGGTGGCGGGTCCGCGCGCCGGGAAGACCGGCCTGATGATGAACCACCTGCTAGACGCGCCGGGCGCGGTGATCGCCACCAGCACCAAGACCGACATCCTCGACATCACCCGCACCCAACGGGCCAGGCGGGGCCCGGTGTGGGTGTTCGACCCTGACGGCCTCACCGACGAAGGCTCGACGATCACCTTCGACCCGTTGACCGGGTGTACCGACCCGGGGGTGGTGATGGATCGTGCGTCGGACCTGCTCGACGGGGTCGGCGCGAAGAGTGACGACGCCGAGCACTGGCTGAACCTCGCGCGGCAGGCGCTGACGGCGTTGCTGCACGCCGCCGCGCTCGGCGGCTACACCATGGCCGACGTGCAGCGGTGGATCGCGCACCCCGACGACGCCGCGCAGTCCGATGTGCTGTGGGAGCTGCGGGTGGCAAACGCGACGGGGTTCGAGCAGCAGGCGCTGCAGTTCTTCACCAACAACGAGCGCACCCGCTCGAGTATCTCCACGACGATCATGCCCGCACTGTCCTGGCTGTCGGTGCCGACCGCCGCAGCTGCGGCGGCACCGGGCGGCGTGCCGTTCGACGTCGGGCGGCTGCTGGCCGAGATCGGCACCGTGTACCTGCTGGGCGCGGAGGACAAGAAGACCGCGCCGCTGGTCACCGCTTTGACCGCGCACATCGCCCGCCAGGCCAAGGCGCTCGCCGTGAAGACGCCGGGGCGCCGGTTGGATCCGCCGTTGACGTTGGTGCTGGACGAGGCGGCACTGATCTGCCTGATCCCGCTCGACCGCTGGACCGGTGACTTCGGGTCCCGCGGGATCACCCTGCACATCTCCGCCCAGTCCCGCGCCCAGCTGCGGGATCGGTTCGGCGAGGCCGCGACCGGCGCGCTGCTGACCAACGTGACCACGAAGGTCGTGCTGGCGGGCACCAGCGACGACGACGATCTGCAGTTCTGGTCCACGCTGTGCGGGGAACGCCTCGAGCAGGTCGCGACCCGCGACCGCACCACCGGCGGCGTGTCGATCAGCGACCGCCGCGTCCCGGTCCTCACCCCGGGCCAGGTCGCGCAGCTGCGCGCCGGGCAGGCGCTGATCATCACACGCGGCATGCCGCCCGCGATCGGCCGCGTGAAGATGGCGTGGAACCGCTCGGATCTCCGCCTGGAGCGGTTCCACAACCGGCGCAGTGTGCAATGGACCAGCCGCCGCCTGGCGGCACTCGAGAACCGGGCCGGTACCCGGCTGCTCACCGACTCGGCGTGGCTGCGTGACCAGCTCCTGGCAGGGATCGACCGGGCCACCACCGTGCGGCAGCGCATCGTCTGGCGGCTCGTGGACCGGATCGCCGGTGGCGTGTCGTGGCTGGAGGCAACCGACCCGGCCCGTGAACTCCTCGCTCGGTTCCGCCTCGCTGGTGCGATGCGCAAGGCTCGCGCCGCGCTGGCTCGGCGCGCTGCCGCTGAGAAGGCCGGCCAGAACCGCGCGTCGCAGGACGTGAACCGATGACGGCGCCAGCGAATGGCTCGCCGGCCGACGAGCTGCGCGCCTACTACGGCTGCGCCGACGTCGAACGGGCCGGGCTGCGGGCAGTGCCCGCCTACGACGAACACGGCCGACCAACAGGGCTCGTCGCGATCGACCCGGACGAGTTCTGCGACTGGCTCGACGGCCTGTACCAGGGAGACGACAACTGATGCAGTACAACGACGAGAAGGACCCCGGCACTGCCGCACTCGCGGCGGTCGCCGGGCTGGCCCGCTCGGTCGAGACCCTGACCCGCGACGTAGCGGCGATGAAGACCGGTCTGCAGCAGACCGCCAGCAAGACCGCCGTATCCCGGTTGAACGACACGGTGGCCGCGCTGGGCAACACGGTTGTCTCGTTCGAGGACCTGCTGACCCGGCTGGCCGCCAAGGCCGGCAGCCGCGGCAAGGCCGCCGGGCACCCCGATGTGGAGCCGGTGCGGTCGTGGCTGCGGCTGCCCGAGCACGACGAGACCGCCGTGCAGGCGGTGCTCAGTGAGCTGCTGCCGTGGATGGAGGCCACGTATCTGCGGTACGCGGCCGCGCGGGAGACGCTGCCGCCGTGCTGGCTGTGGCACCCCGACATCGTGGAGGAACTGCTATGGCTGATGGACGCCTGGGCCGCCGCCTACGAAGGCGAGGACGCGTCGAACAAGCTCGTCGGTGACTGGCACGACCGGCAACGCCCGGGCGTCACCCGCCGCATCGGCGAGTACGCCCCGGCCTGCGATGTGCTCGCCCACCGCGACGGTGCCGAACAGACCGCGGTGGCCGTGCCGCTCGCGGCCGACGCGGACCCGTTCGTGACCTGGTGGGCCACGGCCCGTGACGCCAACGGCCCGGCCCCGACACCCGAGCAGATCAAGGCCGGGCGCCGCGGCGGCCTGACCTTCCTGCCGAACGCGACCGCTGGAGGCCAGCGATGACCACTCAATCCATCGACCTGCACGACCTGTTCGACTCGGGTGCGGTCACGTGGCCGACGATCACCGCCGGCGCCGCCGGTCTACTGATCCTCACCGCGACGATCGCCCTGCTGGTGTGGGCGACCCGGCGAGCGACCCGCGCCGTGACCTCCGCGATCGAGGCCGGGCGGTTGACGACCCGGCGGGTGCTGATCACGGTCGCGATTGTCGCCGCGCTCGGTGTCGCCGGGATCGGGGGAGCCCGCTCGTTCGCCGCCGTGTCGGTGAAGTTCGACAGCCCCCTGGTGCCGTTGGTTGCCGACGGCATGATCATCGCCTGCACCGCACTACGCCTTGCCGCGTTGACCCGTGGGTGGCGGATCCCGGGCGCGCTGGTCACGACGTATGTGTTCATCGGCGGCACCGTGTGGCTGAACATCGACACCGCTACCGGTGTTGCCGATGCCGTCGCGCACGCGCTCGCACCGCTGGCGTACGCGGTGCTGGTCGAGATGCTCGCGCACCTGCTGCGCCTGCACATGAAGCTCGCCCAGCCCGCGAAGCCCAGGTTGTCGGCGCTGACCTGGATCACCTCACCGGTGATCACGACCCGGGTGTGGCTGCAGCTGTCGCGGACCGGCGCCGACGACCCGGCCGCGGCGCGGGCGCTGGTCCAGCAGGTCGTGCGGATGGCGTCGCGGCTGGCGACACTGTGCCCCAGCCGCAAGCTCTGGCCGCTGGACGCCGCCCGCGCCGCCCGCACGGCGTGCCTGCAGACGATCCGCGACGGGCTGCTGTCGGCCAGCGAACTGGCCGCGCTGCTTCCCGCCGGCGGGCGCCTGACGCCAGGCGAACTGCTTGCGCTGGTCGACACCGCCGCACTCGGCCTGACCACGCCGCCCGGCGAATCCACCGTCGACGATGCCGAGGTACCCCGAGCGGCGGCAAACGCCGCGATCGGCGCACCGGACTGGATCATCGCGTACCTAATCGGTGCACTTCGCACCGCCTCGACCCGTGCACCGGTGCAGTCCTCGACCCGCACCGCACCACCCGCACCAGTGCACGCCGACGCCAACAGCAGTGCACCCGCACCGGTGCACACACCGAACCGCACCGCCAGCCGCACCGAACCGACCCAGGCCCAGGCCAGCGACGATCGCACCGACGGCGAGCTCCTGGCCCTGGTGCGCCAGGTGGCGGCAACCGAGCACGGCGGCCGACCGATGAGCCAACGCGCGATCCGCCGCGCCACCGGCGTCGGCACCCAGCGTGCCAAGCGCCTGGCCGAACTGGCCGAACTGGCCGGATGGACCGAGCCCACTGCCGCGAGCAGCGGCGATAACTCTTCGACGGTCCCGCAGGTCCGTGGACAGCTTCAGCTTGTCGCCGAGACCGGGAAAGCCCCCACGGACACTCCCAGCGACACCGATGCCGACAGCAACGACCTCGACGACTTCGAAACGAGCAGCAGCCGATGAACAACCCGATGACGATCCGATTAGCAGTAGTTCACCAGGACAGCAAGGGATCCGCAGCGACCATGCCGCAGCCGACGATCCAGCAGCCGCCAGCAGGCAGCAGCAAGACCAAAGAACTCAGATCACACCTATGCATCACGATCAAGTGGAGCCGTCACTCCGCTTCGCGTCGTCGGCAGTGCCCGGGCTTCGCCCCGCCCGACAGCGCCGGGCACAGCCCGGCCCGAGGCGCCGGAGGTGCCTCGTGCTGAGCGTGCACAGCGGCCACCGCGCCGACTATTTGACCGGCGCGGTCGCGTCAGGCCGGGAGAACTACTACACGGGCGCGGTCGCGGCCGGCGAGCAGCCAGGGCGCTGGTTCGGCAAGGGCGCCGAGGCGCTCGGCCTGGCAGGGGAGGTCGACGCGCAGGACATGACCGCGCTGTATGAGCGGTTCATCGACCCGCGCGACGACGCGTTCCGGGATCCGGCGCGGTGGGACGAGGCCGAGACGCTCGGCCACACCGGGCGGGCGTACAAGAGCGAGGAGCAGGTGTACGCCGATGCACTGGCCAAGGAGCCTGGTGCGGACGCGGAGCGCCGCGCCGAACTGCGTGCACTTGCGGGCAAGTCTGTGCGCAAGAACGTCGCGTTCCATGATGCGACGTTCTCTGTGCAGAAGTCGGTGACGGTGCTGCACACCGCGTTCGAGGCCCAGGAGGTGCAGGCTCGTGGTGCGGCCGAGGCGGCTCGCGGTGCACTCGCCGAGGCGCACCGCACCGGTGACGCCGCAGCGGTGAACCAGTGCACGCAGGCGGTGCACCGGGCCGAGACAGAGGCCGCTTCCTGGGGGCAGTACCGCCAAGCGGTCGAGGATGCGATCTGGGCCGGGAACCAGGCAGCCTTGTCCTACCTGCAGGACAAGGCCGGTTACACCCGGATCGGTCACTGGGGCGGTGTCGCTGGGCGGTGGGACGACGCGCATGACTGGACGATCGCGTCGTTCTTCCAGCACGACTCCCGCGACCACGACCCGCAGCTGCACATCCACAACGCGATCCTGAACCGGGTTCAGGGAACCGACGGCAAGTGGCGCACCGTCGACGGTGAGGCGCTGCACCGCTACCAGCCGGCCGCCGGCGCGGTGGGTGAGCGGGTGATGGAGCACCACCTGTCGAAGGCACTCGGCGTCCGGTTCGGGATGCGTCCGGACGGCAAGTCGCGTGAGGTGGTCGGCATCGACCAGGCCGTGATGGATCTGTTCTCCTCGCGCCGCAAGGCGATCACGAGGAAGACCGCCGTACTGGTCCGCGAGTTCGAGGCCCAGTTCGGCCGGACGCCGAACAACCTCGAGCTGGCGCGGTTGCAGCAGACCGCCACGCTCGCGACCCGCAAGGCCAAGTCCCACGACGGCGAGACCGTCGAGCAGCGGCTGGAGCGGTGGGACCAGCAGCTGCGCGCCGAGGTCCGCGGGGGACTCGGGAAAGTGGCGCAGAACGTGCTCGCGACCACCGGCACCTCGCCGGGATCGGAGACGTTCAACGAGGCCAAGGTGCTGGACATGGCGCTAGCCGAGGTGCAGCGCAAACAGGCCGAGTGGGAAGCGCCCGACCTGACCCGCGAGATCAGCAACGCGCTGCCCGACGACCTGGGCGACCGGACGCCGGAGCAAATCGTGGAGCTGCTCGACCAGCTCACCGAGCAAGGGCTCAGCAAGGCCGTCGTGCTGGCCGCCGAGCGGCCCGGCGAGACGATCCTGCCCGCCGAGCTGCGCCTGGCCAACGGGACCTCGGCGTACCGGGCGCCTGGCGGCACCCGCTACGCCACCGCTGACCACCTCAAGGCTGAGCGCCAGCTCGCTCGCGCCGGGTACGCCCGCGGTGCCGCGCTCATGCAACCGCACTTGGCCGAGGCGTTCTGCGGTCGGCTCGCCACGGCAGGTCTCGAACTCGGTGCCGATCAGGAGGCGGCTGTGCGGGGCATCCTCACCTCCGGCGCGAAGGTGGAGACGCTGATCGGCCCGGCCGGTACCGGCAAATCGCGCGTGATCGGCGCGTTGGCCAAGGCGTGGGAGGACCCCGCGTTGTGGTTCGGAAAGCAGCACCGCATGATCGGGCTCGCGGCGTCCCAGGTCGCGACCGAGGTGCTGGCCGCCGACGGTGTCACCGCCCGCAACATCACCCGGTGGCTGATGACGCAGCAGCACATCGCCAACGGCTCGGCCAGCCGCGAGGAACTGGCCTGGCAGCTGCGCGAGGGCGATCTGGTGGTCGTGGACGAGTCCGCGATGGCCGCCACGAGCGATCTGGCCGTCATCAACCGGCTGTGCGACGAGGCAGGCGCCAAGCTGCTGCTGGTCGGGGACCACCGCCAGCTCGCCGCGGTCGGCGCCGCGGGCGGGATGGCACTGGTTGCCTCCGGCGCGCTGACCCATGAGCTGACCGAGACCCGCAGGTTCCGCGGCGACTGGGAAGGCCCGGCGTCGCTGCGGCTGCGCGCCGGTGACCAGACCGTGCTGGCCGAGTACCACAAGCAGGGCCGCATCCTCGACGGCGGAACCATCGAGCGCGCCCAGCGCACCGCGGCCGACGCGTGGCTGGCCGATCACCTGAACGGTCTGCACTCGCTGCTGATCGTGGACACCAACGACCAGGCCGCCCAGGTCAGCGCGCAACTGCGCGCCAAGCTCGTCGAGTACGGCCGGGTCGATGACGCCAGCACCGTGTTCCTCGCGGCGCAGGGCACCCACGCCGGCGCGGGCGACCTGATCCAGGCCCGCCAGAACGACTGGCGGCTCGCCAAGTACAAGGAGAACCGGCGGGCGGTGTTCAACCGGGACGAGTTCGAGGTCGTCGAGACCCGATCCGACGGTGGCCTGCTCGTCGCGCCGCTGGAACGCGGCACCCGCCGCCGAGTCCCCGGCGAAACGGTGGAGCTGCCTGCGGCCTACGTGCGCGAGCACGTCGCCCTCGGCTACGCCGCCACCGTCCACTCCTCCCAGGGGCTGACGGTGGACACCGTGCACTCGGTGACCACGCAGAACACGTCGCTGTATGCGCTGTACGTGGCGATGACCCGGGGCAGGGTGGCGAACACCACGCACGTCGTTACCCAAGCGATCGCGGCCTCGGCCGAGATCGGCGAGACCAAATCGGCGGCGAAGCGGTCCCCGCTGGCCGTGCTGGGTGCCTCGTTCGATCTCGACCAGCCGCAGATCTCGGCCTTGCAGGCCCAGGCCGAAGCTGCCGCCGAAGCAGGCCACCTCCGCACTCCCGCCGAACTGCTCACCGACGGCATCGCGGTCGCGACCGCCGGGCGCTGCGCGCAGTGGCTCGACGAGCTGACCAAGCAAGGTCTGCTGACCGAGCCGCAGCGGACGAAACTCGCCGTGGAGGACGGCGCCGGCACCCTGGCCACGCTGCTGCGGCGAGCCGAGCTGGCCGGGCACGACCCGCGCCAGGTGCTCACCGACGCGGTAACGGCGCGGACGTTGACCGGCGCGCGCCGCCTGTCATATGTCCTGCACGACCGCATCACCAAGACCACCCGGCTCGACCCGGTCGGAGACGCCCACGCCGCGTGGGTGCCCCTCCTCGAGGATCCGGCCTGGTCGAGCTACCTGCACCAGCTCGCCGCCGAAGCCGACCGCCGCGCTACGACCATGGCCGAGCAACTGGCCGCCGACCCGCCCCAGTGGGCGGTCAAGGCCTTCGGTACGCCGCCAGGTGCTGGAGAGGCCCGCACTGAATGGATCGAGCGGGCTGCCGTCGTCGTTGCCCACCGCGAACTCGCCGGAGTGAACGACGATGCCGCACCGCTGGGACCGGCGCCGAAGCCGGGCCAGGTCGAGGCGTACGCATCATGGCGCGCGGCGTGGCGCGCCCTCGGCCGCCCCGAGACCGACCGCGTGGAGGCCGAGATGTCCAACGGCCAGCTCCGGGTCCGGGTCCGGGCCTACCAGCGCGAACAGGCGTGGGCGCCGCCATCGGTGGCCGAAGAACTCGCCGGAACCCGGCAACAGGCCCAGGATCAGCGGCGCACAGCGACGCTGCGTGCCACCGAGGCCGGCGCCAGCAGCGACGCGCAGACCGCGGCCCGGTTGCGCGGCGAAGCCAACGAGGCCAAGGCTCTCGCGCAGGCTCTCGATGCCCGGGCGGCCGAGCTGGCGATCGTCGACCAGGCTCGCGCCGAGTGGTACGCCCACACGGCCGGCACTCGTGAAGCAGCGTTGCGCGCGACCGACGAACTGAAGGACCGCGGCATCGACAACAGTGACGAAGGCACCACCACCGAGGAATGGCTCGCCGCACACCGCGCCAGCGATCGAGCCGACGATCAGCACCGCACCGTGACGGACGAGCACGAGCTCGCCGACGTCGCGCTGCAGCGCGACGCCGACACGATCGAAGCCGTGACCGGTGCCGAGTTCGTGGAGGCCGAACTGGTCAACGACCAGCTACCCAGTAAGGCCGCGGGACCCGACGTAGCTGCCGACGAGATCACCGACGCGGAGATCGTTGCCGACGACAACACGAGCTCCGACGATGCGGGCTCGGTGGCCGCCGAGGACCGGACCGCGCAAGAAGGCCAGGCTCCGGTCGATATTCGCGAGGTAGCGGCCGGCGAGGAGCGGGTCACGGAGTCCGATGCTCCGCGGGTTCCGTCCGCGGACGAGTCGGCCGAGGCGGTCCGCCGTGCGCAGCGGGCACTGATCGAGATTCAGCACCGCCGCCAAGCCGAGGAACGGTTCACCGCCGCCGAAGCCGAAGAACGGGCCGAAGAACTCGCCCGGTGGCACGCCGACGACAGCAGCGCCGAGCGTCGCGAGGCGACAGCGAAGGCATCCGAGGCCGCGACCGAGGACACCGGGCCAGTGCTGGAGCTCGGCCACAACGACGACTGACCCGGTCGACACGCTCTCCCGCCCCTGGCGGGCGGGAGAGCACCCCGGCCTTCGGCCGGGAAATCCCTTCTCTGGCTGGGGTTGGTGGGCGGCTAGCGGACCAGGTCCCCTCCACCCAAGTTGGTTCCGGCAGTTCTCACCTGGAGGACAAACCGCGTCCACCAGCTGACAACGACCGAAACCAACTTGGCCGGAGCCTCTGACCCGGCCCGCTAGGCGGCAGTAGCCGGCAGGCCCCAAAGAACGGGGCTGCCGCCAACACAAGCCCACCAGCGGGCAAACGGACCAGTCGCAAGGAGACCACCGTGAACCACCCGACCAACACCACCACCCCTCACCTGTACCTCGTCGATGCCGAGCCGAACGAGATTGGTTGGCCCGCGCACCGGGATGTGACCCCGGCGCCGCAGCCGATCCGCAACGGCCAGGTCGTGAGCGTCTGCTCGTGCGGCCGCCAGTTCGTCGGCATCGACCCCGACCACGCCGACTGGCAGCTGATCGACCACATCGACAACGCCCTCAAGTCCGACCATCCCGCCGGGACCGCCAACTAACCCACCGGCGCGGGGAGCGTCGTGGTGACGGACCACGCACCCACGGCGCTCCCCGCACCACCCCCGAGAGGAGCTGAACCGATGACGTTGACCGTGACTGACCTGTTCTGCGGTGCCGGTGGATCGAGCACCGGCGCGGTGCAGGTGCCCGGCGTGACCGTGCGGCTGGCCGCGAATCACTGGAAGCTCGCCGTGGACACCCACAATTCGAACCACCCAACCACGGATCACGACTGTGCGGATCTGTCCCAGGTCGAGCCGGGCCGCTACCCGCGCACCGATGTGTTGTGGGCGTCGCCGGAGTGCACCAACCATTCCCAGGCCAAGGGCCGCAAGCGCAACGTGGACGCGCTGCCAGACCTGTTCGGCGACACGCTGCCGGACGAGGCGGCCGAGCGGTCGCGGGCGACGATGTGGGACGTGGTCCGGTTCGCCGAGCACCACCGCTACGCCGCGATCGTGGTGGAGAACGTGGTCGACGCCGCGCTGTGGGTGTTGTGGCCGGCCTGGCGCTCCGGGCTCGACGCCTTGGGCTACTGCACGCACGTGGTGTACCTGAACTCGATGCACGCTCAGGCCAGTGGGCTTCCGGCGCCGCAGTCGCGTGACCGGCTCTACGTGGTCGCGCACCAGCGGAAGACCGGCTGCCCGGACCTGAACCGGTGGACCCGCCCGATGGCGTATTGCGCGGGGTGTGACGCGATGGTGCGGGCGATGCAGGCGTGGAAGAGGCCCGAGCGGACGTGGGGCCGGTACCGGGCGCAGTACGTGTGGCGCTGCCCGAATGTTGCCTGCCGCAACCAGGTAGTGGAGCCCGGCTGGCTCCCGGCGGCGGCGGCGATCGACTGGTCGCTGGTGGGGGAGCGGATCGGGGACCGGACCCGGCCACTGGCCGACAAGACCATGCAGCGGATCCGAGCCGGTCTCGAGCGCTACGTGCGGCCGGAGCTGCTGGTGCCGGTCGAGGGTCGCGACGGCAAGACCGCCGCCCCGCTGGGCGAGCCGATGCGGACCATGACCACCCGCAACGAGACCGGCCTGCTGGTTCCGGCCGGTGGCACGTGGAACGAGACCGCGACGCCGCTGAGTGAGGTGATGCGGACCCGGACCACGCGGGAGTCGGAGGCGCTGGTGGTGCCGTTGCGCAACAACAACACGAGCAAGCAGGTGTCGGAGCCGTTCGACACGTTCGCGGCCAACGGCAACCACCACGCCCTGCTGATGCCCTACTACGGCAACGCGACCACCCGGACCACCAGCCAGCCGCACGGCACGTTCACCACCCGGGATCGGTACGCGCTGATCATGCGCAACAACGGATCGCGAGGCGACGGTGCGGAGATGTGCACCCCGGCGACCGAGACGCTGCGCACGATCACCACCGCCGGTCACCAGTCGGTGCTGGAGCCGCAGACGGTGGCGGTCGAGGACTGCCTGTTCCGGATGCTGGAGCCGCACGAGGTCGCCGCCGGGATGGCGTTCACGCCCGGATACGTGGTGCTGGGCAACAAGCGCGAGAAGGTCCGCCAGCTCGGCAACGCCGTCACCCCACCCGCCGCCCGTGACCTGATCGCCGCCGTCGCCGAATCCCTCGGCCACGACCTCAGCAACCTCAACGCCGCCTGATCACCAGCTGGGTGGGGGCGGCCTCGTCGCTGCCCCCACCCAGATAACAGACCCAACTCCGCAACAACCGGAGAGGAGACCCCGCACCATGACCGACCAGAACACCGGCCTGACGCTCTACCTGCTGACCCGCACCGACGAGATCGACTACCCGGAGCCCGAAGCCCAAGTGGTCATCGCCGCCGACGAAGCCCAGGCCCGCCGACTGGCGATGGGCGATCTGTCCAAGGACCAGCAGCTGTCCTGGCTCGACCCGCAGCGGTCCACCTGCGTCGCCGTCGCGTCCGTCGCTAGTGGCGAGCCGGGGCTCGTGCTGACCGCCCACGCCCCCTCCTGACCCACGAACCCGAGGAGAAGTTCCATGACCACCCCCATCAACGACACCCCCACCCCCGAGGGACCGGACGACTTCCAGGTGGCCGTGACCGCGGTCACCCGCGCGATCCGCGCCATCAACGCCAACCAGCGCGGCGGTGACGGCGCCGAGTTCGTCACCCGGCTGCTCGCCACGGTCGCGGCGAACCTCGGCAGCAGCGCCGCGGTCACCGCCGCCCGGCCTGGGTCGTGGGAAGCCGCCGGCGTGGCCGACCTGCTGTGCAGCACCGTCGGATCAGACGACGAATACCTGCTGACCTATCGCAGCGAGCCGATCGAGATCGTGGCAAACAGCACCTTCGAGCTGGATGACCTCGGCCTGTACGAGACCTACGAGGCCAGCACCGGCCACATCGGGCGCACGCTGTTCGGTGACCGCTGGGGCCAGTCACGGGACCGGCTGACGTGGGGCGAGCTGGGACAGATCGAAGACGTCGAGCAACTGCTCGTTGACCTGGAGAAGACCGACCGCGCCGAGTACCAGCAGCGGTTCACCGCGACCGTCCAGGCCCGGCTCGAGCAGCTGCGCACCGATGATCCACACCGCTACCCCGAGCAGCTGACCGTCACGGTCCGGTTCAACGACAACGACGTCAGCAGCTACGGCGACCGCACCGACGAGCTGACCGACGGGTGGGGCGAGGATCTGGCCAGCCGCCTCTACCGGCACGCCCGCGAAACCACGCCACTGCCCGGCAGCGACACCGCGCGGGACTGGGAAGCAGGCCTTCGCCACGCCGACACGCTCTTGGCCGCCGGGCACTGGCCGCACCTGCGCATCCCCACCCTGACCCACTACGGCACCCCGGCCACCGAGCACTGACCACCTGCGAGAACAGGAGAACCACGTGATGACGATCAAGGTCCGGCTGTCCGGAGAACCCGCCGAGATCGACGCCATGGTCGCGCACCTGAGCGAAGCCTTCGAGGTCGCCGGCGGAGACCGCGCCTACCCGAACCGGGGATCGTTCGGTATCCGCGTCTACCTCGAAGTCCGGCCCCGCACCGACCAGCCGACCATGCGACGCGTACGCGACGAACGGGTGCACCCAAACCGTCAGGAGATCGAACCGTGAACACCACAAGGAACCGCACAGCGAGGACGGGGCAGGCCGGGGCTCGAGGAGCAGGACCCGACCGGCTCGCCCGGTCGGCGCACTGGCACGCCGCCCGCGGCCTGGCCGTGTTCCCCCTCCGACCCGGATCGAAGTCCCCCGCGATCGAGGACTGGCCGCACCAGGCAACGACAAAGACCGATCAGGTCACCCGCTGGTGGCGGGAGGCGCCGTACAACATCGGCGTCGCCACCGGCCCGTCCGGGCTCCTGGTGATCGACCTGGACCAGCCCAAGGACGGCGAAGCCGTGCCCGAACCCTGGAACTCCCGCGCTGCCACGTGCGGTCGCGACGTGCTCGAGCAGCTCGCCGACGACGCCGACCAGGCCATGCCCCGAACCTGGACCGTCGCCACACCCTCGGGCGGACGTCACCTGTACTACCGGCAACCCGACGGCACGGAACTCGGGAACAGCGCCGGGCGAGTCGGCTGGAAGATCGACACTCGAGGCCACGGCGGGTACGTCGTCGGCGCCGGATCAGTCATCAACGGGCAGCGGTACCGCGCCGACGTGATCCGCCGCCCCCCGTCCCTTCCCGGCTGGATCGCCGCCGCCCTCACTCCGCCACCAGCCCTGGATTCCGCACCGAGCAGCGCGACCTACCGGCGGAACGCCGACGCGTACACGCTCGCCGCGCTCACCGGGGAACTCGACAAAGTCTTGGCCGCCAGACCAGGGCAGCGCAACGACACCCTCAACCGTGCCGCCTTCGCACTCGGCCAACTCGTCGGCGCCCACCTCCTAGACGAAGGAACCACCCGCGACGAACTCGTCTCAGCCGCCGCCCGCATCGGTCTACCCCGCAACGAAGCCGACCGCACCATCACCTCAGGACTCACCGCCGGCGAACGACACCCCCGCCAACTCAACGCCTAGACCTTGCCTCAGGCCGCAGAAGGGGTCTCAGGAAGCCCACCCAATGGCTCTCCTGCGGCCCCTTCTCGACGCCAACCCCGCTTTGGTCAGCTCGCGTGGGCTTGCTCAACCTGGATCGGCGGCACACCCGAGCGTCGCCATGTCCAGGCGAACGTCGCGGCGACTCCCTCGACGTAACCCGGGCGACCCGGCCACTCCCATCGCCCGACCAGCCGCTCCGCGTACAGCGTCTCTTCCTCGATGAGCTCCTCGATGACCCACGCACTTTTCAGGGTCAACGGCGTCTTGGCCATCTCACCGTTGCGACGCTCGATCGGGCCGTCGTACGGAACCCACGCGTTAGCGATCCACCGGCACGCCGCGAGCACCCCGACCAAGTACCAATCGACCCGGTCTTCAGCACGCAACGCATCGCCGCGCTGCTCGGCCTGCCACCACAGATGAGCGAACTCCGTCACCTTCACACCGCGCAGGTGCTCCCGTCGGATGCGGTCGAAATCCCGGCCCATCAGCTCCATACCACAACACCATCCCACCGGCCACGGACACTTTCTAGCGGAGCCTCGTGTCCACGGGCCCCCTGGTCACGGCAGCGTCTGCAGTTCCTCGACCTCCGTGCGCGCATCGTGTAGTGCAGTGACGGCACGTTGAATGAGATCTTCTGCCCGAGTGAGGTGGCAGGCCATCCGGTCGATCACGTCGTCCGGGTTCTCGATCGGATCTACGAGTCGGTCTTGAGGCATCTGAGTCATCCGGTGCAACCCGGCCGCAACCAGGCGGAGAAGTGGATCTGAGCAGCGCCCGCGGAGGATAAGTGCAGCAACAACCACCAGGCGACTTCCGGCCGCACCCGCTCCGACATCGACCCGGCCAGATCGGCCGACGCCTTGTCGATCCGCCGAGCGGGAATAACCTCAGGCTCGCATGTCGTGTCTCCCAATTCCTGCGCCTTCCTAGCGGTAGTGGGACGGCTGGTGGCCGCTCTGCGGGTCCGACTTGAGGCGACGCTCCAAAGCCCGCAGCCGGGCAGAATCGAGCGGCTGAGCGCCCTTCAGACCCGGCCGAGTCGTGGTCTGCCAGGCCTGCGCCCGTTGACCCTCCCGACCGGTGAAGACCTCGGCCAGGAACACGCCGTACCCGAGATCCACGACGACCCGATCGGCCAACTTCTCCTGTGAGCGGGCGGCCCACGGCACCACGAATGGCGCGAGGAACGGCGACAACATGAACACCACGTAGTGCGAGAAGCCGAGGAAGAGCCACACCCCGAGTACACCCAGCAGCAAGAACCCAATGACGATCTTGGCCAGGATCGACAACACCCGATGCCGCAAGCAAAAGACGATCACCCGGCCCATCAGGCGGGCAGGCAGGGTGAGCCAGTACAGCAGCAGCGCCAGCGCCCGAGGCACCGCCAGATGGTGCGCCAGCTCGTGCGCCAACACAGCCTCCAGGTGGCGGGTCGGCAGCGAGTAGACAGCCCAGCTCGTCACCGCCACGGACGACCCTGGGGTGATCGGGGCAGTTGCCTCTGGTCCCTCATGTACCCACACCCGGTAACGGTCAGGGTCGACGCAAGCAGCGGCGCAGACCGCCCACCAGGCCGGGCCCAGCCGGCGGCACTCCCAGTCCGAAGGCGGCCGAAGCCGATACACCCGCCACGCGAGCAAGTCCTCCGCACGCGGATGCAGAACTACCGCGGCCGCCGCCGCGCCCCAGACCGCCAGCCCGATCCAATACAGGCCTCGCCACGGAACCCCGAGAAACTGAATCGACAGCCAGCTCCACCACAGCCACGGCAGAGCGAGCGCCAGCTCAACCCACCCCGAGGGCTTCACCTTCCGCACGAACTTCGGCAGCTGTGGGGGCTTCGGCGAGACGATCGGTGCGGTCTGCGGCTGGGGCGGCTGTGCTGACGCTGGGCGGGGTGCCGGCCCGTGACCTGGTCGCGGACCGGGCAGCGGCCTCCGAGGCGGAGGATCAGGCCGCACAGCGGGTGGTCCGGGCCCGGTCGCTCCTGGGTCGCGAGGGTGAAGGACCCGCGGAGAGGAGGGACTCGGGCGGTTGGCATTTTGGTTGCTATCGGCCCCGTTCACCCTCCGCACAGTAGCTGCGGCGGCGGTGATTCGAACAGGCGTTTGCAGGTTGCTGCAGCGCCTCGACATCCGAACGGCGACATGAGCTGACCACTGGGCGCATGCTGGTGCCGTGGCCAGGGTGTGGCGGTGCGGGAAGTGTGACGGGGCCGACGTCCCCGAGCACCACCGGTTCTGCCCGCACCGCGACACGCCGCGCACGGTGAAGCGGGTGCTCGTCGTGGTGTGGCCGCCGTTCTGCCGAGTGCGGCGCAGAGGCCGCGTGTGACGCCGCGCCGTAGCGAGGCGGCCGGGGTGCGGATCCCGGCCGAGCTGGCCGGGCCGGTCGAGGTCGCACTGGCCCGCTCGGTCGACCAGATCCCGGCCCCGAACGCTCTGCCGGGCGGGGCACGCTACGAGGTGAAGTGGGACGGCTACCTTCACTGAACCTGTCAACAAGCCAGCTGGCCGCCGGGGGCCGTCTCCTCTCTAGAGCGTGCCGTGCAGCGTTGCAGCCGCTTTGGTCACTGTGGCTGCAGCAGTTTCGATGGCGTCGGCTGTGGTCCAGCGGCCCAGCGATAGTCGGAGGGCTGCGAGCGCTCGTTGCTGGCCGAGACCCATGGCGTTCAGCACGGGGGACGGGGTGTGGGTGCCGCTGTGACAGGCGGAGCCGGTGGAAGCGGCGATGCCGACCGCCGCTGCGAGGAGTTCCTGGCCGAGGATCCCGTCGATTCTGACGTTGAGGGTGTTGGGCAGCCTGGCGTGTTCGGGACCGTTGAGGTGGACACGGCCGGGCAGGGCGTCGCGCAAGCGCTGGTGGAGGAGGTCGCGCAGCTGTGCGAGCTGGGCGCCGCGGCCGCTCGCGATTTCGTCTGCCGCGAGCTGTGCGGCGGTGCCGAGGGCGACGGCGAGGGCGACGTTTTCGGTGCCGGATCGCAGGCCTCGTTCCTGCCCGCCGCCGTAGACGACCGGTTCCAGCTGGACGCCGGCACGCACGTACAGTGCCGCGACGCCCTTCGGGGCGTACATCTTGTGTCCGACCACGGTGAGCAGGTCGACTCCGAGCTGGCCGACCGCGACCGGGATCTTCCCGGCGGCTTGGGCTGCGTCGGTGTGGAACAGGGCCCCGGCGCGGTGGGCGAGGTCGGCGAGCGCGGTGATCGGCTGCAGCGCTCCGGTTTCGTTGTTCGCTGCGGCGATCGAGACGAGGACGGTCTCGTCGTCGAGTGCCGCGGCCAGCGTCGCCGGGTCGACGAGGCCTTCTGAGTCGACCGGCAAGACGGTGACCCGGACGCCGTGCAAACGGTTCAGGGCACGGCAGGTCTCGAGGACTGCGGGGTGTTCGGTGGCCTGGGTGATCACGTGGGTTCGGGTTGTCCGGGCGGCGAGAACGGCGCCGCGTAGCGCCAGCAGGTTCGCCTCGGATCCCGAGCCGGTGAACACGATCTCGGCGGGCCGGGCCCCGATGAGTGCGGCGACCTGTGCCCGCGCGTCTGCCATTGCTGTTCTCGGGTCGGTGCCGTAGCTGTGGCTGCTGGAGGGGTTGCCGAAGTACGTCGTGAGGTGCGGCAGCATCGCGTCGACGACGCGCGGGTCGACTGGGGTGGTGGCGTTGTAGTCCAGGTAGATCGGTGCGCCGGTCAGGCCGGGATGGGTCACCTGTTCCTCCTTGGATGGGTCTCGTACATGCGGGCGGCAACGACCAGGCCGGACACAGCAGTCAGGGCCGCGACCGTCCAGACGGCGGCCGGGATGCCCCACAGGTCGGCGACGATTCCGGCGAGCAGGGCGCCGGCGGCGAAGCCACCGTCGCGCCACAGCCGGTAGACACCGACGGCCCGGGCGCGCCAGGCCGGATGCGCAACGTCGCCGATCGTGGCCAGCAGCGTCGGGTAGACCATCGCGGTGCCCAGACCGAGCAGTGTCAGCGCGGCGATCCACTGGCCGAAGGTGTCGCCGGCGGCCACCATCGCCAGTGCGACGGCTTGCAGCAGCATGCCTGCCGCGATCAGCCATTTGCGTCCCCACCGGTCGGACAAGGCACCGGTGGCTAGTTGCCCGAATCCCCAGACCGCGGGATACAGCGCGCCGAGCAGACCGATCCGTGCCACGGACAGGCCGTGGCCGGCGAACAAGATCGGGAACAGGCCCCAGGCCATGCCGTCGTTCAGGTTGTTCACCAACCCGGCCTGGGAGGCAGACGACAGGGCTGGCTCGGTGAAGCTGGTCTGCTTGAAAACCTGCGCGGTCGTCACGTCGCCGTCGGGTGCGGCGCGCGCGGCTTCGTGGTCGGCGTAGCCGCGGGTCTCCCGAACAGCCAAGGTGGACAGCCCCAGGCCGAGTGCGGCGAACGCGGCGCCGAGCAGGAACGGTGCTGGGCGCAGCCCGTAGGCGGCGGCCAGGTAGCCGGTGGCCATGGCGGTGGCGGCGACGGCGAGGTAGCCGGCGGCTTCGTTCAGCCCCATGGCCAGGCCGCGTCTGGCCGGGCCGACGAGGTCGATTTTCATGATGACGGTGGTTGACCAGGTCAGTCCCTGGTTGATCCCGAGCAGGACGTTGGCGGCGATCACCCAGCCCCAGTTCGGTGCCCAGATCAGCAGCAATGGAACGGGGAGCCCGATCAGCCAGCCGGCGACCAGGACCGGTTTGCGGCCGTAGCGGTCCGACCAGGTGCCGGCGAAGAAGTTGGTCGCGGCCTTCACGGCGCCGAACGCGAGGATGAAGGTCAGGGCCGCGGTGTATTTGGTGAGGCCGAAGGTCTGGTCGGCCAGCAACGGCAAGACGATGCGTTCCTGGCCGAGCATGCCGCCGACCAGGGCGTTGATCGCGACCAGCAGGACGAACTGGGCGAGGTTGGCGCGCAGCCCGAGCTGTGGGCTCTTGGCCGAGGTCGTCATGCCAGCGTCCGCCCCGTTGCGGTGGCGAGGTCGTCGGGGCCGCCGTCGAGCACTCGCACGTCACGGTGTCCGGCCCGCTGCAGCAGGCTGGCGCCGGTCATCGCCCGCTCGCCGTGCCCGCACATCACCACCATCGGGCCGGGTTCGAGGTCTCCGGAACGTTCGGGCAGCGCTCCGAGCTCGAGGTGCTCCGCGCCCGGGGCATGTCCGGAGTGGTATTCGCTGGCTTGGCGGACATCGAGCACGCGGCCGTCGGCAACCTGATCAGGCTGCACTAGCGGCGTCATGGCGGTCGCGCCGTTCCAACCTGCCATGCCGCCGGCGAGTTCACCGCGCGGTAGGCCGATGCCGATCTTCACCGCCTGCCAGGCCAGGTCGTCCAGGTCCTGATCGCGGTTGCGCACCACCAGGTAGGGCGTCGCGGGCTCAAGTAGCCAGCCGAGCCAGGACGCGAACTGTGCGCGCAGGGCGATCGAAATCGCGCCGGGGATATGACCGGCGGCGAAGTCGCCGATCGGGCGCACGTCGACCACCACCGCGCCCGCGTCGACAGCGGCGCTGAACTGGTCGGCGGACAGCGCCGGCACGCGCAGTGGGTCCTCGAGCAGCGCGGGGCCGCGACGGTTGGCTTCAGGCAGGTGCAGGAAGTACGGCGGGAAGCTGCCCAGTCCGGCGAGGAGTTGCGCGACGAACGTGTCCTCGTCCGGTGCCTGCAGCAGCGGGTTCGTCTGCTTCTCCCACCCGATCGTGGTGATCCGCTCGCCGCTTCCCGGCGCCGAGCAGAACGATCCGGCCCCGTGGGTCGGCCAGATCGTCGTTGCCTCGGGCAACGCGGCCAGCCGCCGCAGCGACCGGTACTGCAACCGGGACAGCCGCTCGGTCTGATCGGCGCCTGCCAGATCGGTGCGGGCGGCGCCACCGACGATCAGCGACCCACCGGTGAACACTCCCAGGCGCTCCGGCCCGTCGAGCAGCTCGAACGACAGGTGCTCACCGGTATGGCCGGGCGTCGCCACGGCACGCAACGTCAGACCGCCCAGGTCCACCTCATCACCGTCGGCCAACGGCTGGTGCGTGAACTCCCGGCCGCCGGCGGCCGATGCGAGCAGCTTCGCGCCGTCGACCGCCGCGAGTCGCACCGCACCGGACAGAAAGTCGGCATGCAGGTGCGTATCGGCAGCGAACGCCACCGTCAGCCCGCGCCGACCGGCTGCGACCCGCAGCGCGCGCAGATCCAGCGACGGGTCGACGGCCAGAGCCCGCCCGTCGCCCAGATCGACCAGATACGACGAGTTGCCCAGCCCCTCGTCCACGACCGGAACGATCCTCTTGCTCAGCTCACCATCCACTCCTACACTATTCCATGAATCTCTGGAGGAGTGTCAATGGGTGATCAGGTGGCCAAGGCCGCGCTGTTCGAGCAGTTCGCGCAGGTCGGCAAGGCGCTCGGCAGCGCCAAGCGGCTTGAGCTGCTGGATCTACTCGCCCAGGGCGAACGGTCGGTGGAGGTGCTCGCCGGGCGGGCCGGGCTGGGGCTAACCACCGCGTCGAACCACCTGCAGCTGCTGCGGCAGGCCGGGCTGGTGATCGGCCGCAAGGACGGCACGAAGGTCTACTACCGGCTGGCCGGCGGCGACGTGGCCGCGCTGTGGGCGCAGTTGCGCGACGTCGCCGCGGCGCATCTGGCCGAGGTGGAGCGCGCGCGGCGCGCCTACTTGGGCGACGATGACATCGCCGAGGTGACCCGCGACGAGTTGCTGCGCCTGTTGGAGGCCGGTGATGTCACGGTCGTCGATGTCCGCCCCGGCGAGGAGTACACCGCCGGACACATCCCCGGCGCGGTCTCGATCCCGGTCGACGAACTCGCCGACCGGCTGGCCGAGCTGCCTGCCGGTACGACGATCGTGGCGTACTGCCGCGGCGCCTACTGCGTGCTGGCCCACGAAGCCGTGCGCACTCTGGCCGCCGGGGGGCGGAACGCGGCGCGGCTGAGCGAGGGGATGCTCGAGTGGCGCTTGGCCGAGCTCCCTGTTGCGAGCTGAGCGAACCAGCCGCAGCCGATTCGCTTGCCAGGAGGGGCAGTGGGCATCGAAGAGACGTTGAACCGGGTGCGTTCAGGCCTGGCGCGGCTGGAGCCTGCGGAGGCCTACGCGGCCAGCCAGGACGAAGCGACGTTCATCGTCGACACGCGGCCCGAATGCCAGCGGCGTGAAGCCGGCGAGATCGCCGGGGCGATCGTCATCGAACGCAACCATCTGGAGTGGCGCCTCGACCCCAGCAGCGCCGCCCGGATACCCCAGGCCGTCGACGCGAACATCCGGTGGATCGTCTTGTGCGAAGGCGGCTATTCCTCAAGCCTGGCAGCCGACTCGCTACGCCAGCTCGGCCTCCACCGCAGTACCGATGTCATCGGCGGCTTCAACGCCTGGCGGTCCGCGGGCCTGCCGATCATTCGACCTGGAGCCGCCGGGCGATAGAGCCCGGCGGCCTGCACAGGCGAGCGCCCCGGTCGCGAAGTCAGGTGAGGTCTATCCGGGTGGTGTGCCACAGCCCGGTCGCGGCGACGGTCAGCCCGTAGAGGGCCAGGACTACGCCGCCTTGCCAGGGTTGGAGGAAGTCCTGGTCGGTCAGGGTGATCTGCGTCAGGGCACTGGCCGAGGGGCCCGGCAGGTACACGGTCCAGTCGTGCAGGGTTGGGATGCGGGTGACGATCGGTTCGGCGACGAACAGGTAGACCAGCAGACCGAAAACGGCCGCGACCTGGTCACGCAGCAACGCGCCCAGCCCCACGCCCAGGACGGCGAAGGCGGTGACCGCGGCGATGACCCCGGCCAGGGTTGCGGTATGACGCGGATCTGGCGGAGTTCGGCAAAGATCCGCCTGGCCGTGCCGGTCGCTGGCTGAACGATGACGGGATTGCTGTGGTCCGAGGCGGTGGGTTCGACTTGGCCGGATCGGCGCCGGCTACTGGGTAAGCGCACCCTGTAGTTGCGAAACCGAGCACGATCAGAGCGGCAAGGAGGGAGCGTATCGCGCGACCTTAAAGTACCCGCTCAGGTCTCGCCCGCCATAGGTAACGGCTCAGCCTCATCTCAGTCTCTACGAGCTGCGCGAGCTGGGCTAACGCTCAGCAGTTCAGCCTGGGAACAAAGGGGCGTCGATCCGAGGCAACCGGAGTCAAGACCGGCCGGGCTGGTGTTGGCTGGTTACGCCTGAGAGGGGGATGTCGGTGGAGCCGGGTCGGTTTCTAAGTCGCAAGTCACTCGACTGAACTGCCGCGAAGCAGAGGGTGAACCTAGGTCCGTGAACCGTCCTGTGGCCTGATTGCGTGGATGCGCTCAACGGTGCCGGCCTTGGATCGATGGGTTTCGACGATCTCGAAGCCGGCGGCACGGACGATCGGGAGCTGGCGGCGGGTGAAATGCTCCCCGGCCAGGGGGATGGTGAGCCGTTCGGCGAGCCATTGGAGCGCATAGACGGGAGGCCAAGTGCTGCCGATGTGGTCCAGGAGCAGGAGCCGGCCGCCGGGGACCAGCGAGCGGTTCATCTCGGCGATGGCGAGTGCGGGGTTGGGGATGGTGCACAGCGAGAGGGCACACACGACGGTGTCGAAGGACGCGTCGTCGACGGGCAGGTGCGCTGCGTCGCCTTGGCGGAGGTCGGCTGAGATGCCGAGCCCGTCGGCACGGTCTCGAGCGATGGCGAGCATCTCAGAGCTGAGCTCGATGCCGGTGAGCGTGATGTCCTGGGCGTAGTACTGCAGGCTACGGCCGGTGCCAATGGCCACCTCGAGCACCCGCCCTCGGGCGCGCTCGGCGAGCCACTCGCGGCTGCCGGCGAACTGGACGCGCTCGAAGAACGCGATCTGCTTGTCGTAGCCGGGCGCGGCCTTGTCCCAGACCCGTTGTTGCTTCGCGGTCGGGGTCTCGCAGGTCTTCGGCTTAGTGTCGGTCATGACTGGGGTCCTTCCTGTGAAGTCGGGGGTAGGTGGCAATCCGCCGCGGGCTCGGTCCCGGCTTCGATGACGCCCATTACTGCTCGCCGGACGCGGGCAGCAGCGCGGTCGGGGTCGGGCTGACCGGCGTCGAGCCAGGCGATGATGGCCTCGATCGCGACCGTCGGGGCGAGTTGCGCGGCCCAGCGGGCGAGCCCGGGCTCGGGTATGACCTCGGAGATCTGTAGGTAGGCGGCCGCGACGATGTCGGAGCGGAACTTCTCGATGCGGCCCTTGAACTCCGGCTCGCGCAGCGCGTGCACGAACAACAAGCGGAACCCGGCCGGTGACTCGGTCGCGGCGGCGAGGAGCCCATCGATGCTGTCGTCGGTGAACCCGCCCACCGGCTCGGCGACGTGGGCCTCGAGCCGAGCACACATCCGGTCGAGCACCGACTGGTAGAGCTCGCTCTTGGAGTCGAAGTGCCTGTACAAGATGACCCGGGTGACCCCCGCCGCCGCCGCGATCTCGTCCAGGTTGGTGGACATGAAGCCCCATTGGGCGAACGCCTCGGTGGCTGCGCCCAAGATCTGCTCTCGACGTTGCTCGCGCGTCAGCCGCCGCACCGGCTGGTGCTCGTTGGCCACATCGCTCTCCTTGTCAACTCACAGATGTATCCGTCAGAAGGTACATCTGAAAGTATACTTTGTGACGAAGTCGCTCGCCAGAGAACACGGCAGATCGAATCGGCTCCGGGCTCTTCGCCAGGGCCTGATCTGGTCTGGCGCGATAGGAGCGCGGCATCGCCCCGACAGAGCTCTGGCGCAGGTCGGCATGCCAGCGAAGCGGCCGGAGGCATGGCCTGTACGTAGGCGATGGTCGCCTGGCTTGGGCCTCCAAGGTTCTCGCGGAACCGGGACGGCGCGGTCATGAAGACGTGGCTGGCAGTTCGGGTGCGGTGCGTTCTACGGGGACTGCTGCGCCGTCCGCGGGCGCTCGGGCCGATCGAGGAGGAAGGTCTGCATCGGGCCCTTTCCCTTGACCTCGATGGTGCCGCGTGGGCGAACGGCGAACTCCGGGCCGAGGGCGGCGGCCACCCGAGCAGTCACCTGGATCTCCCCGGGCGGCCCGTGGGACTCCATCCGGCTCGCGATGTTCACGGTGTCGCCCCACAGGTCGTAGATGAACTTGCGCCGGCCGATCACGCCGGCGACCACTGGACCCGAGTCGATCCCGATCCGGACCGCGAGCCAGCCCTGCCCCGGGCGGGCGGCGATCCGGGCGATCTCGTCGCGCATCGCGAGCGCGGTCCGGGCGACCGCCGCCAGGTGATCCGGCCGCGGCACCGGCAGCCCGCCGACCAGCATGTACGCGTCCCCGATCGTCTTGATCTTCTCAACGCCCGCCGCGTCGGCGAGCCGGTCGAACGCGGAGAACACCTCGTCCAGCAGCGCCACAACCTCCTCCGCCGCCATCGCCGCAGACCGAGCGGTGAAGCCGACGATGTCGGCGAAGAGCACGCTTACCGCGTCGTGGCGCTCCGCGATCACGCCCGGCTCGGCTTTGAGGCGCTCGGCGATCCGCACCGGCAGCACGTTGAGCAGCAGCCGCTCCGACCTCTCCCGCTCCAGCTGGAGCTCCCGGTGGTCGCGGTCCCGCTGCTCCACGAAGTAGCCGAGCATCAGATACGCGCTCACCATGACGCCTGCGATGTTCAGCACCAGGAACGTGACCACGAAGCCGGTCGGTAGCGCCACTGGGGAGTCTGCGAGCCGGGCGTCGGCGAGACCGAGCAGGACCAACTCGACCAGGAACACCGCAAGCCACGGCACGGAGCGCCAGAGCCCGAGCATCGCGAGCGCCGCCAGCGGCGTGACCATCGCCCACAGGATCATCCCGCTCGAGGCCACGAAGCCGCCGAGCGAGACCTGCAGCAAGGCAGGCAGCACCGAGAACGTCGCGAGTTGGGTGGTGCGGAACGTGCCGAAACGCCGCGTCCGCGCCAGCACGACCAGCCCGATGACGGTGATCACCTGGTAGCTGCCCGGGATCGCCGCCGAGACCGGGTCGCCGAACGCGAGATAGGTGCTCACCCAGATCGTGGAGAGTAGGGCGATCAAAACCGCCCCGAAGATGAGCGTCCCCTGCCGGAGCCGCTCGTCCTGGGAGTCCTCCCGTCGAGCGCCGAGATCGGCCAGCCGCTCCAACCCGTGGATGACAGCCCGCGCCAGGCCACGCCCGCGGACACCGGCCTGGAACCAGGACCCGGTCACGGGAGGATCGGATGCGCGCGATCGGCTGGCGGCATCCTCCGTAAGAGGTCCTGCGGAGCCGGCGCTGTATTGTTCGGAGGTCTGCACGCCCAAGTCGGCCGCCATGTTCTGGACCCGCCGCTCGCCGGCCCAGAACCAGGTCGCCCCGAGGTCGAGTGACCCACCGGCGACATCGAAACCTTATTCGTCCGCCGATGCGATCGCGGGCTTCCAGACACAGCATGTCGAGGCCAGCGAGTGTGGCGGTCACGGTCAATCCGGCGACACCAGCACCGACAACCACCACCTCGCGTCGCGCTGGAAATCGTCATCTGCAGCGCCTTCTGATCGTCGTGCCGCGGTCAGGCTTCCTCGTAGATCCGGACCTCGGGCCCTGCCGCAAGCAGGGGTGACAGTTCGCCGACGACATCGGTCGTGAAGAGGCTGCTGGACAGGTACGCCTCCGCATCCGATACCGAGGCGAAGCCGTGCAGGACCTGCACATCATCGCTGCGCACGAGAAGTTGCTTGGACTTCGCGCCGGGAACCTGGTCCAGGAACGCCTGCCGATACTTCATGTAGACGCCAGCCGCCGCAGCCCGGTTCTCGTCCGCGATCTTGAGCGTGATCTCCAACAGTGCCATAACATCTCCTTAGAGCGGTGGATGTACACCTGACGGTGTGATTCTTCTATGCCATGCTGACAGCGTGATTCGTGACCGGGAAGGGAGTGTTGTCGCATGGCGGATATAACGAGGATGTATGGCGACACGGTGAAGATCACCCAGTTGTACTACATGCGTGCCGCCGCCGACCTGGGTTCGTTTTCCCGCGCCGCCGCGTCGCTCGGCGTCACCCAGCCGGCCCTGTCCAACGGCATCGCCGCGTTGGAACGTGTGCTGGGCGGTGCGCTGTTCACCCGCTCCACCACCGGCGCTACCCCGACCGCGCTGGCCCTGCGGGTGCTGCCCCAGGTCAACGCTGTCCTCGCCAGCCTGGAAACCATCCTCGCCGAGGCCCGCGCCGCGGCCGGCGTCAATGCCCAACCGCTTCGGGTCGGAGTATCGCCACTGATCCCACCCGCTCTGATCGCACGGGTCTTCGAAGCCGCCCGCCGCGACCCGCCGATCGCCCTCGTGCTCACCGAAGACAACCTCGCCGACCTGCGCGCCGGCCTCCTTGGCCGCCGCCTCGACGTCATCTTCGTCCCTGCAGTCGCCGGCGCTGAGAGCGGCGCCCGCCGCCTGATCGGCGCCGAACCCATCCACTATCTGCCCAGCACCGTCCCGGCCCCCACTCCGGCGGCCGAAGGCCCGGTCGAACTCGGCGACCTTTCCGGCAAACCGCTGGTCATGGTCGGCGAAGGCTGCGGACTGAGTGCCTTTACCCGCTCCCTGTTCGCCCAGTCCGGCGCCCATCTGCATCCCTACCCCGGCGAGGCGGACAGCTACCGCAGCCTCCAAGAGTGGGCCCACCTGGGCCTTGGCGGCGCGCTGCTGCCACGATCGAAACTCGGCACAGACGAACCGAGCCGTCCACTGCTCGACGGCGGGCAACCCGTACAGATCCGATACGAGGCACGCTGGTTCATGCACTCCACAAGAGCCACAGCCATCGAGACCCTCCTCGACGCAATCACTCCACCAACAACCTGACCGACGCCGCGTCAAGACACCCGGCAAACCGTCGCGTGGCTGCCGGACGGATCCACATGGTCATCCGGCAGAACCCGCGAATTCGTGCAGATACTGCCGGATGACCGTGGCTGCTAGGGGCCGATGTGACTGGAACCGTTACGCCATCGACATCCCAGCGCATGTCGATGCGGCAGCGATCAACGGAACGGTGCGGCGCGATCGCAACGTCTTCGGGGCGACGGCCTGTAGGACGCCGCCCACCCGTTGCAGCGTCCGGCGAACCTCCAACTTGGGGTGCCGACTGGCGAGGTTTCGGGGTCACTGCCACCGATCAGGGAGCGCCCAGCGATTCGAAGGTGACGTAGGCGGCAAGACCGAAGAACGAGAAAGCGCAGCCGCAGAGCCTGCCTTTCCCGGGACTCGGGCAGGCGATGGCGGAACTGCCACAAGATGATCCGACCGCTGGAGACCTCGGCGACCGAGTCAAGGCCGAAGCCGACCAGCGCGACGGACCCGGCGGCGAGACCGGCACCGATGGCGATGATCGCTTCGATCACGTTGTAGGTGACCGAGGCGCCGGCCAGCAACTGAGCACGTCGGCTCAGCTTGCGGCGCTGTTCCGGGTCGGTCGTCCAAGTGCGCGGCGGGGCCGGCGAGATCTACAGCGGCTGGACCTGCAGCGGGTGCTGGTCGCTCATGCCTTTGCTTCCACTCCGTAGACCGGGCAGAGCGCGACCGCGTCACCGGTCAGGCCGAGCAGTTGCTCTGCGGCCGACAGCACTGCAGGGTCGCTTCTGGGTGGGTCAGGCTGAACAGCGATGCCCTGCCCGGCGGGCGGGGCTCGACCAGGCCGCAGTCGCGCAGGCAGGCCAGGTGCTTCGACACCGTCGACTGGGCCAGGCCCAGGTGCTCGGTCAGGTCGATGACGCGATGCTCGCCCAGGGCGAGATGCCGCACGATCGCGAGCCGGGACGCGTCGCTGAACCCGTGGAACAGACATGCCGCCGAGGTCAGCGCGGCGGTCTCGTCGACCTGTCCGCGCGCAGCATCGATCACCCTGGTTTCATCGTCATGCAGCGATGCAAACGCCTAGGAGTGCTGATTGGGAAGCGAGGATTACTCGCCGGTCGGCCTGGGTGTGGGGGTGGGTTCAGGTGCGTCCCTCGAGCCGGGCCTTCAGTTGGGCGATGTTGGTCTGCATCTCCTTGCGGGACTGGGGCCGGACGACGAGCGGAACCAGGATCTTACCGATGCCATGGCCGGAGAAGTCCAGATCGATGGTGACCTTGGACTTGTCGGTGTCGAGGGGTTCGACGGTGACGTTCACGATCGAGCGGATCGGGCCGTCGACACCGCGGACGCCCCAGGCCTTCGGCGGGTCCATGGTTGTCAGGCGCGAGGTGACTTCGCGCTCGGCACCGCCGATCCGGCGGGTCGTGGTGCACATGGATCCGACCTGCGCGGGTCCGGGTGACATGTGGCCGCCGGTGACGTTGGCCTGCCACTCGCTGAACCGCGACGGGTCGGTGATGTAGTCGAAGACCTCTTCGGCCGGGCGGTTGATCTCGGCCTGCACCACGATCGACATGCTCGGGGTTCCTTCCACTCGGTGGCGGTGAACGCGTGGTGGGTGGCTCACCTGTGGATCTGACGAACGGTAGTCCTTCAGATCGACACGTGCAGCGCGCGAGAGGGACGCTTTGGGCGACTGGACTTGTCAACCGATGCCAGCAGGTGGACGGGCTCAGTTCGGCGTGATCGCGGCTTCGATACTGGGCCGGTGATGACGGGGAGCCGGTAGTGGCCTGGTCGACGGGGCTGGTCGGGTTCGCGGCTGGACTCTTGATCGCCGTGGTGACGGCGCCGGTTGGCGTATCGGGCGCGGTTTTCCTGCTGCCGGTCCAGCTCAGTGTCCTGGGTGTTCCCAGTCCCGCGGTGACGCCGACGAACCTGTTGTTCAACGTTGTCGCCGGCCCTGGCGCGCTACTGCGGTATCGCCGCCGCGGCGCGTTGGGAGGGCCGTTGACCAGGCGGCTGGTCTTCGGGACGTTGCCGGGGGTGGTGATCGGCGCGGTCATCCGGGTCTTCGCGCTCCCCGGTCCAGGCGTGTTCCGGCTGCTGGTCGCCGGGCTGCTCTTGCCGCTGGGCGGGTGGCTGTGCGCACGAACCCTGTGGCCGGCGACCGCTCGGTCACCGGCCGAGCCGTCACCTAGGGCGGTGACCGCGTTGGCGGTGGTGGTGGGAGTGGTCGGTGGGATCTATGGCATCGGCGGCGGGTCACTGCTGGGCCCGATCTTGGTGGGCCGCGGCGTGCCGGTGGCCAAGGTCGCCCCAGCGGCACTTGCGTCGACGTTCCTGACCTCGGTCGTGGGCGCGGTCACCTATTCGCTGCTGGCTCCGACCAGTTCGGGCGCCGGTCTGGTCGCTCGGGCTTGCCTGCGGGTTCGGTGGCCTGGCAGGCGGCTATCTGGGCGCCCCTTCTGCAGCCTCGGCTGCCCGAGACCGCGCTGCGGCTGCTTTTGGGCGGCCTCGCTGTGGTTCTGGGTGGCTCGTATGCCGTTCAGGTATTCAGCTGAGATCACCCGGTACCTGATCCGGGGCTCGCGGTCTGGCGCCAGGCGCTTGCCTAGGGCAACACTGGCGAAGTGGGCAAGCTGGCGCCCGAGCTACTGGGGCCGGTCGGGCTGGCGCTGGCCCGGGCCGAGGAACATCTGCCCGGGCCCAGGAACATGCCGGGCGGTTCGAGGTTCGAGCTGAAATGGGACGGGTTTCTTCACTGAACCTGTCAAGCAGCGGATAGTGCGCAACTGCCGTTTCGGATGGACGTTGCAACGTTCCGGGCGGCCCCGCGAGATGCTGTCGCGGGTTCAGTCCCTGGGCTTTCCGGTGCCGATGTGAATCCTGTGTGTCTTGGACTTTTCGGCCTTCGGGGCGCGGATCATGAGTACGCCGTCGTGGAGTGTTGCTGTGATCTGTTCACCGATGATCCCGCCGGGCAGCGTGACGGTGTGATGGAGCTGCCCGACGCGGCGGGTCTGCTGGCGCACCAAGCCGGTGTGTTCGCGCTGCTTTATCTCGCCGTGCACGGTCAGCTCGCGGTCTTTCCATTCCAGGGTGATGTCGTCGGGGGCGGCGCCGGGCAGGTCGATCCCGACGATGTAGGCGTCGTCGGTCTCTTCGATGTCCACCAGAAGTGGTGGCCATCCGGTTCGGTCGGCCGTCGTAGGGAACGTTCGCATCATCTGGTCCATTCGTTGCCAGATTTCCTCGAGGCTCGCGAATGGATCGGTCGGCAGCCATCGCACCGGCTCAGTGGCTTGATGGTTGCCGCGTCGACGACTAGGAAGGGCCATCCTCCTCACCTCTCGTCACAGCGTCGTTTGGATCTGCGAGGCGACGGATCCGTGTCGAGTTGACCCAGACCAGCCGCCCGTAGCAGTCGATCAGTATCTGTCGGCCGTGGCGGCTTTCGCGGACGGAGTGCGCCCTGGCGGTCAGCCATCGGCCGCCGATCAACACTTGAACCGGCTCCGGCCGCCGGCGGTCGCCTGCCACTGTCGTCCCCTTCCCGACGCGGCCGCGAGCCAGCCCATCATCACCGCCACCCCCTTGCGGCCGTGTTGCAGGTGGCAGCCGCGGTAAGCCAGGGCGGCTTGTAGTCGAGTGAGCGACCGCGCCGGTCGTGTCGTTCTGTTTATGGCGTTCTGGTCGTGTTTTCGGTTCGTAGCTGGTCAGTGGTCGTGTTGATGTCGGCGACTTGGCCGGCGAGTTTCGGGTGGGTGTCCTCGAGCTGTGCGCCGGCATCGGCTAGGGGCGCGAGCAGGGTTGCGGTGTCGTTGTCGCCGAGTGCGTGGAGGACCCGGTCGACGCTCTCCTGGCTGGCGGGGTCGAGGTCGTCCAGCGCGGTGATCTGTGCCGCCAGCCGGCGCAGCTTTGCCGCGTTGTCCCGTGCCCACTGGGTGACCGCGCGCTCGCCGGCGCGGCGGTCGCGGGCTGCCTGGACTCGTTGCTCGCCGGTCATTCCTTCGGGGTCTGTGGCGTGCGGGTTGAGTCGCAGGTAGCGGCGTTCGGCGGCCTGCCGGCTAGCCACTCCGAGCGCGGGCGCGATCGCGGCCCAGCTCGCGCCGCGGTCGCGGGCCGCGCCGATGAGCAGCGGCTCCCAGGCCGCGAGCTGATCCTGCACAACCCGCAGCTCGGCCAGCGCAACGAGAACATCCATCGGGCTGAGGGTTCCCGGTCGCGCCCGGCGACGGTCGCCGACTGGTGGCGCGAGCCGGCTGATCGTCTGCTCCACGGCGGCGAACGCGGCCGAGGCAGAAGTCGGCGCGCCGTCTGTCGTCTCATCGGCTGCCATCCGTCACCTCTCTCATCCTCAAGGCCAACACGTCAGCGATTGGACGACTTTTTATACTTGTCATCGTTTCGATGACATGGTATATCGGAAGTGCGTGTTGACACCACCCATGGATGACGACCTAGAGGAGGTGTAGGGACGATGTTGATGCGCACTGATCCGTTCCGGGAGTTGGACCGGTTCGCGCAGCAGTTCTTCGGGAGCCAGACGCCGGGCACGTGGTCTCGGCCGACGCCGATGCCGATGGACGCCCACCGGCAAGGCGACCAGTACGTGGTGGCGTTCGACCTGCCCGGTGTTTCGCCGGACGCGATCGAGTTGGACGTGGAACGCAACGTGCTCACAGTGAAGGCTGAACGCCGGCCGCTTGAGACCGGTGAGGGCGTGGAGCTGCAGGTCTCCGAACGGCCGCTCGGGGTGTTCTCCCGGCAGTTGTTCCTGGGCGACACTCTGGACGCCGACCGGATCGAGGCCGGCTACGAGGCCGGCGTACTGACGCTGAAGATCCCGATTGCCGAGCAGGCCAAGCCGCGCAAGATCGAGATCGCGAACGTCGGCGGCGATCGCAAGCAGATCGACGCCTGACCCAGCAACCAACGACGCCGACCAAGGAAACGCCACCCGGCTGAGGAACGACGAGAAAGTTGTCGATGGGGTGAGATCGATGACTGCGACCCGACAGCGGACAGTCGACGAGACTGAGGTCTTCGTGGACCTCGTGCTCGGCGACGACGAGCTGGTGCGGGCCGAGTTCGACGCACTGATCGCCGCCTGCTGGGAATCGCCGTGCGAGCCACCCCCCGACAAACTCTGCCCACCCGACGGCGCCTGGGCCGCGCGGCCACCATCGAGGTGGCCGCGCCGGCCCGGCATCCAGCTCGGTCCGGTGCCGCGGCGACAGCCTCACGGCCGTGAGCGAGGCCCTCCGCGGCACCGGAGCGACTGACGCACCTGACCCGACCTCCGGCGTGCCGGGAAGGGAGGTGAGCACAGCCCGACAATCGACAAAACCCCTGACCCGGTGATGCGGCCGCCCGCCAGTCACACTCTCGACCCAGCGGCAACGACCCATTCTGCCGCCTGTCCTTCCTAGGACGAAGCTCGGTGCGGGCCGCCGCATCACCCCGGTCCATCCCTGACCCAGGATCCGACCTCGTGAGGTCCAGCCGCGCGGAGGTGGTGAGTGCGATGACCGACCGAACCATTCAGCGAACAGCCACATGGTGCCTGCCGACCCCGCCGTACGCCGCTCCCTGTGGAGAGCAGCCATGAACGCGCCACTCACCGACCCGTACGCGATGCTCGGTGTGACCGTCGAAGCCAGCGACGACGACCTCGACCACGCCTTCCGCGGCCTCGTCCGCCAACTCCACCCCGACACCCGCACGTCATCGGCGGCCGACGCTCACGCCGACCAGCAGCTGCAGGAACTCCTCACTGCCTATGCCACCCTGCGCGACCCGATCCGCCGAGCCGCCTACGACCGCGCCCGGGCCAGACCAGCAAAAACGAACGGCGCGGCCACAGCGCAGACCCGCACAGCCGCGCCGCAGACCTCCGTCCCGATCCGGGCCGAACCGGCGATCCGGGTGGGACCAGTCCACTGGGAGCCGTCACGCCACACCAGCACCGAGGAGGCCGGCGATGCCAGCCGACACCTGGGAGGCGACCGCCATGGCAATTGACGACATCGAAACCTACTGCGAGAACGGCATCTGGAAGACCCGCTGGCGCAACACCACCGAACCCTTCGCCGCCGGCGGCGGCAGGCAACGCCAGGTCAGCCAGGGCGCCACGGTGGCGCAGTGGTACGGCGTCGACCACATCATCACCAACCCCGACGGCACCATCGCCGAACACAACTCCTACCGCTACCGTCGCCAACCCGACCCGGCATGAGAACCATCCCGCGGCCGCGATCGTCCTAATCACCCGGGATTGTTCGAGGCGATCCCGGCGACGTGTGTCCAGCACAGGCAGGGTGCGGCACGCGGGAGTCTGAGGACGTTCCGAGCAGCAGCGCGACCGGCAGGTAGCCGACCACCGTGTCCCCAATGAGACGTCCGCCGGGGACGCGGCTGCGCTCTGCGCTCAGGCATCGGTATCGCACGGCCCACCGCGGGTACCGATCTGATCCCCGGCCCGGGCGACGCCTGGTTCATCCAGGCCGGTCGACGGCCAACCGGTTCGCGGCCTCGGCTCGTCGTTGACGCAGGTGCTTCAGCGATTCCTCCAGCGCCGCGACCTCACCGAGCCAGGCCCGGTCCTGGGCCTCGGCCAGGCGGGCTTCGGCGTTGCAGGTCATCTCCTCTATGCGCGGCAGCTGGGCGGGGTCGACGCGCAGGAATCGGCACCGGCTGCAGGCGTGCTCGTGAACGCATGGCGTGCCGTACGGCCGGTGGCAGTCGCCGAGCGCGACCTTGCGCAGCAGGAAGTGCTGCTCGAACTCGGCCCGCTCCTCCCCGGATGCCGACCGCATCTCCCCGGACGGGCGCAGCCTGCGGCGGCGTTCGATGAAGAACTGGTGCGCGGCGATCACCTCGTCGGGGAACACAGCGGTGTAGCCGCGGGTGGTGTCCAGATTCAGGTGGCCCAGGAGTGACGCGGCGATGTGCAGCGGCAGCCCGCTGGACACCATCTCGGTGGTGAACAGCCGCCGGAAGTCGTGCGGGGTGAACCTGATCGGCTGGCCGGCATCGGTCAGACCAGCGTCAACGGCGAGCTCGCCCAGCAACCGCCGCACGACAGCGTAGGAGATGACCTCTTGGCGGGTGCCGATTCGGCGGGCGAACAGGTGCGGGAACGGTTCGCCGTGCAGCCGCTCGTGGGGGTCGTAGCGCACCGACAGCGGCACATGCGTGCCGCCGGCCTTCGCACGGCGCTGCACCGCCAGCAGCGCCGTGACCAGTTCCGGGCTCATGGGAATCAGCCGCTCGGCGTCGGTTTTGCTGGGCACGATGTGCAGCAGCGGCACCAGCGTCCCGGTGGTCTCCGAGGTGTAGTGGCGCAGCGACAGTTGGGTCAGCTCGAGCATCTCCTCGATCCGGACGCCGGTGTGGCGGAGCGTCTCCACGATCGCCCACGCCCAGAACGCGTCGGCTCCGGCCTGGGTGACGTTGACGACGCCGTACTGCAGCCGGATCACCGGCCCTTCTGGTGCCGGCGAGACAAGCTCGGCGCGCAATTCGCTGGCGACGTCGCGCAGTGGCCGCGCCCGCGGATTCGTCCGGCGAAACGTCGCCCCGTCGACGACGAAGACCTCGCCTGGCCCGGCGGCGAGTGTCGCGGCGTGGAGCCGTTCGGCCCAGTCCTTGCGCCGTGCCGCCTCGGCGACGAGCGCGGGCAGCAGCGGCATCAGCATCCGCGTGCGGCCTTGGGTGCGGGACCTCTGCTGGCGCCGCACCTTCGAGGCCAGCCTCGACTCGCGGCGAGCCACCGGACACGGCGCGACCCAGGTGCCCCACCGGACTGGTTCGTCGTGCGACCACTCCGCCAGATCCCGGTAGAAGCCGCGGACTGCGAACAGCGTCGAGTGGATCTCGCGCCGTGGCAGCCATCGGTGGTGATCGCCAGCCGTTCGCGCCACGTCGCGGCTGTGGCCGGATCCAGTCGCAGATCCTTCTGAGCAGGGTTGATCTGCAACACCTCCCACCAGAACAGCCGCGCAATCCGGTAGGCCAGGCCCTGCAGTGACCCATAGTCCATCCCGGACTTGATCTCGCTGAAGTAGTCGACCAGGACGTCTCGCACGCCAGACGGCGGGATGCCGTACCGGTCGACGAGCGTGGCCGCCGAGTGCTGACGGGTATTCCCCTTCGCCGACCACGCCGCCCGCAGCGTCGCCGGTTCCCCCGCGAACGGGCCCAGGGCGACCATCAGCTCCCATGCCAGATGCTCGCGGCGATGCCGCCCGGACGTCTTCACGACGTCGGCGTAGTGCAGGAGCTGCTCGCCTTCGAATTGGTCCAGGCGCCTCCCAGTCCGGATCATCACCCGCGACAAGCAGCCCTCGGCATCGAACTGGTGCCGCAGCAACGCGTCACGGTAGGCCGGCAGTGCCCGCAGCCTCGCGGCGTTGTCCGGGTCGTTCACCGTCAGCATCTTGGCTGGCAGATGTGCACCGGCCTTCGATGCCAGTTGCCACCCGTAGGACGGGCGCAGCACGCGGCCGGCCATCAACGCGTTCGCCGCGTAGCCGATCTTGCGCTGAAGCGCTTCGTCCGGCCCCGCCACCGAGGCTCGCCAGGCCCGCGGTGCGGCGTCCGCGCCGCTGGACAGCCAACGCTCCTCCCAGGTTGCGCCGGGGAACTGCTCCAGCCAGTCCAGGATCCTGCGGATCGCCGGTCGCACGGGCTTGATCCGAAACGAGTCGCCGAGGCGGTCCAGCACGAACTCGAGGGCCGCGTCCCGGTCCAGCCTCTGCACCAGATGGCCGGCGGCGCCGACTGGTGTCGGTGGCGGCACAGAGCCGAGGTCGTAGGCGCGAGTCTTCACGAGCCTGCCGGAGGCGTCGATGCGAGGATCGGGCACGACGCTGTTCGGTGACAAGAGCTTGGTCGACGGCCCTGTAGCCCAGCGGGTCTGGTTCGCGCGCCGCCGCGACTCCGACATCGCCTTGTCGTCGGTGCTCTGGCCGCTCACGTGCCGATCCCCAGCAGTTCCAGGACGGCATCGGCGTCGTAGGCCGGCTCGATCACCGGGCCTGCGGATCGGGGACGGGCGTAGTGCTCGAGGACCTTGCCGACGAGTTCCTCCAGGCGCGGCTGGGCGTAGATCTGGGTCGTGTTCACGCTCGCGTGCCGCAGGATCGTCTGCACATCAAACAACGTGAAGGTCGGATCCGACAGCATCCGCGCCGCGGCGGTGTGCCGAAGATCGTGCAGAGTCCAGTTCGAGCCCAGCGCCGCGTTCGCGCGCTGGAGCACCGCCCGGGCGGCGTGATACGTCAGCGGGCGCGGCGTGCCCTGCCGGGTCCACCACACCGGCCCGCCCGGTGTGATCGGGGGTCGCTGTTCGCTCAGGTAGAGGGCGAGCCAGACGAACGAGTCGACACTGGCCGGAATCGTCTCCCGCAGGCGGCTGCCCTTGCTGACGACCGTGATCGTGTTCGCGCCCGCGTCCACGTCGCCGTCGTGATTCAGGCCCAGCAGCTCGGTTGCACGAGCACCGCTCGACAGCCAGAAAGACACCAGCGCGCGGTCACGGTGACTGCGCAACGCGGCGAACAGCGCGTCGGCCGCATCGTCGGGGATGGCCCGCCACACCGGCCGCGGTGTCTTCTGCCGATACGTCGCCCGGCGGTGCACCACGAAGTTCTCCATCGGATTGTGGTGCGCGTACAACCGCTCCCCACCACGTCCCCGTTGCGCCGGCACCGGGTTCACGAGCGGCCCTCCATCGGTCAAGCACGCCCACTCGTAGAAGCCGAACAGCACACTCAGCTGGTGATTGATCGTGCGAGTGGCGTACTTCGCTGCGAGCACCGGTTTGCCGGTGACCGGGTTCACCGAGCCCGGCGACGGCGCGTCGGGCCGGCGGCGTATCCGCTGCGGATTCGGGGCCTGCTGCAACCACTCGACGAACGACCGCACATCCAGCCGCTCCGCCCGCTCCCACGGCGTGTACTGGCGGTGCAAGAACCGAAACCAGCGCAGCAGATCGAAGGCGTAGCTGCGCAACGTCGCCGGACTGCAATCCGATGCCGCCAGCTCTCGCAGATACCCCGACGCCGCCGGATGCTCCAGCTCGGGGAACAACACCCGCCACCGCAGACCCGAGGCGAACTCGGCCACACGACCCGGCTCAGCGACTAGCACGCCACACCCTCTCCCGACACCACCTGTAGCACCAACTGGTGCTCGGAAGAGTTCAGTCAACTAGTCGCATTGCGATCGTCCGCAGCGGTGACCAGGCGCGGCTGTGGACCCGCAACCGCCACGACATCAGCGACCGGTTTCCCGACATCGTCACCGCCGCGACCCGGCAGATGCCGGTCGGCGTGGTGCTCGACGGTGAGCTGGTCATCCTCGGCGCGGACGGCCGGCTGAGCTTCGACGCACTCCAGCAGCGCCTCGTCACCGGCCCCGCCAAGGCCCGCGCAAAGGCCGCCGAGCTACCAGCCTCCTTTGCCGCGTTCGACCTGCTCGCCGCAGGCGGGGTCGACCTGCGGACCCAGCCGTGGACGGTGCGCCGGCAGCGGCTCGAGCAGCTGGCGCGCGGCTGGGTGCCGCCGCTGCAGCTGACCCCGGTCACCGCGACGTGGATGAGGCGACCGAGTGGTTCGAGGTGCTGCCCGCCGCGATGGGCGTGGAAGGACTAGTCGTCAAAGGCGCGGCCACGCGCTACACCCCGGGCCGCCGCGACGCCTGGGTGAAGGTCAAGCACCGCGAGACCCGAGAGGTCATCGTCGGTGGGGTCCTCGGCTCGATCACCCTCCCCGAGGTCGTCATCGCCGGCCTCTACACCGCCGACGGTGAGCTGGTGGTTGTCGGGCGCACCGTTGCGCTCAAACCCGAACAGTCGGCCCAGCTCGCCGCCGAGCTGACGCCCGTAGCGTCCGGTCATCCGTGGCCGGACGAGATTACCTCCTACCGGTGGGGCGGCCCCGACTCGAAGAAGCCGCTGGTCAAGGTCGAACCGACCGTCGTGGCCGAGGTCACCGCCGACGCCGCGACCCAGGCCGGACAGGCCCGTCACGGGATGCGCTACGTGCGGCTGCGCCCCGACCTGCGACCCGAGGACCTGCCCACGCTGACGGGCGAGGTTGGCGGCGGCTGATCGGCCGTGGATCGTGGACGCGTGGAGATCGACTCGGCGGTTGTCGAGCTGTACGGGCTGCCACCCGAGCAGTTCGTCGCGGCCCGCAACCAGCTCGCGAAGGCGGTCCGCGTCCGGGGCGACGAGCCTGCCGCGGCCGCGATCGTTGCCCTGCGCAAACCCACGGTCGCTGCCTGGCTCGCCAACCAGCTCGTCCGGGCCGACCCGGACGGCATTCACGCCCTGACCGAGCTGGGGGAGCAGCTGCGCCAGACCTACCTGACCGCCGACAGCGCCAGGCGGCGCGAGCTCACTCGGCAGCGCCACGACCTGGTCGGCCACCTCGTCCACGGCGCGACCCAGCAAGCCGCCGGCGGCCGACGGGTCACCGCGCAGACCGCGGAGCGGCTGACGAAACCTCGACGCCGCCCTCGTCGACCCCGGTGCCGCCCAACTCCTGCGGACCGGACAGCTGACCAGCGCGCTCCGCCACGTCGGCTTCGGCGTCGTCGACGAGAACGGCGACCCGGCCCAGCTCGCCCCGATCCGGCCCCGCGTCGTGAGACGCACCCAGCCTGTGCCCAAGGCCCCGGTGCCGAAGCCTGCGAAGCGGGCCGCCGCACCCACCGCCGCGCGGCAAAAGGTCGACCGGACCCTCGCACAACGCCGCGCCGCCCAGCAGAAACGCCTCGGCGCGGCCGAGGCCGACTACGCCGCCGCCGAGACCGAACGCGACCAGGCCGAGCAGCTCCTCGACGCCCACCAGCACCGGCTCGCCGACCTGCAAGCCGATCTCGACCGGCTCAACGACCAACTCGAGGAGACCCGCCAAGCCCTCCGCGACGCCCGCAAACAACTCCCGCGACTGCAACGCGCCTTCCGCTAGGCCGCCCGCAACGCCGCGGCCATCCGCAAACGCCGCGACACCGAGCAACACCGCCTGAACACGCTGGACCACTGAGCTCAGCACCCTGTTCGTGTGAGGCTTGGTGCATGGCGGCCGATCAGGACGAAGAACCGGGCGAGCCCCCCGTCGATCCACTGCTCGGGCAGCCCCGGATGGTCAACGACCCCCGAATCTCTATCGCGCAAGCGGCCGTTGTCCTGGGCAAGAGACCCGCGCAGGTCCACCGGTTCATCGCGCTCGGCTGGCTTCCCCGGCACGGCGCTGCGAACAACGGCCGCCCGCTGCTGCTGTCGGACGTCGAGGCGCTGCGCGACAAGGGCGAACCGATCCCGCTGAAACACGCCGCCCACCGGCTGGGCCGATCGCTCAGGGCGGCCCTCGAGCTCCTCGCCGACGGCCACCTGCGACTCGTCCCTGGCACGAAGTCGATGGTCTACCCGGCCGACCTCGCCGCCATCACGGCCGCGAAACCGCAACCGCTGATTCGGCGCCCCATCGGCCCACCCGGCTACTTCAACACCAAACAGACCGCCGAACGATTGGGGCTCACCGCCATCTACGTGACCCAACTGGCCGCGGAGGAGAAACTGCCGGCCGTCTTTCAGGACAGGCAGTGGTGGTTCGACCCCGAGCGGATCGAGATGATCCGCCGCGCGAGACGGGCGCGGCGCGATCGCGTGGTCGCCCGGACGCTCCAGCGCCGCGGCGGTACGCCGCGCTGACGAGCCGGGTCAGTCGAGCGGGTTCGGGTGACAGTTCTTCCCCTCCCGCCACACCCAGTTGAGACCAGATACCGGCCGCTCGTAGGACAGTGGCCAGCCGGCCGGGTCGCCGACGGTGCGATGCATCCGCTGGGCGGCACGGATGCATTCGAGAAAATCCTGCTCGTAGTACTGCCACTTGTCGCTGGGACCGCCCTGCAACCGGATGACCGGTCCACGGTCGGCCGCGGCCATCAGAACTGCTCGGCCCGGCGCAGCTCGGCCTGCGGAATCCAGGAGACCCTGTCATCTCTTCCCTTGACCCGCCCTAGCCAGGTTCCTTGCTCGAAGATCCAGGCGTCCAGGAAGCCGGCCGGCTGCCAGGCCTTCTCCACCGCCACGGGCGGGTCGACGCGCCGGACATGGTCCGGTGACCGTGGCCCGTACACGTCGTACTGCAACTCAAGGTCCGCGGCGAGTCGGTGCGCGGCCTGTTCGGACAGGCCTGCTCCACGGCTGCCGTTCGCCGCGTTGTCCCAGACCGACCAGTCCTCATCGCCCGAGCCCTCGCGCACATTGAACCGTCCGACCATGCCCCCAGGATGCCACACATTCGAAAGTATGTTCTAGTGGCCTAGGCGATAGTCGCTGACTGTCAAGTCGAGGCTCCGCACGGCTATGTCGGCAGCCCGTGGCGCCAAGCCGGGACAGCCCTGACCGCTCAGCGACGAGGCGCTGGCCCTTCGAGAAGAAGGGCCCTGACGGCGAGCCAGGTCACGACTTGGCGCACCGTTGAAAACCTCCAGGGCCGCGATTTGCAGGCTCGGGGAGGTATCTTCCTGCCGTGATCGACGACCGCCTCCGCTATCCCGTTGACAATCGGCCTGCTGGCATGCGGAGTCGCAGCCAGCGAAGCCATCTCGGCGACTTCGAGTTGGCCGCGGCGCGCGTGGTCTGTCGGCTCACTGGTGCGCGGGTCGTTCTGCAGGACGACAACAGGGTGGCCGGGACGGTGGATCTCCGCATCGATTATGCGGACAAGGAAGCAGGCTTCGTGGAGGTTGTGACTGATATCGACCCGGCATACTCAGCTCTTGTAGCCAAGGTGCGCCGCCACCAAGAAGTGCCCGCGCCTGCCCTCGACCGGGTCTGGTACGTCACCGTCGATCAGCGCGCCAGCGTGGATCGACTGGTCCGGCTCCTTCCGGAGCGTCTCTTAGCGCTGGAGGATGCCGGCCATCTCTTCGACGCGATCTACCGGCAACGACTCGAAGATCACGACCTGGGCGTCGTGCGGAATCTCGCGACGATGGGAGTAGTCGAGCTGGCATCCAGCCCGCCCGGCGAGGGCCGGGCTGGAAAGATCCTCCTGTACGCCGAAGGTACCGGAGGAGCGCCGACGCTGGATTGGGAAGGCTTCCACAACTGGCTGGCGGATTATTTTGCTGATCCCGCGCGCACCGACGTGCGGCGGAAGCTGGCCGCGACCGGCGCCAAAGAGCGGCACGCATTTGTCGGCCAGTCGTTCAGCACACCATGGGCCGCCAACTACGCGCTCGGGGAGGAGCACCAAGCCCTGCCCACAAGTCCACCACGGCTCCCCGCCGAGATCACTCATGTCTGGGCGTGGTTTTACCCGATCGGTAGGTGCCTAGCTTGGTTCCCGGATGTCGGCTGGTTCGACACACGCCGCCGCTGGGCGACCGAATGATGCTGGCGCTGGCCACAGGGTGCCGAGCACGTCGGGGCATCGCCGACGTCGCCCTGTCGTACACCCCGTCGCTCGGCTCGCCGTACGACGCCATCCAAAAAGCCTCCCACACCTGGCAAATCGCCCACCCGGCCTGACCGCGTCTCCGCCGAGTGGGTCATGCGGTCACTCGGCAGCGTCCGAGACTGCCGGCGCGAATCCGATTCGCGGATTAGCCGTTCCGGAGGTCGAGCGGGGCGACGCGACGCGGCCGCTGTCGAATGTGAGGCTCGTGTTGACGCGCTCGCCGTGGAGTAGCCGGAGAGGTTCCGCGATCGCGAGGCAAGCCGCGACGACGCCTACGAATGGCGCCGCAACGGCGGTGTCGGCGAGCTGGACGAGGCCGCACGGGTCTGCGCCGGCCGCGCGGGCGTCTCGGTACGCCGTCTGTTCTTGGGTCGTCTCCGACCGACGACGTGAGCCGTCCGTCCGCCAGGCGGCGATGTCCCTGGAGTGTCTCGGGGCGGGGAAAGTGTGGATGCTGATGGCGGTGAAGTCGATCGGCCCGGATCCGAGGCCGACGTCAATGGCAAACTTCCAGCCGATGTCGCTGATCAGGCGCCGGGGTTCGACCTTGTCGACACCGATGAGCGCGAGCTCCGGTTCGGCGTCCTGTCGTCGAGTCTCCGGCAGTAGGCGTCGCTCGATCACGCGAGTGGCGAAGCCGGCGTGCTCGAGGGCGGCGGCGACGACACGGGTCTTCATGACGCCTTCGTCGCTGGCGCTGACGAACATGCCGGTGGTGTGGTTGGCCTGGTTGACCCTGTCGAAGTCCTGAAGGTAGATCTCGCAGTCGGCCGGGCCGGCATACGGCAGGAGCGTCCAGCACCACGCGTAGGCCTGGCCGAGGTGCCCGAGGCCGACGAACCAGACAGCTGAGGGCAGGTGCCGGAGATCCGGCCCGGCGACGCCATCGTCAGCCGGGGTCGGGCCGTCGGGGTAGCGGTCCTGGTCGGGTCGCCAGAGGTTGAGCGACCGGGTCCGGTGGCAGGCTTCAGGTGTGTCTTGTGTCCGCTTGAAGCATTCGGTCACCGCCATTGCGGCCGCTGCGACGGCGGACAGGGTCATGGTGCCGCGCTCGGGCAGGTGGCGACCGTTCACGTCGACGTACGCGAACCAGCGATCCCAGGTCACCTGCAGAGTGACGTCACCGATCCAAGATGTCGTGCCAATCACGATGGTGGGGACGGTGGTGGCAAGCGCCTCGATCGTCACGAGGCGGCCGCCGGCCACACGGACGACCTCGGCAACTGTGGCGTGGTGGCGACCGGGCATGGTGCACGCGGTCTCTGCGACCTCGGGCGGGAGGTGGACGTCGACTTCGCCAAACGTCCGCTTGGTCGTCTCGACAGCGGTGAGGAGTGCCGCCTGATGCGCCATGGTCGTGCAATCGGGGCCAGCGAGGATCTGCGGGCGGTTTTTTGCCAGCAGCGCTTTTGCGGCGCCGAACGTTGCTACGGCGCCGCTGTCGACGAGTGCCTTGGCGGGCCTGGAGAACTCGTCGGCGCTCGGGATGTGTGTGTTCAAGGCGTGCCTCCGCGGAGCCGGCGAAAGCGTCGAGCGCCCGCTGCCTTCCACTGTTCGGTCTGGGCGCGGGTGAAGATGCCGTAGATGGTTACCACCGCCCTGAGGTCTTCGGGCGCGACTTGGATCCATTTGTGGGATCCGAGGTAGATGTGCACGCCGCATTCGGCGACGGACTCGGCGTGTCCGTAGTTCGGCACGATGATGGCGACGTGTCCGCGGCGGGAGATCATCGGGTTGGTCGCGTCGATCTTGGACTGCATGACCCACTCGCCGGGGTGGGTGTGGACGTCTGCGACCACAGTGAGTCCCTGCTGTTCGCAGATGCGCCACAGTTCGGTGAATCCGCTGCTGGCGAAGCTGATGCCGCCGGTAAGGCAGTGGGCGTCGAGGTCGTCGTAGTAGGCGACCGCCCGTACTTGGATGCCGTCGCGGTCTGCGAGAAGGAACGCGCCGGACTCCCGAAGGCCGCCGCCGCGTTGGGCCAGTTCGGCCAGGAGCCGTTTCCACCCGCGGCGCGACATCTGGAACGACGCCGCGGCGACCGCCGTGCCGATGATGCCCTGGCCGCCGACTGCGGTCACGACGCCTCCTCCGCCGCGAGTTCCCTCGACGTCGGCCCGGTGGCCGTGCGGAAAATCTCGCGCAGCAGGTAGAGCGCGTCGACGACGGTCGTGTCGATCGTCCACACGTGGCCGGTGTGGTCGTTGGCCCACCCGTCGTGGCCTTCTAAGGCACGGCGGTCGTACGGGTAGTAGAACGCGCCGCCGAACTGTTGGCTCCAGTTCGGGTTGAACACCTGGCTCGCCCGTCCGCCCGTCGGCCACTCAGAGATCGGCAGGGGTTCGTCGGTCTTGAGTGACCACAGCTGCCCGGTCGGCGCGACAGCCGGATACCCGGCACAGTCGAGGCGTACGCCGACCTGACGGCCCGTACGGGCCGTCAGCTCGAAGGTCACCGTGGTCCGGTCCCGGGCCACAAGCCGCCAGTAGCCCCGGTCCGCCGCCTCGAGGAAGCGGATCGACTGTAGGTCATCGACCAGGGCGCTCTCATCGGGTTCCATGCTTTTCACGTCCCGTCGGTGCCGATCTAGCCGGCGAACCGCTCGCCGGGGACCAGGTCGAGCGCAAGGGTGTCGCCCTCGTCCGCCAGGGTCCCGATGTGCGTGTCCGGGTCCAGGTCCTTAGGGCTGCCGTGCTCGCGCAGCACCATGTCGTCCCGGTCGCCCTCGGGGATGTCGAACCCGCCCGTGCCGACGGCCCAGTCGAGCACCTTGTCGATCTTGGTGCCCGGGCCAAACGAGTCGGACTTGGCCTGACCGTTGTACGTCACGGTCACCGTGATCTGGCCCTTGCCAACGTGAACCGCCGCGACGGCCCGGTCGGCCAGCACCTCCACCTTCGCGTCGATCGCCAACGGCTCGTCGGCGTCCTCGGCCCAGATCCGGGCGTCGCCACCGTCGACGCCCGCCACCTCGAGAAGCGAGGCGTCCTCGTCGGCCTCGACTACCCGCTTACCCTCGGAGTCATGTACGTAGACCCTCATGGTCTGTCTCCTACCTTGTGCGCCTGATACCGGTCGGCAGCCGACCGGAGTAGTCTTTACGAGATCAGTATAGCCGTATGGCTTTACGAGAATGGTAAAGGTGGGCTGACGTGAGGGTGCTTCCTCTCGGTGACGGTGTTGCCGAGGCCATCAGGCCCTCCTCGCTCACCTGCCTGGAGGCCCGAGTCAGGGACGACCTCCGGATCACCCTGACTGTCATCAAGTACGCCGAGACCATGGCCCACCTGATGGCGTTCCGCGGCACCAGCCTGACGAGACTCACGATCCCGGGCGCGTCCGATTTCCACTACGGCACCGACATCACCGGCGTCGTCCTGCGTCCCGTCGACGACCAAGGCACTCAGCTAGCGGTCGACCACACCAAAGCCAGCCTCGGCGCTGTGTTCTCGGTAGCCATCCTGGCGGTCGGCCTGTCACTGAAAGAGGCGACCAGTTAATGACCCCACGCACCGCACACCCGGCAGCAGTACCCCAGCCGTTCGAGCACGACTACGGCGTCACCCCCGGCGAACTCATCCGGTTTGAGATCAACGCCCGCGGCTTCAGTCAAGCCGAACTCGCCGCGCGGGCCGGCGTTTCGGCCAAGCACCTCAACCAAGTCATCCAAGACGCCGTACCGTTATCCGTCGACACAGCCTTGAGACTGGAACGCGCCCTCGGCATTCCAGCCGCGATCCTCACCCAAGTCGACGCGGTGAATCAGGCGAACAAGCAACGAACCAAGGCCCGGGCCAGGCTCGCCGAGCATCGGGGATGGTTCGAAGAATTCCCGCGCAAGGTGCTGCTGCAGCACCACATCATCACCACGCGCGCAACGATCGAGACGCAGATCGAAGAACTTCTCGAGTTCCTCGGAGTGGCCGAGCCCAAGGCATACGACACGGTTTACGCCGACACGGTGCTGTCTTTCCGACGGGCGCAACAGTGGAGCGTGAACCCACATGCGACCTCTGTGTGGCTCAGGCTCGCAGAACGAAAGGCCGACGACCTCACCGTCGCGCCATATGACAAGTCGGCGTTCTCGGCGTTACTCAAGGAACTTCCGGCGTTGACCGCACATCCTCTCGTGGAGTCGTTCCCAATTCTTCAGCAGCGCTGCGCGGAAGTCGGTGTCGCCGTCGTCTACACACCGAGCGTCGAGGGCACTCGCGCGTCGGCTGCGGTGCGTTGGCTAGGCCCCGAGCGGCCGATCATCGCGCTCACAGACCGCGGCAAGTATGAGGACAGCCTCTGGTTCAGCTTCTTCCACGAATCCGGCCACATCATCTTGCACCCGAGGCGGAAGAGCGTCATTGAACTCGAAGGAGCCGATGACGTGGACGGCGGCGAAACTGCGGCGAACAACTTTGCTAAGGCCATCTTGCTTCAGGGCCGGCTAGGAGAGCTGATCCAGCTCGAAACGCGCGACAAGGTGGCCGCATTCGCGAAGGAACTCGGTATACACCCGGGCCTAGCCGCAGCCATCCGTGCCTACGACCTCGACCACAACGCATGGCGCCTCGCGTCGAAGCTGCGTCGCAAACTGGCCGACTCAACAATCAACTAGCCTCCGAATCGCTACCGGGCAGCAGTCCCATGCTTCAGTTGGATGCGAGTGAAGGCAGGGACAGCAGGTCAATGCGGCTCGGCGCACGTTCGGGAGTGCCGGGCACATCGGCGCTGGCGATTGGGCGGTCACCTGACAGATCCAATCCGCCCTAATGCGCGGCGGCAAAAGCCGTCTGGGTGAGCCAGATCTTGTTATCTTCAAACATTCGGGGAGTAGGGGGCGGTGCTCGGGGGCCGAGGTTGCCAGTGACGGTGTGTCGCTGCTGTCGGCGTGCTCGGCCGGCCCGCACCATAGCCAGCGGCGGCATACTTGACGGATCAGGCGAGGCCAGGTGGAGGTGAGCGAAAGCCATGTCGGCGTTACCAGGCGGCGACGCCGACAAGTGGGGTAACCGGTATGAGGCGCTCTGGACCCTTCTCCGGCTGTGCGAGGTTGTGGAAGGCCACGGCTCGAACCTGCGTATCGAGCCGCCAGGCCCGGAAGGTGACGGGATCGAGTTCGTTGTCCAAGGGTCCGGCGGGCCAGAAGGTGACCAGGTCAAGTCCTCGTCGAAGACCTGGAGCATCTCCAGGCTCATCAACGAGAAGGTTCTGTCGTCGGTGGCACTGCGCCTCGCGAACGGCGAACAAGTCAAGCTCGTCGTTGCCTCACCCGCGGACGACCTGGATCGGCTGACCGTCCGGGCACGTAAGGCGGTCGACTCCGCCGAGTTCCTCGATGTGATCGTCCCGAGTAACGACAAGGACCCAGCCTTGTTCGACAAGATCGCGACGAACTGGGGCGTCGATCCTGCTGCGGCATGGGCCATGCTCACGAGGATCACCGTGCTGCATCATCCACCCGCCTCGCTCCAGAAGACATTGGAAGTGAAGGTCGATGCGCTGCTGGACGGCGATCCTCTCCAGGCGGTCACCTGGCTGCGAGGGTGGATCGATAGCCAGGTCCAGCAGGATCTGACCGGACCAATTGTGCGGCAGGCGCTGTCTCAGGCAGGCTTCCCGGTCAGCCTCCTCCGCCAGAACAAAGGCGCCCTTGACGAGCTCGAGGCAACGGTCAAGCGAGCATCTCGCCGGGCTGCTTGGGATCGGCCGCTCGCTCCCGATGGAACAGTGCTGCAGGTCGAATCGCCAGATGGGCCGCGACTGCTTGACCTGCTGATGGACCCGGATGGTCCGCAGATCGTCGTCGTACACGGCCGTGCGGGGTCGGGCAAGTCGAAGGTCGTCGCCGAGGCGCTCGCCGAACTCCACCACGAACAAGGATGGTTCGCCGCCGCGGTGTCCATGGAAGGCAAGGCGGTTGAGGCACGCTCGGCCATCGGTCTTGGAGCAGCAAACGACCTTAGCCGCTCTCCTGCACTGCTTCTCGGTGGTATGACCGCCGGCTCGGATGCTCAGCTCCACGCGGTACTAGTGATCGACCAGCTGGACGCCGTCAGTCAGTACGGTGGCCGCATGCCCGCTGCCTTCGAGGCAGTCGGCGATGTCCTCGATCAGGTGGCGGTGTTCCCAGCCGTCAAGGTTGTGCTGGCGGTCCGGACGGTTGACCTGCGCGAGGACAGGCGGATCGCTCAGATACTGACGGACGGCACCCGCAGCGCGGAACTGGAGCTCACCCCCCTTGACCCGGAGCGACTGCGCACGGCCCTCGAAGCCGCCGGCATCAACGCTGGGGCGTTGTCTCCAGAAACGATCGAACTGCTCCGTGTCCCGCTGCACCTGGCCGTCTTCATGAAGATTCCGGCCGGAGCCCGTGTGAGCCCGTTTTCCTCGTTGTCTGATCTTTACGAGAAGTACACCGATGAAGTCTGGACCAGGCTTCATCGCGAGCATCCGTCGCTGGATTGGCCGCGGATCATGTCCTTGCTCGTCGAGGCCATGAGCAAGCGTCAAAGACTGCAGGTTCCCGTTTCGGTTCTGGGTTCGGTCCCGCCGGACGACGTCAGGGCGTTGGTGTCTGCTGGAGTGCTCGACGTCGCGTACAGAGAAGTTCGGTTCTTCCACGAGACTTACTTCGACTACCAGTTCGCCACGACCTTCGTGGCTGGCGGCCGTTCCCTGCATTCGTTCCTGGTCGAGGAAGGCCAGAACTGTTCCGCCGCGCCCAGACGCGGCAGGTGCTGGAGTATCTGGAGGCCACTGACCCGGTGGCCTTCCGAGGCACCGTGGTCGAGCTACTGACGAGTCAGCAGATCAGGCCCCACCTCAAATCGGTCGTGGCCACTGTCCTCACCCGTCACCTGCCTGATGCCGATGACTGGCTCGTCTTGGAGCCGGTGGCATTTGGTGCGGACACGGCCACAGCCGCGTGGGTGCGACCGCTCTTGTCCTGGCCAGGCTGGTTTGAGGCCGCAGACGCTGCTGGCCGCGTGGAGATGTACCTTCGCGACTCCGAGAAGGCTGATGTCGTCATGCGGTGGCTCATGTACCTGCCGAAAGAGGCCGGCGCCCGCGTATCGGAGCTTCTCCGGCCGCACGTCGGTACGACGGACGAGTGGAGGCAGCGCTTCCGCCTGATGGCGCAATGGCCCATCACGCCTGCGCTGGTGGGCCTCATGGTCGACGTGATCGGATCCGGCGACCTCGACGGCGGGCCACCTAATGCGTCCACGTCAAACGCTGACCTCTTCACCAACCTCTACGGCTTGCACACAGACGATCCGGCTGCAGCGGCTCGACTCATCGGTGCCGTCGTGCGCCGGGCTGTGGAGCGCAGCGCCGCTGCAAACGAGCCAGATCCATTCACAACCGGCTTGCTCCCTGATCACAGCCCGGGTAGCGACCAGCTCGTGAAGGAGATCGCCGAGTCCGCGCCTGAGGCGTACCTCGGCGAACTGCTCGAACCCATGACTGAGATGATCCAGAACACCGCTGTTCCATCCCAATCGGGAGGATTGAGCCAGTCGCCAAGGCTGGCCAATCAGCCTCTCGGCGGCCGCGGCGGCCTGCCCGGGTCTCTCTACACAGGTCTGGACAAGGCACTGCGGGCGGTGGCCGTCTCCGACCCGGACTCGGTATCCGCGACTGTGTCCCCGCTTGCCACCTCGAACGTTAAGGAGCTCAGGTGGCTGGCCTGCCGTACCTATCAGGTTCTGGGTAGGTGCGACGAGGGACTGTCGTTCCTCACGGTCGACCCAGGGAACCTCAACCTTGGCTACATCAGCAGCCCCCGCTGGGCGAGCAGAGAGCTCGTCGCCGCCATCGCCACCTCCTGCACCGACGAACAGCTCGGCACCCTGGACCAGATGCTCATCGACTACGAGCTTCCCTCGTGGGCTCGGAGCAACCCAGACCCCGGCGAGTGGCGCGAACGAGGATCGTACGAGCTGCTGACGGCCATCCCAGTCGACCGCCGCTCTACGCGGGTCGCCCAACGCATTGCAGACCTTAAGACGAAGTACGCCGACCTCGAGATCCACCAACCGCAGCCGATCCCGATGGCACGGCCGATCGGCTCGCCGATCCTGGAAGAGGACTCGAAGGCGCTGACCGACGACCAGTGGCTCGCAGCGATCGCTCGGTACCCCGAGCTGCTCAGCCACGACATGGAAGGTGGCGCCTATCAGTTGGCATCCCAGCTCGGCCGCAGAGCCGCCGAGGAACCGGAACGGTTCGCGAACCTCGCCCTTCGGCTCGACTCGTCGGCGCCGGCGGTGCACCTCCTGAGGATCATTTCAGCCATCGCCCCGACCGCGGACTTGGGGCTCCTGTCCCAGGTTTGCGTCCATGCGTTCGAGGTTGCCGGTCCCGAGGTGCTGCGCAGTGTCAACGATGCGATCAAGGCTCGCGGTGCCGTTGACCAGGGCCTCCTCGCGCTACTCGAGCAGGGCGCGCGTGAGGAAGACTCGAAGCCAGGGCCGTACACGTCCGGCGATGCCATTCTTACGGCGGGCATCAACTCGATCCCGGGCACATCTGCCCGGGCGATCGCGACCCTGTGGTTCGCAAGTGATGAGCACGTCGGGCGGCTGTTGCCCAGCCTCGAGGTATTGGCCTCAGCAGGGTCACTGGCCACACGCTCGATGGCCGCCGAGGCGATCGCTGCGCTGCTGAACCATGACCGCGACAGGGCACTCAACATCGCTGACTTGCTGTTCCAGGACGTACCCACTGAGATCTTCCAGGCGCACACGGTCGGCCGGCTGTTGGTCTACTGCCTGATCCGAGCCCAGGACAGGTTCGCGCCGCACCTGCTGCGAGCCCTTGACGGACCGGTCGGCACGGCCGACGTCGCCGGCGAGATCTGGGCATCTGCGCTGCTACACGACTTTCTCGGGACCGGGCTGCCAACCGCAGTTACCGCTCTCTCGCCGGACGCACGGCACGGCGCCGCCCGGCGCGTGGCCGAGAGCCCCCTGGACGACCTCGACATCGTCGAAACCCTTCTCAACGATGCCGAGCCGGCAGTCCGAAAGGAAGCAGCGAACGCGGCGACGGCACTCGCCTCGTCCGAGCAACCCGCTGCGGAGGCCCTGCTCAAGATCCTCCTGTCGTCGCCGGCGTTCGACGAGTGCTACCTCGAAGTGATCGATGCTCTCGCCGATAGGTCGCAGGTTCTGCCGCCCTCGACCATCGAGGCCTGCGAACGAGCCGCCGCGGCTGGCGGCATCGATATCGGCAACATCGCGACAGCACCTGCCCGCATCGCCCAAGACCTCAGCCGAGTCATCTTTCGGCTATACCAGCAGAGCGACTCGGCCGCAGACCGCAACCGATGCCTTGACGTGATCGACCAGCTCGCTGACGCCAGGGCCTACGGGTTGTCCGAGCTCTTGGACAGCCAGCGCTAGACCGCGCTCCCACAACACATTGCCAGCTGATAGGCCCATCGGCCTCCTGTGGAGCCGCGACGGACGGGCGAGTTGTAGCGGCGGCGTGGAGCCATTCGTGGAGCGAACTGCCCGATACGGATGAGCAATTCGGGCACCGGAGATAGGTTCCTTGCAACGAATCACGCCTGAAGACGGCAGATGTGACGGTGACCTTCCTCCTCGTAATGAGAAGGTCCGATGTACGGCGGACCCGCGCAGGCCGTTACTCGTCTTTGTCCAGGAGCGAGTTTCAGTCGCGGTCACCAGCGACTCCACTTGCGGCACGAAATCGCCGCCGACCGCCTCTCACTGCCCACAAACCAACTCACGAGACTTCCGGTAGAGAGTGGCCGGGGTCGCCCCAGCTTACGGAGCACGGTTACAGGGTAGGTCTGTCCGACTGCGCTCTGCGTTCGGAAGCTGATACTAGGCCCTTCACGAGGACACGGATGACCGAACGAACGACGAAGGCTGTTCCCGGGACCCGGGTTGTCAGCCAAACCGTCCACGCGATCTCTGTTCCGCCGTCATGGTCCGTCAGGACTGTCTCGCCGACATACTCCCGTACCGGGAGTCCCGACAGTAGCTGGTAGCCGAGGCGCCTGGGTGCATCAATATCGGTGATCTGCTCGCGCACTCGGAACGGCCAACGGGTCGCAGCGCGAATCGCGCCGACGCCGTCTGGTGGAGGGTCGCCCAGTTGCTCGAGGGTGACCGTGGCGTGTGCCCAGGTGGACATGCCGGTCTGGTCAGCCAGCGTCGACCACGTCGTTCGCAGAGGGGCGTCTGCCCGGCCGGTAACGCGGATCTGGGTCCTGCTCATCAGGTGATCCCGAGCACGTCGTGAGCAAAGCTTTCCTTGGGTCTGGTGATGCAAGTCGTGCGATGAATGCGTCGGCCACAGTCCGCACCTGCGAGCGAGGCGTCCCAGAGGTCCTCGCAGATGATGACCCCGGCCGCACTGCCGGGGCCTACCGCGGTAGCGAGGTCCGCGACGTCCTCCTCGGCCAGCAGTTCGGCGAGCTCTGCTTCGTGGGTCTGTAGCTCGCCCAAATCGTCGAGGTCGGAGAGCGGTATCTCATGGACAGAGCCGTTGTCATTCTCGAAGAGGACGATTCGGTCGATGACACGGAGGGTTCTGGCATCGGACAGCGCCACCAAGTCCCTGGCGATCTCGCCGGTGATGTTGGAGGCTCCCGCCCAGAACTCGACGATTGCGTAGTCGACGGGGCCGAGTTCGTCGAGTGATGTATGGATCATGACTGGTCCTGTCGGTGGTCGAGGCTGACCGGCCGCTCTGCCCGGTCGTGGCGGCTGAGGCCTTGCCTTCTGTATCTCGAACTGGGATTCGGTGAGGACACCGGAGCTGGCATGGGCTGGGCGTTGCCGTGGCCAGGTTGTTGGCAGACGACCGGGAGCGGGTAGTGACCTCAGTCTTGGCGATGCGTCTGGTCAGTGCCTCACCCGATGCGGGTAGGCACGTCGGCTGGCGTCGGACCTACCCGCGTCGGGTGAGGACGTGACCGCGCTGGACGGGGAGTCTTGGGACCTTAGACACAGTCACGCGCAATCTTGGGAGATTGTCATGGGCGAACAGATTGACCGGACCGTGCTCCCGATCCGACCTCACGGATTCGGTGGCGTCGCTATGAAGACGCTGGATGGTTCGCAGCCGGACTGGGGACTGATCAGTCAAGAGCACCCTCCGGAAGGGGCGCCGAACGTCCTGCTCGTCCTGATCGATGACGCCGGCTTCGGCAATCCGAGCACGTTCGGAGGCCCCATCCGCACTCCGAATTACGACCGCGTGGCCGCTGAGGGTTTGCGCTATAACCGGTTCCACGTGACGGCGATGTGCTCACCGACGCGGGCGGCGCTACTTACCGGCCGCAACCACCATGCCGTCGGCATGGGAGGCATCCCCGAATTCTCCTGCGGCTTCCCGGGCTACTCGGCCATGTTGCACCACGACGCGGCCCCGTTCCCACGCGTCCTGAAGGAAAACGGGTACTCCACCGGCGCGGTCGGTAAGTGGCACCTCACACCTGAGGGGGAGCAGGGACCCGCCGGACCGTTCGAGCGCTGGCCGAACGGCTGGGGCTTCGACTACTTCTGGGGCTTCCTCGCCCCGGAGGCCGGTCAGTACGACACGATGATCGCGGAGAATCAGAAGTTCATCGGAGTGGTGGATGGCAAGGACGGGAAGCCGTTCTATTTCCCTGAGGCGATGACCGACCAGGCGATCGACTGGGTTCATGGCGTTCGAGGACACGACGCTCAGAAGCCGTGGTTCTTGTACTACGCGACCGGTTGCAGCCACGCGCCGCACCACGTCGCCAAGGAGTGGTCCGACAAGTACCGAGGCCAGTTCGACCAGGGCTGGGATCGGCTGCGGGAGGAGACGTTCGAGCGTCAGAAGGCGCTCGGTGTCGTTCCCGCGGATACGATTCTGACCCCTCGCCCGGACGAGCTGCCTGCCTGGGACTCGCTGTCGGAGAACAGCAAACGGCTCTTCGCCCACCAGATGGAGGTTTACGCCGGCTACTCCGAGAACGCCGATCACCACGTCGGCAGGCTTCTTGCCGCGATCGAGGAGATGGGTGAGCTCGACAACACTGTCGTTGTCTGGATCTGGGGTGACAACGGGGCCAGCCTGGAAGGCACCCCCACGGGCACCTTCAACGAGGGCACGATGGTCAACGGCCTTCCGCTCACCGACGAGGAGCAGATGCAGCTCGCGCTCAAGTGGGGTGGGCTGGAGGCGTGGGGCACCGAGATGATGTACCCGCACTACTCCACCGCCTGGGCCTGGGCCGGGAACACGCCGTTTGCGTGGGGCAAGCAGGTCGCCTCCCACCTCGGCGGCACCCGCGACCCGCTCGTGATCCGGTGGCCCGAACGCATCCCTGAGGGCGGCGGGATGCGGTCGCAGTTCACGCACGTCACCGACATCGGGCCCACCATCCTCGACATCGTCGGGATCCCGCAGCCCACCCGCGTCGACGGGGTCGAGCAACAGCCGATGACGGGTGTGAGCTTCGCGGACTCGCTCGCCGACCCGCAGGCCTCGGAGCGTCACACGCAGCAGTACTTCGAGAACTTCGGAAACCGCGCGATGTACAAGGACGGCTGGTGGCTGTCGATGAAGATGCCACGAGTGCCTTGGCGGCTGGATCCCGAGCAGTTGAAGCGGTTCGCTCCTGGCGTGTGGAACCCTGACGATGATCCGGCCGAGCTGTACTACCTCCCCGACGACTTCTCGCAAGCGACCAATCTGGCCGCCGACCACCCGGAGAAGATCAAGGAGCTCCAGGCGCTGTTCTGGGAGGAGGCCGAGAAGTACCACGTCATGCCTTTGCTCGCCGCGTTCGCCGGCTTCTTCGGCATGCTGCCGCCGCTGGGGACGCAGACGAAGACGACGTATTACGGGGATGTCCAGAACGTCGCGCCCGGTTTGGTCCCGCGGGTCTACAACCACTCCTACACGATCAGCGCGGACCTCCACATTCCCGAGGGCGGCGCCGAAGGGGTCATTGTCGCCGACGCCAACCATCTGGGCGGTTTCTCGCTCTTCGTCCAGGATGGGAAGCTGAAGCACACCTACGCCTTCCTCGGCGTGTTCGAGTACCAGCAGGAATCCGAATCCGTGCTGCCGACCGGGGACGTAAACGTGCTGATGAGCTTTGACGCGGACGAGGCCAAACCGGCGACCGGCGGCGACGTCACGTTGTTCGTCAACGGCGCGCAGGTAGGCAAGGGCCGGATGGACCACACGGTTCCGTTCGGGTTCAGCGGCTACTCGGGTCTGGACGTGGGCCGCGACAACGGCCTTGTCGTGGACCGGACGTACGCCGACAAGGCGCCGTTCGTGTTCACCGGCACGGTCAAGAAGGTCGTGTTCGATGTGGCCCCGCACCTCGATGATGTCGACGAGGCAGAGCTTCACGCCAAAGCCCGCCAGGCCGACACCGCCCGCGGCATCAACGCCTGAGCCGCAACGCGGCTCACCGAAGGAGCAATCCATGGTTGACACACAGTTCGACGTCGTCATCGCCGCCTACCTGATCCCGGAGTTGGCCCTTGTCGACTTCAACGGGTTGGTGAAGAAGGTCGAGGACAAGCAGCTCGTCGTCGAGGGCGTGGCACTCGTCACGGTCGACGCCGACGGAACGGTCGACGTCAAGGAGACGGGTGACCATCTGGGGCGCAAAGGAGTCAAGGTGGGCGGCGGGGTCGGTCTAGTCGTGGGACTCCTCTCACCCCCGTTGCTGGCGGCGACCGTCGTCGGCGCTGCAGCGGGTGGACTGGTCGGGAAGTTCGCCAGTCACAAGGCGGCCAGCGGGCTCGGTGAGAAGATGGGTGCTGCGTTGCCGCCGGGTTCGGCCGGCATCGTCGCAATCTACGACCGTGCCCAGAGCCAGACCGTCGACGACACCCTGGCCAGCGCGGTGCGCAAGTCGGTTGCGCCGGTGGACGGCGCCGGGGCGAAACAACTCAAGGCCGCACTGGCGGAAGCCCAAGCCGGAATGGGCGGTTGAGGAGTCGTATCGGGATCACGACAAGATCCCGAGCGAGCGGCTGCGCCGGACCGCGTCACGGCGGTTCGTGACGCTGAGCTTGCGATAGAGGCCCTTGAGATGCGCCTTGACCGTGTTCACCGAGATGAACAGGTCGTCGGCGATCTCGGCGTTCGTCTGGAGTGTCGGGAGCGCCCACAGGATGGTCAACTCGCGCTCCGTCAGCGATTCCCTGAGCGGCTCGGGCTCAGACGTCGACGGCTTGAGAGCTCCGAGCCGTGCCAGGACCTCCTGGCCGATCCCGACCAGGGCAGGGTCGGCTTCGACGAGCTGCTGGAGGAGCATCGGCAGCCGCTCGGACCCCGAGACCAGGAACGGGCGAAGCAACCGCTGGGGGCTGGCCACGGCCAGGGCCTGGCGAAGGTAGTCCAGCGAGTCGTGCGTCCGCCGGAGCTGATCGGCGACCAGTGCTCGCACCAGCCAGGTCTCGGTCTCAGTGAGAGGGTCGACACCACCCTCTACCGCCTGCTCGCACGTGTCATGGGCGAGGCTCTCGGCGGCGGAAAGGTCCGCGGAGGCCCGCATCAGCCGGGCCAGGCAGACGCGGCCTGTCGCACTCAGGTTCGCCGCCCGCAGGTTCGCAATCGCGCCGGTCAGCTCGCCCGGACTGTGCGCGAGCAGAAGGGTCTCCGTGGTGGCGCGCGTGCGCCAGTCCTGCAGGAACACCGGCGCCGACCACTTCGCCGCCACCGCTGCGGCCGCCGCCAGCGCACGGTGGGCAGCACGGACCCGACCGCGCGACACCGCGACAAGTGCCTGACACACATGGACGGCTGTCGTGGGGGCCGGCTCGTTTGCGCCTTCGGTGGCGGCCAATCCGGCTGAGACCGAACGGTCCGCATCGTCGGTGTCACCACGGAGGAGGCTGACGTAGGCCTTCGTGATGTGGGCGCTGCGCAGTTCGAATCGCGAAGTCACGCCGCGGGCTTCGGCCATGTCCAGCGCCGTCGCCGCAAACCGCTCTGCCTCGTCCAGACGTCCCTCGACGAGCCCGCAGAACCCGAGGTGTGCCCATGCGTTCATCGCCGAGAGCTGAATCCCGACCTCTTCCAGGCGCCTGGCCGAGGCCAGGAGCACGGTCCCTGCCTCTTGTAGCCGTCCGGTCCACAGCAACCCGACGCCGAGGTTGTTGGCGGCGACGGCGCCGAGCCCGGGCAGTGCTGGGAACGGGCGGCTCGTCTGGTCCAGCCGCGTCAGCACCGCGGTGGCTCTCGTGACCACCGCGGCGGCATCGCTGCGGGTCCGCGCCGTTGAGCAGGCGATCATCTCCACGATGGCACCGGTGGCAGAGCGCAGATCGGCCGGCGTCGAGTCGAGCAGCGCGTGTGCCGCCTCGGTGTGGGTGCTCATGGCCGCAAACCGACCCTCGAGGAACGCCAGGGCCCAGGCGCAGACGGCCAGCGGCGCGGTCGGTGCAAGCTGTTCGTAGGGAACGGCGGCCAGGAGTCGCTCGACCATCCGTCGATCCGGACCAAGGATCGCCAAAACAGCTGTTTCCACGAAGATTGTGGAGAACAGCGTCCAGTCCTCTGCTTGTGCGCTGTGACGAAGCGCGGCAACCGGTTCCCCGTGTCGGGCCAACCACCGCGCGGCAGCCCCGTGCGCCGCGCGGAACTGGCCCGGATGATCTCGGGTGAGGGTGTGCTCAAGCATCTCCCGCAGCAGCGGATGGTAGTGATACCAGTACCGTTCGGGTCCGAGCGCGGTGACGAACTGATGGCTGTGTTCAAGCGCCTCGAGGCGGCCTTGGCCCCGGCCGCCAGAGACGATCGCGTCGGCCAGTTCGGCACAGATGCGGTCCGCGACGCTGGTGCGGACCAGGAAGTCGCGCACGTCCGGAGTCTGCTGATCAAGCACTTCAGCGACGAAGTACTCGCCGATCGAGCGGTCGCTACCCCCGAAACCTGACAGGTCGCGGGCGGCACTCGGTCGGCTCAGGTGCATCATGGCCAGCCTCACCCCGGCCGGCCAGCCGTCGGTCCGCTCGCGGATCCGCACAAGATCGGCGGCAGTTAGGTCGAGACCCAGAGCCTGAGCAAGGCTGCCGAGCTCGGCAGCCGTGAAGGCGAGATCGTCGGCCGAGAGTTCGCTGAGCCCGCCAGACAGCCGCAGCCGGTGCAGCGGCAGCACCGGGTCTGTTCGGGTGACTAGCACCAACCGCAGCGGAAGGTCATGGCGCAACAGCACCGCAATGCTGTCGAGAACGCCGCGGTCCTCGATCTTGTGGAAGTCGTCGAGGACCAGGACGGTCGGCGACGGCAGCGCGAATAGCCCTCGATAGGTCGCCTGCATCGTCTCCGGCGACATTGGGTCCGTCGGGGCGAGCACGGCCAGCGGGTGACCGGGCGGAATCAGCCCGGTGCGACGCAGGGCAGCAAGGACAGCTGTCCAGAACGCTGCCACGCTGTCGTCACCGGCCTCCACGCTCAACCAGGCAACCGCAGCATCCCGTTTCCCCGAAACCCACGCCGAAACGGCGGACGTCTTCCCCCAGCCAGGTCCGGCAGTCACCACCGTCAGCCTGCCTTGACTCGCCCGATCCAGTTCGGCATACAGTTCGGCGCGGGCGACCGTACCGACCGGGTGCACCGGGACTGCCACGCGCGCCGCCAGCAGTCCGGAGCGCACGGGCTCCCCGTCCGCGCCGAGAGATTCCAGGGCAGACCCGATGTCACGGGATTGAACGAGTGACTCCCCCACACCGTGAGGCTACTCGTTCACGTGACTCCGAGACGAGTGCTCCCGGCGAGACCGATGGACCTGCCACGAAGGCCACTTGGGCGTGAACTACCCGCCGCGGGTAGGTCACGAATGGTGAGGGGCCGAGATGATGTGAAGGCCACCACCCGGTAGCGGTCCTCACCATCTGCTCGCTCGGAGTGCGGCAACCGATGACCGATCCAGGAGGCAGCTACCGTGACGGCGAAGCTCTACGAGATCCATGTCCGCGGCCCACTGCCCGACGGTGTCCTCGAGGAGTTAGGCAGTCTCCGGGTCATGGCGGAGCCGCCCCGGACCGTACTGTGTGGACCGGTGCGCGACCAGGCAGCTCTGCTCGGGATCCTGCTCAGACTCCAGAGCATCGGCATCGAACTCGTCGAGGTGCGCCAGTTTCCCGGTCGGCCCACGCGGCGGGAGACCTAGCGTGTACATCGAAATCGTTGTGGAAGGCGCCCTTGGTGACCTTGCTGCCTCAGCCTTCCCCGAACTGGCCATGGAGCGCCGGCAGATCCTCTTGGCCTCCGACTCAGACGCACAAGTGGTTCTCGATGCCCTCAGCCACCACAACGTGGAAATCGTGGTGATTCGGTGGCGAGCACAGCCTCCCTAGAGCGCGTCGGCGGTTGGCCGCTCAGTGCTGCCGGCAATCCCAGAACTCGGGGCGGGGTGGCGCGGTGCGGCGATCTTTTGGAAGGGGGAGTCTGCGGACGGTTGAAGAAGTCGTTGCTTTCGGCCCCATTCATTCTACGGAGCGTAAGCACGGCACGGTCCAGCAGGCCACAGGTCTTGCAGCATCCTGCAATGGCCAGACGTTCATTCAGTCGGCACACCCCGTCGCGAACTCGCTGCCACGTTAGCCACGTCGGCCGGGCCGCGGCATGCGGCTGGCCAGGAGCCCGGCGGCGCGCTTGTCAGACTCCGGAACCCAGGCCGCGTAGACGCGAAGCGTGGTTGTTCCGCCGCCTCCGTGGCCAAGCCGGCCCGCGACGGTTCGGATATCGACTCCGGCGCTGATCAGTTCCGTCGCCGAGTAGTGCCGCAGGGTGTGAAGGTGGCTGTCTATGCCGAGACTCTTGCACATGCGTGCGTAGCGGTGGGTGACGCCGTCGGGATTGCATGGCTTGCTGTTGTCGGGTTCGTAGGAGAAGACGTAGGCCGAGTCGATCGCCGGCGCGCCGAGCTGCGCCATGCGCTCCTCATAGGCTTGACGGTGGATCGCCAGCAGTTCCAACGTGTCGGGATCCAGCGCGTTGCGGCGCATCTGATGGGTCTTGGTGTCTTTCTCGAACTTCTTGCCGCGCCGCTGTATGTAGTTCCTGCGGAACTCCGCGACGCCCTCGCCGTCGAGATGAAGGTCTGACCAGCGGAGAGCGAGTATCTCGCCGCGGCGGCTGCCGGTGACCATTACGAGCCACACGAGCATCCCCCAAGCCAAATCCTCGTCCCACGCGCGTTCGGCGATCCGGGCCGCCTCGGCAGCAGTGGGCGGCTTTGGCTGCGGCGCCTTCTGCTTGGGCTTCTTCGCGGTCTCGGCTGGGTTGGTCAATATCCACTCATAACGAACAGCCATGTCGAGCGCACCAGTGATGATCGCGTGGATCTGCCTGACGCTCGATTCGCCCATGGGCTTGCAGGCATGGGGCTTGCACTCGGTCACCTTGCATCCGGCGGCAGTGCAGTCATGCTCCGCGGCCTCGGTTGCTTTTGGCCGACCTGGTCGCCGACGGTGCTTCACTACTCGACACTCATGCGGACGACTCGTGCGGTGGTCCACCATCGGTTTGCCATCGCAAAGCGCGCTGCACTTTCGGAGCCTCTTGTAAAACTGCTCGATTGTACGAGTCCGCAGCTCGGACACCGGGATGTCGCCAAGCGGGGGCTTGATGCTCCGTTCGAAGTAGCCCCTGTAGCTGTCGAGGGTCGTTTCCTCGCCCTCGTGTCCCTCCAGCCAGTCCTCGATGACGTACGCAAGGGTTGCCCGGGAGGCCGCATTGCGCTGCTTGTCCACCTGCGCCTGGAGGCGCGTTTGGATTCGCTCGACTTCTCGCTCATCCCGAGTGGACTCGCTGAGGTAGATGTCGTTGCCCGTGACTGGGTCCACACCGGCGTAGACCCTGATGTTGTACGAGCTGCCCCTGAGCCGGACCGACCCCCGCGGTCGCTGCTTCCGCGCCATACACGAAGGCTAGCATGGACAGAGCCATGGACAGCCAGGATGCTTATGACGGTCTGACCTGGATAAAAGCCCAGGTCAGACGCGGTAGGCCCCGTGGGACTCGAACCCACAACCCGCGGATTAAAAGTCCGCTGCTCTGCCAGTTGAGCTAGAGGCCCTCTCACGAGGGGTGAGGGGAACAGTGTGTCAGGTTTGTCGAGGGGTTTGCTCGTTGGGGGCGGGGTCGGCGGGGCGGGGCTAGTGACTGTTCGGGGCGGGGTGGGCGGCGTACTCTCGGGCTCAGGGGGACAAGGGGGCACGACTATGGGGGTTGTGGACCGGGCCGCTGTCATCGGGGTGCACCGCGAGGTGGTGGATGCGTGGCGGGAGATCGTCGGGCTGGCGAGTACGTTGGGGCTGGCCGATCGGATTGTGATCGGGGTCAAGCTGAAGGCGCGGGCCGAGGCGTTGGCGGCGTACGAGGGGCTGGTCCGGGACGCGGGGGACCTGGCCGGTGACGCGCGGGCGTTCGCGGCGGCGGTGAAGACGCAGAATCCGCTGACTGCCGTGTGCTGCGGGGTCGGGGTCGCTGCGGGGGTGCTGGGGTTCTTCGGGTGGTGGTCGGTCGAGGCGCTGAAGCGGGCGCTCATGGCGGACGCGGAGTCGCCGGGGATGGCGCAGACGACGGTCGCGCTGATCGGCGTGCTGACGGTGGCGGCGGGGGCGGTGATCATCGGGGTCGTCCGGGCTGCGGTGACCGCGGCTCAGGTCGGGCTGCAGGCGCTCGAGATCTTCGGGGTCAACGAGCACCCGGCCGCGGTTCTGCTGCGCGAGGTGCGGCCGGCGGAGGAGCGGCTGTTCGCGGTGTTCCAGCAGCGGGTTCCGGAACCACCGATCAGCGCGGCGCCGTTGATTGCGCTGGCTGTCGGCGGTCTGGTCGCGGGGATCGTCGTCGCCGCACTCGCCGGGGTGGGCGCGGCAAGCTGAGCGGCACGCCGGTTCAAGCTGACGTTTGACCCTCTGGTTGCCTACGCTGTGTATTGCACACAGGTCAAAGCGGTCACGCTGGGGGTGTCCACTGGCGTGCCGCTTCCTCGGGGGAGGAATGGCGATGGGTTTCCGGATCCATTTCGGCTGCGCCGATCTTGCGCGTACGACGATCGGCCGCGAGCCGGATCCGTTGTGGGAAGTGCTCCTCGGCATGCACATGCTGCAGACCGATGACGAGCCGGCGGTGTTCGGTCCGTGGCGTCAGCGGACCCGCGCCCGGCTCACCCCGATCGAGCGAGAGCTCCTCGTACTCGCGCCGCCCGTCGGCTACTCGCCCGACTTCCTCACCCCGGCCGAGTCCGTCGACGGGCTCGACGCCGGGCTGGCCGCGGTGGCGGCGACACCGAAGCGCCGGCTGCACGAGGAGCTGAGTCAACTGGCCGAGGAGGTCCGGCTGCCGCGCTGGACCCGGCGCCTCGCCGTCGGCGATCCCGCCGTACTCGCGAAGGTCTGCCAAGGCCTCAAGCACTTCCACCGCACCAAGATCGCTCCGCAGATGCCGACGATCGCCAGCATGGTCGACCGCGACGTACGGCTGCACAGCAACACCGTGACGACCGGCGGCTTCGAGACGCTCGCCACGACACTGCATCCGGCCCTGCACTGGGGACCGCCCGTGCTGCACGTCGACATGAAGCACATCGACCGCGACCTGTACCTCCGCGGCCGCGGCATCCGCCTCGTCCCGTCGTTCTTCTGTTGGCGGCACCCGATCATGCCCGCCGACTCCGACCTGCCGCCGGTGCTCGTCTATCCGGTCCAACATGATCCGGCCGGCGCCGAGCCGACCGAGCAGTGCGCCGACCCGGAGCGCGCTCTCGCGGACCTCCTCGGCCGTACGCGCGCCGCCGTACTGCGGACCATCTCCGCCGGCGCCTGCTCCACCAGCGAACTGGCTGCCCGCGCCGGCATCTCGCTCGCGTCGGCCAGCGAACACGCCCGCGTCCTGCACCGCACCGGGCTCGTCACCACGCGCCGCGCGGGCAACGCCGTACGGCACACCATCAGCCCGATCGGCACCCACATCCTCACCGGTACGCACGGCTGACCGGCCGGTAGGTCACGAAACCACTGCGGTTCGTCGCGGATCCGCGCCGACCCCTCGCCGCCCGATGCATCAGGGTGGTATGGATCGGAATTCGTCCGGGACGTCCGGGCGCTGACAATCCCGCCGCGGGGGGAACCGACGGCGGGTTGGGGGGAATCGTGCACTTCCTTCGTGCTGCGCTGACACCGGTCGCTCTGCTGGCCGTCGGCGCACTCGCCACCGGCTGCGGATCATCATCGGGTACGTCGGGTGTCGCCGAACCGGCCGCGATCGCGAGCATCCGGGTCACCACGACACCAACGCCGACGCCGGCGACGTCACAGCCGATCACCAAGCCGACGACCACGCCGACCGCGACCGCGAAGAAGCCGACGACGACCAAGAAGAGAGTCGTCGAGTTCCGCACCATCCCGTTCAAGAAGAAGACGGTCACGGACGACTCGCTCCCGAAGGGCGAGACGACGATCCGGACCACCGGGGTCGACGGGACGCGCAAGCTGACCTACGAGGTCACGTACGTGAACGGCGTACAGAAGACCAAGGAACTCGTCCGCCAGGAGGTGTCCAAGCAGCCGCGCACCCAGGTGACCGTCGTCGGCACCAAGGTCGAGGAGACCGGCTCGTCGGGCTGCGACCCGAACTACAGCGGCGCCTGCGTCCCGATCGCCAGTGATGTCGACTGCTCGGGCGGCAGCGGGAACGGCCCGGCGTACGTGCGCGGTCCGGTCACCGTGATCGGCGACGACATCTACGGCCTGGACAACGACGGCGACGGCATCGGCTGCGAGAAGTCCTAGCCGCGGACGGCGGTGAACTGGAGGTCGAGAACCACGTCCGGGCTGACCAGGATCGTGGTCACGGCGTTCCAGTTCGCCCGCCAGTCCATCCGGTTGATCGTCCGCGTCGCGTGGAAGGTCGCGTCGCCGGTCAGCGTGAACGGGATCGTGATCGAACGCTTCACACCGCGGATGGTCAGGTCGCCCGTGACGTCGAACGTCGTCGCGTCGACCTGCTCGACCCGCGTCGACACGAAGCTCAGGACCGGGTACGCCGCCGCGCCGAGAAAGTCCTTGCTGAGTTGAGCATCCCGCCGCTTGTCACCCGTCTCGATGCTGTCCGCCCGGATCGTGATCCGCGCGCTCGACCGCGCCGGGTCGTTGCCATCCAAGTGCGCACCGCCCTCGAACTCCCCGAACCGTCCGTGCACCCGGGTCCCGAACCGATGCCGCGCCACAAACCCGATCCGCGTCGCTTCACCGTCGAGCACATAATCACCACTCAGCTCACTGAGCCTCGTCGTAGTCGTCATGCCAGTACGACGAGACACCCCCGCCAACTGTCAGGCCCGACGAACCGATCAGTTCGGCCAGTTCGGGGAGCGGCCGAGGTGGGAGACGATTTGGTCCAGGGGGTTGGGTCCGGACCAGGGGATGTCTGGGGCGAAGGCTGCGCCGGGGACCTGGCGGGCGGGGCCGGTGGGGACTATGTGGGCGATGGTCTGGGCGGCTTCCAGGAGATCGGGGGCGAAGGTGACTGTGGTGTCGAGGGACTTGGCGACGTCCCAGCTGTGGACGACGTAGTCGATGAAGTGGAAGCTGATGGCCTGGTGGCCGGGGAAGGATGCGCCGAACTCGTGGAGGGGGAACTGGCGCTCGGTGACGCCGTCCTCGGCGAAGGCGGTGAGGACGTGTTCGGCGGAGGTGATGTAGGCCTTCACGGGGTCGTCGCCGAGGTCGCGCAACTTCCAGATCTCCGCGCTGTCCTCGCCGCGGGAGGCGGCCGCGAAGCCGTAGTGCTGGGTGGCCATGTGCGCGAGCAGGCCGTAGAGCGTCCAGGCCCGGCAGGGCGTCGGCTTGGACAGGTCGTCGGGGGTGACGCGGGCGACCAGGTCGATGCTGGCCCGGACGGCGTCGGCGTCGAAGGAGACGTAATCAGTAGGCATGTGCTTATCATATGCGCCAGCCTATAATTTCGCCAGTGCTATCGTCCGGAACATGACCGACGAGCGCCCCGATCTCGCCGCGATGCTGTATCCGCTGGTGCGTGTGCTCATCGCGGAGGAGATGCCCGTGCTCGCCGACCACGAGGTCTCGATGTGGGGGTACTCGGTGCTCACCGCGCTCGACGAGACTCCCGTGCGTACGCAGGCGGCCCTCGCCCAGGCGATCGGCGCGGACAAGTCACGCATCATCGGCACGCTCGACGAGCTCCAGGACGCCGGCCTGATCGAGCGCACGCCGGACCCCGACGATCGTCGGGTCCGCCTGCTCTCGATCACCACGCAGGGTCGTCGGGTACGCCGTGCCGTCCGCAAGGACATCCGCGTCCGCGAGGACCGCCTCCTCGCCAAGCTCCCACCGAAGGACCGCGAAGCCTTCCTCCGCGCCCTCCGCCACCTCCACGACACTCGCTGACGTTCCATCCCGCGATGGAGCCCGTTCCCTCGCACGAGTGATCCGTACGGCGGATGCGCGCCAACAGACTGTCCGCATGGCAACCACGCGCGTGCCCACGGCCGCACTCGTCTGGGCGGCGTCGTACGGATGTCTGCGCGTCTGGTTCGCCACCGGCCACGCACCGGGCTGGAAGCTCCCGGGCCGCGACCTCCTGGTCCCGGACTGGATTGCGGTGGCGGGTTGCCTGGTCAGCGTCGCCGCACTGCTCGCCCTCAGCCGGCAGCCGAGGTCCCGATTGCTGATCGGGTCGTTGTGGGCACTCGCCGCCGGCTGGGTGGCAGCGGCCGCGTTCGCCCTGCTCGACGTCGTCGCCGGCCTGCTCCCCGGTTTGGGGATCCCATTCGATGTGCACGGCATGCTCACCCGCTTCACCGCGCTCGGAGGCGCGGCCCTCCTCGCGAGCACAGCCCTGGCCTACCAGCGACGCCTCGACCCGACCTGCCTCCGCTGCACAGGTCGGCCGCGTCCCACCACAACCCCGCACTGGCCGGCCTGGCTAGCCGTCGCCGGCTGCCTGACCCGCCTGGCCGCCCAAGCCGCCGTCGGCTTCGACACCACCCCGTACGCCGGCAACCTCTCGGTGATCATCTTCGAAGGCGGCTTCCTCCTGGCCGGGATCGCCCTCCCGCTGCTCCTCGTCTACCCGCCCGGCCGGATCTTCCCGCGCTGGATGCTGCTCCTCCCCGGTGTCGGACTGGGCGCCGGTATCACGGCGTACTTCGGGGTCGGACTCCTCCAGATGATCGTCGCCACGCTCCAAGGCAAGCCCGTGTACGGCGACGTCGGCCTGCCGGACGCCTTCTTCTGGGTCGCCGTCCCGGCCTATCTCGTCTGGGGTATCGGTCTCACCAGAGCCACCTACGGCTACCACCTCCGCACCCGCAAACCCTGCCGGGGCTGTGGACTGTGATTTGATCCTGTACAGAATGGTGGCGAGAACAGCAGCCAACTGAGCAGGAGCGCCGATGGCCGATGACCGGGCTGCCCTGTTGCGTGAGCTGCACGACGTGCATGCGCCCGCGCTGTGGCGGTTCGTCGTCCGGCTGACCGGTGACGACCGGCTCGCGGAGGACGTCGTCCAGGAGACTCTGCTCCGGGCGTGGCGCCGGCCGCAGATCCTGACCGAGGACGAAGCGGGTGCCCGCGCCTGGTTGTTCACGGTGGCGCGCAATCTCGTCATCGACGACCGGCGCAGCGCCCGGGTCAGCCGGGAGGTGGCCAGCGGGGACCTGCCGGAGAACCCGAGCGCCGACCACGCGAACGCCGTACTGGACGCCTGGCTGGTGGCGGAGTCGCTGGCTCAGCTGTCCGAGGAACATCGGCAGGTGATCGTTCGTGCGTACTACGGACGCCGCACGGTGACCGACATCGCCGAAGAGCTGGACATCCCGTCGGGCACCGTGAAGTCGCGGCTGCACTACGGGCTGCGGGCGTTGAAGCTCGCGCTGCAGGAGAAGGGGGTGACGAGTCAGTGAGCGACTCCTACCGCGACTGGGACGCGGCCTACCTGCTCGGAGCGTTGTCGGCGAAGGACCGGCGCGCGTACGAGGAGCATTTGCAGACGTGCGACGAGTGCTCGGCCGAGCTGGCATCGCTGGGCGAGGTGCCACCGCAGCTGTCCGCGCTGCCGGCCGACCGCGCGCTCGCGACCATCGACGACGCCCCACCGAACCTGCTCCCCGGTCTGGTCCACAACGTGCAGCGGGACGTACGCCGACGCCGGGTCCGGCTCGGCGCGCTGATGACCGCCGTGGCCGTGGCCGCAGCCGTGATCGGCGCGGTCATCGCGATCCCGCTCACCCACGAGGAGCCGCAGGGCGACTACGTCGTACTCGCACAGACCGTGGCCAGCAAGCTGTCCGCGGATGCCCGGCTGGTGCCGGAGCGCTGGGGTACGACGATCGAGATCAGCTGCCGGTACGACGAACTCGCGACGCCGAGCGAACGGGCCCGGGGCTACGAGCTGTACGTCACCGACACGTCCGGCAGATCCCAGCTGATCGCGAGCTGGACCTCGTCGCCCGGGACGACCGTGAAACCGGCGGCCACGACGAAGCTGCAGCGCAACGAGATCCAGGCTTTGGACATCCGCAGCTCGGAGACCGGACGGATTCTGCTGGCTGTGCATTTCTGATCACTGTCGGCGTGAATGGCCCTCGGCGCGGGGGGCACTTGGAAGTCACGAGTGGTGGTCGCTCGAGAGGCTGCCGATCCAGGCCCCGGTGTTCAGGGACGTGCACCGGGGTCGTCCCCTGTCCGGACGCGCGGCGCCGTCCGCAAAGAATTTCCGTCGATCCTGTAACACTCGGCCCGTCACCAGCGATACACCCTGTGTAACGCCACTGAGGATCCCGTCCCAGGTCAACCGCCCGAAGGGCCTGGGGCGGGGTTCTCGTTCGCCGCCCAGGCGCCCCGGCCGCGTTACGCACGAAGGCCCCCGGAGAATCCTCCGGGGGCCTTCGTGCTGTTATCCCCTCCTCAGTTCAACGCACCTCGGTGCGCTACGACGCTCGTTCGGTCGGGCCGTCCGACTCCGGCAGAGCGATCCGGTGCGCCGGCAGGCGTTCCGTCCGCTCGTTTCCGTCGTCGCCCTCGTACTGCACCAGACCGGTCCATCCCGTCTCCTCGTGCTCGCGGCCGATCAGCCAGCCGCGACGCCACTGACCGTCCGCATGGACGATCACGTGGCTGGGCAGAGGGAGGCGGGACACCAGATCGGTGCCGGGCTCGAACTCAGTCATGGCCGAAGGCTAGGTGGTTTCCGCGCTCGGCGCCTCCCCCCCGGCGCGTCAATCTCACGGTTCTCAGGGCTGCAACCCCCGGACAACGCCTACCGGCAGCCCGAATTCGCGCACCGAGCCGCTCACCTTCAACGCCCGTCCACCCGGGATGTGATGTACCCAACCCTGCCGCAACGCATGTGCGCACAAAGCCGCGCCGACAGCGCCCGCGATGTGCGGACGTCGTTCGGTCACGTCCAGACACGACCGTACGGCGGGCCGTCCACGCCGCGGCTCGACCGTGATGCCGAGGTCGTCCAGCCACGCAGCGCCGGAAGGCGTGAGCGCGATCCCGTCGGACCAGTCGAGCAGGCCGCGCTCGGTCATCGCGTCCGCGAGCGCGACCCCGAGCTTGCCGGCCAGGTGGTCGTAGCAGGTCCGTGCCCGCGCGAACGCGTCCCGCTTACTGACCGCTGCCAGGCTGTGCGCAACCTCGGCACGCCGTGGTGCGAGCGCCGCGAGCCCCTCGATCAACTCGGCCGTGTCCGGCCCGGCGAGTTTCACGTACCGATGCCGGCCCTGCCGGACCTCGGTCAGCAGACCGCCGTCGACGAGCAGGTTGAGATGCTCACTCATCGTCGGCCGCGACACCTTCGCCACCCGGGCCAGCTCGGTCGCCGTCCACGCCCGCCCGTCGAGCAACGCCACGCACACCGTGGCCCGCGTTCCGTCCGCCAGCATCCGAGCCCAGGCAGCCAACTCCTGTCCCTCGGTCTGCATGCTCATGACCCCATCATGCCGCTCCGACAGTTAGGTCCCGGCCGAAGCGACGGCCGCCTAGCGTCGAACGCATGACGCACCTGACGATCGAACCGTCCATCCTGTACGTAGGTACGCCGGTCGCCCTGCTGTCCACCGCGAACGACGACGGCACGATCAACCTCGCCCCGATGTCGTCCGCCTGGGCACTCGGCGACGTGGTCGTCCTCGGCGTGGGTGAGCCTGGTCAGACCGCACACAACCTGCGGCTCCGGCCCGAGCTCGTGATCAATTACCCGTCACCCGAGCAGTGGGAAGCGGTCGAGCGGATCGCCGGCCTGACCGGCCGGCATCCGGTGCCGGACTCCAAGAAGGCCCGCTTCCGGTTCGAACGCGAGAAGTTCAAGGCCGCCGGGCTGACCCCGGTCCCGTCCGAGCGAGTGAGCCCGCCCCGGGTGGCGGAGTGTCCACTGCAGTTCGAGGCGACCGCGGTCCAGGTCGATCTCGATGCCGGCGGCACCTTTCTGATCATCCAGGCGAAGGTGCTCCGGGTGCATGCCGACGAGCGGATCGTCGTACCAGGGACGTCGTACGTCGATCCGGCCGCGTGGTCGCCGCTGCTCTACAACTTCCGGCACTACTTCGGCCTCGGCCCCGAGCTGGGGGAGTCGTTCCGCACCGAGACACCTAGACAAGCCGCAGGCGATCGACTTCCTCGTCGCTGAGGACGACGTCCAGGCCCGCCAGCGCCTCGGGCAGATCCGCTGCCGGTACGACGCGTTCCGTCGTGCGGCCGTCGGCGTACTCGGCGGTGAGCTTGTCTCCGACCAGCCGGCGGACGACGCCGTCGGCGACGCGCATCACCACTGGCCGGCCGGTGAACGGCGAGTTCGGGTGGGTCGAGACGTGGTGGTGGTAGACCTCGTAGTCGATCGGGCGGACCGGCTCGTCGTTGGACGCGTGCTGAGGAACCCAGCCGTCGGCGGTCTGCTTCGACAGCGTCCAGACGTCGCCGTCGAGGGTGAGCCGGTGATCCCATCCGCCCTGGTCGACGACGATGCCGTCCTTCATCGGCGTCGGGTACAGCTGGCCGGCGCCGAAGCCCACGTCGGCCAGGAAGTCCTGGCCGTCCACGCCGACCTCGAGGAGGGCGTGCGTACGCGGTCCTGCCTTGTGGGGCTGGACTCGCGCGACCCGGCGGGTCACGTCGAAGCCGAGACGTTCGAGTGCGGCGCCGAAGAGCAGGGCGTGCTCGTAGCAGTAGCCGCCGCGCCGCCGGCCGACGAGCTTGGCCTGGATCGCGTCCAGCCCGATGCCGGGATGCGTGCCGAGGATCACGTCGATGTTCTCGAACGGGATCGCCAGCACGTGCGCCCGGTGCAGACTGCGCAGGCTGTCCGCCGACGCAGGCTGCCGGGCGTGCCCGATCCGGTCGAGGTAAGCGTCCAGGTCGAGGTACTCGGTCTGCCACATGACGCTTACCTCAACACTTCAAGTTCACTTCAGGTCAAGTTCGGTGAACAGGGTCAGCTGGATCCCGCCCGGAGTGTCCAGGCGGGCGTTCAGCGAGTTCCACGGCGTCCGCGTCGGCTCGGCGATCACGGTGGCGCCGGCCTCGGCCAGCCGCCGGGTCGTCGCCGCGGAGTCGTCGACCTCGAACGCGACCCGGAACTTCCCGGCCACCCGGCGGCCGACCTCGACCTCGTCGATGTAGTCGGCCTGTGCCGGATTCGCGATCTCGAGGGTCGCCCGCCCGGCCTCGAGGATCATCACTCGCGCGTCGTCCGTGACGTACGACTCCCGCTCGGGCAGGCCGAGCACGTCCCGGTAGAACGCCACCGCCTCGTCGTAGTCGTCCGCCGTCACGACCAACCGCAGTTCCTTGACCGTCATCGCCCCAGTATCAGCCAGCCCTACGACAACCGGGAGACCTGATAGTGCGCGATCAGCCAGTCGTCGCCGGTCCGCCGGAGGATGATGCTCAGGTAGACGGGCAGGGCCGGGCGGTCGGTGAAGCTGAAGTCGACCGCGAGGTAACCGAGGATCAGGTCGTCGGCGAGCCGGCGATGCTCGAGGATCCGGTACGCCGCGGACAGTCCGATCGGCTGCGAGTCGTAGTACTCGGCGACCGCATCCGGGCCCACGCCGTACGGATGGAGGCCCTGGAAGATCGCGTCGTCGGTGAAGTACGACGCCACCCGCTTGGGGTCGTGCGCGTCGACGCCCGCCTTCCACTGGTCGAGGACGCTGTGCAGGATGTCGTTGTCGGTCATGAAAATCTCCTGGTTCGGTTGACGGCGGACGAGACCAGCGGCGGTGGCGGCGAGTGCCACCACGCCGGCGCTGATCAGGAGCGCCTGGTGATATCCGTTGTGCAGCAGGGGTCCGACCGCCAGCGGGCCGACGATCTGGCCGAGGCTGTAGCCGGTGGTGAGGATCGCGACGGCGCGGGGGACCTGCAGGTCCGCGCCGATCGCGAGCACGATGTTCGCGACGCCGAGGAACGTCGCGCCGAAGAGCGCCGCCGAGATCAGCGCGGCCGCGACCCCGCCGACAAGGACGGGAAGGGCGATGCCGACGGCTTGGAGGAGCAGTGCGGTCAGCAGCAGCGTCGGCCGCGACCAGGTTCGCCCGAGCCGGGCCCAGAGGACCGAGGAGGGCAGCGCGGCGAGGCCGACGATGATCCACGCACTGTTGCCGATCTGCCCGGAGGCGGTTTCGTTGATCGCGGCAACGAGGAACGTGCCGGCGATGATGTAGCCGACGCCTTCGAGTGAGTAGCTGGTCAGCAACGCGGTGAAGTGCTTCGATCCACGGCCGCGCTCGGTCGTTGCCGCGGCGGCCGGTGCCGGGCCGGTCAGGTGCCAGGCCGGCACCGTGCAGGCGACGGTCAGTACGGCGGTGAGCCACCAGGCCTGCCGCCAACTGCCGCCGATCAGCACCGCGCCGGACAACGCGATCCCGGCGCCGATCCCGCTGAAGATCCAGCCGACGTGATGGCTGCGCAACTGCGGGAGTACGGCGCTGACGGCGATCACGAAGATCAGCGCGCTGGCTACCCCGGCGATCAGCCGCAGCGAGAGCCAGAGCGGTCCGCTGCGACTGAGCGGCATGAGTGCCAGGGTCGCCGACAGGACCAGCAGCGACAACCGCAACGCCCAGCGGGAGTGGGTCAGTCTCGGTACGACGATCGCCGCCAGTGCTCCGGCGAGGTAGCCGGTGTAGTTGGCTGTTGCGAGTGCCGCTCCGAGCCGCGGGGACAGTCCGGCCTGCGCGTGCATGATCGGGAGGATCGGGGTGTAGGCGAAGCGGCCGATCCCCATCCCGCCGGCCAGCGCCGCCGCTCCTTGACCCACGACCCGCCAGGGTTTCATCAGCGACCGGCCTGCTGTCCGCCGTCGACGTGGAGGATCTCGCCGGTGACGAAGTTCGCGCCCTCGAGGTAGGTCACGGCCTCGACGATCTCGTCGATCTCACCCATCCGGCCGACCGGGTGCAGGGCCGCCAGGAACTCGTGCGTCTCCGCCGGGTGCATCGGCGTACGGATGACGCCGGGGGCGACGGCGTTGACCCGGATGCCGCGAGCGGCGTACTCGGTGGCCAGGGACTTGGTGACCGAGTTCAGGCCGCCCTTGGTCAGCGACGCCAGGGCGGACGGCACCTTGCTGTCGGCGTGCTCGGCCAACGTGGTGGTGATGTTGACGATGTGGCCGCCGTCGTTGTCGAGCATCGCGGTCACGGCGCGGCGGGTGATCTCGAAGAAGCCGCGCAGGTTCACGCCGTCGACCAGGTCGTAGTCCTCGTCGGTGTACTCGGTGAACGGCTTCGCGACGAAGACGCCGGCGTTGTTGACCAGGGTGTCGATCCGGCCGAAGGTGTCCAGCCCCTGCTCGATCACCCGGTTGCCGACGCCCGGCTGGGCGATGTCGCCCGGGACCGCCAGGACCCACGGGTCCTCGGAACGCTCGATCGTGCGCGAGTTCGCGACGACCGCGTAGCCGAGCTTGCGGTACGCCGTGACGAGGCCGGCCCCGATGCCCTGGGAGGCTCCGGTGATCACGGCGACTTTCTGGGTGTTCATGGTTCTCGCCTTCTCGAGTGGATGTACTTCGATAGTTGTCGAACCATGTGGCGTTTTCCACGACCGGTTTGCTCCCAGCTAGGAGGCTCGGCCTACTACGATCGGCAGGTGGAGCTTCGGCAGTTGCGGTACTTCGTGGCGGTCGCCGAGGAGCTGAACTTCGGCCGGGCCGCGGCGCGGTTGCACATCGCCGGGCCGTCGCTGTCCCAGCAGATCAAGTCGCTCGAGCGTGATCTCGGCGTGCGGTTGTTCGAGCGGGACCGGCGTACGGTCGCGCTGACCGCGTTCGGGGAGACGTTGCTCCCGCAGACGCGGGCCTTGCTGGAGCAGGCCGACGCGTTGCGGCGTACGGCGGCGGGCTTCGCGGCGAGCGAGCCGGTGCGACTCGGGTACGTCAGCTGGCGCCCGGCCGATCTGGTCGAGCGCGCGTCCGCGGTGGCGCAGTTGCGGGTGGATGCATGGGTGATGCCGTCGCACACACAGGCCGGCCGGGTCGCCGACGGCAGCATCGACCTGGCGATCTGCTGGGTGCGGGCCACCGATCTCGCCGAGCAGGAACTGACCGGTCGCCTGCTCGGCATGGACCGGCTGTACGCCGTCTCACCCGGGCGCGACGAGTCCGCCGTACGCGCGAAGGACACCGTCGTACTCGTCGACGCCGACACGGCCACCTGGGCGTCGTGGAACATCTACGCGGCCGAGTTCGCCCGGTCGACCGGTGCCGAGCTGGTCCGGATCGACGACCACGGGATCACCGGGCCGGCCTTCTTCGATCACGTCCGGCGGTTGCGGCGGCCGGTGGTCAGTTCACCCAAGCGCGATGACACGCCACTGCCCAGGGACTTCGTCCGCCGCCCGGTGGCCGACCCGATCCCGATCTGGACCTGGACCCTCGTCTCGCGTCGCGACGAGGTCCGACCGGCCGTGCTCGCCGCGATCGAGGCGTTGACCCGCGACGTCGCGGTCGACCTCGACCCGGCGAACTCCTGGCTGCCGGCTGACGATCCGTTCCGCGGTGGCGCCTACCAGCCCTGAGCCAGCGCGGTGGTGCGCGGGGCGGGGGTGAGGCGGTAGCCGGTGTTCGCCGAGAACTCGGCGGACAGCGCGAAACGGTCGCCACGGACCACGGTGTGGCGCCACTCGACCGGGCGGTTCTGGACGGTGCCCTGGCGGATGATCGAGAAGACCGCGGCCTCGGGTGGGCAATGCAGCAGCGTGCGCTCGGGCGGGGTCGGGTTGATCGCGCGGATGTCCTCGCGGCCGTGATCCAGGCTCAGACCGGTCCTGGTGGCGAGCTCGTTGTAGAGGCTGGTGTGGGTGAAGTCGGCCTCGAGTAGCGGTTCGGCGAGTGACGCGGGCAGCCAGACCCGGTCCAGGGCGAGCGGCTCGTCACCGGCGTACCGGAGTCGCTCGAGGTAGAGCAGTGGGCTCGACGCCTCCAGGTCGAGCCGGGCCGCGATGACGCCGTCGGCTCTGATGTCGAGCGCCCGTACGACGCTGTGCTGGGGGAGACCGGAGGCTTCGACGGACGAGAACAGGCTGTAGAGCGCGCCCATCGGCTGCCGGATCTCCGGCGCGGTGGCGACTCGGGGCTGGCGGCCGCGCTCGGCCACGATCAGGCCGTCCGAGCGGAGCTGACCGAGGGCCTGGCGGACCGTGTGGCGGCTCACCTCGTACTCCTCGACGAGCGCGAGCTCGCCGGGGAAGGCGTCGTCGAACTCCCCGGAGCGCAGCCGGCGGACGAGATCCCGCTGCAACTGCTTCCAGAGCGGCTGGCCGCCGGTGCGGTCGAGCCTGCGCACGGTCATCCGTTTCCCGCCTCCCGGCTTGCCAAATGTCCGGTCATCTCCTAGCGTAAATGTGCGTACATTTCCGCGGAAGGAGTCACCCGATGGTGCAGGTCGAGGTTAGGCCACACACCACCTCGACTGCTGTTCCGCACTTCCCGGCTGTGTGGTCGCGGGTGCCCGGGCTGGTCGCCGTACTTGCTCTTGCCGCCGTCGCCGTCCCACTCGGTCGGCTGGTTCCTGTGGTCGGCGGGCCGGTGTTCGGGATTCTGCTCGGCGTCCTCAGCGGCTTGTTCATCCCGGCACTGCGGTCTGAAACGTGCCGGCCCGGCTACGACTTCGCCGCGAAGAATCTGCTGCAGGTCTCGATCGTCGTGCTCGGCACCGGCCTGTCTCTCCAGCAGGTGGCTCGCGTCGGCGCGTCCTCGCTGCCCGTCATGCTCGGCACGCTAGCGATCGCGCTCGGCGGCGCCTGGCTGTTCGGCCGCCTCCTCGGCGTCCGCGGCGACACGCAGACCCTCATCGGCGTCGGTACGGCGATCTGCGGCGGATCCGCGATCGCGGCAGCAACCGCGGCGATCGGCGCCAAACGCTCGTCAGTCGCCTACGCGCTGGCGACGATCTTCACCTTCAACGTCGTCGCCGTCCTCACGTTCCCGCCCCTCGGCCACCTGCTCGGCCTCAGCCCGGAAGCCTTCGGCCTCTGGGCCGGTACGGCGATCAACGACACCTCATCCGTCGTCGCCGCCGGATACGCCTACAGTCAGAGCGCCGGCGACCAGGCCCTCGTGGTGAAGCTGACGCGCTCGCTCACCCTGGTCCCGATCGTCCTCACCCTGGTCGTCCTCAAATCCCGCCGCGACGGGCGCACGGCAGACGGCTCGAAGGCCCGGTTGCCGTGGCGGCGGCTCGTCCCGCTGTTCCTGGTCGGCTTCATCGCAGCCGCGGGCCTTCGGAGTGCGGGCGCCGTACCCGAGTCCTGGCTGCCGGCCCTGAGTCAGATCGGAACCTTCCTGATCACGTCCGCCCTGGTCGCGATCGGCCTGTCACTCCGGCCGAAGGAACTGCGCGACGCAGGACCCAGGCCGCTCCTCCTCGGTGCGATTCTCTGGATCCTGGTCGCTGTCGGCAGCCTCGGTCTTCAGTCCTTCTCGTAAGCGGCCTGGCGGGTCTGGACCGCCTGGATCCGCGGTACGTCGAGCTTGTTGCTGCGGTCGAACCGGTAGACGCCGTTCTCTTCCTGGAACACGTCGGTCAGCTGCGTGTAGCAGTAGCCGAACATCAGCGGGTTGTCGAGCAGCGCGTCGACCAGCCCGGCGAACCGGATGTAGAACGCCTCCTCGTCCGCAACCCGCTGCCCGTAACCCCACGAGTCGGCGGAGTTGCCCGACGCCGCCGCGGCCGCCTCCGGGTTCCACCAGATGCCGCCGAACTCACTGCAGAAGTACGGCTGACCGGCGTACGGCTGGGAGATCGGCCGTCCCTCGTGCCCGCCGACGTTCCCGTACGGCGCTCCGTCCGCGAGGCCGGCCATCTGCTTCGCGAACTCGACCGGGTTCTGCTCGTAGTTGTGCGAGTCCCAGACGTCCGTCTCCGGCACGCGGTGCGAGTAGCCGGACGAGTCCAGCACGGGGCGGGTCGTGTCGGCTGCCTTCGTGGCCAGGAACATCGCCCGGGTGACGTCGTCCAGCTGGGTGATCCGGTCGTGCAGGTACTGATGGGTCTCGTTCAGCGGGCACCAGCCGATGATGCTCGGGTGGCTGTAGTCCCGTTCGACGGCCTCCAGCCACTGAGCGACGTACGACGCGGTCGGCTGCTGGTTGTTGTCGCCGGTGTCCCCGACGCCCGAACCCCAGTCGCCGAACTCGCCCCAGACCAGGTATCCGAGCCGGTCCGCGTGATACAGGAACCGCTCCTCGAACACCTTCTGGTGCAGCCGCGCGCCGTTGAACCCGGCGGCTATGCTCAGCTCGATGTCGCGGACCAGGGCCTCCTCGGACGGCGCCGTCATCAGGCTCTCCGGCCAGTACCCCTGGTCGAGCACGAGCCGCTGGAACACGTGCTTGCCGTTGATCAGGATCGCCTTGCCATTGATCGACACCGACCGCAGACCGGCGTAGCTGTCCGCGGTGTCGACAACGTTGCCGTCGGCATCGATCAGCTCGAGGCCTACGTCGTACAGGTGCGGATCGGTCGTGTCCCACAGGCGGACCCGGTCGGCCGGGACCTGCAGCGTGAGCCGTGGCGCGAGGTCGAGGTCGGCACGGACCTCCTGCGCCACGACCTCGCCATCGGCGTCGCTCAGGGAAGCGCGGATCTTCCAGCCCGGCTTGTTCGCCGACACCGGTACGGCGAGGTGGAAGCTGGAGCCCGCCACGTCCGGCGTGATCCGCGGGCGGCCGAGGTGCACGGTCGGCACCGCCTCCAGCCACACGGTCTGCCAGATGCCGGTGGTCCGCGTGTAGACGCAGCCGTGGTTGAAGTACGTCGTCGTCTGCTTGCCGCGCGCCTGTACGCCGTGACGCGGGTCGCGGGCACGGACCACGATCAGGGCTTCCTCGCCCGGCTTGGCGACCTTGCTCAGGTTCGCGCTGAACGGCGTGAACCCGCCGCGGTGCCGAACCACCTCGACGCCGTTCACCCACACGGTCGCGTCGTGGTCGACCGCCTGGAAGTGCAGTACGGCGTCCTTGCCGGCCCACTCCGCGGGGATCGTCACCGTGGTCCGGTACCAAACCGCCTCGAGGAAGTCGACGTTCTCGATCCCCGACAGCTTGGTCTCCGGCGCGAACGGGACAGTGATCCGCTGCGCCAGCTCGCGGTCCCGCACCTCCCGCTCCAGACCCGAGTCGGACCGATCGATCTCGAACTGCCACTCACCGTTCAGATTCGCCCACTCCGCCCGGACGAACTGCGGACGCGGATACTCGGCACGAGGCTGGGACATGGACTCTCCCGGGGGATGTCGTAGACGGACACGACGACAGTACAACGTTGGAATGGGGCCAGCAACGGGTGCCCGGGAACTGTGTGTCGGGCTGCCTCACGCGGTCGACCCTCGCGCCCGGCTCCGCTCGCTATCGCTCGCCGCCGGCCGCCCCACCCACCCGTCTTCACGCGCTACCGCGCTTCGTCCACGCGCTGGCGCGCTTCGTGCGCGTGCTCCTGCGTCGCGCGCTTGCTCGTCCCCTCGCGCCCGGCTCCGCTCGCTATCGCTCGCCGCCGGGGCGCCCCACCCACCCGTCTTCACGCGCTACCGCGCTTCCTCCACGCGCTACCGCGCTCGCACACGCGCTACCGCGCTCGAACACGGCTTGGCGCGCTGACCACGCGACCACGCGCTGGCGCGCTGACCACGCGCTGGCGCGCTGACCACGCGCTGCCGCGCTGACCACGCGCTGCCGCGCTCGTATAGGCGCTGCCGCGCTCGCATACGCGCTGCCGCGCTCGCATACGCGCTGCCGCGCTTGTGTGCGTGCTCCTGCGTCGCGCGCCTGCTCTTCTCGCGCCGGGCTCCGCTGGTTATAGCTCGCCGCACGCCGCCCAGCCCACCCTCTTTACGCGCTGGCGCGCTGACCATGCGCTGCCGCTCGCCCTGCGCTGCGGCGCTCGCACACGCGCTGCCGCGCTCGCACACGCGCTGCCGCGCTCGCAGACGCGCTGCCGCGCTCGAGGACGCTGCCGCGCTCGGCCAGGCTGTCGCGTTCGACTACGCGCCGGCGTGCCGACCAGGCGCTAGCGGGCTGGTGGAGGCGCCGGTTGGGGAGTACTGGGTTCGGGATGAGAGGTCGTACCGCCTGGCTCGAGTGCGGGTGGTCGTGCAGCCATGGTCCGACTGATCCGCAGGGAGCCGAGGTTGGCGGCGAACGGGTATCAGTTGGCCTTCTAACGGTAGTAAGCCACCCCAGGAAACTGATGACATTGCCTCCACGCGCACCGAATCTTCAGCGCAAAGTTCACAGAAGGGAGAAACACATGGCGACATACGTCCTCGTCCCCGGGGCGTGGCACGGTTCCTGGGCGTTCGAAGGGGTGGTCCCGCTGCTGGAGCGTGCCGGTCATACCGTTCACGCCCTGACGCTGACCGGTCTGCGCCCGGACGACGACACCGCGACAGTCGCGAACGCGAACCTCGACACGCACGCCGACGACGTACTGCGGCTCCTCGATCGCAACCACATCACCAGCGCGACGCTGGTCGGCCACAGCTACGCGGGGATGGTGATCGCTGCCGCGGCCGATCGCGCCGGTGGGCGGATCTCGCGACTCGTGCATCTCGACGCCTACGTACCGCGTGATGGCGAGTCGTGCTGGTCTTTGACGACCGAGGGCTACCGGCAAGCATTCGTCGACGGCGCCGCGGACACCGGGTACGCCGTACGTCCGCCGTTCCGTCCGCCGGACGGTGGCGATCCCCGCCGCCGTCCCCATCCCCTCGCCGCGCTCGTGCAAACGATCCGGCTCACCGGCGTTGCCGACCGCGTGCCGCGCCGCGAGTTCGTCTACTGCTCCGGATGGGAGGATCGCACGCCCTTCGCCGAACTCCGGACCCGTCTGCGGGCCGACCCGGGGTGGCTCGTTCATGAGCTCCCAACCGCCCACAACGCCATGCGCGAGGCTCCGGAAGCGGTCGCTGCGCTACTACTCAAAGAACCCATCGCGGACATGCGTGCCGTTGAGAGCCGCACAAGCCCAGTTCACCCGGCGGACGGCGGGCGGGTTGCGGCTAGGCGGTGAAGAGGGCTGCGTTGAGGAAGTCGGCGGCGAAGGCGCCTTCGCGGTCGGGGCGGACCGGCCGCACCTCGACGGGGTCGAGGGGCGCGAAGATGGTTCGGAGGTCTTCGAGGGAGAAGGCCATGCCCCCTTGGGTGTCGCCGCTCATCACGACTTCCAAATCGCTGGGAGCCTCCATGTGTTCGGCGGCGAAGGTGACGATGCCGAATCGTCCGCCGGCACGCACAGCCGGCAGCACTCGTTCCAGATAGGTGATCCGCCGGTGCGGGGCGATGTGGTGGAAGCACCCGGAGTCGTAGACGACGTCGAACTGCCCGGCCGGCATCGGATCTCGCAAGATGTCCGATGCGGTGAGGGTCACCGACGCGGGCATGCTCGCGCGGACCGTGTCGAGCAAGGGTGCGGCGAGGTCGATGCCCTCGACGGTGGCGCCCTGCTCGGCGAACCATCGGCTGTTGCGACCGGAGCCGCACCCGATGTCGAGCACTCGGGCGCCGTTGAGGTCTCCGAGGAGCCCGCGCTCGTGCCAGTCGACGAGGGGTTCGTCCGGCAGCGGTGTGGCCAGCGGGTGGCCGGGCGTGGTCAGCATCTCGGTCCAGAACTCGGCGGACGATGCCTGGGACCGATCGCCGCGGGCGCTGGTCGCCACGACCTGGTCGATGACGTCGAGCAGCTGACCGACCGTATGAATGCGACCCTCGTTCACCACGCGCTGATTCTACTGAAAACCAGGTGAGCAGGTGCGGGGTGATCGCCTAGGGTCGTGCTGATGATGCGTTTCTGAAGGCGCGCGCCACGCTGTGGCCCCGGGCAACGGTCGCCGTTGTGCCGGTGTTCTGCGCGCCGCGCTTCGACCGTTCTGTCGATCGCGATTCTTCAGGAGCCTCATCGTGTCCGGTCTCTCGGACCGCCTTGTCCTGCGCACGCTCGACGGTGCCGCGGACCTTCTCATGGCGGAGCTGCGGTCAGTCGGTACGGTTCGCCAGTTGTCCGCCGTCGCCGTGGAATGCACGGTCGACGGCCGGCTGGGTGAGATCGCCGACTGTTCGCTCTACTCGACCCTGGCGATCCCGCTCCCGGGTCAACCAGGTGACCGCGATTTCCTGCGTGCCCTCGAGTCGTCGAGTGCAAGCGGCGTACTCGCGACGCTCGGTACGCCGCTCACCTTCCGGGTCGGCGTTGAGGACCCGGAGGTCCGGCGGCGGCTGATCACGGTGGTCGAGCGTGGTCTCGGCTGGATCAATCGGCCCGGTGGATGGATCGTGAATCTCACCCAGTCGCCGCAGGGCTGGGTCGCCGAGGTCGGGCCGTTGTCCTGGACGCGGCGCTTCGAGCGGGCGGAACGGTTGCCGTGGTCAACGAACTCGCTGGTCGCCGAGGTGCTCGTGCGGTTGGCGAAGGTGCGGCCGGGGGATCGGGTGCTCGATCCGTTCTGCGGTACCGGGACGATTCCGCGGGCGGTACGGCGACGCGAGCCGACGGCGCGCGTACTGGGGAGTGATCACGACCCCTGCGCACTCGAGATCGCGGTCCGCAACAGCCGGGCCGACGTCGAGCTCGTGTTAGCCGAGGCGGACGCTCTTCCACTCCCGGTTGACAGTGTGGATCGGATCGTCGCGAACCTCCCGTTCGGGAAGCAGGTCGGGTCGCACCACAACAACCGGAGTCTCTACCCGAAGGCGCTCGCCGAGATCGACCGAATCCTCGCCGCCGACGGTCGCGCCGTGCTCCTGACCGAGGACAAGCGCCTGCTACAGGAGGCGATCGACCACCAACCAGGCATCAAGCTCATCCGCCAGCGCCTCCTCAAGTACAACGGCGCCACCCCGACCGCCTACGTCCTGACCCGGCCGCGACGGCGAGCGGACTGACTAGAGGCCCGAGGAGGCGGGTGCCGTTGGTCCAGCAGACGGCCCGGAGCCAGTCGTCGCCGAGGTTCAGGGTCTCCAAGGATTCGAGCTGTACGGCGTACTCGTACGGGATGTTGGGGAAGTCGGATCCCAGCACGATCCGGTCCTGCAGGTCGCCCAGGCGCGACGTCAACTCGCGGGGGAAGGGCATCAGGGACTCGGTGAAGGGGGTGAGGGCCATCGTCGTGTCCAGGTGGACATTCGGGTACGACGTGAGGGCCAGGTGCTCGGCGTACTCCGGCATGCCGAGGTGCGCGATGACCGCGGTCAGTTGCGGGTGCTTGCGGAGGACCTCACCGAAAGGTCCTGGGCCGGTGTGGCGGCCGCGGATCGGGCCGGAGCCGCAGTGGACCACGACTGGTACGCCGGCCTCGGCCAACTGGCCCCAGACGTCGTCGAGCTCGTCGGTGCGGGGATCGTAGTCGCCCACCTGCAGATGGACCTTGAAGATGCGCGTCCCGGACTCCAACGCCTCGCGGACGTAGGCACCCGCGCCCGGCTCGGGAAAGAATGTTCCGCTGGGCACGCAGCCCGGTGTGGCCGCGGCGAAGTCGCGTGCCCACTCGTTCAGCCATGCGGCCATGCCCGGCTTGTGTGGATAGACCAACGCCGGGAACGCCCGGACTCCCAGCGCGTCAAGCGTTTTCAGCCGTTCCTCGACCGACGTGCGGTAGGTGATCGGCCACGCGGTCCCGTAGTGCTCGGACGCCTGGTCGAAGTACGCCCAGACCGCGTTCATCACCTGGTCCGGCAGGAAGTGCACATGCACGTCCACCAGCCCGTCCAGCCCCAGCCGCTGCCACCATCCCGGTACGTCCTCGTCGCGCACAGGCCCCAGCCTAGACACGCCCTGCGCTTGCTCGTCGCGCATCTAACGACTCATGATGCCTTTTGAGTGTTAGAGAGGTAGGTCATGGAGTATCGGCCGGAGCTGGTCGGCGGGCATCTTGTGCTCGATCTGGTCAACACGGTGGCCTGGCGGCTGGACGATCGGCGGCGGGTCGACCGGCTCGCGGATCCGGCCAATCTGCGGCGCTGGCTGACGGCCACCGGGCTGGGTCCGTCCGAGCCGGGCACTGCAACCGACCTCCTGCATTGCCGCGAGACTGCTTATGCGGTCCTGCATCCGCTCGCACTCCACCAAGAGCCGGAAGACGCCGACCTCGTCGAACTCCACAAGCTGATCGAGCACGCCGTACGCAACGCCGAGCTCGTCAGCGCGCGGCCCCTCACCTGGCACGCCAACACCATCGCCGATCGCCTGCGGTTGGCGATCTGGCGGTTCTTCGAGGACGAGGATCTGGACCGGCTGCGGCAGTGTGACGACAACGACTGTGGCTGGCTGTTCCTGGATCGCACCAAGAACGGCTCGCGACGGTGGTGCAGTTCCGCGGACTGCGGCAATCGGGCCCGCGCCCGCAGGCACTACCAGCGACATCAGGCCGGAGCCGCGACATGAAAGCCGCCTTCGCCGACGGAATCCGGCTCGGGCTCGGACCGGCTGGTGCGGGGTTCGTTCTGGCCCTCAGCTTCGGCGCCGAGGCCGAGGCCCGTGGCTGGGGAATCGGGCTGCCGGTGCTGTTCTCGGCCCTGGCGTTCTCCGGTTCGGCGCAGTTCACCTTGCTGACGGCACTGTCCGGCGGCACGGTGGTGGCTGGGATCGCTTCGGCGGCGTTGATCAACGGACGCTATCTCGTCATGAGCGTCGCGCTGAACGACAGCCTGAGCGGAAGCCGGCTGACCAGGGCACTCCAGGCGCAGGCCCTCGTGGACGCCTCGTTCGTCTTCGCTCACCGCGACGACGGCCGGTACGACGCCGCACGCTTGATCGGCGCCAGCCTGCCGCAATGGATCGCCTGGGTCCTCGGGACCGCGGTCGGCGCCCTGACCGCACCTTCGCCCGATCTGATGCACCGGCTCGGGCTCGATGTCGTGTTCCCGGCGTTCTTCCTCGTACTCGCGCTGGACGAGCTCCGGCGCTCCCGCCGAGCACTCGCCGCGTCGCTGCTCGGCGCCGGCGTCGCCGCCGGCCTGCTGCTCGTCACCGATCCGGGCTACGCGCTGCTCGGCGCCACAGCCGCCGCGCTGATCGGCCTGATCCCGGAGCGCCGACCGGATCCCGAGCGCCCGAAGGCAGGAAAGGAGATGTCGTGAAGCTGTGGCTGGCGGCCTTGGCCGTCGCCGTCGTCAACTGGCTGATGAAAGCGGGCGGTCCGCTGCTGATCGGCGAACGCAAGCTGCCGCCGGCGGCGGTCCGGGTCGTGAGCCTGATCGCTCCGGTGCTGCTGGCCGGCCTGATCGTCACCGAGCTCGGCGGCAAGCGGCTGGACTGGACGCAGCTCGCCGGAGTCGGTCTCGCCGGGATCCTTTCTGTTGTGAGGGTTCCGTTGCTGCCGGCGGTGGCCGCGGGGATCGCCCTGACCGCTGTGGTGCGGCTACTGACCTAGCGCGTCTGATCGGCCAGCCAGAGGTTGGTGAGGCCCTTGAAGTGGTGGAGGAATTGCTCCTGCTCGTGCGCGGGGTAGGTGGCGGCGACGGTCTCGCGGAGGATGCGGTCGAAGTCCGGGCCGGCGACCCACTCGCGGACGCGAGCGTCGAAGTCCGGCAGGTGTTCGGCGCACCACTCGTGGTACTTCGTGGTCTCGAAGTGCTCGTCGGCCAGGGCCAGGTAGGCCTCGAGTTTGGCGTCGTAGTCGAGCGACTCGTCGTCGGCGATCGCGAAGTACCGCTCGGTGTGCAGGTCGACCTTGCTGCGCCGGCCGGTCGCGAGCGAGAACACGGACCACTTCACCAGCGCGCTCATCGCCCACGGGAAGTAGTAGTGCAGCGAGGTCACCGCGACGTCCGGGCAGGCGTTGGCGTAGTCGATCGGGTGCACCGAATCGCCCTTGACCAGCATTTCGCAGGAGTTGAACTCCCAGCCGAAGAACGCGTTCACGATCCGGCTGATCGCCACCGTCTGGTGCCCGGCGGACGGGCTGAGGAAGTCGTACGAGACGGCGTACCGGTTGTGCATCGGCTCGTCCGGGCGGAAGTCCATCACCATCGTCTCGGCGCCGATCGACAGCGCCCGGGCGAACTTGTCGTACTCGACCGTGGCCTGCAGGTGCATCAGCATCTCGCCGGACTCGTCGTACGCCTTGTGCAGGTCGTCGTTGTCGTTGATCCGGGAGACGCCGCGCCAGCCGCCGCCGTCGAACGGCTTCATGTACATCGGGTAGCCGAGGTCTTCCGCGATCGCGTCCAGGTCGAACGGCTTGTTGTACTGCGCCGACGTGTAGGCCCAGCGCACGTTGTCGACCGGGTTCTTGTACGGCACCAGCACGGTCCGCGGGATCTTCAGCCCGAGCCGGAGCATCGCGCAGTACGCCGAGTGCTTCTCCATCGACTGGAACGTGAACGGCGAGTTCAGCAGGTAGGTGCCGTTCATCAGCGCGGCCTTCTTCAGCCACTCGCGCGGGTGGTAGTACCAGTACGCGAGCCGGTCGATCACCAGGCCGACCCGGACCGGATCGGTCAGGTCGAACGGCTCGATGGTCAGCCGGCGGGAGCCGAACTCGTGCTCGTGCCCGTCCTCGAGGGTCACCGGCCCGACCCGCTGCAGCAGCGCCTCGAACGCCTGCGGCCAGTCCTCCTCGGCGCCCAGCAACAACCCGATCAAGTGCCGCGAACGATCAGCCACAATCAAACTCCTAACAGAAGCGGGGCAAATGGTGGGCGATCTGCTGGCGCCACCAGGGCCAGTCGTGCGCTACGTCGTACCCCCAGAGGTCGAGTTCATGCGGGATCCCCTTCGCCTCCAGGACGGCGGCAGTCGCGCGGGCGGACGGTAAGGACCCGGTCGGATGGGTCTCCCAGTCACCTTGACCGACTGTGAGCACGATGAACAGCCGGCCGCGCAGATACTCCAGGTGGTCACCAGAGAGGTTGGGCAGGTAGTCGGCCGGGTTGTTGAAGTACGTCGCGTCGCCGCGCTCACCCCACGCGTGCCAGCTGGCGGCGTCGTAGTTGCCGGACTGGCAGATCGCGATCGGGAACAGATCGGCCCGCTTGAACGCGAAGTTGAGCGCGTGGAAGGCGCCCAGGCTGCAGCCGGTGGTGATGATGTCGCTGACGCCGGGCGAGTCCGCGCCGATCGTCGGGACCACCTGGTTCACGATCCAGGACTCGTAGAGCCCGTGCCGGCGGGCCCGGTCCTCGAGCTGGATGCTGCGGTCCGACCAGCTGACGTGGTCGAAGGAGTCGACGCAGTACAGCTTCACCCGGCCGGCCTCGATCAGGTCCTTGACGGCGTCGACCATCCCGTTGTTCTCGTAGTCCCAGGCCCGGCCCTGCTCGCTCGGGAAGACCAGCACGGGGCGGCCGAAATGGCCGTACCGGATCACGGTGCCGCGGCGGTCAAGCCCCGGCGCCTCCAACTCGACCTGCTCCCGCTCCATCAGCCCCACCCCAGGTCTGTCGCAGTACATCGGTGAGATCAGGATCCAGCACATCACGCCAGGCTGTGAAGTTGTGCATGTCCGGCGTTTCGCCGGACTTCACCGGGAGCTCGAGCTCGGCCAGTTTGGCCGCCATCACCCGGTTGTTGTGGACGTTCTCCTCGGTCGTCCCGGCGGTCATCCCGACCAGCGGCGTACTCGGGGCCGTGGTTGCCGTCAGCACCTGCCGCACGAAGGCCGTGACGCGGGCGTAGAACTCGAACTTCGCCTCCTGCGGGTCGGTATCGGGCGTGAAGAACGACCCCGACTGCAGGAACAGCCCGTCGAACGTGCCGGGATGGTGCCACTCCGCGTGCAGGGCCGCGAGCGCACCCAGGCTCGCGCCCATCATCACCGGCCGCCGGCTCCGGTACTGCGCCTGGACCGCAGGGAGGATGTGTTGCGTCAGGGCGTCGGCGTACTGCGGGTTGGCGGCGTACCAGAGGTTCCGGGCGGTCGGGTGGATCAGGACGAGCCGGAACGGCGGCAGCGTGCCCTCCGCGATCATCGCGCCGGCGTAGTGGGTCAGACCGGCGTACGCGGCGAACTCGGGACCGTCGTGGGCGAGCAGGAGCGGCAGCTCGAAGGTCGGTGCGATGCCTTCCGGTGCCCAGACCTGCGCGTCGACCGACCCGACCGGGGACTCTGCGGTGAGCGGGGTCAGCGTCGACCCGATCGACGGAGCCGTGATCCAGGCGGGCTCGACGTACCCGGGGAGCGGCAGCCAGGAGTGCTCGCCGAAGGCGCCGCCGACCAGCCGCGGGTTGGTCGGGTCGGTCCGCATCCCGAGGTCGGCGATGTCGAACAGGTACTCCATCCGGTGCACGGACGGCCGCGGCAGGCGCAGCTCCCAGCCGTAGTCGACCGGTTTGAACTCCAGCAGCTCCGCCGCCAGCCCGAGCTCCTGCCACAACCGAACGCCCGTGAACGCATGCGCAGAGTCACCGAGGCGGAACACCACCTCGGCCCCTTCGACCGCACTCACGACAGCAGGCATCCGGACACCGTACCGCCGTAAACACTGACAAACCCTGTCACCTTTGGCTGTCTATCGTTGGACAATGGTCAATCTCACGGATATCCGAGCCGTCACGGCGGACCTGCCGCGGAGCTACGAGGTGCTGGTGCGGGACAGCATCAAGTTCCGGGTCGGGCAGATCGTGTATCTGGCGGTGGCACCTGACGAGCAGACGATCGGGATCGGGTTCCCGCGCGAGGAACGGGAGGCGGCGCTGGCCGCCGAGCCGGACAAGTTCTTCCGGCCCCGTCCGTCCGACGAGCGCTTCCGGTGGATCCAGGTCCGCCTCGACGCGATCGACCACGACGAGCTCCGCGAGCTGATCCTGGACGCCTGGTCCATGTGCGTCCCGAAGAAGGTCCGCGCCGAGTACTTCGGCACGCCGTAAGTCTGGGCCCGGGGCAACCATCTCATCCCCGGGTAGTAGTGCAGAACCATTCCGATGGCCGATGGGTGGCGCGGTTTCGCGAAGCACTCTGGAAGACGTGACCGGAGACTTCCTGCCGCGGCGCCGCCAGGCGTCGGTCCTCAGCCAGGCCCTGACCCTCGTGATCGTGCTCGCTGTCGTGGGCCTGGCGGTCTATCTGTTCTCCTAGGAATCCCAGCGGACGTCGGCCTCGCCCGGGCGGACCACGCCGGCCTCGTAGGCGACGACGACCGCCTGCACCCGGCTCGACAGGCCCAGCTTGGACAGCACGCTGCTGACGTGGGTTTTCACCGTCGTCTCGCTGACGAACAGCTTGGTGGCCAGGTCGCGGTTCGACAGGCCGCGGGCCATCCAGACCAGGATCTCCCGCTCCCGCTCACTCAGCTGGGCCAGCAGCCCGGTCCAGCGCGGATCGGGCTGGGCCGGCGCCGGTTCCGCCGTACCACCGACCTGGCGCTCGAGTTCCATACAGCGTTCGAGGAGGACGCGGGTGGACGCGGGATCGACGAGCGAGTCGCCCCGGTGGACCGCGCGGACGGCGGACACGAGCAGGTCGGGATCGGTGTCCTTCAGGAGGAAGCCGGACGCGCCGGCCCGGACCGCGGCCAGGACGTACGCCTCGTCGTCGAACGTCGTCAGCACGAGTACGGCGGGACGCGACCGGCCGGCCGCCTGGTTGGCGGTCGTGATCCGCTCGGTCGCGACCAGCCCGTCCATCACCGGCATCCGGATGTCCATCAGCACCACGTCCGGGTCGTACTGCTCGATCAGCCGGAGCGCCTCCTCGCCGTCCCCGGCCTGGGCGACCGTGGTCAGGTCCGGCTCGTGGTCGAGGATCATCGCGAGGCCCATCCGGATCACGCCCTGGTCGTCGGCGACCAGGATCCGGATCGGCTCGGTCTCGCTCAGTTCTGCGGCGGCAGCCATGCCTGCACTCTCCATCCACCCAGGGGGCCGGCCGCGACGGCCAGTGTGCCGCCGACCGCCGTCGCGCGTTCGCGCATCCCGATCAGTCCGTTGCCGCGGCCGCTCTCGCTCCGCCGGGCGCTCTCCAGCACGTTCACCGGCGGCGGCCCGCCGCTGCCGTTGTCGTCGATCGTCAGGAGCTCGCCCTGCGGTCCACTCTGCCAGGTGACCCGAGCGGCGGTCGCTTTCGCGTGCACCATGACGTTGGTGAGCGCCTCCTGGATGATCCGGACCGCGGTCAGGTCGGTGGCCGAGGTGAGCTGCCGCTGCCGCGGCGGCAGGTTCATCGTCACGTCGATGCCGACGGCCTTCAGCCGGTCGCCCATCCGCGCCACGTCGGACAGGTCCGGCACCGGCGCGGTCCCGCCGCCCGAGCCCGGTGACGCTCCGGCGTCGCCCGGCGAGGCGGTGTTGAGGACCCGGACCGTCTCCCGCATCGCGGTCAGCGCTTCCTTGCCGCTGGCAATGATCCAGCGGATCGCCTCCCGCAGGACCTCGGGCCGCTGGTCGGCCACCCGGTCGGCGGCCTGGGCCCGGATCACCACCGCACTGACGTGGTGGGAGATCACGTCGTGCAGGTCGCGGGCGATCCGGGTCCGCTCCGCGACCGCGGCGCGTTCCGCCTCGACCGCGCGGAGCCGGACCAGTTCGGCGTTCCGCTGCTCCAGCAGGGCGACGCTCTTCCGCCGGCGCCGGGCGTCCGCGCCGAGCAGCACCATGCCGCAGATCAGGGCCTCGGCGAACACGAACAGGGAAACATCGATGTAGCTGTAGAGGCTCGGCAGGTCGGACGGGAGGTTCTTGTAGCGATCGCCGTACAGGATCGCCCGGTTCGCGTGGCCGAGGACGATCGCGACCACGGTCGGCAGACCGATCATCAGTCCGGCCAGGCTGCCCATGGTGAAGAACAGACAGGTGAACCGCCGTACGCCGCTCGACGCCGCCAGGTACCCGACGACGAGGAGCGGGACCAGGTGGATCTCGGACTGCAGCGCTGCGTCGCTGATCTGGGGCTGGCCGAAGATCGTGATCCCGACCTGGGCGGCCAGGCCGGTGCCGACCGCGGCGTACAGGAACGGGTAGAGCACGGAGACGGCGACGAGCATCGTGCGCGGAGTACGCCGTCCGAAGGCGACCGTGGCGACCAGGAAGATGCCGGTCACCACCGAGACGGCCGGGTTCTGCGGGCGCAGCCCGCTGCCGTTGATGAGGTTCAGCGCCGTGAACCAGACCAGCCCGATGAGCGCAGCGAGCAGCAGATCCTGCTGCGACTGCGACAACCGGCGCCAGACACTCATCATGTCGCCCAGCGTAGTCAGCCGCTGTTCTCCGAGGCTTCATCTGCCCGGAGGGGCAGTCTCTCCAACTTTTGGAGGAGGCTCGGCGTCCGAAGTGATACTCAGGGGCTACTGGTGGTACACGAGGACGGTCCCTGGGACCGATGTGGCGACCGTCCTGATCCGAGAGGCTGTACCCCATGACCAACGACCTGCCGTCGCGCCGGACCGGTGCGGTGCGGATGCGGTTGCTGTCCGTGATCGGCGGGGTGGTCGTGGGAGGCGTCGTCGGTTCGCTGCTGCTGTGGCACGCGCAACTCGGGGAGATGTTCGGTCTGGCCGCGGACAAGGAGCCGGTCGTGTCGAGCGTGAGCGCCCCCGCGGTGGGTGCGCCGCCGGCCGGCACCACCCTGGCGACGATCGCGCCGTCCCGCCGCCCGGAAACTTCGCCGACGACCCCATCCACGACGCCGTCGACGACGAAGCCTCCCAAGAAGACGGTGAAGACGCCGAAGCCGTCGCGGGAGGAGAGCATCAATGGGCTGTCGCCGAAGCTGAAGGCCCGGTTGACGAAGGCGATCGCGGCCGCGAAGGCCGACGGCGTCACGATCAAGATCACCTCGGGCCGGCGGACCGCCGCCAAGCAGCAGCGGCTGCTGAACGCGGCGATCAAGAAGTACGGCTCGTACCAGAAGGCGACGCGGTGGGTGCTCCCGCCCAGGTACTCCGCGCACGTCCTCGGCAAGGCCGTCGACATCGGTCCGACGGCCGCCATGACCTGGCTGAACAAGAACGGCTGGCGGTACGGCGTGTGCCGCCGCTACGACAACGAACCCTGGCACTTCGAGGCGCTCACCGCACCCGGAACGAAGTGCCCGCCGCGCGAACCACACGCGGTGGCCAAGGCCGACTGATCCCAAGGGGGAGCCCACGATGACCATGACCTACGCGCAGCCCATGCCCCGGCGCTACACCCGCTCCCGGCTCGCCGTCCCGGCGCTCTGGCGGCAGGTGATCCGTGCCAGTGAGAAGGGAGACGAGACGACCGTGCCGGAGCCGGATCGGTCCGCGTACACCCAGCTGGAGATCTACGACGGCTTCCTGGCCGCCTTCGAACGCCGCACCGACGTGGCCGAGGTACTGCGGACGTCCACCGACCGGACCATCGCCGTACTGCGGTTGCGGGAAGAGTTCGCGCTCAGCCAGGTGCAGGCGACCGCTCTGCTCGACCTGCCGCTGACGACGGAGTGCCGCGACCGGATCGCTCACCGTGCCGAGGAGCTGCGGTCCGCGCTGAACCGCTGACCCGCGTCCGTCTCACGGCTCGCGCGTAGACCTGCGAGGTTTGCGTCCCGTGGGGAGGATGGAAGGGTGATCACGATCGAGCAGGCCGGGCGACTGCGCAAGGCCGGGGTGCTGTGGGCGCCCGCGGCAGGGGATCGTTTCGTCGTACCGGACCGGGACATGGACGACGACGTGTTCGTGGTGAGCGACATGACCGTCGAGGTGCACGACTACCAGGGCAGCAAGGTGATCGGCTTCAACGGCACCACCGAGTGGGCCCTGGACAGCATCGAGCAACGCGAGGTCATTTGGCTGCCCCGCGAGGAGCAGCTGCGCGCGCTGCTCGGCGAGCACTTCCACAGCCTCGCGGCAGTCCCCGGCGGCTACCGGGTGGAGCTCACCGACTCCACCCACACCGCCGAGGACGCCGAACAGGCCTACGCCCAAGCCGCCATCCACTTGCTGGGCGCCTAGCCGACCGTCGGGCGCCAGTACTGCTTCTTTTCTTTGTCTTTCACGACGTAGCCTAGCTTGGCCACCTCGTCGCGGAGCTCCCGGAGATCGGCCTTGCCCTTGTCGCCGTCGTCGAACGCTTTGGAGCGCGCCTTCAGGACCGCGTTGACGGCGGGCGGCAGCTCGGGCTCGTCCTCGACCCAGCGACGGAAGCGGTCCGCGTGGGGATCGCCGGCCTCGGACCACGGATAGCCGTGGGCACGGAACGCGGCCGGGATCTGCTTCGCGTCCGAGGTCAGTTGGTCGTGCTTCTCCCGCGCCAGCTCCCGTGACGTCGCGTCCTGCAGCACGATCTCCTTGCCATCCAGAAACGCGACCGACACCTTCTCCCGCGGGACCGTGGTCGTCTTCTGGTGCTTGAGGAACTCCACCGACCGGTCGGTGACCGTCACCTTCAGCGTGTCCTCGAGTGCCATTGCGGCGAGCAGTACGCCGGCCGCGAGCCCGAGCACGATGCAGATCGCGACCACCCACCAGCCGTCCCAGCCCGCGACCAGCTTCAGCGGCCCCTGGAACGGCACCCATTCCTTCGAGGCCGCCCAGTCCGCGATCCGCGGCAGGAAGAACCCGGCCACGAGCCCGAGCAACGGCAGCCCGCCGAACAGCACGACCTTGTCCGTCGTCGAGTGCCCGATCACGGTTCGTCGTGGTGACTGCGTGGTCGACCCCATGGCACGAACGTAGCGTGACGGCGGGAAACTTTAGTATCAAACAACAACAACCGAAGGACCCTCGCTTCGCTCGGGGGGAGACTGGTGAAGGAGCCGGGTGACGGACGGGATCTGGTTGCGGTTTCTGAGTGGGCCCGAGATCGACGCGCTGGGGCTGACCCGGCTGGAGATCGTGGACGCGGTCGAGGAGGCGGTCCGCGAGCACGGCGAGGGCCGGACCAGCTTCGAGCCGCGGGTGCACCTGATGCCGGACAACGGCGGCATCGGCCACTTCAACATCCTGCGCGGCCACCTCGACGGCCTGGGTGAGCACGGCATCAGCGGGGTCAAAGTGGTCGGCGACTTCGTCCCGAACTACCAGAGGGGCCTGCCGAGCGAGCTGGCGATAGCGACCCTGTTCGACCCGACCACCGGCGTACCGCTGGCGGTGCTGGACGCGACGATGATCACCGCGGCGCGGACCGGCGCGATGACCACGGTCGGCGCCCGGCACCTGGCCCGGCGGGACAGCAAGATCCTCGCTCACGCAGGTGCCCGCGGTACGGCGTGGTGGAACGTCACCATGCTCGACGACCTCTTCGACCTGGACGAGATCCGGGTGACGTCCCGCCGGCCCGAGTCCCGGGAGAAGTTCGCCGCCGAACTGTCCGCGGAGCTGTCCACCCCGGTGCGGGTGGTGGCGACCGCGGAGGAGGCGTTCGACGGCGCCGACGTACTGGTCGAGGCGACCCGGCTGACCGAACCCGAGCCGCTGTTGCGGACGGCCGCGGTGAAGCCGGGCGCGTTCGTCGTACCGTACGGGACGATCAGCGCGGTCGAGCTGGACCTGCTCGACGTGATGGACAAGGTGGTCGTGGACGACTGGCGGGAGGCGCGGTCCGGGCGGTTCGGGTCGCTGCGGCGGCACGTGGACACCGGCCGGCTGTCGCCGGAGACCTTGTACGCCGAACTGGGCGAGATCGTCGCGGGCCGCAAGCCCGGGCGGGAGAATGATGCCGAGCGCAACCTTTTCTGGCATCGCGGGCTGTCGCTGCTGGACGTCGCGATCGCGCACCTGATCCTGCGCAAGGCCGAGGCCGCCGACGTCGGCACGATGCTGCGCTTCCACTGATGATCACCGAGCCGTCAGACCTCGACCCGGCCGCCACCGACCCGATCACGATCGCCCAACCCCTGCTCGATCGCCTGGCCGCGATCCGCGCCGACGTGCTGCGGGCGCTCTCGACCGGCGATGCCGTGTACGGCGTCAACACCGGGATGGGTAACCTCAGCAAGGTCCGGCTGTCCGAGGACGAGCAGCGCCTCCACCAACGCAACCTGCTGCTCGGCCGCGCGGTCGGTGGACCGCCCTGGCTCCCACCCGACGAAGCCCGCGCCGTCCTGATCGGCCGCCTGAAGACCTTCCTCACCGGTGACGCGGGCGTCTCGGTCGAGCTCATCACGCAGTTGGTCGACTACATCAACAGCGGACAGGTGCCGGAGATCCCCGCCGAAGGAGCAGGCTCCGCCGGCGAGATCATTCCGCTCGCCCACGCCTTCGGCCCGTTGGCGGGTGCCTTCGAGCTCGGGCCGAAGGAGGGCATCGCGCTCCTGGCCGGCATCCCCGGCGCCACCGGCCGGGCCGCTCTGCAGGCCGCTCGGACCCGCCGACTCGCCGACCAGCTGACGGAAGTGGCTGCCGGGGCGATCGCCGTGATCGGCGCCAACCGGGCGCCGTACCAGTCGGCGGCCGCTCGGGGTGATGACCTGCTGGCGACCGAGTTCGCCCGGATCCGCGAGCTGGCCGGCCCGGAGCCCGAGCCGCGATCACTCCAGGCACCTGTGTCGTTTCGTGTTGCCGGGCACGTGATCGCGCATGTCCGGCGGACCGAGCAAGCCCTGGAGGACGCCGTCGAGCGGGCGTTCGCCGGCGTCACCGACTCACCGGCGTACCTGGACGGTGAGTTCATCGGTACGGCGGGCTTCCACGGGATCGACCTGGCCGCGCACTGCGACCACTTGACCGCGGCGCTGGCCCACGCCGCCGAGGTCTCCACCGCACGCCTCCACCGGCTGCTCGATCCGGCGGTCAGCGGCCTGACCGCCCAACTGGCTCGCGAGCCGGGCCCGCAGGCCGGCCTCGTCGCCGTCCACAAGCGAGCCGTCGCCACCACGCACCGGCTCCGCCGCCTGACGTTGCCCACGGCAATCAGTACGGCGGAGACCTCGAACGGCCAGGAGGACGTCCAGACCTTCTCCTGGGAGGCGGTCGGAGTCCTCGCCGAGGCGATCCGGCTCACCCGCGAGACGACCGCCTGCGAACTCCTGGCCGTCCGGCAGGCCTTCGCCCTGTCGAAACGGCCGATCCCCGTCGGCCTGCGCGACCTGCTCCGCGCGGTCGACGCCGTCGTACCTCCGATCGACGCCGACCGCCCGTTCGGGGTCGATCTCACCCGGCTGATCGAGGAGGTCCTCAACTTCTCCTGATCCCCGGAAAGGTGAGCCTGATCTGACCTGTCCTCGTTCCGGCCACGGGTTGATCGAAAAAGCCAGTGCGACACGCGGGTGCGGGCAATCCGCAAGTAGCCTGCGCGGGGTCTGTGTCGTTGGCCTGGATACGGGCGCGTGAAATCTGGGCCAAAGCTGCTGCGGCGTGGGCTGTCGCGGCCGATGTATCCACTAGCCTGACCAACGGACGAGGCGGAGATGGAGGAGTTTTCGTGAAGCGGTTCGTGGTCCCGCCGACCTGGCCGTCGCCGCCCCGCCGCAGTTGGGTCCCGCCGAAGACGTGGCGCCCGGATCCGTCCTGGCCACCGCCACCCGAGGACTGGAAGTTCTGGGTCGACGGCAAGGGCAATCCCGTCCGCGGCCCGATCGGTCTGTTCGCCGGCCCGTCCCGCCGGGTGGTGTACTCCGGTGCCGCCGCCCTGGTGCTCTTCCTCGGCGTCAACGTCTGGGCGCTGACCGCGGTCGGCCTGTTCGGTGGCGACCCGGGTGATTCGAAGGCCGTCCAGGTCGTCGACGACCGTTCGTCGACCCCGTCGTCGACCCCGACACCCGTCGTTCCGCAGCTGACGACCCCGCCGCCCGTGCCGAAGGCGACGGTGACGCCGACGCAGAAGCCGACGACGCGGCCGACCCAGCAGCCGACGAAGACGCGGACGACCGAGCGCCGGACCGAAGAGCGGCCCGACCCGACGCCGACCAGGACGACGACCACGGCGACGAGGACCCCCAAGCCGCGACGGCCGAGCACCAGCCCGCCGCCGACCCGCGAAGAGATCCTCCGGCAGTACTGCATCCAGCGAGGCTGGGACCCGGAGTGGTGCGACCCCGACAACTGGCCCGACGATCCGGCGGACGACCCCCGCAACGACCAGCCCTGAGTCGCCTGAGCGGTTGACAAGAGGACGGCCCCGCGCGCATTGTTAACCACATGGTTTCAAAACCAAATGGTTATGGAGATGGATTGAACAGCGTCTTCGCGGCGCTGGCCGATCCGACCCGGCGCGCGATCCTGGGCGAGCTGCGGCGCGGTGACGCGACCGTGGCCCAGCTGGCGGCGCCGTTCAGCATGTCGCAGCCCGCTGTGTCCAAGCACCTGAAAGTTCTGGAGCAGGCGGGCCTGATCAGCCGGTCCCGGCAGGCGACCGCACGGTTCAGTCATCTGGAGGCCGAGCCGCTGCGGGCGGCCGTCGGCTGGCTGATGGACTACCGCGCGTACTGGGCCGAGAGCTTCGACCGGCTCGACGATGTCCTCGACGAGTTGCGGGGCGAGTCATGACCGAGATGCGGGTGATCGCGGAGCCCGGCGTACCGCAGGTCGTGATCATCCGGGAGTTCAACGCTCCGCGGGAGCTGCTGTTCCGGGCGTACACGGAGCCGGACCTGCTGGCGCGGTGGCTCGGACCGGCCGAGCTCGAACTGGTCGTGAACCAGCTGGACCCGCAGCACGGCGGGCGCTGGCGCTGGACGCATTACGACGCCGACGGCAAGGGGTACGCGTTCCACGGGCTGTACCACGGGACGCCGTCGCCGGACCGGATCGTGCAGACGTACGAGTTCGACCAGCAGCCCGGGACCGTCTATCTGAACCTGATCACCTTCGACGAGGCCGACGGCGTCACCACGCTCACGCAGAACACGGTGTTCTTCGCGGTCGAGGACCGCGACCTGTACGTCGACACCGGCATGGAGCGCGGCATCCGGGCGTCGATGCGGCACCTGGACGACCTCGTCACCGAACTGGCCAAGGAGGGCCACCCATGATGCTCACCGGAAAGAACGCGATCGTGTACGGCGCGGCCGGACCGCTCGGCACCGCCGTCGCCAAGGCCTTCGCCGCGGAAGGTGCGACGGTGTATCTCGCCGGCCGGACGCTGAAGACACTCGATGAGGTCGCGGCGGAGATCCGCGCCGCCGGCGGAACCGCCGAGACGGCCGTCGTCGACGCGCTGGACGAGCGGTCGGTGGACGACCACGCCGACGCCGTGGCGGCCGCGGCCGGCAGCATCGACATCTCCTTCAACCTGATCGGCCACCGGCAGTTCTTCGGTACGCCGCTCGTCGAGATGCCGGCCGCCGACGTCGAGGCACCGGTGAGGACGATGCTCCGCACCTTCTACCTCACCTCGCGGGCGGCCGCCCGGCACATGATCACCCGGGGCTCCGGCGTGATCCTGACCTTCGGCGGGTACGGCGAGCCGAGTGCGAACCTGGGTGGTTTCCAGGCCGGCTTCGGTGCCGTCGAGGCGCTGCGGCGCAGCCTGGCCCTCGAACTCGGAACGCACGGCATCCGCGTGCTCACGTTGCAGACCGGCGGCATCCCCGAAGCCCTGCCGGCCGACTTCCCCGAGAAGGCGGCCCGGGCGATCGCCGAGGACACCGCTCGCCGCACGATGCTGAAACGTGCCGCGACCTTGTCCGACGTCGGCGCGGTCGCTGTCTTCGCCGCCTCCGACCTCGCCGCCGCCATGACCGGCACCGCGCTCAACCTGACCGCGGGCGCCGTGGTCGACTAGACCACGTTCCACTCGGCGCGGTGGGTGTTGGTGTGGAAGCGGCGGGCGTCGAGTGGGGTGATGTCGACGAAGGGGGTGCGGTTCAGGTAGAGGTCGCGGATGATCTCGCCGACGGCCGGGCCCTGGAGGAAGCCGTGGCCGGAGAAGCCGGTGGCGTAAAGGAATCGGGACAGCTCGCCGGATTCGCCGATCAGGGCGTTGTGGTCGGGAGTCACCTCGTACAGACCGGCCCAGCCGCCGGTCAGGCCGACGTCGAGCAGGGAAGGCGCTCGGTGTGACATCGCCTCGGTGAGCCGGGGGAGCCAGGTATCGGTGCGGTTCAGGTGGAAGCCGGGCTGCTCGTCGGGGTCGGACATCCCGACCAGCAGCCCGGGGCCTTCGCGGTGGAAGTAGAACGTGCTGCTGAAGTCGATCGTCATCGGGAGGCCGGCCGGCAGACCGTCGATCGCCTCGGTCACCACGATCTGGCGGCGGAGCGGCGTGACCGGCAGATCGACCCCGACCATCGCGGCGAGCTCCGCCGACCACGCGCCCGCTGCGCAGATCACCGTGCTGGTCCGGATGTCACCCTGACTGGTCCGGACCGTGGTGATGTTGTTGCCCACGGCATCGATACCGAGCACCTCGCAGCCGGTGACCAGTGTCGCGCCGAGCCGGCGGGCCGCGGTCGCGTAGCCGAGGACGACGGACTCCGGCGTACAGTGCCCGTCCGCCGGCGAGAAGCAGGCGCCGGCCAGTCCGTCCGGGGCGACGATCGGGGCGAGGCGGACGGCCTCGTCGACGTCGATCATCCGGGTCGGCTGGCCGGCCGCGTTCTGCAGGCGGGTGCTCTCGCGGAACAGCTCGAGCTGGTCGTCGGTCTCCAGCAGGAACAGGTAGCCGACGCGATGCAGGTCGATCTCCTGGCCGGGGCGCTCGCCGAAGTGGGCGAAGGCTTCCAGGCTGCGGGCGCCGAGCGCGATGTTCAGCTCGTCGGAGAAGTTCGCCCGCACTCCGCCGGCCGCCTTGGAGGTGGAGCCGGAGCCGAGTTGGTTCTGCTCGAGGAGCAGGATCCGTTCCACCCCGGCCTCGGCGAGGTGGAAGGCGATGCTGGTGCCCATCACCCCGCCGCCGACGATCACCACATCGGCGGCCCCGGGAAGGACCCCGGCCATCAGGGCAGCTGGTAGTCGAGGTCGGCCTCGACCGTCTCCGTATCCATCTGCGCCTTCTGCAGCTTGCCCGAGTAGTCCCAGTTCATCGACTGCCAGCGGGTGAACTGGTCGAGCACCCACACCCCGCTCTGCCGGGACCCGTTGCCCGACTTGCCGTTGCCGCCGAACGGCAGGTGCGCCTCGGCCCCGGAGGTCGAGTTGTTCACACTCACCATCCCGGCCGAGATCCCCTGCGCGAACCGGAACGCCTTGTTCGGGTCGGTGGTGTAGATCGAACTGGACAGCCCGTAGCCAGACTTGTTGCCCAAGGCAATCGCTTCGTCGAGGGTGGTGTACGTCGCGACGCCGACCACCGGACCGAACGTCTCGTTCAGGAACAGCTCGTCGTCCGGCCGCACCCCGGCCACGATCACCGGGTGGTAGAACAACCCGTCCGCCGGATCGCCGACGAACCCGGCCCGCGGGTTGTCCGCGGTGACCCGTCCGGTCCGGCCGATCACCCGGTGATGGGCCGCGATCCAGCCGAGCGACTTCTCGAACCCGGCCGCGAACTTCTCGTCCAGCAACGGCCCGAACAGCACGTCCTGGGCCGGATCGCCCATCGCCGCGTCCGCGACCGCCCGGCCGAACCGGTCGAGGAACTCGTCGTGCACCGACCTGTGGACGATCGCCGTACCGAGTGAGGTGCAGCGCTGTCCCGCCGTCCCGAAGCCGGAGAAGAGGGCGCCTTCGACGGCCAGGTCGAGGTCGGCGTCCTCGGTGATCACCATCGGGTTCTTGCCGCCGAGCTCGAGGCACGGGGTCTGCAGGTGCCGGCCGCAGAGCTCGCCGATCCGGGTGCCGACCGCGCTCGACCCGGTGAAGCCGACCTTGTTGATCAGCCCGGCCTGCAGCGCCTGCTCGAGTCCGGTGAACGTGTCCGGGCCGTCGGCGTACACGACGTTGAAGACCCCGGCCGGTACGCCGGAATGCGCGAAGATCTCGTAGAACGCGTCGGAGACGACCGCCGAGTACTCCGCCGGCTTCCAGACGACCGTGTTGCCGCAGAGCAGCGCGGGCACGATGTACCAGGACGGCACGGCGACGGGGAAGTTGCCGGCCGTGATCACCGCGACCGTGCCGACCGGGCGGCGGAACGTGAACAGTTGCTTGTCGGGCATCTCGGACGGGACTGTCTGCCCGTACAGCCGGCGGCCCTCGCCGATGAAGAAGTCGCAGGTGTCGATGATCTCCTGGACCTCGCCGCGGGCCTCCGCGATCGGCTTCCCGATCTCGCGCGTGACCAGCGCGGCGAGCCGCTCCTTGTTGGCGGTCATCAGCCGGCCGACGTTCGCGATCACCTGCCCACGCTGCGGCGCGGGTGTCGCGGCCCACGCACCCTGTGCCGCCCGGGCCGCCTCGGCCGCGCGGACGAACACCTCGGGTCCCGCGCTGCCGACCGTCCCCACGACCTCGCTCAGCCGAGCCGGGTTGGTCGACGGCGTACGCCGGACCGCCTCCGCGACTCGCTCGCCACCGACAACGGACAGCACCTCAACGGGCATCTGGCATCCCTTCCTCGTCGTGGGGCCTCCACCTTAAGCGCGCGGCGGCACCTTGCGATCGGGGTAGAGATCCGGGATCGGGATCGGCATCCGCCAGAGGTGGGACTTCGGGTGGATCATGCCGTGCCGGACGGCGACGTACCGGATCATCCGGAGCGGACCGGCGATCAGGAGGAAGGCCAGCGGGAGCTCGACCAGGAAGGCGCTGAGCAGGGCCTGGGTCAGGTCGCCGCCGCGCTGGCTGGTCATCACGTCGAACCAGGCGTCGCAGATCAGCAGCACCCCGGAGGCGAACGCGGTCGGGAACACGAACTGCTTGCGCTTCCAGCCCGCGAGCGCGGTCAGCGCCAGCATGGTGAGCAGCAGGATGTCGAAGCCGACCCAGGTCGCGACCCAGTTCCGGGCGACGTAGTGGCTGGGCAGCGTGTTCGCCAGGTACACCGTCCACGGGATCAGGGCGGCCACGCAGACCACCATCAGTGCGGTCCGCCACTTGCGGATCCGCTCGATCGTCCGCCGGGACGGCAGTCCCGCCGGGCGGGGCGCCAGCCGCAGGATCAGGTCCTGCCGCTCGGCCGCCGTCATCTCCGCGATCTCTTCGTCGGTCAGGTGCACCTCTCCAGTATGTCTTGTGATTGCATTCACAAGCCGGTAGGCTGAGATCCGCAGAGCAACTGTCGATGAAGACAGATGAGGTGTGACATGACCAAGCGCAGACCGCCCGGCATGAGCACCCAGGAATGGGTCGAGGCGCAGATCAAGCGGGCCCAGAACGCGGGCGAGTTCGACGATCTGCCGGGTGCGGGCAAGCCGCTCAAGCTGGCCGAGCAGCACGACCCCGACTGGTGGGTCAAGGATTTCATCCGCCGCGAGGACGTCGAGACCGACGCGCTGCTGCCGCCGGCGGTGCAGTTGCGCAAGGAGAAGCAGCAGGTCCACGAGAAGGTCCGGGGCATGCGGCGGGAGTCCGAGGTCCGCGAGTACCTGGCGGATCTGAACCAGCGGATCCGGGTCAGCATCCGCGACACCACCGGCCCGGTCGTCCCGACCGGCCCGGTGGACGAGGACGTCGTCATCGCGCAATGGCGGATGGAGCGCCCCGCGCCGGAGCCCCGCCGGGAGCCTGCCGAGGACCAGCAGCCGGCGAAGAAGTCCTTCTGGCAGCGCCTGTTCAGCTGAGCAGTGCGCAGGCCGCGGCCTCGATGGTCTGCTCGCTCAGTAGTACCTCGTGGGCGGCCGCGCCGAGCGGCACGTACGAGTCGTGGCTCGTCACCCGGGCCAGCCTGCCGGTGTAGCCATGGTCGACGAGCGTGGCCAGGATGCCTTCGGAGACACCGCCCGTACGCCGGGTCTCGTCGACGACCAGCACCCGGCCGGTACTGGTTGCCTCGCGCAACAAATCGTCGACCGGCAGGGGAGCCAGCCAGCGCAGGTCGAGGACGCGGATGCCGGGCACCCGGGCCGCCACCCGCAGGCTCATCGGCACGCCGTTGCCGAAGGTCACGATGGTCAGGTCCGTCCCGTCGCCGTACGTCCGGCCGCGCCCGAGCGGCACCGGTTCCTCCGGGTACGGCGCCAGCCACCGGTCGTCGCCGTCGTCGTACAGATCCCGCCGGTGGTAGAGCGCGATCGGCTCGAGGAACACGCTGACCGTGCCCGCGGAGCGGGCGGCCGCCGCGCACGCGTGCAGCATCGCAGCCGCGTCGTCCGGCCGGGACGGTGACGCGATCACGATCCCCGGGATGTCCCGGAGAACACCGATGGCGTCGTCGTTGTGAAAGTGCCCACCGAACCCCTTCTGGTAGCCGTAGCCGGCGATCCGCAGGACCATCGGGTTCGCGTACTGCCCCTGTGAGAAGAACTTCAGCGACGCCGCTTCGCCGCGCAGCTGATCCTCGGCGTTGTGCAGATAGGCCAGGTACTGGATCTCCGGGATCGGCAGCAGTCCGGACACTCCCGCGCCCAGGCCGAGTCCCAGAATCGACTGCTCGTCCAGCAAGGTGTCGAACACGCGGGCGGGTCCGAAGGCCTTCTGCAGCCCACGGGTCACGCCGTAGACGCCACCTTTGCGGCCGACGTCCTCGCCGAAGACCATCGCCTCCGGGTAGGACGCGAGTACGTCGCTCAATGCGCGGTTGATCGACTGACTCAGGGTAAGCGGTTCGGCCGTCGGCGTGCGCTTCGGCAGGGATTCGGCGACGCACGCCGGATCGGGGAAGCGGAGTGGGGCGGCGACCGCTTCGGCCGAGGACAGCTGCGGCAGGCCCGCGACCTCGGCGGCGATCCGCATCGCCTCGGAACGCTTGTCCTCGTACAGCTCGATAATGTCGTCCGCACTGAACCCGGCGCCGAGCAGCAGTCGCGCCGTACCGAGCAGCGGGTCCAGCTCCTCGTCCGCGGCCAGCTCGGCGGGACTCCGGTACGCCGCCTCGACGTCGGAGCCGGCGTGGCCGAGCAAACGGACGGTCCGCAGTCGCAGGAACGCCGGGCGGTGGTTCCGCCGGACGAACGTGGCCGCCTCGGTCGCGATCGGCAACGCGGCGGCGAGATCGGTGCCGTCGGCATCGAAGTACCGCAGTCCGGGCCGCTGGCCGTACGCCTGCCGGATCCAGCCGTCCGGGGTGCGCACGCTGATCCCGATCCCGTTGTCCTCGCAGACCAGCAGCAGCGGCATCGGCAGCCCCTGGTACGACGCGTGCAGGGCGGCGTTGATCGCGCCGGTCGCGGTCGAGTGGTTCGCGGACGCGTCCCCGAAGCTGGTCACCACGATCGCGTCGGCCGGCCACGGCGACGGTACGCCGAGCTTGGCCGCCCGGGAGATCGAGAACGCGACGCCCATCGCCCGCGGCAGGTGCGACGCGATCGTCGACGTCTGCGGGATGATCGCCAGGTCGTGCCGGCCGAACACCTTGTGCCGGCCACCGGCGATCGGCTCGCTGGTCGCGGCGGCGACCCCGAGCAGGATGTCGCGCAGGCCCTCCTTCGAACCGCACTGGTCGGCGCGGGTCAGGTAGAAGGCGCCGGAGCGGTAGTGCAGCAGGGCCGGGTCGGTCGGTTCGAGCGCCGCGGCGACCGCGGCGTTGCCCTCGTGACCGGCGGATCCGATCGTGTAGAAGCCTTTGCCCTGCGACTGCATCCAGCGGGCCGCGAGATCCGCGTGCCGGCTCCCGAGCTGAGCGTCGTACAGCCTGCGCAGCAGCTCGGTGGGCTGGTCCCACGGCTCCGGCTTGAGCGAACGCACGCGTCCGGCGAACTGCTCGTCGACGCTGGTCACAGCTCAGAGTCCGCAGTCGAAGCCGTCGTCATTGGGGTTGGCGTCGGCCAGCACATCCAGGATCCGGCTCGCGCGGCGAAGGTCCTCATCTGATACATGATCGGCGAAGAACGTCGAGACCACAGCTTCGACCACGGGTTGAGCGGCCGCGAGCGCCTCCCGCCCGGCCGGCGTGAGCTCGGCCCAGGTGGCCCGGCGGTCCTCCGGGGTGTTGCGGCGGACGACCCAGCCGTCCTTGTCCTCGAGCTTGCCGATCAGCCGGGTCGCGCCGCTGCGGGAGATCATCAGCGCCTCCGCCAGCGGGGCCATCCGCATCCGGCCGCCGGCCTGGTCGAGCGCGCGCAGCACCTCGTGCTCGAAGTAGCCCATCTTCAGCCGGGTCCGCAGCGTGTTGTCGAGATGCGTGAACAGCAGCGTGTCCGCGCGGTACAGCGCGCGCCAGGACTCCAGGTGCGTCGGCTTGGTCGGCATGGTCAGAGTCTACGAGCTTCAGTGCGCACTGCAACTGTTGACACGTGAACTGTTCTCCTGTGTATGCTCGGCGGAACGACCGGCAGGAGGGGACACGTGGGGTGGAAGGCGGTTCGCCCGTTGCGGCACCGGGACTACCGGCTGCTGTGGACCGGCCTGGCGGTCGCGCTGCTCGGCAGCGGGCTCTGGCTGGTCGCGCTCGCGTGGCAGGTGATCGAGCTCGGCGGCGGACCGGTGCAGCTGTCGATGGTGACGACGGCGTACAGCATCGGGCTGGTCGTGTGCGTGCTGTTCGGCGGGATCGCGGCCGACCGGCTCTCGCAGCGCAGCGTGATCGTTGCGGCCGACGGCGTACGCGGGCTGGTCCTGCTGGTTGTCGCGGGGCTCGCGCTGACCGAGTTGCTCGAGGTGTGGCATCTGGCCGGGGCGGCGATCCTGATCGGAGCCGGTGAGGCCTTTCTGATTCCGGCGTACACGGCGTTGGTGCCGAAGCTGCTGCCCGCGGACGAGTTGCTGGCGGCGAACGGTTTGGAGGGGACGCTGCGGCCGTTGGCCCAGCAGGCGACCGGGCCGGCGCTGGGTGGGCTGGCGATCGCGGCGATGTCGCCGGGGATCGCGATCCTGATCACCGCGCTGACCTACTTCTTCTCGGCGGGCTGCGTCCTCGCGATGCGGGTGCCGACCGGCGACTCCGAGCCGGCGGACGCCGCGGGCCCGCGGACGATCTTCGGCGACCTGCGTGAGGGCTGGGGCTACGTACGACGTACCCGGTGGCTGCTCGCTTCGCTGTTGTTCGGCACGATCTTCGTGCTGCTGATCCTCGGGCCGCTCGAGGTGCTGCTGCCGTTCGCGATCAAGGATCAGCTCGGTGGTGGGCCGAGTCAGTTCGGTCTGGTGCTGGCGGCGTTCGGGATCGGCGGGGCGGCGGGCGCGCTGCTGATCTCGTCGCGCCGGCTGCCGCGGCGGTACCTGACCGTGATGACGCTGATGTGGGGTGTCGGGTCGCTGCCGTTCGCGCTGCTCGGGTTCGCGCGGGATCTGTGGGTGATGGCGATCGGCGCGGCCGTGGTCGGGGCGACCGGCTCGGCGGCGATGGTGATCTGGGGGACGCTGCTGCAGCGCCGGGTCCCGGACCACTTGCGTGGCCGGATCGCCAGCCTGGACTTCTTCGTCTCCCTCCTGCTGATGCCGCTGTCGATGGCCCTGGCCGGTCCGGCCGGTGCCGTCCTCGGCCTGACCACGGTCTTCCTGATCGCGGGGATCGGCCCCGCCCTCATCTCGCTGGCGGTGGTCCACTTCGGCCGGATGCCGTCGGACGAGCTCGCCCATCCGCTCGATCACCCGGTGGAGTCGGCGCCGACCCCGGCGTGAGGTGGGGTTGACGGCGGTGACCGCGGGGAACGGTGACGAGGGGTAGTTCGTTCTTCGGGGGTAGGGGGTGCTGTGAGGTGATCGTGGCGACGGTGAGTGAGTTGCGGTGAAGGGTCCTTCCCCGCGGGTGCGGCGGATGGCGATCGCGGCTGGTCTCGGAGTGGGGACCACCGGGGTGCTGGCGGGTGTCCTGCTGCTGGGCCCGCTGGCCGCGGCGATCCTGCTGGCCGTGGTGTTCGCGCTGGTCTGGCCGCTCGCCGCGGTGATCCGGCACGTGTCGGACGAAGTGCCGTACGAGTCGGCGGCGGTGGTCGCGGCGACCGCGGCGGCGGCCGTGTTGTGCCTGCCGGGGCTGGTGCGGTTGCTCGCGTGGGGTGCGCTCGGGCTCGCGGTGGCGCTGGTCTTCGCGGCGGTGTTCGTGCTGATCGACCTCGTCGTACCGGAGCGGCGGCCGCGGACGTCGCGGCACCAGCGGAAGCTCGCGCGGCTGAGCGAGGCGCAGTTCGTCGAGGACGAGCAGTTGATCGCCTCACTGCAGTGCCCGCTCAGCATCGAGGAGCTCTGCGGCGTCTGGACCGAGACCGCGACCCAGTTGGCGCAAGGTGCCGGACCACGGGACCGCCAGGCAGTCGCCGAAGTACGCCGCATCTGCCTGGACGAATTCGAACGCCGCAACCCTGACGGTTTCCACCGCTGGCTCGACGCCGGCGCCCCCGCCAACCCGAGCACCTATCTCCTCCCTATGCCAGGAGAAGGCCCCACACCCCTTTGACCAAGGTGGACACGCCACCGATCAAGGCCAGGGACAGAACGAGCAGGCGAGCCCGTGGCTCGGAGACCCGGCCGGCCAACGTCCTGCCGACGACGGCGCCGACGGTCAGCCCGGCGACCGCGACGACCCACGTGCCAGTGCTGAGGCTGGGCAGCCCGTTGGTGGCGATGGAGAACGCGTTGACGACGACGCCGTAGAAGAGTGCGTTCGGAACGAACTCGTGGATCGTCCAGCCCGCGTTGACGGCGTACAGGGAGACCGGCGGTCCGCCGAGACCAGCGGAAGCGTTCATGAATCCGCCGGCCGCGCCCGCTCCGAGTGCACCCCTGGTTCCGTTGAGTGCGGGGACGCGGAGGCCGCGCAGGATCAGGAGTACGGCGAGTGTCACCAGGGCGCCCATGGTGGCGAGGAGCACCGGCTCGGGCAGGTGGTCGGAGAACCAGGTGCCGAGTGGCACGGTGCAGGCGGACGCGAGGATCAGCGGAACCATCGCCTTCAGCCGGACCCGGCGCCAGCCGCTGGTCAGCCCGGCCAGGCAGATGACGCCGGCGGCGCAGTTGGCGAGCGCGACGCCGTCGCCCGGGCCGAGCAGCAGGACCAGCGCGGGCACGGCGACCAGCGCGAACCCCATCCCCGTCAGCCATTGAACCGAGGCCCCGAGAAGTACCGCGCCGCCGAGGAGAAGCTCGCCCGTGTGCACGAGCGGCGACTCTAGGCGGTAAAGCTCAGGCGGCCTTCTTCCGGGTCGTGGACTTCTTCTTGGCGGTCTTCTTCGTCGCGCGGGAAGGGCGGGAGGTGCGGGACTTGCGGGCGGAATCGACGCTCGCGCGGAGGGCGGCGACGAGGTCGGTGGGGGTGGTGGCCTCCGGCTCCTCCTCGGTGAAGACGACCTCCTTGCCCTTGCGTTTGGTGTCGACGAGCTTCTGCACGCGCTGGGTGTAGGTGTCCTTGTAGGCGGCCGGCTTCCACTCGCCGCTCATCGCCTCGATCAGGTCGACCGCCATCGAGAGCTGCTTGCCGCCGGTCGACTTCCGGGGGAGATCGCCGACCTCCTTCTCCGGATCGCGGATCTCGTCGGCGAAGAACATCGTCTCCAGCACCAGAACCTTGCCGTCGGCCCGGATCGTGGCCAGGTACTCCTTGCCCCGCATCACGAACTTCGCGATCCCGGCCCGGTTCGTCTTCGCCAGCGCATCCCGCAGCAGGGCGTACGACGACGCGTTCTCCGCGTCCTTCGGGCCCAGGTAGTAGCTCTTCTGGAAGTGCATCGGGTCGATCTCGTCCAGGTCGACGAAGGTGTCGATCTCCAGCGAGCGGGACTTGCCGGGAGCGATGTTGTCCAGCTCCTCCGGCTCGACGATCACGTACTCGCCGCTGCCCACGTCGTGGCCCTTGACGATCTTGTCGTAGTCGACCTCGCGGCCGGTCCGTTCGTTCACCCGCTTGTAGCGGATCCGGTCCGACGTGCCCTTCTGGAACTGGTGGAAGTCGAGTTCGTGCTCCTTCGTCGCGCTGTACAGCCCGACCGGCACTGTGACCAGCCCGAAGGTGATGTATCCACTCCAGATCGACCGTGCCATCGCCGGCTCCTCTCCGTGTCGCCAGAGCCGGTACCCAGGTCAGAGGCGGTTGTAGCGCTTTCGGGCCTCGCGGCTTTCCTTCTGGGCGTCGCGGGCGGTTCTGCGGGCGTCGTCCAGTTGGGCGCCGAGGCGGCGTACCAGCTCCTGGGCGTCGGCGAGGGCCTCGCGGGCCTCGTCGAGCTGGGTGTCGAGGTCCTCGACCTTCGCCTCGGCCTCCTGCGCCGCGGTAACCGCGTCCTCGAAGGCCTTCTTCGCCTTCGCCTTCCGGGCGGTCTCGCGCTCCTCTTCCTCGCGTTCTGCCGCCTCGCGCTTCTTGCGTGCGGCCGCCGTCTCCTCCTCGGCGTCCACCTGGGCCTTGCGGCGGTCCCGGGCGGCTTGGCGGCGTTCGTCGGTGAGCGGGGTGACGTTGGAGGGTTCACCGTTCTCGTCGACGACGCCGAAGCCGACGTGCCGCAGCGCGCTGCTCAACCGGCCTTCACGGACGGCGTCACCCGCGGCCGGATCGATCAGCGCGGCATCGAGCGTCTCGCGCAGCTTCTGCCCGACGTCGGCGCTGACCTTCTGGCCTTCCTCGTCGGCCAGCCGGGTGGCCTCCTTGGCCAGCTTGTCCAGCATCTGGTGGCGTTTCGGCGTCAGCTCCCGCAACCGGTCGCCGTCGAGATCGGCGGTCGCCTCGCGGAACTCGTCGCCGAGCGCGAGCAGGTCGTCCAGCTCGTCCGGCAGGTTGCGGGCCAGCAGGTTCGTCACCCAGGCGGCGACGGTCGGCTTGCGCATCGCCTTCAGGCGGGTCGATCCGACCTGGTCGCCGTCCGCCTTCAGCTGCTTCGCCAGCTCGTTGCGAGTAGCAATGAAGTCGGCCGCCGGCGACGCGTAGAGCGCATCCGCCGCCTCCTCGAAGTCCACCCTGCCGACGGTACCGTACCGACGAGCGGGTAGTACCGGCCTCAGATCGCCGCCGGACTTCTTCTCCCAGCGGTGTTGGTCGAGTGGGGCGGGACCACTACCCGTTGTTCGGTACGCCGTCCGGCGCGGCCAGGTCGGCGCGGAGGCGGTCCAGGATGCCGCGGAGCAGCCGGGAGACCTGCATCTGGCTGACGCCGAGCTCCTGGCCGATCTCCTCCTGGGTGAACCCGTTGCGGAAGCGCAGCTCGAGGATGCGCTTGTCCCGGTCGCCGAGGCTCGCGACCGCGGGCGTCAGGGTGTGCACGTTCTCGACCAGGTCGTAGCCGTCCTCGCTGTCGGCGACGGTCTCGAGCAGGCTGGTGCCGCCCTCGACCGAGCCGGGCGCGTCCAGGGACAGCGTGTTGAAGCAGCCGCGCACCGAGCTGGCCTCGGCGATCTCGGCGGCGTCCGTCCCGAGGGCCGCCGCGGTCTCGGCGTCGGTGGGAACGTGGCCGAGGCGCTGGATCAGCTCGGGCTCCGCCGCGGCGATACTGCCCTGGACCTCCTGGACCCGGCGCGGTGGCCGCACGGTCCAGGCACAGTCGCGGAAGTACCGCTTCAGCTCGCCTCTGATCGTCGGGACGGCGTACGACAGGAAGGCTGTGGACGCGTTGATCCGGTAGCCGTTCGCGGCCTTGACCAGGCCGAGGTAGGCGACCTGTTCGAGGTCGTCGGCGTCGACACCTTTGCTGCGGTAGCGCGACGCGATCGACCGGGCTACCGGAGCGTTCAGGATGACCACCTCGTCCAGTAGTTCCTGGTGGCGCGGATCCGGTGTGCCGTCGGCTTCGAGCAGGAGTTCATGGGTCTCGTCGGCAATGCGCTGTTTGGAGGCGTCAGCGCTGACAGCTGCGATCGTCACGGGAGAAACCTCGTCGTGTCGTCGTGCAGGTCGGTGGCATCACGGCTGAACCACTTGTCTCCACCAGATCAAACTCGGCCGCCGCTTTCAAGTACCCAGCTGTTACAGGTGTTTGAAACGTGCGCGCGGGTGGCGAGTCGGCGAAGCGTCTGCTTCGACGTCGCCAGGATCGGCTCAGACACCGATCCTGGCGGCGCTTCCAGCGGTACCGGCCGTTGCCGGGCGACCGGCTGCGGCCCGGTGGCCGCCGCCGGTCCCGTGGCCGGTGCTCCTCCCAGGAGATGCGTCCGGTAGGAGCGAACCCGGTCCCGCTGCCCCAACGGTGGCTGAGTCCGACCGGGTTGCTTGTCCTGCGCGAGAGGCGCAGAAGGACAGTCGAGCGATGGAGGTCAGTTGGCGTCCGGGGCGACGAGGGTCGGCAACTGCTGGTCGAACATCGCGGCGAACTGGACGCTCGGCAGGATATGGCCTTGATCGGGCGCGCCGTCGACGACCGAGACGGCCCATTCGGCCGTCCGGAACCGCTGCAGCGGCGTGCCGTGATGGATGGGGGCGGTGAACCCGCAGTCGCCGACGTTGTAGAACGTCTGCTGGTCGGTCAGGGTCCGCGCCGCGTTCAGTGCCTCGCCCCGCGAGTGGACGGTGAAGTACGTGCCGAGCGCGTCGGCCATCAGCTCGAGCCGGCGGCTCTGCTCCGCACCTGCCGGCAGATCACTGACCGTGAGGCCCTTGGCGTACTGGATCTGGTGGCCGTACTCGTGCGCGAGAATGGCCCGCGGCGCCACCTTGTCGTCGAGCCCGATCGCAGCGGTGCCCTGCAGGACGCCGTCGCCGATGAGGATCTTCTTCGTCGGCAGGCTGCCGAGCGGCTCCGGCTCCTGCGCGGGGTCGAAGGCGAACGCATTGAAGGTGAAGAACGGGTTCCTGCCGTTCTGCAGCGCCGGGGTCGAGGCGATCAGTTGGTGAACGAGCTGGGCAAGCGCCCGGGCGAACTCGGGGGACGGGTAGATCTTCGTGTAGACCTGTGCCATCCGGTCGACGCTCGAGAAGATGTCACTCTTCATCGGGACCAGTTCGATGCGCGAGCCGTCGATGTCCCAGAAGCGGCGCAGATCCTTCATCTCGCTCGTGAGGGGCTGGGTGTACGAGCCGTCGACGCCGAATTGGTTCGACCGGTTCTCCGCGCCGAAGAAGAGTGCCTCGTACGTCGGCAGATCGAAACCGTGGAAGAGGACAAGGACGGCCAGAATAATGGGGTCCACCCCCTTGAGCTGTCCGAGCAGCCAGTCATTCAACGGAGTGGAACCGCACTGGTAGTCACCGGGGTTGATGACCGAGTTGACGATGTCGGAGTAGGCGGTCGAAGCCTGGTGCCGAAGCGGTGCGGTCGCTGCGTCGAGCTGGGTGTCGATGTCGGCCGGCAACTGAGCGACGAGCGCGGTGATCCGATCCTTGGCGTCCGCGGGCAAGTTGCTCCGGGCCAGAGCAGCCGCGACCTTCGCCTGGACACTCTGGTCGGCGGTAGCGGTCGCCGTTCGCGCCGCCGGCGCCGCGACCGTCTCCGCCTGCGCGGTGACCGCGGAGCCCGTCACGCCGATCGAGGCGACGGCGAGTGCGGCGAGCACCCTGGTGCCGAATCTGTTCATCTGCCGTTGCCCTTCTCGCGGCTCGGCGCACCTGATAGCGCCGTCGGGATCTCCCGAGTGTGCGAGGGATCGCAGCCGTCACGTAAGTACTTCGGCTGTCGTGAACCGGCAATGCGGGTTTCGGTCAGCTGTGAACACTGACAGCGGTTGTCAGGTATAGCTGCTTCACTACGATTCATGGACGAGTGCTGCGCCGTGGTCGACCTGCGCCAATACACGCTGCATCCCGGGCAGCGCGACACCCTGATCGACGTCTTCGACGAGCATTTCGTCGAAGGACAGGAAGCGGCCGGCATGCACATCGCCGGCCAGTTCCGCGACCTCGACGACCCGGACCGCTTCGTCTGGATCCGCGGCTTCACCGACCTGCCGGCCAGGGCCGACGCGCTGAACGCCTTCTACTACGGACCGATCTGGCGCGAGCACGCGGCGACCGCCAACAAGACGATGATCGACTCCGACAATGCGCTCCTGCTCAAGCCGGTGTGGCTGGGCGCTGACTATCCCCGCCTGGATTCACCCCGCCCACCGCGAGGTACGGCGGAAGTCCCGGGCTCCGTCGTCGCCGGAGCCGTGTACCACCGCGGTTCGCCCGACGACGGCTTCGTCGAGTACTTCACCGATCACGTGGTCCCCGCGTTGACGGGCACCGGTGCCGAGCCGGTCGCGGTCTTCGAGACCTTGGTTGCCGAGAACAACTTTCCGGCGTTGCCGCTGCGGGACGAAGTCGTCCTCGCGTGGTTCGCCCGCTTCGACGACGACGCGGCGTACGACGACCATCGCCGGCGGCTCGCGGCCTCCGCGGTGTGGCAGCGGCAGGTGCTGCCCGAGCTCGTCTGCCGAACGGTGGCGCCGGCCCAGGAGTTGCGGCTGCGGCCGACCGGACGTTCCCAGCTGCGTTAAATGGTTTGCGCGCCCCGCGGCGGGCGTGCATCCTGGTTCGACCGAGCGGCGACGAGCGCTGCCTGGACCTAAGGAGGGCTGACGGATGGCCATCACTGTGCTGCGGCATGTCCGCGTCAGTCTCACCTCACCGTTCAGGAGCACTCCAGATGTCTTCAGACGTCTTCCGTACAGCGTCTAGTTCTTCGCACGACCTTTCCGGCAACCTCACCGACTTCGACTCCCGCTGGGCGGACTTCACCAGCGACGAGTCCCAACCAGATCCAGCCGACGCGTTCGTCTTCCACTTCCAGGAAGTGGACGAGACGCTCGGGCCGGATCAGCGGTGGTCCACCTGGCTGGACGTCGAGCGCGGTTCTCGCGGCCCGGATCCACGACCCGACTGGGTCGTGACGGAACAGGCTGCGATCGACACCGAGCTCGGCGTCCTCAAAACCGGCAAGGAAGCCGACGTCTTCCTGGTCGAGCGGGCCGTCGAAGCCATCGGCGACAACCCCGCGCGTTCCTCCCTGCTGGCCGCGAAGCGGTACCGCACCGAGGAACACCGGTCCTTCCACCGCAGTACGTCGTACGTCGAAGGCCGGCGCACCCGGAACAGCCGGGACAGCCGCGCCATGCAGAAGAAGACCGCGCACGGCCGCAGTGTCGCCGCCGGGCACTGGGCCTACGCCGAGTGGGACGCGTTGTGCCGGCTGTGGAAGGCCGGGGTCCCGGTGCCGTACCCGGTCCAGGTGGACGGCACCGAGTTGCTGATGGAGTTCATCGACGACGGCGAGGGCGGGGCCGCGCCACGGCTCGCCCAGGTCCGGCCGTCGAAGGAGTTGCTCGGTCAGTACTTCGAGCAACTGCGCGACGGGATGCGCGAGTTGGCCCGGGCGGGGTTGGCCCACGGCGACCTGTCGCCGTACAACGTCCTCGCCCAGGGGGACCGGATCGTGATGATCGACCTCCCGCAGGTGGTCGACATCGTCGGCAACCCGAAGGGCATGGACTTCCTGCTGCGGGACTGCCACAACATGGCGACCTGGTTCACCAACCGCGGGCTGGAGATCGACGAACAGGAACTGTTCGCCGACCTGCTCACGATGGTGTTCTGATCGCCTCCCGCAGCAGCGGAACGAGGGGTGTCAGCCGGTCGGGGTAGGCGTCGACGAGGCCGTCGACGTGGTTGCCTGCCTCGACCCGCTGGTACGTGTGCAGGCCGGTGTCGCGGGCCATCGCGGCGTACACGTCGGAGTCCTGGGTGATCGGGAGCAGGCTGTCGTAGGTCCCGTGGATGGTGACGAGCGGCTTGCCGATCTTCCCGGTCAGCGCGATCCGCTTGATCGCCTGGTGGGCCTCCGGCCGGTGCGCGTAGTCGTAGCCGGCCTCGGTGCCGGTGTACGTCGGGTCGAGCTCGGCGGCGTAGATCCGCTGGGTCAGCTTCCAGTAGACCGCGTAGTGATAGTCCCACAGGAAGTCCGACCGGGGATCGAAGCCGGCGCCGGTGATGAGCTCCGGAGAATGTTGCTCATAGCCCCTGATCGCGGGCGGCAGGAACGTGAACAGGTTGGGCCCTTGCACGGTCCAGAGCGTTCCTTCGAGGTCGACCCCGCGGGTGTAGAGCTCAGGGTGGTTCTCGAGTTGCCAACGGACCAGGTAGCCGCCGTTCGAGATGCCGGCGGCAACCACCTCACGGGCCGGGCGGCCGTAGTACTGCGCGATCGTGGCCCTCGCGGCCCGGGTCAGCTGCGTCGTACGGACGTTCCACTCGACGATCGCGTCGCCGGGACGCAGGCCGTCGGTGTAGAACTGTGCGCCGGTGTTGCCCTTGTCGGTCCCGGCGTACGCATAGCCCAGGGAGAGCACGTAGTCCGAGATCGCCTTGTCGTTCGCGTACTGCGCTCGCACACCGGGCGACCCGGAGACGACCAGGCCCCCGTTCCACCGCCGCGGCAGCCGGATCACGAACTGGGAGTCGTGGTTCCAGCCGTGGTTGGTGTTCGTGCGCGAGTTGTCCGGGAAGTAGCCGTCGATCTGGATCCCCGGCACCCCTGACGGCGACGGCAGACCGGCGTGGGTGAGACCCGCGTAGTCGGCCGGGTTGGTGCGACCGGAGGCCACGGTCCCGGCCGTGGTCAGATCGTCCAGGTGTGCGACCTCTTGGTACTCGGCACCGGGGACGCGGACCAGTCGATGGGCGTCGGCCGGCACGGTCACACCCGTGAGCAGCAGGACGGCGGAGAACAGAGCGAGGAGGCGGCGCATGGCGTCACGCTAGGAGTCGCCTCGTTCGCCAGACAGAGGATCGGAGCACACAACCCGGCGCGGTCTGATGTCCCCTTAGGACACCGCCTTGGCGGCCGCGCGACCCGCCGTCCGGCCGGTGAAGAGGCAGCCTCCGACGAAGGTGCCTTCGAGTGAGCGGTAGCCGTGGATGCCTCCGCCGCCGAAGCCGGCGACCTCACCGGCCGCGTAGACCCCGGGCAGCGGCGTACCGTCGGCGCGCAGCACGCGGGAGTCCAGGTCGGTCTGGAGACCGCCGAGGGACTTGCGGGTGAGGATGTTCAGCCGGACGGCGATCAGCGGGCCGGCCTTGGGATCGAGGATGCGGTGCGGTGACGCGACCCGGATCAGCTTGTCACCGCGGTAGTTCCGGGCGCCGCGCAGCGCGGTGATCTGCAGGTCCTTGGTGAACGTGTTGGTGATCTCGCGGTCGCGGGCGACGATCTGGCGTTCGAGGTCGTCCAGGTCGATCAGCTTGTCGCCGGTCAGGTCGTTCATCCCGCGGACCAGGTCGGGCAGGTTGGCGCGGACGATGAAGTCGGCGCCCTTGTCCATGAAGGCCTGCACCGGTGCGGTCGCCCCGCCCCGGGCGCGGCCGAGCACACCCTTGATGTCCTTGCCGGTCAGGTCCGGGTTCTGCTCCGAGCCGGAGAGGGCGAACTCCTTCTCGATGATCTTCTGGGTGAGCACGAACCAGGTGTAGTCGTACCCGGTGCGCATGATGTGCTCGAGCGTGCCGAGAGTGTCGAAGCCGGGGAACAGCGGCACCGGCAGTCGCTTGCCGGTGGCATCGAACCAGAGCGACGACGGGCCGGGAAGGATCCGGATGCCGTGCATCGGCCAGATCGGGTTCCAGTTCTGGATGCCTTCGGTGTAGTGCCACATCCGGTCGCGGTTCACGTACCGGCCGCCGGCCTGCTCGGTGATCGCGAGCATCCGGCCGTCCACATGCGCCGGGACGCCGGAGATCATCCGCTTCGGCGGCTGCCCCATCCGCTCCGGCCACTGCGCGCGGACCAGGTCGTGATTGCCGCCGATGCCGCCCGACGTGACGATCACGGCCTGCGCGGTCAGGCTGAAGTCCCCGACCTCGACACGTGAACTCGACACCCCGCGCGCGACCGTGGACGGCTCCAGCACCTTGCCCGACACGCCGTCGACCACTCCGCCGGTGACGGTCAGCTCGTCCACGCGGTGCCGGAAGCGGAACTCGACGAGACCCTTCGCGACCGCCTCCCGGACCCGCCGCTCGAACGGCGCGACCAGGCCCGGCCCGGTGCCCCAGGTGATGTGGAAGCGCGGGACCGAGTTGCCGTGACCGTCGGCGTTGTAGCCACCCCGCTCGGCCCAGCCGACGACCGGGAAGAACCGCACTCCCTGGTCATGCAGCCACGGACGCTTCTCGCCGGCCGCGAAGTCGACGTACGCCTCGGCCCACTGCCGGGCCCACTTGTCCTCGTCGTCCAGCCGGTCGAACCCGGCCGAGCCGAGCCAGTCCTGCAGCGCGAGGTCGTGCGAGTCCTTGATCCCCATCCGGCGCTGCTCCGGGGAGTCGACGAACAGCAGCCCGCCGAACGACCAGAACGCCTGGCCGCCGAGTGAGGCCTCGGGTTCCTGGTCGAGCAGCAGTACCTTCCGGCCCGCGTCGGCCAGCTCGGCGGTCGCGGCCAGCCCGGCCAACCCCGCCCCGACCACGATCACATCGGCGTCCATGGCTCAATGTATAGCGCAATTGAAAGGATGAGGATGTGACGATCCTTTCCGCAGCTGAGCTTGTCCTGCCCGCCGCCTCCCTCGGACCGGAGAACCCCCTCGCCCCGCTCCGCACCCAGCAGGAACTCCACCAGGTGCAGAACCTCTCCTCGCTCCCGCAAGACCTGCAAGAGAACATCCAGTACGGGCGTCTGCACAGCACGCTGCCGTGCCTCAACCAGGACGGCTACGACCGCTCGCCGGCCGACACCGCCTTCCCTGCCCTGGTCCTGGAGAACGACCACCTGCGCGCAACCGTCCTACCCAGCCTCGGTGGCCGGCTCTACTCGCTCGTCCACAAGGCCGGCGGGCGAGAGCTTCTCTACCGCAATCCCGTCTTCCAGCCGGCCAACCTTGCCCTGCGCAACGCGTGGTTCGCCGGCGGCGTCGAATGGAACGTCGGCAGCACCGGCCACTGGACCGGCACCTGCGCCCCGATGCACGCCGCCCGCGTCGAAGGCCCGGACGGTACGCCGGTCCTCCGGCTCTGGGAGCTCGAACGGACCCGGAACCTCGTTACCCAACTCGACTTCTGGCTGCCGGCCGACTCGGACTTCCTGTACGTCGGGATCCGCCTGCAGAACCCGTCCGACGCCGAGGTCCCGGCGTACTGGTGGTCGAACATCGCGATCGAGCAGTCGCCGGAGACGCGGGTGCTCGTGCCGGCGGACCAGGCCTGGCGGTTCGGATACGCCCCGGATCGGCCCGACGCGACCGGCCGGTGGCTCGACCTGGTCGGCGTCCCCGAGTTTGACGGCATCGACCTGACCTACCCGATGCGGCATCCGCGGGCGGTCGACTTCTTCTTCGAGCCGCGGGCCGGCGAGCGGCCGTGGATCGCGTCGGTGGACGCGTCCGGCCAGGGGCTGGCGCAGGCGTCGACCGAGCGGTTGCGGGGGCGGAAGCTGTTCGTCTGGGGTGAGCGAGCCGGCGGCCGGCGCTGGCAGGAGTGGCTGGCACCGGGGCTCGAGGGCCACGGCTACGCGGAGATCCAGGCCGGGTTGGCGCGGACGCAGCTGGAGCACTTGAAGTTGCCTGCAGCAACCTCTTGGCACTGGCTGGAAGCCTACGGCCGGATGTCGGCGGATCCCGCGGCCGCGCACGCGGAGGACTGGCAGGTCGCCCGTCGCGCGGGTGCCTCGGCGCTGCGTCCGGTGCTCGACGGCTTGGCGGCGCGGGAGCGGGAGTGGCTCGCGGTGGCGGATGCCGCGCCGGTCGAGCGGCTGGCGGTCGGGTCGGGCTGGGGTGCGTTGGAGATGGCGCGGACAGGATGGACGGTGTCGCCCGGTACGCCGTTCGCCGACGACACGATGACCTCCCGGGAGCGCGCGTGGTTGCCCTTGCTGGACGGGCGGTTGCCCGCGGATGACGGCGTACCCGATGGGACGTTGGTGGCGTGGCGGGAGTTGCTGGAGGAGGCCGGGGACAACTGGCTGGTCTGGTATCACCGGGGCGTCGCGCGGTACTACGCCGGTGACGTGGAGGGTGCGGTCGACGCGTGGCTGCGGTCCGGCGACAACCCGTGGGCGCTGCGGAACCTCGGGTTCGTGACCGGCGACCTGTCGTACTACGAACGCGCCGTCGAGCTCCGGCCCGACCTTGTGCCGCTGGTCGCGGAAGCCGTCGCCGCCGCCTTGGACACGGACGTCGTACGAGCCGAGCGCATGCTCGAACATGCTCCGGACGATCCGCGGATCCGGTTGCTGCGTGTCCGGCATGCATTGCAGACCGGCGATCCACAGGTCGCTCACGAACTGCTGGCCGAAGGCATTCAGCTCGCGACTGTCCGCGAGGGCGCGAACCCGCTCACGGACTACTGGCAGGCCGCCGAGGAAGCCCTCGGGACCAACCGGCCGGTGCCGCCGCGGTACCAGTTCGGCATGGGCGGAAACTGACTCGGCGAAATCTTTGTCCTGACCTGGAACCGACTGGTCGCCGGCGGCGTCTCACCGGTGTGCGGCAAGGGCCGCGCAAGGCAGTTCGACTACGACGACCGCGCTGCTCGCGGGCGGCGCGTCGGGGGTGAGTGCCATGTTGACGATCGTTGTGCTCGGTGGGTTCGGCCTGGTGCTGCTGGTCACGGCCTGCATCGCGGCAGACGTGATCGGCGGTCTCCGCCGGAACGAAACCCCGTCGGGTACGGAGGAGAAGACCGCGGGACAGGTGATCCGGGTGCGTGGCCCGGTCCGCGGTCAGCTGGACAACGGGGCCCCGGCCGAATACACCGAGGTCACCGTCGAGTACTGCACCCGCCGGGGTGAGGGACCGTTCGAGGTCGCCCGCAAGTTCCCGGCCGGGAGCCGGATGACCTACGCCAAGGGTGACCGGGTCATCGTCAGCTACGACGTCCGGACGCCCCGCCGGGCCCGCATCGCCGGCCGGGTCAGCCACTGGCCGCAGCTGGGGCCGCGGTCCGGACAGTCCGCGGACCGGGTCCCACAGCCCTAGAGCTGACTCCGGCCATCCCTCGCCCTCGGGGCGGGGGCCTTTCGTTTTTCCGCACCTGCCGTCAGGACGGCAGGTGCGGGGCCAGCAGGTTGTAGAGCACCGGACGCCCTTGCGAGAGCACGAAGTCGGCTTCTGCCGCCGGCAGCCGGTCGGCCAGGTGCGCCAGGGATTCCCCCATCGCGATGCTCAGCGTGACCGCCAGGCGGAACTCGCGGGTGTCGTCGGCGCCGAAGCGCGCCGCCAGCAGTTCGGCGAACTCGCCGGCGTGCTGGTCGTCGAACTCGCCGGGCTGGGTCTCCAGGTCCGGGTCGCCCAGGCCACTCAGCACCACCGCGCGGAAACCCGGATCGGTGCGATGCATCTCCCGGAACGTGTCGAGGGTGACGTCGACGGCCGCGCGCCAGCTGGACACGGACGCGAGCCGCTCGCGGACCGCGTCGGAGTAGCGGGCCTGGTTGCGGCGTTCGATCGCCTGGATCAGGCTCCGCTTGTCCGGGAAGTACCGGTACACGCTGCCGACCGCGATCTCGGCCCGCTTCGCGATCCCGCTCGTCGACGCGGCGTCGTACCCGCGCTCGACCACCTCGGCGCAGGCCGCGTCCAGGATCCGCTCGACCTGCCGGCTGGCCCGGTCCTGCGTGGGCGTCCGGCGGAGCGGATACGCGCCCGAAGTCACCATGTCGCTCATTGTCCATCCTCTGGGGGGACAACGTTGGCACCTTACTGTGACAGATTGCCGTCAATCGCTGTCCACAGGAGGGGAACTCTTCATGCGCATCAGCAGAACGGTGGTCGCCGGCCTGGCCTCCGCCGCGGTCGCCGCCTCCGGCCTCGCCGCCTCCGACCTCGCCGGTACGGCGCTCACCGGCCGGCACGACCCGCCGCCCGCGGGGGCGGGTCTGCGACTCAACCAGATGCAGGTGGTCGGATCGCACAACTCCTACCACCGCGAGCTGAGCCCGAACGAGCAGAAGGTCCAGCTGCAGAACAACCCGGGCTCGGTCGACCTCTGGTACTCGCACGCCCCGATCGACCAGCAGCTGGAGGACCAGAACGTCCGGTCCCTCGAGCTCGACCTCTTCCCGGACCCGCAGGGCGGGCTGTACACCTACCCGCTGATCCGGAAGCTGACCGGCCAGGGTCCGCTGACCGACCCGGCGATGGCCCAGCCCGGGATCAAGGTCATGCACATCCCGGACTTCGACTACAACAGCAACTGCGACACCTTCGTGCTCTGCCTGCGGCAGGTGAAGACCTGGTCCGACGCGCACCCGAACCACGTGCCGATCGCGATCAACCTCGAACTCAAGCAGTCCGACCCGAACGTGGTCGCCGCCGGTGGCGTGAAGGCCCCGCCGTGGGACGCCGCGAACCTGGACAGCGTCGACGCGGAGATCCGCTCGGTGTTCACCGAGAAGGAGCTCCTCACGCCGGACGACGTCCGCAAGCCGGGACTGACGCTGGAGCAGTCGGTGCTGACCAAGGGCTGGCCGAAACTGAGCAGTGTCCACGGCCAGGTGATGTTCTACTTCGACAACGGCGGTCCCGGTGAGATCCGCGACCTCTACAGCGCCGGCAAGCCGAACCTGGAGGGCCGGGCGGTCTTCACCCGCGGTCCCGAGGGTGCGCCGGACGCCGCGGTCACCGAGGTCAACGACCCGCGGGGCGCGAACCAGGCCGAGATCCAGCGGCTGGTGAAGAAGGGCTACCTGGTCCGGACCCGGTCGGACGAGCCGATGGCGACGATCCGCGACAAGGACTACACGCGGCTCGGGATCGCGCTGGCCAGCGGGGCGCAGTGGGTGACCACGGACTTCCCGGTCGCCGGGATGGCCGCCCGCTACGACAGCGACTTCGTCGCCAAGCTGCCCGGGCACACTCCCGTACGATCGAATCCCGTCACCGCAACCACGCGGACGGCCGTCCCGGAAAGGTGAGCCGAACATGTCGGAGCACATGGTCGACATCAGTTGGAGCCGTGGTGAGCACGAGTTCGCCTACGACACCTACAACCGTGACCACGAGTGGCGCTTCGACGGCGGGATCAGCGTGCCGGGCTCGGCCAACCCGAAGTACCTGGGCAACCCGGGCCCGGTCGACCCGGAGGAGGCGTTCGTGGCGGCGCTGTCGTCCTGCCACATGCTCACCTTCCTGGCGATCGCGGCCCGCAAGCGGCTCGTCGTCGACGCGTACGACGACCACGCGGTCGGGGTGATGGCACCGAACGAGGCGGGCCGGCTCGCGATCACGCAGGTGACGCTGAACCCGAAGATCGTCTGGGGCGGCCCGGAGCCGGACGCCTCGACGCTGGAGCGGATGCACCACCTGGCCCACCAGGAGTGCTTCATCGCCAACTCGGTCACCACCGAGATCACCGTGGCCCTCGGCAACTGAAAAAACCACCCGCCGGTCCGGCCTGAGCCTCGCGCAAGCGGCGTCAGGACGGCCGGCGGGTGGTTTGCGGTGCACCTCTGTGGCGGTGCACCAGACGGATCCGGCGGCGCCTCGCACTGGGCGCCTCTGCGTTCGTGTGCGACATCCGTGCGGTCTGGCTCGGTGGGCAAGACCGTCCGGGTGCGCCGCCGGGATCCGTTCGTCCGGTTCGCGCCAGCTACTGCTCGGCGGCGGCGTCGCTCCGGTCGTCCGTGGTCGGGGTCGTGTCGATGGCCAGCAGGTCCTCGAGCCGGCGAACCTGCTCGGTGGCCATCGAGGTCATCAGTCGGTGGATCGTCATGCCGGTGAGACGCACCCGGACCCGGCCTATGACGGGAATCCGGCAGAACTTTTGATGTGACCTACTTCTCATCCAGCCCGTCGGGGCGGAGCGGGACCAGGTCGCGGGCCTCGTCGTACGTCGTCCCGGTCAGTTCGAGCAGGTCGACCACGGTGGACCGGATCTGGCCGAGGACGACGATCGCCGACAGGCCGGCCGGCAGCGGCATCATCGCCGTCCGGCGGCCGAGCTCGCCCAGCACGCGGTGGGCGGCGACATCGGCGGCGGGTTCGAACAACGACTCGCCGATCAGCCGGGTGCCGTCGGCGAGACGGTCGAGCAGGATCGGGTACTCGTCGGGCATCGCCTCGTCGCGCCAGACCGACACGGCGCAGCGGCGTACCAGGACGCGGATGTTCCGGATCGCGCGGTCCAGCGGTACGACGAGGTCGGCGATCTCCTGGACCCGGCCACGGTGCCGGCGCCGGAACGGCGACAGCCGGACCACCGCGACCCCCTCGTCGGCCGCGCTGCGCAGTTCGTCCAGCAGTGACTCGCTGGCGCGGGCCCGGCGCAGCGCGTCGGTGACCGCCTCCTCGTTGCGGGCCCGGAGGCCGTCGGCGGTCTCGACCAGAATCTCGGCCAGCTCGGTCAGGACCCCGTTGGCCTGCTGCCGGGGACGGCGGATCGCCGTGACCGGGGCGATCGTGGCGGCGGCCAGCGCGACCAGGCCGCCGATCGCCGCGTCCTGCCAGCGGCTGAAGGCCGCGTTCGGGTTCGGGAGCAGAGTGGTGACGATCGCGGCCTGGACGCCGGCCTGGGTGCTCATCAGCGTGCCGGCGCCGAGCAGGACGGCGAGGCTCATCGCGAGGGCGATGACCAGCACGAGCTGGATGACACCGGTGCCGAAGACGCGGACGAACAGGTCGCCGACGAGGACGCCGACGGCGACGCCGGCCATCACCTCGACGACCCGGCGCAGCCGCTGGCCGAAGCTGAACCCGAGGCAGACCATCGCCGCGACCGGCGCGAAGAACGGCTGCCGGTGGCCGACGACGTACCGGGCCAGGGCCCACGCCAGCCCCGCGGCGAGCGCGCACTGGGCGATGAAGAAGAACCGGCTCTGCCAGCGCTCCACCCGGCGGCGGATCGAGGCACGCGAACGGCGGGCCGCCTGCGGTGCGATGTCGTCACGCAGTTCCCGCAACTGGTCCAACGTCAACCTGACCGGATCCACGCGCCCCATTGTGATGCACGTGCGCTCCGGCTTGCTTCGGCGGCGCCCGAAGGTCAGGGTTGGGCCATGACCGAGAACAACCGTGAGGACTACGGCAGCTACAGCGTCGACGACGAGGACCAGCTGCAGGCCGAGGACACCCTGAACGACCGCGGCGTCGACGATCTGCTCGACGAGGGGTACTCGCCGCCGGAGAAGTGGTCCGCGGGCGAAGGATTCGGTACGACGGCCGAGGAGGCGCTGGAGGGGGAGACGCTGGACCAGCGGATCGCCCAGGAGGAGCCGGACGTCGACCCGTACGCCGAGGACGGCGAAGACGTCGGCGGCCCGGAGATCGGGGTCGTGCGCTCCGGCCGGCTGGTCGCACCCGACGAGGGCGCCCACAGCGACGACGATGACGAACTGGTCGCGCAGGACGTCGGCTTCGACGGCGCCGCCGCGTCCGCCGAGGAGGCGGCCGTGCACGTGGTCGACGACGACGAGAACTTCGAGCTCGAGGACGACGACGAGGAAGACCTCGACTCCTACGAGAACGTCGACCTCGGCGACGTCGGCGACCCGGAGGACTGACCAATGACCCCGCCCACCCGCCTGCGGCGGGTGGACGGGGTAGTAGCAAGCTGCAGCTCGGCGCGGCGGCGGCCCGGGAGACGACGACCGGGGGGACGGATACCTGGGGCGGCTATCTGCGGGTGACGGTTACCTTGGCTCCGCCGCGGGGGACCAGGGTGACGTTCTTGGCTTGGGCGGGTTCTGGTTTGGGGTCGGGGGCGGTGAAGTTGTAGGCGGCCAGGGCGGCGCGGAGGATCTCGGTGCCTTCCATCAGGGAGAAGCCGGCTCCGATGCACCGCCTCGCCCCGCCGCCGAACGGGATCCAGGTGCCGGGCGCCGGCGGGTCGTCGGACAGGAAGCGCTGCGGCCGGAACTCCTTCGGCACCGGGAAGTGTTCGCCGTCCCGGTGGACCAGGCCGATCGCGGCCATGATCGTCGTCCCGCGCGGCAGCCGGTAGCCGGCGATGTCCGTGGTCTCGGTGAGCCGCCGGCCGACCTGGTACACGACCGGGTGCAGCCGCATCGCCTCCTTGACGATCGCCTCCAGCTCGTCGTCGGCGCCGGCGTCCGCGGCCCGCTGACCGAACGCCAGGTCCTCCGGACTCCGGGCCAGCTCGTGGAACGCCCAGGCCAGCGCGGTCGCGGTCGTCTCGTGCCCGGCCAGCAGCAGCGTGACCAGCTGGTCCCGCAGTTCCTCGTCCGTCCAGTTGCCGGCGGCAAGCAGTCGTGAGAGTACGTCGTTGCGCCCGGCAAGATCCCCGCGCCGCTTCGCGATCTCGTCGTACAGGATCTCGTCGACCTGCTGCTGGATCTCCAGGTACGAGCGCCAGGGCCGGATCCGGAGCAGCGCCGGGTAGAACCCGCCCAGCATGATCACCGGCGACACCGAGACGATCTTGTCCAGCAACGGCCGCAGCAACGCCAGCCGGTCGGAGTCCGTCACGCCGAAGATGACCTGGAGGATGATCTCCAGCGTCAGGTTCCGCATCCGTTGGTGGACCTTGAACGGCGTACCGGTCGTCCAGGTCGCGACCTCGGCCTGCGCCAGCTCGTGCACCATCCCGGCGTACCCGCGCAGGGCCTGGCCGGAGAAGGCCGGCATCAGCTGCCTGCGCATCCGGACATGATCGTCGTCGTCCAGGAGCAGCAGGGAATGCGAGCCCATGATCGGCTCGAGCACGGTGTTGCCCTCGCCCGCGTGCATCACCGCCGGCGGGCTGCCGAAGACCTCGCGGATGTGGTCCCGCCGGCTCAGTACGACGCAGACGCGACTCGACGGGACCAGGCGGATCGTGAACACATCGCCGTACTTCTCCCGCATCCGTGGGAAGAACGTCCGGCGGTGGCTCGCGAACAGCACGGTCTGGGCCAGCGTGGGCAGGCGCGGACCGGGCGGGAGCGTGCGCGCCGTCTGCCGGTCGAGCGTCCGGGCACCGAGCAAGGGTGTCGAAGCCATACCTTCACGCTACGTCAGGCGGGTGAACACCGGGCATCGAACGCGACAAGGGCTGCGACGACGCACGGCGGCTGATCGTCGCGCACGGGATCGTCCAGCTCGTGGCAGCCGCAGCCCACTGACTCGGCACCGCCGCCATCGGCCGGACGTCCGGGCTGGTCCAAAGAACACCCGCGCCCGGCGCCGCGAAAGCGGCGCCGGGCGCGGGGTGTTGGACGACGCGAGCTTCCCGGATGACGGAACGCCGGAGCCCGGCCGGTGGGTCGGTTGGTGCCTAGGAGCGGTGGAAGCGGAGGGTGAGGATCTGGAAGGGGCGGAGTTCGAAGGAGACTGCGCCGTCCGTCAGGTCGCGGTCGGCCAGGTGGCGTTCGAGGAGGTCTACCTCGGTGACCGACGTGGTGGTGAAGGACGGGGTGATGGTGGCGCGGGAGCGGCCGCCGGAGGACTCGTAGAGGCGGACGACGACGTCGCCGGACTGGTCGTCAGCGAGCTTCACTGCCTCGACGATCACGTTGTCGTTGTCGATGGCAACGAGCGGCTCGGTGCCCTCGGCCCCGGTGACGACCCGCTCGGGCAGGTTGATCCGGTAGCCCTCCTCGATCGCCTCCGGAATCCCGGCGCCGACCACCAGCGCGTGGTTGACGGTGTGCACGCCCTGGTCGGTCTGCGGGTCGGGGAACCGCGGCGCCCGGATCAGCGAGGTCCGGATCGTGGTCGTGGTCCCGCCGTCCTCACGGGCGGTCCGGTTCACGTCGTGGCCGTAGGTCGAGTCGTTGACGACGGCAACGCCGTACCCGGGCTCGCCGACGTGCACCCAGCGGTGCGCCGCGATCTCGAACTTCGCCGCGTCCCACGAGGTGTTCTGGTGGGTCGGCCGGAAGATGTGCCCGAACTGCGTCTCCGACGCCGACCGGTCGGCGTGCACATCGACCGGGTACGCCGCCTTGAGGAACTTCTCCGCCTCGTGCCAGTCGATCGTGGTCTCGATGTCGACCCGCTTCGCGCCCGGCCGCAGCCGCAGCGTTTGGGTCACGCGGGACCGGTTGAACGACCGCGTCACGACCACGGTCGCGACCCCTTCGACGGTGCTGAAGTCGACACTGTCGACCTCGGTCACGTCCCGGACGTTGTTCTTGTAGAACGAGTCGACGTCCCACGCGTCCCAGTTGTTCGGGGTGTCCACGTGCAGCTGCAGAAGGTTGCCCGCGGCACCTGGCGCGATCACCTCGCGGCGGGCCTCGACGTCGTACAGCGAGGTGATCAGACCGCGCTCGTCGATGGTGACCCGGATCAGCCCGTTGTCCAGTACGCCGTTCTCGACCGTCACCGACTGGCCTTCGCCGGCCGCGATCCCGGCGCCCAGACCGGCGACCCCGTTGCGCCCGTGCGGAGCGGCGTTGAACACGATCTGCGCGTCACCGGAGCCGGCCAGCGCCTGCTGGGCCGTCGCGATGATCGCCTCGAGCTCCTGGGCCAGCGCCGCGTACGTCGCCTCGGCCTCGCGGTGCACCCACGAGATCGACGAGCCCGGCAGGATGTCGTGGAACTGGTTCAGCAGCACGGCCTTCCAGATCCGGTCCAGGTCCTCGTACGGGTACGCGTCCAGCTTGCCAGCGACCACGGCCGCGGCGGACCACAGCTCGGCCTCGCGGAGCAGGTGCTCGCTGCGCCGGTTGCCCTGCTTGGTCTTGGCCTGCGAGGTGTAGGTGGCGCGGTGGATCTCCAGGTAGAGCTCACCGGACCAGACCGGCGCGTGGCCGGCGTACTCGTCCTCGGCGGCGCTGAAGAACTCGGTCGGGGACTCGATCGTCACCCGCGGCGAGGACTCCAGGTTCGCCACCCGGCGAGCGGTCGCGACGAACTCGCGGGTGGGGCCGCCACCGCCGTCGCCGTACCCGAACGGGACCAGCGAGCGGGTCGCGGCGCCGTTCTCGGCGAAGTTGCGCTGCGCGTGCGCGAGCTCCCGGCCGGACAGGTCGGAGTTGTACGTGTCGATCGGCGGGAAGTGGGTGAACACCCGGGTGCCGTCGAGGCCCTCCCACCAGAAGGTGTGGTGCGGGAACCGGTTCTCCTTGTTCCAGGAGATCTTCTGGGTCAGGAACCACTTCGACCCGGACAGCTTCACCAGCTGCGGCAGCGCCGCGGTGTAGCCGAACGAGTCCGGCAGCCAGACCTCCTGGGTGTCGATCCCGTACTCGTCCAGGAAGAACTTCTTGCCGTGCACGAACTGCCGGGCGAGCGCCTCGCTGCCGGGCAGGTTGGTGTCGGACTCGACCCACATGCCGCCGACCGGGACGATGGTGCCGTCGGCAACGGCCTTCTTCAGCCGCTCCCAGACCGCCGGGTAGTTGTCCTTCACCCAGGCGTGCTGCTGGGCCTGCGAGAACGCGAAGACGAGCTCCGGGTACTCCTCGGCCAGGGTGGCGACGTTGGAGACCGTCCGGGCCACCTTGCGCCGGGTCTCGCGCAGCGGCCAGAGCCAGGCCGAGTCGATGTGCGCGTGCCCGACCGCGGACAGCTGGTGCGCGCTGGCGTGCGCCGGCCGGCTCAGTACGTCGGTCAGCTGCGCGCGGGCGTCCGCCGCGGTGCCGGCCACGTTCTCGTAGTCCAGGGCGTCCAGCGCGCGGCTCAGCGCCCGCAGGATCTCCCGGCGGCGCGGCTCCTGCAGGGACAGCTGCTCCTGCAGGCCGTTCAGGGCCTCCAGGTCGAGGATCAGGTCCCACACCTCGGCGTTGAACACGGCCACGTCGGCGCGGGTCAGCTGGTAGATCGGCGTGCCGCCCGGCTCGGGCTTGCTGCCGACGTCGGTCGGTGCGAACGCGTTCGACCCGAGCACCTCGGGGTTCGCGGCCGCCTCGACGTAGAACTCGATCCGGTCGCCCGCGTGCGCCGGCGCACCGTCGGGACCGAGGATCGACAGCGGGGCGTAGGTCTGCCGCGGGTGCAGACCCTTCAGCGGTACGCCGGAGGTCGTGTGGACCAGGCCCTCCGCGGAGAAGCCGGGGCCGCCGCTGAAGCCGAGGTCGATGACCGCCTGGATCTCGCTGCCGGCCCACTCGGCCGGCACCTGGCCGCTGAACTTGAACCACGCGGTACCCCAGGCCGGACCCCACGGCAGGCCGATCGCGGCCGGCTCGTAGGTCTGGGCGAGCGCCTCGGCGGGGGACACCGGCTCACCAGGGGCGTGCCACACCTCGATGTCCAGTGGGACCGCCGCGCCGTAGATCGCGGGGCGGATCCGCTCCCGCAGGGCGCGCTGAAGCCGCTCCTCGATGAGTTGACGGTCGTCGTGCACGAAATCATCCTCCGGGGAAGGTCCTCACGCGACCGACGCGGCCGCATGGATGACAACGCTGTCACACCTACCCCTGGCACGTCCAGACACAGTTTCATCGTGGACGATCGCCGTACCTGCGGGTAGCGGTTCGGTTGCGGCCGGGGACGCGGCTACCCCGGAGGCCCGGTTGTTGTCTAGGTTGTCTGCATGGATCGCCCCCGCCTGCTGACCCCTGCCCGGCCGACTGGGATGACCCGGCGCAGCATGCTCGGCTTCAGTGCCGCCGCTGCGTCGGCTCTGCTCGTGCCCGGCTGCTCCCGCGGGCGCGCCGACGAGCCCGCCCCGGCGGAAGCGGCCACGTTCGCGACCGGTAACCAGGGCGGCGTGTACGCCGAGTTCGGCAGCGCGCTGAGCGGACTGGTCAGCGAAGTCACCGGCATGGAGCTCAAGCCGGTCATCACCAACGGCTCGGTCGACAACCTGAAGAAGGTGGCCACCGGCAAGGCCGACCTCGGCTTCGCCACGTCGGACACCGCGCTGGCGGCGTACGAGGGGACTGGACCGTTCGACACCGGCCGGCTGAAGTTCTCCGCGCTGGCCCGGGTGTACGACAACTATGTCCACGTCGTCGTGCCGATGGCCTCGAACGCGTCGAGCCTCCGCGACCTGAACCAGAAGGATCCGGAGAAGCCGCCCCTGGTCGTCAGCGTCGGCCCGTCCACCTCCGGCACCAGGGTCGTCGCGGACCTGATCCTCGAGGCGGCGGGCGTCAAGGTGACGAAGAAGTACCTGACGCTGGAAGACGCGGTCACGCAGTTGGAGGACAAGGCCAACGGCAAGAACCCCAAGGGGATCGACGCGCTGATCTGGAGTGGTGGCATACCGACCGACCCGATCAAGGATCTGCAGAAGAGCATCGGGTTCCGGCTGCTCGACATCGGCACGGTGGCCGAGACGATCGCGCTCAAGAAGTTCGGCGGCTATGTGGTGTCGTCGATCCCACCCTCGCAGTACGGGCTGGCCAGCTCGGTGGCGACGCTGGCGATCCCGAACTACCTGGTGGCCAAGCCGACCCTGTCGGACTCGTGGGCCTGGTGGACGGTCAACACGCTGTTCCGTCGGCAGAACGACCTGGTCAAGGACCACCCTGAGGCCGGCGCCCTGGACCCGCGATCGGCGATCGCGACGATGCCGATCCCGCTGCACGCCGCCGCCGAACGCTGGTACCGCAACAACCACATCTGACCCGCCCCGGCGGGTGGGGCGGGATCAGGCGTCGTAGTCGTCGATCAGGGGGACGCGGACCTCGATCACCAGGCCGCCGCCGATCGGCGGGCGGGCGACCACGCGGCCGCCGACCCGGGCCGCCTCGGAGCGGACGATCGCCAGCCCCAGACCGGTACCGGGCATCTCCCGGTGGTGCGCGCTGCGCCAGAACCGCTCGCCGACCTTCTTCAGGTCGCGGGACCCGAGCCCGAGCCCGTGGTCGCGCACCGACATGACCACCTCGGTGCCGTCCCGGGTCACCGAGACCTCGACCGGCGGAGCGCCGTACTTGGACGCGTTGTCGAGCAGGACGTCGAGGATGTCGTCGACCTCGAGCTCCGGCGCGACCCCGCCCGGCACCATCTCGCCGGTGATCAGTTCCAGGTCGTCGGCGGCGTACACGGCCTTCCAGCCGACCAGCCGCTCCTTCACCGCCTGGGCCAGGTCCAGCGGCTCTTCGTTGCCCTCGGCATCGGCTCCCGGACGGTCCGAGCCGGCCAGCCGGGACAGCCGCTGGACGATCCGGCCGAGCCGGTCGATGTCGCTGAGCGCGAACCGGGCGGTCGGCGACAGCCGGGACAGGCCCTCGATGTGGATCCGGGCCGAGGTCAGCGGCGTCCGCAGCTGGTGCGACGCGTCCGCGACGAACTCCCGCTCCCGCTGGCGGGCCTGGTGCAGGCTGAGTGCCATCGAGTTGAAGCTGTCACCGAGCCGGCGCAGTTCGGGGGCACGGCCGTCGGTCGAGACCCGGGTGTCGAGCGCGCCACGGGTGATCTGGTGGGTCGCGTTGTCCAGGTCCTTCAGCGGCCGCAGCACCCAGCGGGTGATCGGCCGGACGATACCGATGATGATCGCGCCGATGCTGATCAGCAGGCCGCCGAGGAGCAGCAGCAGACCGCGCTGCACCTGGTCACGGGACTTCTCCGTCGGCACCCGCAGTACGGCGGCACCGAGCACGCTGCCGTTGTTGACGACCGGGCGGGACACGATCATCTCGCCGGAACGCCACGGCCACAGGGCCGGCGGCTCGGCCGGCAACCGCCCGGCCAGCGTGCTGTGCAGTGCGGCCTCGATGTCCGGTTCCTTCACGTTCACGCCGGAGACAGAGGTGGCGACCACCCGGGAGTCGACGTCGACCACGAAGACCGGGGTGTTGTAGAGCTCGTGGTACCGGACGGCCAGCTCACGCAGGTTCGCGATGTCGCCGGTCTGCAGGGGGGACTCCGCCATCGTGGCGAACCAGTCCGCGTCGTTGCTGCGGGACAGGAAGAGGGTGCGCGACGCGCTGGTGGCGATGTAGTTCGCCAGCGGCACGACGGCGACGATGGCGAGCGCGACCACCATCGGAACGAGGGACTGCAGCAGGCGACGGCGCAACGGTCAGTCCGAACCCAGGCGGTAGCCGACACCGCGGATCGTCTGCACCAGCTCCGGCCGGCCGAGCTTGGCGCGCAGGCTGGCCACGTGCACGTCCATGGTGCGCGAGGACGCCTCGAACACGGACTGCCAGGCGTACAGCGCGACTTGTTCCCGAGGGACCACCCGGCCGTGGTGAGCGGCCAGCACAGCTAGCACGTCGAACTCCTTGCGGGTCAGACTGATGGGCTTGTCCGCGACCTGTACGGTCCGGGCCTCGATGTCCACGGTCAGGTCGCCGACAGTCACCCGGGGGCGGGGCTGCAAGAGGCCGGTACGACGAAGTACAGCATCGATACGGGCCAGCAGCTCGGAAATCGCGAACGGTTTCACCACATAGTCGTCCGCGCCGCTGCGCAACCCGCGCACCCGGTCGGCCGCCTCGCCCCGCGCGGTCACGGCGATCACCGGGACGTCGGAGACCGTCCGGATCTGCCGGCACACGTTGATGCCGTCCCCGTCCGGCAGCCCGAGGTCCAGCAGGACCAGGTCACCGGGGTCCGCCGCGAGGGCGTCCGCGGCCGTCCGGACATGCGTCACCATCAGGCCGTAGCGCCGCAACGCGGGTATCAGGGCATTGGCGATATCGAGATCGTCCTCGACCAACAGAATCCGTACCGCGCCACTCATGCGGTGATCGTAGGCCAGGAGGCGCTCATGTGTGTCAGATCTTGGTAAAGACGTAATCACGTGACTCCACCCAGTGTTCGCCGACACTAGCCTTCCGGACACGGGAAGGAATCGATCGATGACTGTCGGTGTCGGCACGGGGGGCGGTACGACCGCGCCCTCCGACGAAGAGCTCGCCGAGTACGAGCAAGAACGACCTGCTCGGCGGCTTCGGCCTGCCCTGGACCTGGTGATGTCGGTCTGGTGCGCGATCATCAGCGTCGGCGTCCTCGCCCAGGTGTTCTTCCCATTACCACAAGGCACGCAGTTTTACCTGGTGATCTTTCTCGCAGTGGTTCTGCCGATCACGCTGCTCTGTTACCGCGGCTGGAAGGTCCCGGCGTTCCTCAATCCGCTGCAGCCGCGGCCGGGGGACGACCCGGGCATCACCGACTGGATCCTGGCCGTCGTCGCGTTCGCGGTCTGCATCTATCCGCTCGTCGACTTCGACGGCTATCTCGAACGGCGGCAGACGCCGACCGGGCTGGACGTGCTGGCGGGTGCTCTGCTGCTGATCCTGCTGCTCGAGGCCTGCCGTCGTACGACCGGCTGGGTGCTGCCGGCGTTCAGCCTGCTGTTCATCGCGTACGCGTACTACGGCGGCTACCTGCCCTACACCTGGTCGCTGGCGCACCAGGGCTTCAACTTCGACGCGATCATCGCGCAGTTCACCATGGGTACGGCGGGGTTCTACGGGACGCCGTTGAGTGTCGCGGCCGGCTACATCGTGCTGTTCACCATCTACGGTGCGGTGCTCGACTACTCCGGCGCCGGCAAGTTCTTCATCGACCTGTCCTTCGCCGCCTTCAAGCGCAGCCGTACGGCGCCCGGCCGCACGGTCACCCTGGCCGGCTTCCTGCTCGGTAGCGTGTCGGGTTCGGGGACAGCGACCGCCGTCTCGCTCGGCACCGTGTCCTGGCCGATCCTGCGCCGGGCCGGCTACCCGGCCGAACCGGCGGGTGGAATGCTCGCCGCGTCCGGCATCGGCGCGATCCTGTCGCCGCCGACCCTCGGCGCGGCCGCGTTCATCATCGCCGAGTTCCTGCAGGTGTCCTACCTCAAGGTGCTCGGGTACGCCGTGATCCCGACGATCCTGTACTACCTCGGGATCCTGCTGGCGATCGAGATCGACGCCCGCAAGCACGGGACGACGTCGGCCGAGACCTCGACGGACTCGGCGCTGCGGTTGCTGCTGCGGTTCGGGTACCACTTCCTCTCGCTGTTCGTGATCATCGGCTTCATGGTGGTCGACGTACCGCCGTTCAAGGCCGTGGTCTACGCGGTGATCATCCAGTTCGGGCTGTCGTTCCTGGATCGCGAGCACCGGCTCACCGCCGGGCGGCTGTTCAAGGCGCTTGCCCAGGGCACCCGTTCGGTGCTGCCGGTGGCGGCGACCTGTGCGACCGCGGGCGTGATCGTCGCGGTCACCACGCAGACCGGCCTCGGGCTGAACCTGGCCGAGATCATCGTCGGGGCCGCCCGCGGACTGACCGACAACCACACCGTGGTGCTGATCCTGACCGTCGTGCTGTCGGGGTTCGCCGTACTGATCCTCGGACTCGCGGTGCCGGTGACCGCGTCGTTCATCATCGCCGCGGTGATCATCGCGCCGGCGCTCGTCCAGCTCGGCGTGACGCAGCCCGAGGCGTACATGTTCATCTTCTACTACGCCGTACTCTCCGAGGTCTCGCCGCCGACCGCGCTGGCCGCGGTGGCCACGGCCGCGATCACCGGCGGCAAGGTGATGCCAACGATGTGGCAGGCGTGGAAGTACACGCTGCCGGCGTTCCTGGTGCCGTTCGCGTTCGTGCTCACCGACAACGGCGCACACCTGCTCGGTCAGGGATCGTTCGCCGGCATGGTCTGGACGCTGCTGGTGTCGATGCTGGCCGTCGCCGCGCTGGCCGTGGTGACCGGCGGCTGGATCGTCGTCCGGACCGGGTGGCTGGAGCGGGCGGTGGGCGTACCGGCCTCGCTGCTGCTGCTTTACCTCGCGCCCGTAACCATCACGGCCGGAATCTGTTTGCTACTTGTTGCCGTCGTCATCAATCTGGTCCGGCGGCAACGCCTGGCCGCCGCCCCGAAGGAAGGACCCGTCAGGTCATGAGACTCCGTCGCCTCCCCACCGCCGTGGTGGCGCTCGCCGCTGTCGTCTCGCTGGTCGCCTGTGGAGGTCAGCGTGAACCCGCCGGCACCGGCACGGCCGACGGCGGCCGGCTGACCATTGCCACCGGCAACACCACCGGTGTGTACTACCAGCTCGGCGGTGCGCTGGCCTCGGTGATCTCGCAGAAGGTCACCGGCTACCGGGCGACCGCGAGCGAGACGGGAGCCTCGGTGCAGAACGTGCAGGGCCTGGTGGCGGGGAACTACGACATCGCGTTCTCCCTCGGCGACACCGCGGCCGACGCGGTCAAGGGCGTGAACAGCTTCAAGGTGCCGCAGGACGTGGTCGCGCTGACCCGGCTGTACAACAACTACACGCAGGTCGCCGTACGGACGTCGGCCGGGATCGACTCGATCGCCGACCTGAAGGGCAAACGGGTCTCCACCGGCTCGCCGAACTCCGGCACCGAGGTGATCGCGCGCCGGCTGCTCGAGGCGGCCGGGCTGGACCCGATGCGCGACGTCACCGCCCAGCGGCTCGGCCTGCCGGAGTCGGTGGACGCGATGAAGTCGGGCTCGATCGACGCGCTGGTCTGGTCCGGCGGACTGCCGACCGGCGGCATCACCGACCTGACCACCAGCCTGGGCAAGAACGTGAAGCTCTTGCCGATCGTGGAGCTGCTGCCCAAAATGCAGGAGAAGTACGGCACCATCTACACCCGGGCGCCGATCCCGGCGGCGACGTACAAGCAGCCGGCCGACGTCGCGACGATCATCGTGCCGAACGTGCTGCTGGTCCGGAAGAACATGAAGGACGAGCTCGCCGAGCAGTTGACCAAGGTCATCTACGACAACATGGACGCCCTCGTCGCGGTCAACGCCGCGGCCAAGGGCATCAAGCTGGAGAACGCCGGCAACACCGACCCGGTGCCGTTGCACCCCGGCGCGAAGAAGGCGATCGACGGACTGCAGTAACCCACGGACCGTCCTCCCCCGCACACCAGGCGCAGCGGGGGAGGACGCAAAGGGGCCCACCTCCGCACACCAGGCGCAGCGGGGGGCGGGACCCAGCCGGCCCCCACAACCAGGCGCAGTGAGAGCCGGCAGACCGGGCCCGGCCCCTTCGGAGGCATCCGAGGGGGATCCGGGCCCGGTCACCTACTTCTGGTCGCCCTCGATCTCCTGGTCGTCCTCGATCGGCGTGCCGTAGAGGTAGTGCGAGAGCGCGGAGTCGCGCTTCGGGTGCGCGTGGTACTTCGTCGGTACGACGCGGCCCTCGGCGCTGTCCCACGCGGTGTCGGCCATCCGCCACATCCGGTGCGCCATCCGGCCGGCCATCCCGGTGTGCGGCGAGTACGGATGGGCGCGGGTCGGCGCGACCTCCTCCGCCTCGAGCAGGGTCTCGGTCAGCGCGTTCACGTCCGAGTCGTCGAGGTGCTCGGAGAGGCGCCGGCAGCACTCGGTCTCCATCAGTTCGTGGCGCAGCAGGAGCCGGTCGATCTGCTGCCACAGCTCGTCGTGGTGCAGGTCCACGAACCGGCTGTCGCCGTACTGACGTCCCTTGAGGAACCGCAGCGAGCGCTCCAGTTCCTTCGCGTTGACGACGTACCTGGTGACCAGGTCTCCGCCGTCGGGCAGCCGGCGTACGTGGGGGAGGAGGACATCCTCGGCGGCGGCCAGGTGCTGGGCCGCGATCGCGTAGAACCAGTCGGTCTGGTGCCTGTGCTCAGGATGTGCGGCGGCCGGGTGGTGAGCCGGCTCGGCCAGCTCGCGGATCCGGGCATGTTCGTACGTCAGGGCCATTTCGAGCGTCGAAGCGGTCATGACAACCACCTCCTGGAGGGTCTCTCCCCAGCCTGTGCCCATCGCCGGAGGACCGCAACTACCCGACCCCGCTCCGTGACCTGACCGAACCCCCCTTTCGCGTCGGGGGTCCGGTCAGGCCTTGTGGAGGTCAGGCGTCGGAGCTCTTCTTCCAGAGGTTGATGCCGGCCTCGACGGCGTCGGCGTCGATGGCCTCGAGCTCGTCGGCGGAGAACTTCAGGTTGCGGACCGCGGCCAGGTTGTCCTCGAGCTGGGCGACGCTCGAGGCGCCGATCAGGGCGCTGGTGACCCGGTCGTCGCGCAGGGTCCAGGCGAGCGCGAGCTGCGCGACGGACTGGCCGCGCTCCTTGGCGATCTCGTTCAGCGCGCGGACGTGCTTCAGCGTGTCCTCGGTCAGCGAGTCCGGGTTCAGCGACTTGCCCTGCGCCGCGCGGGAGTCCGCCGGGACACCGTCGAGGTAGCGGTCCGTGAGTACACCCTGCGCCAGCGGCGAGAACGCGATCACGCCGACACCGAGCTCACCGACGGCGTCCAGCAGGTCCTCCTCGATCCAGCGGTTCAGCATCGAGTACGACGGCTGGTGGATCAGCAGCGGCGTGCCCAGCTCCTGCAGGATCCGCGCCGCCTCCCGGGTCCGATCCGCCGAGTACGACGAGATTCCGGCGTACAGCGCCTTGCCCGAGCGCACCGCGGCGTCGAGCGCGCCCATGGTCTCCTCGAGCGGCGTGTCCGGGTCGAACCGGTGCGAGTAGAAGATGTCGACGTACTCGACACCCATCCGGCTCAGCGACTGGTCCAGCGAGGCGAGCAGGTACTTCCGCGAGCCGCCGCCCTGACCGTACGGACCCGGCCACATGTCGTAACCGGCCTTGGTCGACAGGATCAGCTCGTCGCGGTACTGCTTGAAGTCGCGGGCGAAGTGCGTCCCGAAGTTCGTCTCGGCCGAGCCGTACGGCGGGCCGTAGTTGTTCGCCAGGTCGAAGTGCGTGACGCCGAGGTCGAACGCCCGCCGCAGGATGTCGCGCTGCGTGTCGAACGGCTTGTCGTCGCCGAAGTTGTGCCACAGCCCCAGCGAGATCGCGGGCAGCTGCAGCCCACTGCGCCCCGTCCGCCGATAAGCCATCTGGTCGTCATACCGGCCCTCAGCCGCCACATAATCAGTCACGGAACCCCAGTCTGCCCCATGTCACGACAAGTACGAAACCCCTTGTTTTCAAGCAGAAACCCGGGAACTGACAGCCAGAACCCCGCCTTCTTGATCTAGGTCAGCCCCGACCAGGGCTCCGGCGGGCCGGCCGCGAAGAACCTGAGGATCCCAAGCATCCGGCTGGCAGGTGGAGCAGTCCAGTGCCGCTGCCCCGGCCACGGCTCGGCTCTGAGCTTGCCGAGGCCCCAGCTGAGGTGCAGCCACAGGATCGCCGCGGCCAGCTCGTCCTCGCGTACGACGGTCGGCGTGTGGCGGACGTACTCGGGCAAGATCGCCGCGACGTGCTCCAGCGGGAGTTTGGCAAAGTCCACCGCCCGCGGCGCGCACGCAGCGTCACCCCAATCGATCAGCGCGGCCAGCTCACCATCCGGGCCGACCAGAAGGTTGTGCGCAGCAACATCCCCGTGGACCAGAACCTTCCGCTGATCCCGATTGAACCGCCCACCCAGCCGGGTGAACCACCCCGTCAACCACTCCGCCGTACCGGCGTCCAGATACCCACGCTCCGCCAGATCATCAACGGTCTGACACGGATCCCCCCACCCGTCCTCCGGCAGCCCCGGCACGTCCGTCCCCTCAACCCGATGCAACCGCGCCAACTGCTCCGCCAGCCCCCACGGCACCCCCGTCGGCTCACTCCCGTGCACCCGCTCCATCACGACGTACGGCGCCCCGACCACCTCACAACTCGCGTCGTACTCAACCACCGCCGGCGTCAACACCCCCACCCCCCGAGCCACCGGCACAACCGCCACCTCCTTCCGCAAGTCCCCCTCAAACCCACGCCGCGCCACCCGAACAAACAACCCCTCCCCAACCACAAACCCCCGATTGGCCACCCCACCCCCCACCTCCCAAACCCGCCCCACCCCATACCGCCGCCCCACCACCCCCACCTGCGCGAGCACCCCATCCCCCACATCCACCACAGCCCCGCCCGCGCCCTCCACCGCAGCCCCACCCGCGACTTCCACCGCCGACTCGTCCACCGCCGACTCGTCCACCGCCGACTCGTCCACCGCCTCCACAGCAGGCTCGTCCGCCGCCGCAGCTCCACCCGCCATCTGATCCGGAACCCGGCCCACCACCTGCGCCGCAAATCCGTCCGCCTGCTCCGTGAGTCCGTCGTGTGCGTCAGCCGTGAGTTCGTCGCCTTGCAAGCTCTGCCTCCGTCATCTCGACGATTCGCCTGCTCGATCGTCATGCCGGGGTACGGCGGCGTCCACCGGATTTGATGTACTGCGAACGTGCGTATCGACGTGGATCCGGATGCCGTCAGCCGCCGAGAGTTCTACGCCCTGATGAACTCGATCGTGGTTCCCCGCCCGATCGCCTGGGTCTCGAGCCACTCACCCGACGGCGTACTGAACCTCGCCCCCCACTCGTTCTTCACCGTGTCCTGCGTACAACCGCCGATGGTCCAGTTCACCTCCGTCGGCCGCAAAGACAGCCTGAACAACGTCGAAGCCACCCGCGAGTTCGTAGTCAACTTCGCCGCAGAACCCCTCTACGAACAGATCAACGCCTCAGCCACCAACTTCCCACCCGAGATCTCCGAGTTCGAAGCAGTAGGCGTACACCCCGAGCCCTCCCGAACCATCGCCGTACCCCGCGTAGCGGAATCCCCGGTAGCCATCGAATGCACCCTCCACACCACCCTCGAACTAGGCGACAGCACCGTAGTAATCGGCCGGGTCCGCCACCTGGCCATCGACCCCGCAGTCATGGTCGAAGACCACCCAGAAATCCAACGCCTCCGCCCCCTGGCCCGCCTAGGCAAAGACGAGTGGTCCACCCTCGGCGAAGTCCGCACCATCACCAGAATCCGCCACTCCAACTGGCCCGAGCACTTCAAACCCCCACAACCAGACTGACGGACGAGGACCGGCAGACGATGGCCGATGCCGCGGCGGCCGGGCTGTCCCGTCGGCAGGCAGGCAGGCCGCCGCGGGTCGGGTTCGGCCTGGCACGGAGGGCCGCCGTCGCCGCAGGTGGCCGGCGGTAGTGCTGGGCGATCACCGACCCGCTGCCGATGTCGAACGCGGCGAAGAAGCTGGTGGTGCCGTGCCGCACGTAATCGTGGGTCATCCGCGCCGGGGTGGTCGGCAGGATCGGCAGGATCGGCGCTGTGCGGTCGATCGCCTGCATCTGGCTTGTCTCGTCGACCGCGAGCACCAGCGTGTTCTCCGGCGGGCTCAGGTAGAGGCCGGCCACGTCGCGCACCTTGTCCACGAACAACGGACCCGTCGACAACTTCCACGTCTCGACCGCGTGCGGCTTCAACCCGAACGCCCGCCGGATCCGCGAGATCGCCGACTGCGACATGCCAGTGCTCGCGGCCATCGAGCGAGTCGACCAGTGCGTATCCTCGCCCGGTGTGGACTCCAGCGTCTTGGTGATCACCTGCTCGATCTGATCGTCGGTGATCGTGCGCGGCCGACCGGGACGCGGCTCATCCGGCAACCCATCCGGCCGACCGGACAGAAACCGCAAACGCCACTTCGGCTCCGTCGCTCGCGACACATCGAGCTGCTCGGCAACCGCACCGATCGTGCTGCCATCCTCAGCACACCGCAACACGATCCGAGCCCGCGACGCCAACGCCTGCGACGTTTTCCGCCGCGCCCAGCCGGCCAGCACCGACCGCTCCTCGTCGGATAACACCACAGGATCAACCTTCGGACTCGGCGCCGCCGCGGTCTACCGAGTGGAAACGACTTTCCGACTCACGACACCGTGCATCAAGACGTACAGAATGCCGGCCGCCAGACATGTGGCGATCATCGCCAGCCACAGGTACGTCGGGTTGGTGACCAGTGCCCCATGTTTCAGTCCCCTCGATTACTCGCCGTTGGCTCGGTCGTCGGCGGGGGTCGGAGTCCACCGGAAGTAGACCGAATCGGCGAACGTGTAGGGCACCTTGCCGCGGGACTGGATCACGGTCGAGGTGCCGCTCGCCTGACCCACGGCGTACAGGTAGCCGGCCTTGGTGTCCTTGTCGATGCCGAGCAGGAGCGTGCCGTACGCGCCGCACTTCGTCGAGACGAGGTGCTCGAAGCCCTGCCAGGTACGGCTTCGGACCTGCTTCACCACCGGCTTCATCGGCGACGACACGGGGATGCGGATGGTGTAGAGCGCGCCGCCGCGGGTGTTCGCCAGGAAGGTGTCGTACGTCGGGGTGTTGCTGATCAGAGTCATCGTCTTGACCGCCGAGAATCCCGGGTACGACCCGGCGCTGCGCCAGACTCCGTTGCGGATGGACCAGCGGAACAGCACGCCGTCGTTGCGCAGCGCGTAGGCGTTCCGTCGGCCCGTACCGTTCAGGGTCTCGTAGGACGAGGTCTCCAGGAAGGTGAACCTCCCCCAGCCACCACCGATCCGCGTCAACAGGCGTGTGTCTGGGTCGATTTCTCCGCCGACCGCGGGCAAGTAGGAGCTCCAGTAGACCGCGTCTCCGATCACGACGTACCCATAGTTGTCGAAATGCGTGGCGTTCGGATCTAGCACTGTACGGGCGCTGAGGCGGACCTGCCCGGGCATGAACACCCCGTCCGTCACCCACTGGTTCGGCACATTGGGCGGAGTCGTCGCGGTCAGGTCGGACATCGTATGCGCCCCCGCACCTGTCACGGACCCGAGCCAGATCTCGCACGCTACGGCGGCTGCCCGCTGCGCGGTGTTCTCTGTCACTGCCCCCTGCGCGGCAGTCGACGTGAGCGCCGCGGCCGCCAGCGCAGTACCACCTACCAAAGCCACAATCCGTCGCTTCATAGCTTTCGTCCCTCCGAGCCTGTGGTCTCCTCCACTCAGCTTGATACCGGCCAGGCCCGGAAAGTTACGTGCCGACTTCGTCCAGTTGGCGAAGCTCGTCCGCACCGAGCTCGACGCGAACACGCAACCGTCCGAAGGTTGGTGCCGACCACACCGGCCACGGTCCAGCTGCGCACGCTGTGCCGGACCGGGGCGATGTCCATCCCGCCGGCTGGCAGCGGCCAGCCAGCTGGACGCGCTGTTGACAGCGCACTGGCCGGGGCCGTGGGGGGTGTTCGACCGCCTGGACAGTCCGATCGGGTTAGCGTTCTTGGACCGCTATCCCACTCCGAACTCGGCCTCGAGACTCATTACTGCCCGGGGCGTCGGCGTGGGGGTCGGGCGGGCTAATGCGGGGGTGGCTGGAGCTCTTGGGTGGCTAGGAAGTCGGTCAGGGATGCGAGTTCAGGGGAGAGGCGGAGTGGGGTGTTGTCGGGGGCGGTGGTGGTGGCTGGGTGCCAGGTGAAGGGGGAGGGATGGGAGGGGGAGTTGTCGTTGGGGGCGCTGGCGGTTGGGAGGACTAGGTGGACTTCGGGGGATAGCGGGGCGGGGTCGTGGGTGTGGGAGCGGGCGGTGAGGTTTATGAGGAGGCCTAGGGCTGGGATGACGGAGAGGTTTTGGATTACGTGGATCAGGAGGAGGTCTCGGGCGGGGAGGGCTACCAGGAGGCCGTGGAGTGGTGGGGATTCGAGGTGGAGGGAGTCGTGGAGGACGGTGTCGAGGACGAGGGCTCGGGAGGCGGCGAAGGTGGTGCCGGTGATGAAGGCCACGCGGATGTCGTCGTGATCGACGTACTCGACGTGGTCGGTGAGGTTGCGGAGGTTGGTCAGGCCGAAGTGTTCTGCGGTCTGCCAGGTGAGGCCGAAGTCGGTTGGGTCGAGGTGCATGGTGACTTTGTCGTCGGTGGCGGTGGCGGGGACGGAGATCAGGCCGGGGACGAAGTCGGGGCGGGTTGTTGTCCAGTCGGCGGGGAGTGCGTGGCGGGGGACCAGGCGCTGGATCAGTTCGCGTTCGGGGTCGGTGGGTGGGGCGGGTGGGCCGTTGCGGAGGTGGTGCAGGAGTCGGGTGAAGTGTTCGTTGACCAGGACCGGCCATTCGTGTTCTTCGTATCTGGACAGGGATCGGGCGAGGTTGGTGAGGCCGAGGATCGGGCCGGGGGACGTTGGTGCGGTGGGGACGAGCGCGGCGCCGCCCTTGTAGGCGACGTCCAGGCCGAGTTCGGTGGCGGTGGTCAGGCAGAGGGTTACCAGCCGGGTGGCTTGGTTGCGGGAGAGGGGAGTCAGGACCGGGTCGGGCCGGTCGGAGTGGTTGCCGTGGGCATGTTCGGTGAAGCTGTGGATGGTCATGGGCCACCTCCTCGCCAGAGAAAGTACGAGGATCGGCACCCGTCGAAGCCCGCGATTTCGAACCTGTGGACAACCGCGTCAGGCGGGCGGATCGGCAGGCGCGCCGGTCGATCGTGCGGGCTTGGTGGGAGCGGGTTGGGGTACCTGGCGGGATAGTCTGCGCAGGGCCTGAGCCGGTTCGTTGAAGGGGTGTTTATGTCCAGTAGTCCGTTGTCGCGGCCGACTTCTGAGACTCGGTTGTCGTTGTCGCACATCACTGCGCAGAACGAGACGAATCTGCTGGGGACTGTGCATGGTGGCGTGATCATGACGTTGGTGGACTCGGTTGCCGGGGTGGTTGCGGCTCGGCATTCGGGTGGTGCGGCGGTGACGGCTTCGATGGACGAGATGGTGTTCCTGGTGCCGGTTCGGGTGGGGGATGTTGTGCACTTCAGTGGGCAGGTGAACTGGACCGGGCGGAGTTCGATGGAGGTCGGCGTACGGATCACGGCTGATCGGTGGGACTCGGTGGGGCCGCAGGTTCATGTGGCTTCGGCGTACTTGGTGTTTGTCGCGGTGGATGCGGAGGGGAAGCCGCGGCAGGTGCCGCAGGTTGTTCCGCAGACGGATGAGGAGCGGCGGCGGTTGCGCGAGGCTGAGATCCGCCGGAGCCATCGGTTGGCGCGGCGCGCGGCGATCATCGCCTCCCGCGAAGAAGCAGCACGCGAGGAAGCAGCACACAAGGAAGAGGAAGCAGCACAGAAGGAAGCAGCACACGAGGAAGGTGACCAAGGCGCGGGGGAGGACAGATCGTGAGCGTGTTCGGGAGTGCCCGGCGGCATCCCTCGGCCGTTCTGCTGGTGGTGCAGCTGCTGGGGGTGCTGGTGTACCCGGCGATGGAAGGCTCCCGCGGCGGCCGCGTCGCGTTCGAGATTCTCGGGATCGTGGTGCTCGTACTCGCGGTCTTCTCGGTGCGGGCCACACCAGGGCTCACCTGGGTGAGCATCTGCCTCGGGATTCCGGCGGTGACGTTGTCGCTGGTCGACGCGTTCCACCCGACCGAGCCGGTGGTGGCGATCTCCGGAGCTCTCCACGCCGCGTTCTACTTCTACGCGGCGTACAGCCTGCTCCGCTACATGCTGTCCGACCACGATGTGAGTGCCGACGAGCTCTACGCCACCGGCGCGACCTTCACCTTGGTGGCTTGGGGTTTCGCCTACCTGTTCGTCTTCGTGCAGGCCCTGGTCCCCAACAGCTTCACCGCGGCTGTTGACTCAGGCAACGATCGCACGTGGATGGAGCTGCTGTTCCTGAGCTTCACCACGCTCTCCAGCACCGGCCTGAGCGACATCGTTCCCATCACCTCGTGGGGGCGGTCGGTGGTCATGCTCGAGCAGCTGGCAGGTCTCGGGTACGTCGCCATGGTCGTGTCCCGCCTCGTCGGTCTGACCATCACCCGACGCAGCAACACCTAGACCCGCGGCCACCCGGCCAGGAGATCGGCCGCCGCTCGCGCGGCCACTTCGGGCGCATGCGTCATGGCAGCGACGCGATAGCTGACCAGTGCGCCCTCGTGCAGCAACAGCAACCGGTCGGCGAGCTCGTCCGGGTCGGCGAGGCCGGCCAGCGTCGCCTGTGCCTTGAACTCCGACCGCATCCACTGCTTCTGACCGACGATCACCGGCATCGCCGGATGGTCCGGCGCCGCCAGCTCCACGCTCGCGTTGATGAACCCGCACCCGTTCCGCGAGCCCGCGAGCCAATCCGTCAGCGCGGCGAACAGCGCGAGGATCACCTCTTCCGGAGTCCCCGGCCGGCGCGCGGCCAGTTGCTCGTCGAGGAACGCGTGCCACTCACGGTTCCGCCGTTCGAGGTACGCCGCGATCAGGCGATCCTTCGACCCGAACCGGTCGTACAGCGTCTTCTTCGTCACGTCGGCCTCGTGCGCGATCGTGTCCACGCCGACCGCCCGGATCCCCTGCTCGTAGAACAGCGTCGACGCCGCCGTCAGGATGCGCTCCCCGGCGGGCGTCAGCGGGATCGCCGCGGAGACTCCGCGATCGACCAGCAGTCTCATCTGGTGGTCCAGCATACTGACAGTATACCGACCGGTGTGGTTACTGTCGTCCCCATGACCAGTCAGCAGGCCAAAGCTGTGGCCGCCGGAGCCGGGTTCGTCGTGTTCTGGAGCTGCGGATTCATCGGCGCCCGGTGGGGCACGCAGTACACCACCGCTTTCGACCTGCTGGCCTGGCGCTTCCTCCTCGCCGGTGCGCTGGCGACGATCGTCCTGCTGATCCGGCGGCCGCGGATCACCCGCAGAGACTTGGTGACGCAGGTGTGGATGGCGGTCCTTACCCAGTTCGTCTACCTGGGGCTGATCTTCACCGGTATCGACCATGGCATCTCGGCCGGAGTCACGGCACTGATCGGCTCACTCCAACCGCTTCTGATCGCCACAGTGGCCGGCCCACTGCTCGGCGAACGCGTCAACCAACGTCAATGGATCGGACTGGTCCTGGGCGTCGCCGGAGTCGGTCTTGTCGTCGCCGACGACCTCAACGCCGGTCATGGCTCAGCGCTGCTCTTCCTGGTGCCGCTCGGCGGTCTGCTCGGCTTGGTGATCGGCACCTGCCTGGATCGGTACCGGAAGCCCACCACCAACTCCCTTGACGCACTGGCGGTGCAGAGCGTCGTCTCGGCCGTTCTGTTCACCGGACTGGCTGCCTCGACACACCAATTCACTGTGCCGGACGCCCCAGGCTTCTACGGCGCCGTCGTCTGGCTGGTGCTCCTGGCAACAGGCGGTGGCTGGGGTCTGTACCTGGTCAACCTCAAGCTGTCCGGCGCCACCCGCATCAGTTCACTGCTGTACCTGGTTCCCCCGACGACGATGCTCTTCGCCTACCTGCTGTTCGGCGAGACCATCGGGGCGCTGGCGGTGATCGGCATGCTGGTGTGTGCCATCGCCGTAGTGCTGATCCGCGTCCGCGAACAAGTACGCTGCGGGGATGGCGGAACCCCGGTGGCTGGACCAGAAAGAAGCACAGGCCTGGCGCGCGTTCATCGCGGCGCAGCGAGTAGTGAACAGCCGCATTGAGCAGCAGCTGCAACGTGACGCCGGAATCCCGCACACCTACTACGAAATCCTGGTCCGGCTCTCCGAAGCACCGGACGGCCGGCTCCGGATGAGTGAGCTCGCGGTCGCGACCCTCGGCTCGCGCAGCCGGTTGTCGCACGCGGTGAACCGGCTCGAGCAGAACGGCTGGGTCCGGCGCGAGGGCATCGAGTCCGACCGCCGCGGGCAGGTCGCGATCCTCACCGATCTGGGCCGGGAGAAGCTCGTGGAGACCGCGCCCGGCCACGTCGAGGAGGTGCGCAAGTCGATCTTCGACGCACTGACCGAAGAGCAGGTCGAGAACCTGTACGACGTCTGCGCAACGCTGGCCCGGCACTCCGGTGACACCGTCGACCGCGCCGCCTGGGAGCGTCGCTGACATGAGTCGACCGGTCGCGCTGCTCGCGTTGACAGCTCTCGTCCTCGCAGGCTGCAGCGACAGCCAGTCCCCGCCGACAGCCGGGCCGAGCACCGTGCCGTCATCCTCGGTACCACTACCGACGACCCAGCCGCCCACGACCGAGCCGCCGAGCACCACCCCCACCAACACGCCGACACCGACGGCAACTCCGGCGAGCTGCGTCGACCAGAAGCTCCAGGCCCTCACCCTCCGGGAGCAAGCGGCCCAGCTGATCATGACCGGCATCAGCGCGAACGGCATGACCTCGGCCCAGCGTCCCATCGTCCAAGAGGAGAAGCCCGGTGGCCTTCTCCTGCTCGGCACAGGCGGCAGCCTCTCCCATACGCGTACGGCGATGGCCGCGGCAAGCACCGCGGCCACGGTGAAGGGCGTCCGCCCACTGGTCGCCGCGGACCAGGAGGGCGGTCAGATCCAGCGGCTGAAAGGCCCCGGGTTCGACCGCATCCCCGCTGCGACTGTCCAGGGCACCTGGTCGTCCGACAAGCTGACCGCCCGCGCGAAGGAGTGGGGCGCCCAGCTCAAGCAGGCCAACGTCAACGTGAACCTCGCGCCCGTCGCTGACGTCGTACCGAGCTCGCTGAAGTCTCAGAACGCGCCGATCGGCAGTCTGGACCGGGAGTACGGCAACACGCCGGAAGAGGTCGGCCCGCCGGTGCAGGCGTTCGTCGCGGGGATGAAGCAGGCCGGTGTGATGACCTCGGTCAAGCACTTCCCCGGACTGGGCCGGGTGCGTGGCAACACTGACTTCTCCTCCGGTGTGGTGGACAACGTCACCGTTCGTGGGGACGCCGACCTGCAGCCGTTCGCCGACGGGATCGAGGCGGGCACCTCCATGGTGATGATCTCCACCGTCACGTACACCAAGATCGATCCCGACAACCGTGCGGTGTTCTCGCCCACTGTCATTCAAGGCATGGTCCGGGGTGATCTGGGCTGGAGCGGCGTGGTGATCACCGACGACGTCGGGGCGGCCGCCGAGGTCGCCTCGGTGCCGGCCGGACAGCGGGCGACCCGGTTCGTCGCGGCGGGTGGCGACATCGTGATCAACGCCAAAGCCGCGCTGACCGACACCATGGTGAACGCACTGGTCGTCAAAGCCCAGCAGGACAAGGCCTTCGCCGCGAAGCTGACCAGTAGCGTCAAGCGTGTGCTGACGCTGAAGCAGGACCACGGCCTGGTGAGCTGCGGATGACGGAAGAGCAAGAGCCCGACTACCGCTTCACTCTGGCGAACGAACGGACCTATCTGGCCTACCTGCGGACCTCACTGGCCTGCTTCGCGGGCGGTCTGTCCGCCGTACAGTTCCTCGATCTCGGTCCGGATCGCTGGCCGGCCCGGATCATCGGTGTGGTCCTGGTCACCATCGGCATCATCACGACCGCCGGCGCCTTCCGCCGCTGGCAGCAGAACCTGATCGCGATGCGCCGCGGCGGCCCACTCCCGGTGACCCGGCTGCCCTTGGTGCTCGGGGCAACGATCGCCGTGGTCGGCCTGATCGGCCTGCTCTTCTCACTGTGGCGATGAGCACACCGGATCCCGGGCTCCAGCCGGAGCGGACCCTGCTCGCGTGGCGCCGTACCGCGCTGGGCCTGATCGCCAACGGCATCCTGCTGATTGCTTCCGGCCACGGTTCGTCGGACGTCCGCACCGGCCTCGGCATCGTCGTACTGACGCTCGCCCTGGGCTGCTGGGCGGCGGTGAGCGCGGTGTACCGCCGTACGAACGGCTCGAAGGTCCACGCTCTCGGCCACGAGCGGGTGCTCCGGGTCGCCGCCGGTCTGGTGCTGATCGTGGGGCTCTTCGACCTGTACGCCGTGATCACCCGATGAAACCGATCGGTCACCCACTGTCCGTGTCGACGTGAGCTTGTTCATGCCGACGCGCTACGTTGACCAGGGCGGATGCCACGTCAACGGGTTGTTCCCCCTAGCATGTTCACGGTTTGTCCCTCGTTCATCCGGAGCTTGAAGTGCCGTTACGTCTGCGTCCGAACGACCCGACGTTCTACGACCTTTTCACTGAATCCGCCAACCACCTTGTGGACGGATCCCGGATCCTGGCCGAGCTGCTCGGCAGTACGGCGGGAACCGGACTCTCCTCGAGTCACCAGATCGCCGCCGAGATGAAGGACGCGGAACACGCGGCCGACGAGACCACCCACTCGATCATCCGCCGGGTCAACTCCACCTTCGTCACCCCGTTCGACCGCGAGGACATCTACCGACTGGCCTCTGTTCTCGACGACGTGATGGATTTCATGGAGGAGGCGGTCGACGCCGTCCACCTGTTCAACCTGGAGAAGCTGCCGGAGGAGATCGCCGAGCAGATCGAGGTGCTCCAGCGGATGGCGCAGCTGACCGCCGAGACGATGCCCCGGCTGCGCACGATGAAGGACCTGGCCGAGTACTGGATCGAGATCAACCGGCTGGAGAACACCGGCGACGCGGTGCACCGCCGGCTCATCGCCAAGCTCTTCAGCGGCGAGTTCGAGGCCCTCACCGTGATGAAGGTCAAGACCGTGGTCGATCTGCTGGAGGCCGCGATCGACGCGTTCGAGCACGTCGCCCACACGGTCGAGCAGATCGCCGTCAAGGAGAGCTGAGCGTGGAGCTCACGCTCGTCATCGTCCTGGTCGTCATCGCCCTCGTCTTCGACTACACCAACGGCTTCCACGACGCCGCCAACGCGATCGCGACCTCGGTCTCGACCCGGGCGCTCACGCCGCGGGTGGCGCTGGCGATGGCCGCGGTCTGCAACTTCCTCGGCGCGCTGGCCGGCACCGAGGTGGCCGAGACGGTCGGCAAGGGCATCATCAGCGCCCCGAGCGGCGTGCACGGCCTGGTGATCGTGATCGCGGCCCTGATCGGCGCGATCACCTGGAACATGATCACCTGGTACTTCGGCCTGCCCAGCTCCTCGTCGCATGCGCTGATCGGCGGGCTGATCGGCGCCGGGGTCGCCTCGTCGAGCATCGTGCTGTGGACAGGCATCCTCGACAAGGTCGTCATCCCGATGGTGCTGTCTCCCGCGGTCGGCTTCTTCGGCGCGTTCGCGCTGATGATCGCGATTCTGTGGACGTTCCGGCGCAGCAACCCCGCCAGGACCACCCGCGGATTCCGGATGTCGCAGTCGCTGTCGGCGGCGGCGGTGGCGCTCGGGCACGGCCTGCAGGACGCGCAGAAGACGATGGGCGTCATCTTCCTCGCGCTGCTCACCGCCGGCTACGTCGACGCGGGCGACGGCATCCCGCTGTGGGTCAAGCTCTCCGCCGCAACGGCGATCTCGCTCGGCACGTACTCCGGCGGCTGGCGGATCATGCGCACCCTGGGCCGCCGGATCATCCACCTCGACCCGCCCCGCGGCTTCGCCGCCGAGGCGGTCGCCGCGACCGTGCTCTACGTGATGGCGATCGGTCTGCACGCACCGGTCTCGACGACGCAAACGATCACGTCGGCGGTGATCGGCGCCGGTGCGACCAAGCGGCTGTCGGCGGTCCGCTGGGGAGTCGCGAGGAGCATCGTCATCGCGTGGGTGCTGACCATTCCCGCGGCCGGCATCATCGCGGCGCTGATCTATTTCCTCGCCCACCTGATCCTGGAGTAACTCACCCGATCTGTTCATTTCGAATTCACTCACCAGGCCTACCGTCGACAGACGCTGTACATCGTCCGTCTAGGGGGGAAGTGATCGCGATGGACCTGTCCTTCCTTGTCGTCGTGGTGATCATCACCGCGTTGGTGTTCGACTTCACCAACGGTTTCCACGACACCGCCAACGCGATGGCGACGTCCATCGCCACCGGCGCGCTCAGACCCAAGGTCGCGGTCGCCTTGTCCGCGGTGCTCAACCTGGTCGGCGCGTTCCTGTCCACCGCGGTGGCCAAGACGATCTCCAGCGGCCTCGTCGACGACTCCAAGGTGACCGTGCCGATCATCTTCGGCGGCCTGGTCGGCGCGATCCTGTGGAACCTCATCACCTGGTACTTCGGCCTGCCGAGCTCCTCGTCGCACGCCCTGTTCGGCGGCCTGATCGGCGCCACCTGGATCGCGGCCGGCAGCAGCGCGGTGAACTTCGCCACGGTGGTGCAGAAGATCATCATCCCGGCGATCGCCGCGCCGATCGTGGCCGGTGCGGTCGCGCTCCTCGGGACCTTCCTGGCCTACAAGATCACCCAGCGGGCCCGGAAGAAGGCGGTCGACGACGGGTTCAAGACCGGGCAGATCGCGTCCGCCTCGCTGGTCTCGCTCGCTCACGGCACCGGTGACGCGCAGAAGACCATGGGCATCATCACGCTGGTGCTGATCACCTCGGGCAGCCTCGCACAGGGTTCGGCTCCGCCGGTCTGGGTGATCTTCGCAGCCGGTCTGGCGATCGCCCTGGGCACCTACTTCGGTGGCTGGCGGATCATCCGGACGATGGGCAAGGGCCTGACCGAGATCGAGTCACCGCAGGGGTTCACCGCCGAGACCAGCTCGGCCTCGGTGCTCCTCGCCTCGGCCCACCTGGGTTTCCCGCTGTCCACCACCCAGGTCTGCTCCGGCAGCATCCTCGGCGCCGGCCTCGGCAAGCGGCTCGCGCAGGTGCGCTGGACGGTTGCCCGGCGGATGGCGGTGGCCTGGCTGCTCACGCTCCCGGCCGCCGCTGTCGTCGGCGCGCTGTCCGGCCGGGTGGCCAGCTCCGGCAACTTCGGCGTCGTCATCGTCGCGGTCCTCGCGATCGTGGCCGGCGGTGGCATCTACGCCGCCTCCCGCCGCAGGCCGGTGACGGCGGAGAACGTCAACGAGTACCCGGGCTCCACCCCGGCCAAGACGACCGCGGCGGCCTGAGAGGAGTACGGCGATGCACATCGACTGGAGTGCACTCGGTCAGGTGGCCCTGGTGAGCCTGATCTTCGGGGTCGGCCTGGCGGTCCTGTTCGCGATCGGCGTGACCGCGATGTCGCGGCGGGCGGTGGCGCTCGACGAGAAGAAGCCGCCGTCGATCATCGACACGTCGATCGCCGGGCTCTGCTTCGCCGCGTGCCTGGCGGCGGTGCTCTACGGGCTCTACCTGATCATCCCGCAGTTCCACTGAGCTAGCGGTTCCAGCGCCGGACCGACTTCGCCACGTCCTTGGAGCGCACGGAGCCGAGGTTGTACTCCCATGCGGCCGCGAGCTTGTCGCCCAGGATGCTCGCGTCCAGATAGGTCCGCGGCCGCACCGCCACCGCCCAGGTGGCGGCGGCCGCGTGGCCCTGCTGGTGCAGCAGGTGGTCGACGGTCGCCTCGATCCGGCTCTGGTTCTCGCCTCTGAGGCCGTCGGCGGCCCAGCGCTGCAGGATCGCCGTGTCGTCGGACGTCATGCGGGCCAGGTAGGTCAGCGGACCGCGCCAGAAGCCGCGGCTGCCGATGCTGTCCAGGCTCTCCAGCGGGAACCAGCCGTTCTGGCAACGGCGCCCGTTCACCGCGGACTCGATCTCCCGGGCGCGGTCCGAGGACAGGCCCCGGATCGCCCACTCGACGAAGTATGTCCCCGCGTCCGGGATCTGGTCCGCGACGTGGGGCGCGGGTGTCAGCATCCCCGGTTCGAACAGATGGAGCTCTTCCGGTGAATCGAACAAAACCTTCCCCGCCCGCCTGAGTACCGCGGCCGCGCCTGCCGCTGCCCGGCCCGCCACACAGGGACCCCCCAGGTTCCTGCTCTGTCAACAACGAAAGCCTTCGTACCCTCGTTCAGGCCCGAGGGTCAAGTATTCGTCCGCGCTACTTGCGGCGAGCGTCCCGACGGGCGAGTTCCTCCTGATCCAGCCGCTCGGCCTGCTCCGGAGTCGGCGCGCCGCCGCCGTACGACGCCGGCAACCACCAGGCACCGGCCGGTTGCTCGGGGTAGGCGCGGATGGCCTGGTCGAGCATCCCGGCCATGGTCGAGCGAAGCTGCGTGGTGGCCTCGGCCGCGTCGTCGGCCCGGGTGACGGTCATCGGTGCGCCGACGGTGATCGCGATCGTGCGATGCCGGGAGAAGTCGCGCGGGTGGTCCTTGGTCATCATCCGCTGGGTGCCCCACAGGATCAGCGGAATGATCGGTACGCCGGCCGCCGCGGCCATCCGGACCGTGCCGGACTTGAACTCCTTGAGCTCGAACGACCGGCTGATCGTCGCCTCCGGGAACACGCCGACGACCTCGCCCTGACCGAGATACCGCAGGGCTTCGCGGTACGACGCCATCCCGGCCGCACGGTCGACCGGGATGTGGTGCATGCCGCGCATCAGGGGACCGGAGAACCGGTTGCGGAACAGCACCTCCTTGGCCATGAACCGGACGAGCCGTTTGCTCGGCACGGCGCCGTACCCGCCGAGGATGAAGTCGACGTAACTGATGTGGTTGAGCGCGATCACCGCGCCGCCGGTCCGCGGCACGTTCTCCGCCCCGGTCAGGTGGATCGTCAGGTCCAGCGCCTTGAAGGCGGTCTTCGCGAAGGCGATGACAGGCGGATACACGAGGTCTCGCATTCCTCGACGCTACAGCCTTCGTCTAGGGTGGCCGTCACAAGTAGAGATCGCGGGAGCTCGCACCGTAGTGGGCTGAGAGGGCGGCTGGATGATCCGGCGCCGCCGACCGCCGAACCTGTCCGGGTAATTCCGGCGTAGGGAGCAGCAAGGTGAATGTCAGCACGATTCGACCGACTGTCACCACCGGCCCGATCTCGGGGTCGGAGAAGATCTACCGCGGTGAGCTGGGCGTCCCGGCCCGCCGCGTCCACCTCACCAACGGCGAACACTTCGATCTGTACGACACCTCCGGGCCGTACACCGACGCTTCGGCTCAGATCGACGTACAAGCCGGTCTCCCCGCACTGCGGCGGGACTGGATCGCCGGGCGCGAGCCACGCACCCAGCTGGGGCACGCGCGCGCCGGGACGATCACCGACGAGATGAGGTACGTCGCCGTCCGGGAGGGCGTCGATCCCGAGTTCGTCCGGGCCGAGGTGGCCCGGGGCCGGGCCGTGATCCCGGCGAACCGGCGGCACCCGGAGAGCGAGCCGATGATCATCGGCAAGAAGTTCCTGGTGAAGGTGAACGCGAACATCGGCAACTCGGCCGTCACCAGCTCGGTCGAGGAGGAGGTCGAGAAGCTCGTCTGGGCGACCCGGTGGGGCGCGGACACGGTGATGGACCTGTCCACCGGCAAGAACATCCACGAGACCCGCGAGTGGATCCTGCGGAACTCGCCGGTGCCGATCGGGACGGTTCCGCTGTACCAGGCCCTCGAGAAGGTGAACGGCGATCCGGCGGACCTGTCGTGGGAGGTGTATCGCGAGACGGTGATCGAGCAGTGCGAGCAGGGTGTCGACTACATGACCGTGCACGCCGGCGTCCTGCTGCGGTACGTGCCGCTGACCGCGGAGCGGATCACCGGGATCGTGTCGCGGGGTGGTTCGATCATGGCCGCGTGGTGCCTGGCGCATCACCAGGAGTCCTTCCTGTACACGCATTTCGCGGAGCTGTGCGAGATCCTGCGGGAGTACGACGTGACGTTCTCCCTGGGCGACGGGCTGCGGCCGGGGTGCATCGCCGACGCGAACGACGAGGCGCAGTTCGCCGAGCTGCGGACGCTGGGCGAGCTGACGCGCATTGCCTGGGAACACGATGTGCAGGTGATGATCGAAGGCCCGGGGCACGTGCCGATGCACAAGATCGCCGAGAACGTGCGGCTCGAGGAGGAGCTCTGCGGCGAGGCGCCGTTCTACACTTTGGGGCCGTTGGCAACTGATGTGGCACCGGCGTACGACCACATCACGTCGGCGATCGGTGCGGCCCAGATCGGCTGGCTGGGGACGGCGATGCTCTGCTACGTCACGCCCAAGGAACACCTCGGGCTGCCGGATCGCGACGACGTGAAGACCGGGGTGATCACCTACAAGATCGCCGCCCACGCAGCCGATCTGGCGAAGGGACACCCGGGGGCGCAGGCCTGGGACGACACGTTGTCCAAGGCAAGGTTCGAGTTCCGCTGGGAGGATCAGTTCAACCTCTCGGTGGATCCGGACACGGCGCGCTCGTTCCACGACGAGACGCTGCCCGCCGAGCCGGCCAAGACCGCGCACTTCTGCTCGATGTGCGGCCCGAAGTTCTGCTCGATGCGGATCACCGCCGACATCCGCGCGTACGCCGAGGACCGGAAGCGGGTCCTCCCGCTCGTCGACTGACACGCTGTCCGGCCCGGAGTACGCCGTACTCCGGGCCGGAAGTGTGCTGACTCCGTGTGAACCCAGCGGGTGAGTCGAGATGCCGAACCGGCCGGATCCAGCGGAGAATTGAGGAATCGGTGGCCTGCGGAACGATCACTGGGAGTGACCGGGTGAACCGATTCAGGTTTTTTCCTTCACTCTACGTGAATAAGACTGTAGCCTTAAGGCGTTCGGAAGGAGGTGCAGGGCAATGGTCTTCGTTCTCACGGTAGATCAGCGCGGCAGCCGAAGCATGAGCGATCTCGTACCCGAGCTACTGAACTCCCTGAACCGCCGGCCGCGGCGGACCGGGTTGCTCCGCAAGTTCGAGCGGACCGCCGGCGACGAGGTGCAGGGTGTCCTCTCGGAGGCTCGCGCCACCATCGACGTGATCGTCGAGTTGATCCGCTCGGACACCTGGTACGTCGGACTCGGCGTCGGCGAGGTCATCCAGCCACTGCCCCGCAGCACCAGGGCGGGCAGCGGCGACGCGTTCGTTTTCGCGCGCGAGGCGGTGAACCGGGCCAAGTCGAGCCCTTACCACGTCAACGTGGTCGGCTCGGACGCGCGGTCCGCGGAGCGGGTGGAGACCGTGCTCTGGCTGATGGCGTCCGTACTGCGGCGTCGCAGCGACCGTGGCTGGGCAGTGGCCGACCTACTGGCCGAAGGACTCACCAGGCGGGAGATCGGCGTGAAGCTGGGGATCAGTCAGTCGGCGGTGACCCAGCGGGCGCAGGCCGCCGGGTTCGCCGAGGAACAGCGTGGACGGGTGCTGGCGGCCGAGTTGCTCGACGCTGGGGCCGCTGCGTGACGGCACTGATCCTGTCGTTGACCGCGGCCGGCCTGATCCTCGCCGTCCTGGCGTGGGTCCCGAAGGCCGGCTCCAGCCTCGAGATCGCGATCAGCGCCGTCATGCTGGCCTGTCTGATCGCAGTCGGTCTTCTGCTGCTCGCAGGCGACGGTGTGGACGGCTGGCGCGAGCGCTGGTGGAACGTACTGCTTCTGCTGTCCGGAGGACTGGCTGTCACCGGTGGCGGCCCACTCACGACGTCCGTGCTGGCTCTGGTCGACCGAGGGAACACACGAGCCCAGTCGACGCAGAAGGCCGGTGAGGTACTGCGTGGCGGCGCGCTGATCGGTTCACTCGAGCGAGCCGCCATCTTCGCCGCCCTGGTAGCCGGCTGGCCGGAGGGCATCGCCGTCGTACTGGCGATCAAAGGGCTGGCCCGGTACCCCGAGCTGCGCAGCCCGGACCAACCGGCCTCGGTCACGCCGCAGGCGGTCGCCGAGCGCTTCATCATCGGCACGTTCACCAGTGTGCTGTGGGCCGTGACCTGCGCCGGGTTCCTGCTGTCCCACTAGGGGTCAGAGCCGGATGACGATGTCGTTGACGACCTTGTCGTGCCAGGTCTGCTGCTTGTCGTCCCACAGCGGCCAGATCACGTTCAGGATGCAGAGCTGGTTGAAGATCTGGGCGCAGATCTCACGGCCCAGGTTCGAGCCCATGCCGATCAGCTGACCGGTCTGGGCGTGCACGACCCGCAGGCCGGTCAGCTTCTTCCCGAACGACTGGCCGGTCCGGCCCTGCCGGATCAGCCGGTTCCAGACCCAGACCACGAACCCTACGGCGAAGCCGGTCACCATCGCGATGCCGCCGGCGGGACCGAGCTCGTCCTGGTCGCCGTCGATGACCAGGGCCACGATCACGCCGGCGATCGGCGGGATCGAGATGATCAGCGAGTCGAGGATCGAGGCGCCGACGCGGATCGGCCACCCGGCCAGCTGGCCGGGCGGCGCGTAGCCGTAACCGCCCTGTCCTTGGCTGCCCACTCCGTAGGGGTTGTATCCCTGCGGCTGGAACTGACCGGGCTGGGCCGGTGCGTACTGCGGCTGGTACTGCCCCGGCTGTCCGGGTGGGAACTGCGGCTGACCGTCGTACGGAGGGGTGGTCACCTGCCGGTCCTTTCTAGGGCGCGGACGCCGCGGCCTGGACAGGCCGCGGCGTCCGGGGAGATCGCGGTACCGCGTCAGAGCTTGACGACGTAGGTGTTGTTGATCTTGTCCGCGAACGTCTGGCGCTTCTCGTCCCACAGCGGCCACAGGTAGCCGATGTAGCAGGCGAGGCCGTCGAGGATGTGGGTGAGCTGACGCAGGAACGCCTTGCCCGCTCCGATCGGCTGGCCGGTGTCCGCGCCGACCAGCTTCAGGCCGAGGAGCTGCTTGCCCACGGTCTGGCCGGTGCTGCCCTGACGGATGAAGACGTTCCAGATCGCCAGACCGATGCCGGCCAGGTAGAACAGCAGCGCCAGGATGGCGAGGGCCGAGCTGTTGCCGCTGGCGAGCGCACCCGCGATGCCGTACGGCACGCCGATGATCAGGCCGTCGATAAGCGCACCGCCGACCCGGTTCGGCCAGGCCGCCAGGTTGCCGGGGATCGCGCCGAAGCCACCCGGCTGGCCGTAGCCCGGCGGGTAACCCGGCTGACCGTAGGGCTGGCCGTAGCCCGGCTGCTGCCCGTACTGACTGGGCTGACCCGGCTGCGCTTGACCGTACTGACCGTACTGACCGGGCTGCTGCGCGTACTGCGCCGGCTGCTGCTGGCCGTACCCGGGCTGCTGCCCGTAGCCAGGCTGCTGCTGGCCGCCATAGCCGGGCTGCTGCTGCTGCTGCCCGTACTGACCCGGCTGCTGGGGCTGACCGTACTGACCAGGACGGCCGTACTGACCCGGCTGCTGTGGGTCCTGCGGGCCGTAACCCGGCGGTGGCGTCGGAGTGCTCACGACGGTCCTTTCTCCTGATTGCTGTCGAGGGGAATTGCAGGCTAGTCGTCGGACGGCTCAGTCCGGCCGACGGATCCCCCGTGACGAGAGTTACCGTTGTCGGGTGAGCCTTTCGCTGAGCGTCGTACTCCGGCCGACCGGGCCGGTGCAGCCACTGGACCGGCGCGTGTGGGGCCTGACCGCCGTCGGAGTGGGCGGCTTCGGACTGGCAGCGGTCTATCAGCTGTCCGGCGGGCACATCGGCATTCCGTGCATCCTGCACGCGACCACCGGGCTGAACTGCCCGCTGTGTGGATCGACCAGGATGGCGGCCGCCCTGCTCCGCGGCGATCTGGACGCCGCGTGGCACTTCAACCCGGTGGTGCTGGTCCTCGGCCCGCTCGTCGGTGTTGCCGTCGGCTACCAGTTGCTTGCCTGGTCGCTCGAATCGCTCCGGCTGATCCGGCTGCCGCGGCTGACGATGAGCCCGCGGACCGCGGACTGGCTGCTCAAGGGCGTGATCGCCCTGCTCATCGTGTACGGCGTCGCCCGCAACCTGAACTGAATCGTCGCCGGTGCCTGTTCGCGGCACCGGCGACGATCACTGCGGGTCGTGACTCAGTAGTTGCCGATCACTCCGGTGAAGTAGCCGAGCACGCTCAGCACCAGCGAGACGATGCCGCCGATCCAGGCGACCTTGGCCAGCGTGTCCGACCGGCCCTGCTCGCGGAACTTGCCCTGGGCAATCAGGCCGAGAGCGATCGAGGCCGGGCTGCAGCAGAACCAGCAGACGATGCCGATGATCGACAGCACCTGCGGGGTGTTGTTCTGCGGGACCGCGCCGTATCCGTAGCCACCGGGCTGGCCGCCGTACTGACCGTAGGCGCCGGGCTGCTGCCCGTACTGACCCGGCTGCTGCCCGTACTGCTGTCCGTACTGGCCGGGCTGCTGGGGTTGCCCGTACTGGCCGGGCTGTCCGTACTGCCCTGGCTGCTGCTGGCCGTACTGGCCGGGTTGGCCCGGGTATCCACCCTGGTTGTAGGGATCAGGCTGCTGCTGACCGTAGCCAGGCTGCTGGCCGTAACCGGGCTGCTGCCCGTACTGGCCCGGCTGACCGTACTGACCGGGCTGCTGCCCGTACGGGTCCGGCTGCTCCTGCCCCGGCTGGCCCGGCTGACCGTACTGACTCGGCGGCTGCTGCCCCGGGGTCTCGGGGGTGTCCTGCGGCCGGTTCGGGTCGTTCTGATCGTCGCCCGGAGGCGTCGGAGTGCTCACCGCGGTCCCTTCTGAGAACGTCGAGGAATCCCCGAAGGCTATCTTTTCCACAGGTTCTCGGTCACGCACCCTCGCCGGATGCCGAACGCCTAGGGTTGGGCGGGTGACCGAATCCCCTCACTCTCCGCCCGATTCCCGCCCCGAGAGTCCGGAGCCGACCCGGCATCTCCCGGTGCAGTACGAGGCCGCACCGGCGCCCCAGCCCGGGCCGTACGTGCCACCGCCCGGCCAGTTCGCCTCCACCCAGTTCGCGCCGCCGCCCGGGCCGTACCAGCCGCCGGTCGGCGGGCCGCACCAGCAGCCGCAATCGCTGCCCCTGCAGGCGTTGCCGACCGGACCGGTGCTGGTCACGGTCGGCGACATCTCGGTCGAGCAATTCCGGATCGTCACCCCGGCCGGCGTGCTGCCGACCCAGGGGACGAACTGGTCGGCGATGGACATGTCGCGGAGCGAGGAGAAGATCCCCGCCTGGGCGATCATCCTGGCGATCGTCTTCGCGCTGGCCTGCCTGCTCGGGCTGCTCTTCCTGCTCTGCAAGGAGCGCAGGACGACCGGCTTCGTCCAGATCACCGTGCAGAACGGCAACCGCACCCACAACACCCACGTCGGCGTCAGCTCACCGCGTGATGTCGCCGACACGCTGGCCCGGGTCAACTTCGCCCGGACCCTCTGTGTCTGAAGGGGTTTCCGCCCCCTGACGAGACCGGCCGCCGCGACCAACGGGTCACGGCGGCCGGCGGAGTTCGTCGTACTGCGGATCAGCCGAAGCGGCCGGTGATGTAGTCCTCGGTCGCCTTCTCGGTCGGGTTGGAGAAGATCTGCTTGGTCGGGCCCATCTCGATCAGCCGGCCCGGCTTGCCGGTCGCGGCCAGGTTGAAGAACGCGGTCTGGTCCGAGACCCGCGCCGCCTGCTGCATGTTGTGCGTGACGATGACGACGGTGAACTTGTCCTTCAGCTTCTCGATCAGGTCCTCGATCGCCAGCGTGGAGATCGGGTCCAGGGCCGAGCACGGCTCGTCCATCAGGATCACCTCGGGCTCGACCGCGATCGCCCGGGCGATGCACAGCCGCTGCTGCTGACCACCGGACAGACCCGCGCCGGGCTTGTCCAGCCGGTCCTTGACCTCGGTCCACAGGTTCGCGCCCTGCAGGGACCTCTCGACCACCTCGGTGAGCTTCTTCCTGTCCTTGACGCCGTTCAGCCGCAGCCCGGCCGCGACGTTGTCGAAGATCGACATGGTCGGGAACGGGTTCGGCCGCTGGAACACCATGCCGACGACCCGCCGGACCGCCACCGGGTCGACCCCGGTCGCGTACAGGTCCTGCTGGTCCAGCATCACCTTGCCCTCGACCCGGGCACCCGCGATCACCTCGTGCATCCGGTTCAGGGTGCGCAGGTAGGTGGACTTGCCGCAGCCGGACGGCCCGATGAACGCGGTGACCGAGCGGGGCTCGATCGTCATCGACACATCCTCGACCGCCTTGAAATCGCCGTAGTAGACGTTGAGGCCGCTGACCTCGATGCGCTTCGCCATATCGACTCAGTACCTCTCGTGACTATTTCGACTTGATGGCGCTGAACCGGGCGATCAGCCGGGCCAGCAGGTTGAGTGCCAGAACGATGAGAATCAGCGTCAGGGCGGCTGCCCAGACCCGGTCGTTGGCGGCCGGCAGGGCCATGTCGCCACGATCGTTGTTGATCATGGTCGGCAGTGCGCCCATGAACCCGGAGAACGGGTTGTAGTTGATCACCTTCGAGTAGCCGACCAGGATCAGCAGCGGCGCGGTCTCGCCGATCACCCGGGCCAGGCCGAGCATGATGCCGGTGACGATGCCGCCGAACGCGGTCGGGACGACGACCTTGAGGATCGTCTTCCACTTCGGCACCCCGAGCGCGTACGACGCTTCCCGGAGTTCGTCCGGGACCAGCTTGAGCATCTCCTCGGTGGACCGCAGGATGACCGGCATCATCAGCAGGACCAGCGCCAGCGACACCGCGAAGCCGATCCGGTTGAAGCCCAGGATGGTGATCCAGACCGCGTAGATGAACAGCGCGGCGACGATCGACGGCACACCGGTGAGGATGTCGACCATGAAGCTGACCGCGCGGGCCGCGCGGCTGCCCTTGCCGTACTCGATCAGGTAGACCGCGCCGAGCACCCCGAGCGGTACGGCGATGACCGCGGTGATCGCGGCCATGATCAGGCTGCCGACGATCGCGTGGTACGCGCCGCCACCCTCGCGGCGCGAGGTGATGCCGCGCTGCGACTGCGACCACCAGTTGGCGTCCAGCAGCAGGTGGTACCCCTTCGAGACCACCGTCCACAGGATCCAGGCCAGCGGGATCAGCGCGATCAGGAAGCACAGCGTGATCAGCACGGTGGCGATCGTGTTCCGGGCGGCGCGGGCGCCGGACTTGCCGGTCAGATCGAGGACCTTGCCGTCATAGTCCGGACGGTTCGCGGCGAGCGTGCTCATGCGGTCGCTCCTTTGCTGGCGACGGACTTCGGCCGGCGCGGGCGGCGGTTGGCGCTGGGGCCGGAGCGGGCCACGATCAGCCGCGCGGCCGAGTTGACGATGAAGGTGACGACGAACAGCACCAGACCGGCCGCGATGAAGGCGCCCGTCTTGGCCGGGGTGTCCAGCTCGGCCGCGCTGGAGGCGATCTTCGACGCGAACGTCTCACCACCGGCGAAGATCGACGGGTCCCACGGGGCGATCGGGTTCGGCTGGGACAGGATGATCATCACGGCCACCGTCTCGCCGAGCGCGCGGCCCAGACCGAGCATGGCCGCGCTGACGACACCGGAACGCCCGTACGGAAGGACGGCCATCCGGATCATCTCCCACTTGGTGGAGCCCAGGGCCAGGGCGCCCTCGCGGTGGGTGATCGGGGTCTGCGCGAAGATCTCCCGGCTGATCGCGGTGATCACCGGCAGGATCATGATGGCCAGCACCAGTCCGGCCGTGAAGACGGTGCCGCGGTCGGCGTTCGGGGCTTCCTTGAAGAGCGGGATCCAGCCCAGCACGTCGGAGATCGCGCCCGACACCGGCTGGATCACCGGCGCGAAGAAGACGATGCCCCACAGGCCGTAGATGATCGACGGCACCGCGGCGAGCAGATCCACCACGGAAGCCACCGGGCGGGCCAGCCGCGTCGGTGCGTAGTACGTGATGAACAGCGCGACGCCGATCGCGATCGGCACCGCCACCGCCATCGCGATGATCGAGCTGACCAGGGTGGTGTAGAAGAGCGCGGCGATGCCGAAGTTCGGGTGGTCGCCGCCGGGCAGCCAGGTCCGGGAGAAGAGGAAGTTGCCCTCGTTGTCGGCCAGTGCCGGGATCGCCAGCGCCAGCAGGAAGATGCCGACGAACGCGACGATCGCGACCACCAGGCCGCCGGAGCCGCGGGCCAGGCCCGCGAACAACCGGTCGCCGAGATGCCCGACCGGGCCGAGATCGACCTTGGCCTCAGCGTCGCCGGTCGTCCTGGCCGCGGCGGCCGCCGACTCAGGTCCGGTCTCGGTCATGGTCTCGGCGTCCTGGTGCTCGGCGGCCTCGTGCTCGGCGTGTTCCTCGGCCAGGCCGCCGAACCGTGGGGCCGGCCCGGAGGTCTCGTGGACGAGATCCTCGATCCGGGCTTCGTCCGTACTCGCGTCCCGGGCGCCCTCCGCGGCCACCTGGTCCGCGGTCGGGGTGCCGGCGGACGCCTGCTCCGGGGTCTCGGCCGCCGCCGGGTCGGCGGCTGCGCCGTCCGGCCGGTCGGGCGGTTCCGTGCCGTCTGGACTACTCATCGATGGTGCTCCAAGCGCCTGGGTCGTGGGTTCAAGGTGTTCCAGGTCCGACGAGGCGAAGCCCCGGCCGTCCTCCGATGACTCGGGGACCGGCCGGGGCTCGCATTCACTGCGGTTTCGTCGTCAGCTGATCGACTGGATGGCCGCGTCGACCTTGCTCCGGATCTCCTCCGGCAGCGGCGCGTAGTTCAGGTCGGTCAGCGAGGCCTGGCCGTCCTTGCTCGCGAAGTAGCTCAGGAAGCTCTTCACCAGCGCGGTCTTCTCGGCCGGGAGACCCTTGCTGCAGGCGATCTCGTAGGTGACCAGGATGATCGGGTAGGCGCCCGCCTCCTTGGTCGCGTAGTCCAGCTTCAGCGACAGGTCGTTGCCACCGGCACTGGCCGGCTTCGCGGCGGCCAGCGCCTTGCCGGCGGACTCGGCGGTCAGCTCGACCGGGGTGCCCGAACCGTTGTCGATCTGCGCGATGCCGAGCTTGTTGTCGACCGCGTAGGACCACTCGACGTAGGTGATCGAGTTCTTGGTGCTCTTGACGCCCTCGGCGACACCCGCGGACTTGTCCTTACCGGCGCCGGTGCCGGTCCACTTCTTGGCCGGCGTACCGGTCCAGGCACCGCCACCGGAGGCGGCCAGGTACTTGGTGAAGTTCTCGGTGGTGCCGGACTCGTCGGAGCGGAAGAACACCGAGATCGGGGCCGACGGCAGCGTGGCGCCGGCGTTCAGCTTGGCGATCGCCGGGTCGTTCCAGGTCTTGATGGTGCCCTGGAAGATCTTCGCGGCGGTCGGGCCGTCGAGGACCAGCTTCTGCAGACCGTCCACGTTGTAGGCGATCGCGACCGGGCCGATGACCATCGGCAGGTCCAGCGCCGGGTTGGCCTGGCAGCGCTTGGTGGCCTGGGCCATCTCGCTCTCGGCGCCGTCCGCACCCTCGGTCTTGAGGGCGGAGTCCGAGCCGGCGAAGTCGACCTGGTTCGCGTTGAACTGCTTGATACCCGCGCCGGAGCCGGTCGGGTTGTAGTTCACCGTGACGTCGGCGCACTTCTCGTTGTACTTGCTGATGACTTCCTCGATGGCGTTCTTCTGCGCCGAGGAGCCTTCGGCATTCAGGGTGCCCTGCGGGCAGTCCGGGGCGGCGGACGAGGACGAGTCAGCCGGGCTCGAGGAACCTGACGGCTCCGGGTCACTGCCACAGGCGCTCAGAGCGAGGACGCCGAGGGATGCCACGGCGACGGAGCCGACGCGGAGCAGGCGATTGACGGACACGAGAGTGTTGCCCTTCTGCGGGAATCAGACTTCTGAACTTCCACAGACGGTAGGGAGAGCAGGTGACCGACCGGTCCGTCCACGGTGAACGAGCGGTGAACGGTTCCAGTAGCGTGTGCGACGTCTGGCGTGCCGCCAGGCGGCTAACAGGTGAACTGAGTTAGGAGCCGTGACTCTGCGTCGACCCAAACGCCCGTTGGCTCACATTTCGGTAACGCTCAGCGCACTGTCAACGTGAACGACCGGCTGCCCGTGGTCTGGATCGGCAAGCCGTAATACGTCATCCCCGGAACGGCAACACGGTAGTACGTCTTGGTGCCGCGCCCGGCGGCCCGTACGTACATCACCGCCTTCCCCTTGGTCACCGGAACCGTCAGCACACTCCGCCAGTACTTCCCGTCCCACCGCTGCAAGGCACCCTTGACGGTCCCACCCGGCCGCACATCCACGGTCAGCTTCACCATCTGCCCGACCTGAGCAGTGGTCACGTTGAACCCAGCCACCGCGAAGTTCGCCAGCGTCGGGATGTACTTGGAACTCGAGATGGCTTGGGCCGCGACGATCCAGGTGTCCCCGGAGATGTTCTTCCAGGCCGGAGCATAGAACCGGTACTCGCGGCCACCGAGCGCGATCGGCTGCGCAGAGAAGCCGACCAGGTCGTACGACGTGTAGCGCCCGGCGTACTCCCAGGGCTTGGAAGCGCTCGCTCTGGTCTGCATCGTGATCGGAACACCGTTGCCCGGGAAGATCCTGCACTTGCCGCCGGGTGCGCAATCGAGTCCGCCGGCGAGCCCGGAGATCGTCATCGGCTTGCCGAAGACACCGTAGGCGGGTCCGCTGGAGAGGGTGAACTTCAGGTCGGTGAAGTCGACCCAACCGGAGGCCGCCGAACCCCACTCGTTCGTCGCGAGGATCCAGGTCCGCTGAGGATGCGGACGCAACGGGACGACGGCGGTCGTCGTACCGAGCGGGTGCGGGAAGAACTCCTGCTTGTCGTCGAGGATCGTCCAGATCTTCGGTCCGACCTGCCCGACAGTGCCGACGGGTACGTCGAGCGGGTCGTTCGGCGTGGTGTCCGTGGGAGCCGGCGAGTTTGTCCAGGTCAGCCGCAAGGAGCCATCGGCCTGCGGCACCGCACCGGTGACCTTCGGTGCGCCGGCGAGATTGGTGTCGAACCACGGCGAGTACGCCGGCGCGCTGTCGCCGGCGCTGTCCGTCGTCACCACGGCGACGCGAGCGACCTTTCCGGTCTGCACCAGCCAACGGGGGTTGATGGCGTTGTCCGAGGCTGTCAACCACTCGCCCGAACCCGAGCCGTCCTTGTACTCGAGCCGGACCTTGTTCGCCGCTCCGTCGTCCGTCCAGGTGACTCGCATCTGCCCGGACGCCGTGTCCGACCAGCTCACCCGCACGTCACTCGGGGCCGCGGGGGCGGCCCAGGCGGTGGTTTGGCTGCCGGTGAGCAGGGCGGCGACGAGCGACGTCGCCAGAACGGCTTTACGCATGCGGGATCCCCAGGTGTGGACGCCTGGCGATCACCCCTGCCGTCAGCGCGCGTTAGAAAATAGCGCATCCGGGGGAGGTACGGCGAGCTTGTTGCAGCTTCCTGCAATCTCAGCTGGAGAAGTCCTCCGGGGCGACACCGTCGAGGAACTTGCGGAAGCGTTCGAGCTCGGCCTGTTCTTCCTCGGGGGTGGCGACGCCGGCTTCGAGGAGGACCTGCTCGGTGCAGCGGATCGGCGTACCGAGGCGGACCGCCAGGGCGACCGAGTCGCTCGGCCGGGCCGAGACCCGCGTCCCGTTGGCCAGCACGAGCTCGGCGTAGAACACGGCGTCGCGCAGCTCGACGATCTCGACCGCCTCGATGTGGACCCCGAACGCCTCGATCAGATCGCGCATCAGGTCATGAGTGAGCGGCCGCGACGGCCGCAGGCCCTGCTCCTCGTACGCGATCGCCGTCGCCTCGACCGAGCCGATCGAGATCGGCAGGTAGCGGTAGCCCTCGGTCTCGCGCAGCATCATCACCGGAGCCCGGTTGGGCGATTCCATCCGGATCCCGACCAGTGTCAGTTCTCGCATCATCGTCATGGTGCGCCCGAACCTCTCCTCAGACCCGCGCCCGGTGGGACGCCGGGTTCCTCGGTAGGAACATACCCGTCACACCCAGTGTCACCCCGACGCACCCACAGCTGTGCCTGGATCGTCACCGACCCGTGTCACGGGGCTCTGAAACGCTCGTAGACCAGCCGCCCGTCGGGCAGCCGGTGCGCCACCAGGAAGGCTCCGGTGGAGAACTTGCCGACCTTCAGCCCGAGCTCCCGGGACAGTGCGGGCAGCACCGGCCGGTGCGAGCACACCACGGTCACCTTGCCCGTTTTCCAGGCCCGTTCGCGCAGACCACGCAGGCCGTCCGGATTCGCGTCGTACCCCCGCTCGGAGATCTCCGGCCACAGGTGGATGTGCCGGTCGATCAAGGCGGCGTACGGCGCGAGTGTCGCCACACAGCGCTCCGCATCACTGCTGATCACCCGGTTCACACCGAGAGCCGCGAGTACGCCGGCCAGTTGCTCGGCCACCGCCGTACCTGAGTCAGTGAGCGGGCGGACGGTGTCCTTGCCGTCCCAGTCCTTCCGCTTGATCGCCTCCGCGTGCCGGACGACCACCAGCGTGGCCGTGACCGGGATCACTTGGTCGAGAGCGTCCAGGATGTCCACATCGCGCGGGTAGCTGAGCTTGGTGCGGGCTTTGTCCACCGGCAGCCAGGCGATCTCGTCCACTTCGTCGTTCGGCTGGAAGTCGCTGTCGTCGGTCGGGGTGGCAGACCAGTAGTGCACGAGCTTCTCGACGGTCCCGCCGTTCTTGCGGACCGGATAGCGCTGCACACCGAGCGGTGGGCCGAGGAGGACCTGCAGGCCGGTCTCTTCCTCGATCTCGCGCCGTGCGGCGAGCAGTACGTGCTCGTGCGTGGTCAGCTTGCCCTTCGGCAGGGACCAGTCGTCGTACCGCGGCCGGTGCACCAGCAGCACCTGTCTGGTGCCACGCTGCTCGCGCCACACCACACCACCGGCGGCGATCACTGTCGCCGGGTTGCTCATGAATTCAGCCTAGGTAATGGGGTCGGCAGTCCTGCGTCGCCCACGCGTGGCGATGAGTCTTTCTTGCAGATCGCGCAGCGGTTCGCCGTCCGGGCGGAGGAGCCGGGGCTGCCAGGTGTCGTCGGACTGCAACCACCACGAGCCGGTCGCCTCGTCCGTGGCCAGGTCGAACATCTCCCGCAGTTCGGTGACGTGGTCGGGCTCCTTCAGTTGCACCAGCACCTCCACGCGGCGGTCCAGGTTGCGGTGCATCAGGTCGGCCGATCCGATCCACACCTCGGGCTCACCGCCGTTCTCGAACCAGAACACCCGGCTGTGCTCGAGGAACCGGCCCAGGATGCTGCGGACCTGGATGTTGTCGGACAGACCCGGGATGCCGGGCCGGAGCGTGCAGATGCCGCGGATCCACAGCTCCACGGGGACGCCGGCCTGTGACGCCCGGTACAGCGCGTCGCACATGGCCTCGTCGACCAGGCTGTTCACCTTGATCCGGACGCGGGCCGGCCTGCCGGCCAGATGGTGCTCGACCTCGCGGTCGATCCGCTCCACGAGCCCTCGCCGTACCGACTGGGGTGCGACCAGGAGCCGCCGGTACCCGGCGCTGCGGCCGAAGCCGGACAGGTGGTTGAACAGGTGCGCGATGTCCTCGGTGACCACTCTGTCGCTGGTCAGCAGGCCGAGGTCCTCGTAAAGCCGGGCGGTCTTGGGGTGGTAGTTGCCCGTGCCGATGTGCGCGTAGCGGCGCAGGCCGTCCGGCTCGTCACGGACGACCATCGACAGCTTGCTGTGGGTCTTCAGGCCGATCACGCCGTACACGACATGGCAGCCGGCGTGCTCCAGCTGGCGGGCCCACTTGATGTTCGCCTGCTCGTCGAAGCGGGCCTGGATCTCCACCAGCACCAGCACCTGCTTGCCGGCCTCGGCGGCGTCGATCAGCGCGTCCACGATCGGTGAGTCACCGGACGTCCGGTACAGCGTCTGCTTGATCGCCAGCACGTGCGGATCGGCCGCGGCCTGCTCGATGAACCGCTGCACACTCGTCGAGAACGAGTCGTACGGGTGGTGGACCAGGACGTCACGCTGCTTCAGCGCGTAGAACATGTCCGCGGGGTTCGCGGTCTCGACCTCGGACAGGTGCGGGTGGGTCGACGGCACGAACGCCGGGTACTTCAGCTCGGCCCGGTCCAGGCTCGCGATCGTGAACAGGCCGCGCAGGTCCAGCGGGCCGGGCAGCTCGAACACCTCGGCCTCGGTGACGCCCAGCTCGGACAGCAGCAGCGCCTTCACCTGCGGGTCGATCGACTCCTCGACCTCGAGCCGGACCGGCGGGCCGAACCGGCGGCGCAGCAGCTCCTTCTCGAGCGCGGCCAGCAGGTTCTCGGCGTCGTCCTCCTCGACCTCGAGGTCCTCGTTGCGGGTCACCCGGAAGGTGTGGTGCTGGGTGACCTCCATGCCCGGGAACAGCTGGCCCAGGTGGGTCGCGATGACGTCCTCGAGCGGGACGAACCGGCCTTCGGCGACGCGGACGAACCGCGGCAGCAGCGGCGGCACCTTCACCCGGGCGAAGTGCTCGCCGCCGGTGTCGGGGTTGCGGACCACGACGGCCAGGTTGAGGCTCAGGCCGGAGATGTACGGGAACGGGTGCGACGGGTCGACCGCCAGCGGGGTCAGCACCGGGAACACGCGCTCCCGGAAGAACCGGGTCATCTCCTCGCGCTCGGTGTGCTCCAGGTCGTCCCAGCGCAGGATGTCGATGCCCTGCTCGGTCAGCGCCGGCTGCACCGCCTTCCGCCAGGTCTCCGCGTGCCGGTCCATCAGCTCCCGGCTGCGGGCCAGGCTGCGGTCGAGGACCTCGCGGGGGAGCAGGCCGCTGGCCGCCTTCACCGCGACCCCGGCCGCGATACGCCGCTTCAGACCGGCGATCCGGACCATGTAGAACTCGTCCAGGTTGCTGGCGAAGATGGCCAGGAACTTGGCCCGCTCGAGCAGCGGGATCCGGTCGTTCTCGGCGAGTTCGAGGACGCGCTGGTTGAACGCGAGCCAGCTCAGCTCACGATCGGAGAACCGGTCCGCCGGAAGATCGCCGGCTGCCGCGATGTCGTACGGCGGTTCGACGTCGTACTCGCGGTTGTGGGATGCCAGCAGGTCTCCAGCCACGTTGACCAGCATCCCATCCTTTGGTGAACACCAGGTAGCCGTCAGCGCGTTGACGAATGTGACGTTTTCGGTTGCCTTCCGACCCGGAACCGGGGTTGCTGTTGCTAGCGTCACTCCTTGTGAACCCACGACTGGACTCGGTGCTCCGGGGCGCGGCGGACGCCGTACAGGCGAACGCCCTGACCCCGCTGTACGCCCTGCCCATGGCCGTCCGGCGCCGGCTGGCCGGTGCGCCGCTGCAGATCGACGGCAACACGCTCGACCCCGAGCTGCAGCTGCTCCTGCGGGTCGAGAAGTTATTGCCCAAAACAACGAAATCGGACGCGGCCACGGCCCGTGCGCACCTGAAGACCTTGTGCAAGCTGGTCGCCGGCCACCCGGCAGAACTACAGCGCGTGACCGACCTCACCGTTCGCGGCGCCGACGGGCAGCTGGGTGCACGGCTGTACGTTCCGCGGGATGCCGGGCGCGGTCTGCTGGTGTTCCTGCACGGCGGCGGCTGGGTCGTCGGTGACCTCGACACCCACGACGCGCTCTGCCGGTCGCTGTCGTTCGACGCCGGCATCCGGGTGCTGTCGGTCGACTACCGCCTCGCCCCCGAGGCGCCGGCCCCGACCGCGGCCGAGGACGCCATCGCCGCCTTCACCTGGGCCGTCGACCACGCCGAGGACCTCGGTGCCGACCCGTCCCTGGTGGCCGTCGGCGGCGACAGCGCCGGCGGCAACCTGGCCGCCGTCGTCGCCCAGCAGTGCGTACGCCGCAACCTCCCGCAGCCGGCCCTCCAGGTCCTCCTCTATCCCGCCCTCGACCTGGTCCACCGCCGCCCCAGCCGGGACCTCTTCGCCGAGGGCCTGATCCTCACCGAGGACGACATCATCTGGTACCGCGACCACTACGCCCCCGACCCCAAGCTCCGCCCCGACCCCTTGCTGTCACCCCTCCTCGCCGACGACCTCACCGGCCTGCCCCCCACCTACCTCACCACCGCCGGATTCGACCCCCTCCGAGACGAAGGCACCGACTACGCCACCGCCCTCCTGAAGGCCGGCAACCACCTCACGCATGTCCCCCACCCGTCCCTGACCCACGGCTACGCCAACCTCCTCAACATCCCCGGCACCACCCGCGAAGCCCACACCCACCTGGCGAACCATCTGAGGTCCGTCCTCCACTAGTTAGGCGGATCCACCAACACAGGCACGGCCTCCCGAACCTGCAGTGCCGTAACAGGCCCGGTAACCGGCACCGTCCCATCGATGTACTGCCAGCCGGTCCCAGCAACGTTGAACCGAGCCGCGTAGTTCGTCGTCACGGTCAGGCCGACGCTGCCTCGCTTCAGGTATTTGTGCGTGATCTCCTTCGCCGGGTACGGCTTCCCGGGCGAGGTAGTGGTCACCGTGGATCCGTCACCGAATCGCCAGGTGTAGCTCATCGGTGTGGCTTCGACGACAACCTGGAATCCAAGGAGCGGCACGGTAATCGTCGTGACGCCCAGATCGTCGGTGTAGACGATGGTGTCCAGGTTGACCAGCGTCCGGCCGGCGGGCTGGACCTTGACCGCCAGTTTCGGGAACAGGGCCTCGGTGCTCTCGGTGAGAATCATCGACCAGGTCACATCGCGGGGCTGAGGTGGCTGGACTACTTCGGGCGGCACTGTGCGTCGGCTCGGCCGAGGTGTGTCAGGAATGAAAGGCTGGCATCGAGTCGGGCCCGGGACTGTTCCATCAGGAGCCGGTCGGCCACACATGCCGATGTTCAGCCGGAACTCGGTGGGCGCAACCCGTTGTGGCTTGTGCGGCTTGTGTCCTTGCTTTGGGCTGGTGAAGCGGTCATCCGTCGTTTGTTTCGAGTTCCCGCCGGACTGGTGATTCTGAGGCTTCGACGGGAAACGACCGGAGTCTCCCCGCCATCCGTCGATCAGTACGCCGTCGCGGCTCTTGGACGCCTTGGCGCCTGGTGTCTTGGTGGCCATCGCCTCCGGCAGCAACTGCTGGCCGGACCCAGTCGTAGCAACGGTGGGCAGCGTGAGCAGAGTCCAGGTGACAGCACCGCACGCCGCGCCCACCAGCGGCAGGACGACCGCCCTCCGCCGGATCATTGCTTGGCCTGCTTCATTTCGAACATGATCCACTGGCCGTCTTTCGGGGCGAGTGCGATCTCCCGCTTGTATGTCGCTGCCTTGCTGGCGACGGGTTCGGAGTCCGGTGATTGCTTGCTCACGTAGGCTCCGACGCTGAGAACGGCGGATGCGCCGATGTTTCCGTTCGTGCCTCGATAGAGCTCGGAAACCTCTTTGACGGATTCCCGGTAATCGCCGCTCAGCCCGCCGTTGCGCCCATTGGCCTGCTTGACGTAGTCGGCGTACAGCGTGCAGCCCTCGCATCCGGAATCGCTGGCGCTGAGAAGCGGACCGACGTCGCCGGTGTCCGAGGCATAGTTCAGCAGACCTGAGTAGAAGCGGATGAATGCTTCGGCGGCCGACAGGCTGAGACCGTTCGCGCTCGCCGGACGAACTGGCGGCTGGGTCGGCCCCGCCGTCGTGGCGGCTGTGGATCCCGGCGTTGCGGTGGTCGGAGCGCTCGAGCTCGTCGTGGTCGGATCGACATTCGGCCTACCCGCCTCAGGCGAGCCAGAGCTGCACGCCGCCAATGTCACGGCACTCAAGCCTGCAGCCAGCCAAACGCTCGCGATCCTGTTGCGGTTAGTCACCTGTGTCACCTCTCCGTAGTCGACTTGATGGTAGTCGGGGGTCGGAGTGGGCGGTGATGTCAGAAGGTGCAGTTGTGGATAAGCCAGGAGCCGTCCGGCTGGGGGGTTAGAGGCGCGGACGGCTCCTGGTAGTGGTGAGACGAGGGAGGGGTGGGATTTATGACGGGAAGTGAGGGGGCGACTTCGCTGTGATGTCGTTCACAGGCTCGTTGGGGCGTACTGGACGTCCAGGGCGGCGGTGGTGAAGCCGAGGGTGGTGTAGAGGTGGCGGGCCGCGGTGTTGGTGCCGTCTACGTAGAGGACGACGGTGTCCAGGTCACGGTTGTCCTGGAGGTGGTGGAGGCCCTGGAGGGTGAGGGCTTTGCCCAGTCCGCTGCCCTGGTGGGTGGGGGATACGCCGACGACGTACACCTCGCCGATGCCGTCCTCGACCTTTGTCCAGTGGAAGCCGGCGACCTTGTCGGTCTTCGAGTCCACCGCCAGGAAGAAGCCGTTCGGGTCGAACCACGGTTGTTGCAGGCGTTCCGCGAGGTCGGAAGCGGTCCAGCTGCCCTGCTCGGGGTGGTCCGCGAAGGCCTCGCTGTTCACCTTCAGCCACGCCGCATCGTCCCGTCCGGGCACAAACGTCCGTACGGCGATGCCCTCGGGCCACACCGCGTCCGGGAGAGAAGCCCTGGTACGCCGGAGGAAGTAGAGCTCCCGTGTGACCTCCAGACCGAGTCGGCTCGCCAACGCATCCGCGCCGGGTAGCCGCCCGTGAGCCCAGACCCGGGTTCGGTTGCCGCCGTGGTCGAGCAGCATGCGGAGTAGCGCCGTACCGGTGCCTTGGCGTCTGGATGTGGGTGCGACCACCAACTCGGCCGAGCCGTCCGGTGCGAGAGCGCCGTACCCGATGAGGTTCCGGGCGCTCTGCAAGCCGGTGACCTCGATCGTGCCGGGGTCGCCCTCGTACGCGAGGACGTGGACGTCGCCGGGGTGTTCGCCGTCGAGGTGGAGCAGGGTGCGCTCGGAGAGGGGATTGACGCCGTCGCTCTGTGCTGCGGAGCGGGCGAGTTCCGTGACAGCGGCGGCGGTGGCCGAGGGCAACGGTGAGGGTACGGCTTCGAGAGTCACCTCAATACCGTAAAAGGTCCTGGTCAGTTCATGCTCAAGTCCTTGGCGGGGTCGCGCCGCGACGGGTAATTTCGCGGCACCGCGGAGATTTCGCGGGACCGCCACCCGCGGTGACCGCCACGACGACGGAGTTGACATGGCCCTGACAGGACGAGACAAGACGCGGTTGGGGGGACGGCGGCGGGCCCTCGGCCTGATCGCCGCCGGAACGGCCGCGGTACTCGCCATGGCCACGGGGGGAACCGTGACCCAGGCTGCGCCGGCGAAACCCAAGCCGACGCACACCCAGATCCAACTGCTCGCGCTGAACGACTTCCACGGCAACCTGGAGCCGGCGACGGGCTCGAGCGGCAACATCAACGGCATTCCCGCTGGTGGGGCGGCGTATCTCGCGACCCACCTGAAGGACCTGCGCGCCGCCGCGGCGGCGAAGGGGCAGGACTCCGTCACGGTCGCCGCCGGTGACCTGATCGGCGCGTCGCCGCTGCTGTCGGCCGCATTCCACGACGAGCCGACGATCGAGGCGCTGAGCGGGATGGGCCTCGAGGTCGCGTCGGTCGGCAACCACGAGTTCGACGAGGGCTGGCACGAGCTGCTCCGGATGCAGACCGGTGGCTGCCTGCCGGACGGCGACGGGCAGAACAACCAGAACTCCTGCCCCGACCCGAAGCACCCGTTCGAGGGCGCGAAGTTCAAGTACCTGTCCGCGAACGTGTTCTTCGAGAACACCCAGAAGACCCTGTTCGCGCCGTACACGATCAAGTCGTTCAAGGACGGCCGCAAGGTCGGGTTCATCGGCATGACGCTGGAGAACACGCCGAACATCGTCACCAAGTCCGGTGTCGAGGGCCTGACCTTCAAGGACGAGATCGAGACGGCGAACGCCCTGGTCCCGGTGCTGAAGGGTAAGGGCGTGGAGTCGATCGTCGTGCTGCTGCACGAGGGTGGCTTCCCGGCCGACCCGCGGGCGTACAACAGCTGCCCGGGCATCTCCGGACCGGTGGTCGACATCAACGCCGGGCTGGACCCGGAGATCGACGCGATCATCTCCGGCCACACTCACCAGGCCTACAACTGCTCGCTGCCGGACAGCGCCAAGCAGCCGCGGCTCGTCACCAGCGCCTCGTCGTTCGGCCGGCTGGTGACCGAGGTCCGGCTCAGCATCAGCAACGCCACCGGTGACGTCGACCGGTTGAACACGATCGCCAACAACCAGATCGTCACGCAGGACGTGGTGCCGGACCGCAAGACCAGCGAGCTGATCACCAAGTACAAGGACCTGGTCGCCCCGATCGCGAACAAGGTGATCGGCCACATCACCACGCCGACGGTCGTCCGTACGCCGGACGACTCGCTCGAATCGCCGTTGGGCAACCTGATCGCGGACGCCCAGCTCGCCGACCCCACCGTCATCACGGGTGGGCAGACACCGGTGGTCGCGTTCATGAACCCGGGCGGTATCCGTGCCGACCTGGCGTCGACCAACGGTGAGGTCACCTTCGGGCAGGCGTTCACCGTCCAGCCGTTCAACAACTTCCTGGTGTCGATGAACATGACCGGCACGCAGATCAAGGCGTTGCTGGAGCAGCAGTTCTCCGGGGTGAACGGGCCGGAGGCGGCGAAGTTCAAGGTGCTCCAGGTCGCGGGCATCACCTACACCTGGAACCCGGCCGCGCCGGCGGGTTCGAAGGTGGTCGCGGATTCGATCAGGATCGCCGGCCAGCCGCTGGTGGACGCGACGTCGTACCGGATCGTCACGAACAACTTCCTCTCCGACGGTGGCGACGGTTTCCCGGCCTTCACCACGGCGACGAACAAGTTCTTCGGCGGCCTCGACATCGACGCCTTCGCGAACTACCTGACCGCGCACGACCCCTACACGCCGGTCGCCACGGACCGCATCTCCATCGGCTCCTGACGCCGAGCCGGTACGCCGCCACCCGGCGGCGTACCGGCCGTGGGGACCGTAGGGGAGGGTCGTGGCTTTTACGTTCCCGTGAACTTGCTGCTACCTTGCGTATTCGGTTCTTTTCGGAAGGTGACCGATGTCGCACGTTGCTCCGACTTCGCATCGCCGTGCGGCCCGGGCGTCGCATCGCGGGCATCGCAGTGAAGATGGGCCGATCCAGGTGACCACCTGGCTCGGGTTGACGTTCGCGTTCGTGGTCGGGCTGGTGCTGACCGGCCGGGCGCATGTCGGCGTCCACGCGGCCGGGGTCACGCTGCTCGTGATGCTGGTGCCGCTCACGGTGGCCGTGTTCGGGGCCGCGTTCCGGCGGGGGTTCGGGTCCGGGAAGGCGGCGCTGACGACCGCCGTCGCGCTCGCCTTCGTGCTGCTGAAGTTCTTCCTCTGATCGCTGCGAGCCCGAGTCGCTGAGCCCTGGGGTCCGAGCCGCTGAGCCTGGGAGCCCGAGCCGCCGAGCCCTGGGAGCCCGAGCCGCTGAGCGCTGGGAGCCCGAGCCGCTGAGTGCTGGGGCCTGCGCCGCTGATCGTTGGGGTCAGCCGCCGGCGAAGGGTGGGAGGGCGTCTACCTGGGCGCCGGGCTGGAGGGGGGTCGCGGGGTCCGCGCGTTCGCCGTCCAGGAGGAATGTGCAGATCGACAGGACCCGGGCGAGCTCGGGGCGGCCGGTCGAGACGGCGCTCACGAGTTCGCGGATGGAGCCGGCCTCGGCGGTCGCGGTGGACTCACCGGCGGCGGAGCGCGCGGCGGCAAAGTACCTGATGGTGACTTCCGGCATGTGGTCGGACGCCTCACTTATCGGTTAAGTCTTCCGCTATTATGTCAGCTTGCTGTTGCTATCCAGTGTGTCTCGGGCCCCCGGCAATGACGCCGTCGGGGCCTGACGTGCACAAGGACCGGATCGCTTACCCGGGATCCGATGATCAGCACAAGGAGACAGCGTGAGCACGTTGCTTCTGCTGACGAACGCGCTGCAGGCCTCCACCGAGGTCCTGCCGTCGCTCGCCCTGCTGCCGCACCAGATCCGGATCCTGCCCGCCGAGGTCGCGGCGCTGGTCGACGCTCCGGACGCCGACGCCGTCCTGCTGGACGCCCGGCGGGACCTGGTCGCCGTGCGCGGCGTGTCCCGGCTGATCCGTACGACGGGGATCGACGTACCGCTCATCCTGGTCGTCACCGAGGGTGGTCTGACCGCGGTGAACGCCGACTGGGGTGCGGACGACGTACTGCTCGACACCGCCGGTCCGGCGGAGATCGAGGCGCGGCTGCGACTGGTGATCGGCCGGCTCGCCGCGGTGCGGAACGAGGAGCCCGACTCCTCGCTGATCCGCAGCGGCGACGTGGTGATCGACGAGGCGTCGTACACGGCGAAGCTCAACGGGCGGGCGCTCGACCTGACCTACAAGGAGTTCGAGCTCTTCAAGTTCCTTGCGCAGCACCCGGGGCGGGTGTTCACGCGGGAGCAGTTGCTGCAGGAAGTGTGGGGGTACGACTACTTCGGCGGCACGCGGACGGTGGACGTGCACGTACGGCGGCTGCGCGCGAAGCTCGGCCCGGAGCACGAGGCCCTGATCGGGACCGTGCGGAACGTCGGCTACCGCTTCGTCATCCCGCCGAGCACCACCCGCGAGACCGCGGACGCCAGCGCCTGACGCCGCCCCGGCATCCTGCCGGCCACCCCGGCAACCCGGCCACCCCGGGCAACCCGGCCGGCCTGGCAACCAGCCTGCCGCCCCGGCAACCAGCCTTCCGCGTCGGCAACTCGCCGACGATCCAGGCAACCCGCCGGCCGCTCTGGCGAACCCGGCCCGCGTCCGCAACGCGGCCGGTCCCGACACCGCGGGCAGGTAGATTTCGCCCGTGGCGATGGAGTCGGGGACGTTGCTCACCACGGTGGGACGTGCGGGGGTGCTGTTCGGCAAGGCCTGGCCGCGCCTGCTCGCGGTCTTCCTGATCGCGCAACTGGCCCACCGCGGCCTCCAATGGTGGGCCGTGCAGACGGGCGCGAAGGCTGATGCCGCCGGGATCGCGGTGCTGGCGCTGCTCGTGGTGGTGTCGCTGGCGATGTACGTGGCGATGTTCCTGGTGCTGCGCGGCGAGCTGCCGTTCCACCGGAAGGCAGTTGCCGAGGGCATGCTCGCGCCCGACGGCATGGAGCCCGGGAAGGAGCACCGTCCGTTGGACGCGCTCGCCGCGGCGCTGCTGCCGTTCCTGGCGTTCTACGCGGCGTACAAGTTCCTCCAGAACGAGGCCCTCGCCTACGAGTACCAGCTCGCCGTCCACAAGGTGAACGAGACGGCTGCCGTGGTTCTGGCCGGTGGGACCGTGCCCCGGCAGTTGGAAGGACTGCAGTCGCTGTCCACCTGGCTGTTCATCGGCCTCGGCGTCACGGCGTACCTGCTGCGGCTCGGGTTCAAGAAGTGGAAGAAGGAGAAGGAGGGCCCGGTCCGCAAGCTGTTCGTCACCTATCTGGAGGCGCTGTGGATCTTCGTGGTCGCGTACCAGGCGACCTCGTTCATCCCGTCGCCGAAGACGTGGCTGAAGGAACGGCAGGTGTGGCTGTGGCTGCACGACGCGTACGGGTGGGGGCTCGACCACGTGCTGGGCGTCAACCAGATCCGGGAGATCTGGGACACCGTGACCGGATTCGTTGCCGCCGGCATCGGTGACCTCTGGAGCGCCGCCGTACTCCCGCTGATGTGGATCACGATGACCGCGGTGATCTACGGCCGCGCCGTCCAGAAGCTCGAGAAGCCGCGCTGGCGGTTCGACCGAATCTCGAATCGCTGGCAGCGGACACCCCGGATCGTGCGTGCGGCCGGGAACTCGGTGGTGTCGGACTGGAAGGATCGCTGGACGCCCGTGATGGACGCGTTCCGGCTGGTCGTGCGTTCGGGGTTGCGGCCGATGCTGGGGCACTTCCTGGCCTGGGCGATCGTCACCTTCGCCGCCAGCGGGGTCTGGATCGCGCTCAAGCTGTGGGTGCTGGGTCCGCACTCACTGCAGTTCTGGCTGGTCATCGACGAGCCGCTCGCCCTGGTCACGGACGGCCTGAAGATCATGCTCCAGGTCAGCCTCCTCGCCGCCGCGTACGACCGGATGGTCGGCGGCCTGGCCGGCTACCTGGACCAGGGGACCCACGCCGTCCACGAGCAACCGGCCGGCGACCGGGGCGTCACCGACCTGAGCGCCGCTACCTCGGGAATGCCAAGTACTGAGGGAGTCTCGTCGCCCACGTGATCGTCGGCTGGGCGGTCGACGCGACGGACGACGGTACGACGAACACCGCAACCGTCTCGAACGGCTTCCCCTCGACCGGCTTGAGATAGTACTGCGTCGACGCACCACGCCAGCTCTGCGGCTTGTCGTCGTACCCGCCGGTACATCCGGTCGGCCGGTCCTGGAAATCTCCGGCCACCACGGCCTCGTCCCAGGTGCGACCATCGGGCGCGCGGAGGTGGAGCCGGCAGCCGCCGAGTCCCTCGAGCGCCGACAGTTTGTCCACCTGGAGCCGGAAGTAGACCCGGATCCGCGTGGTTCCATCAGGCACCGGCCCAGGCTGACCGGACTTGGGCTGTGGGTCCACCTGGACGCTCGCCGCGTACCAGGTGGCTCCGGCGTACGACGTCCCGCCCGCCGCCACGAGCACGGGATCGCGCGGCTCCGCGTCGTACCAGGACTTGTAGTCGCTGCGCGTGGTCCACCAGCCGGCCAGTGGGATCGCGACGACCAGGGCCGCGAAAGCGACCGCGTTCTTGCGGAACCAGCCCGGCCGGGCGCGGCGCGCGCCGGTCATGAGTCACCCGCCGCGGTCAGGTCCACGACGTCCTTCACCTCGGGCACGGCCGAGCCGAGCGGGACGGTCACCTGCGGTTCGAGGTCGTTCAGGATCGACTTCTCCATCACCTGCAACGTTGCCCCCGGCACCTTGTCGGCCGGCATCTCGACCACGAACGAACCACGGACCGGGATGTCCGGCGCGAACTGGAACCCGGTCAGGTCGACCTCGTCGAGTCCGTTGCGGTTGGCACCGAGATAGGTGGTGCCGTCCGCGGCCCGGATCCGCACACCCGACAGGTGGATCGGCTCCCGCGTCGCTGTGATCACTGCGTCGACCACGACGAAGTCCGTCAGGGTGTCGCGGTCGGGTGTCGACCGCGGGATCCGCAGCTTCTTGCCGACCCGGACGTCCTCGACGGTCAGCGCGAATCGCGGCGTCTTCACCGCGCGGCCGACGACGCCGTTCACCGCGACCGGTTCCTGGATGTCCTTCTGGGTCGGCGTGAGCCGGTAGAGCCCGACGATCGCGACCAGGACGGCCAGTGTCAGGCCGGCGTTCAGCACCTTGCGCCTGGTCATTTCGTGTTGTCCGTGACCGTGACCGTGCTCTCGGCGGCGACCTCGTCGGGCAGCCACTTCTCGTGGTGGTCCAGGATCGACTCGTCCTGGTGCTCGTAACCCTGCACGGTCAGCTCGACCTCGGCCGGCAGTTCGGTGGCCTTCGGCAACTTCCAGACGTACGCGACGTCCTCACCGGCATCCGGGGTCAGCACCGGGTTCATCGTCTGGTCGCGGAGGTTGGTGGTGCCGAGGGGCGGGGCGGTGTCGCTCACCCCCGGTACGCCGATCAGCCGGATGAGGTCCGACGGTGGCGTCGTGCCCGTGTCGTCGGTGACCTTCAGCTTGGTCACCACCGCGATCAGCGCACCACCGTCGTCCGGGCTGAACAGCGGTTTGAGGTCCTTCACCGTGACCACGCGCTGGATGGTGACCTCGAACTGACCGGCGTCGATCGCCGTGCCCGCGTCCACGTGGGGCGTGTCGCCGGCCGCCTTCTTCAGCCCGCCGAACGCCGCAGAGATCGCCAGCAGCACCGCGCCCGCGCTGATCACCCAGGTGCGAACCGACCGCCCTCGCACTCTGAGGTCCTGAAGTTCCTCAGGCGCAGCAGATCCCCCGCTCCCCGTTTCCTGCACGCAGCCAAGATAACGATCGGCAGGGCCTTCTCAGTCGTCCGGACGCCCGCGCAGGCGCTTGGTCTCACCCCGGCGTTTCTTGCTGTCGAGCCGGCGGCGGACCGAGGCTTTGCTCGGCTTGGTCGGCCGTCGCGGGCGGGGTGGTGGCGCGATCGCCTCCCGCATCAGCACGGCCAGCCGCTCCCGCGCCGCCTCCCGGTTGCGCCACTGCGACTTGTACTCCGAGGCCGCGATGGTCACCACGCCGTCGACCATCCGGGACTGCAGCCGCTCGAGCGCCCGGGACTTCAGTACGTCGCTCAACGCCGTCGTACCCGCCACGTCGAAGCTCAGTTCGACCCGGCTGTCCGTGGTGTTGACGGACTGCCCGCCCGGCCCGCCGGACCGTGAGAATCGCCACGCCAGCTCGGTCTCGGGGATCACCACCCCCGACCGGACCATCAATCCGCTCTCCACGGACCCCATTGTCCCGTCCGAGGAGTGAAACGCACGGTTGAATTGTAAACACACCGCCGTACTGTGGATTGTTGTGAGCATGGGTATCTGGGTTCTCGTCGGCGCCGTGGTCGCCGGAGTGGTGCTCAGTGCGCTCAAAGCGTGGGCCGACGGGCGGTTCCGCGGGAAGGGCGAGGACGTGGAGCGGGTGTCAGCGGCCGAGGTCGGGGGAGAGCTCGGGGAGCGGGCCACCCTGCTGCAGTTCTCGTCGGCGTTCTGCGCGCCCTGCCGGGTCACCCGGCGGACGCTGGCCGAGGTCGAGGGCATGGTCGACGGCGTGCGGCACATCGAGCTCGACGCGGAGTCGCACCTGGAGCTGGTCCGGCGGCTCGACATCCTGCGGACTCCGACGACGCTCGTCCTCGACAGCACCGGTGCGGTCGTGAAGCGCGGCAGTGGTGCGCCGCGCAAGCCCGATGTGATCGCCGCGCTGGCCACCGCGATCGACCGGCAGCCCCACTGACGCCGTAACCGAATGGCGAATGCCCTCCGATGTAGGGAATGCTGTGGCGGTGAGCTTCCCAGCCGGTTGGTACGACGACCCCCAGGACCCGACCCAGCAGCGCTACTGGGACGGCGAGGCCTGGACGGATCAGCGCCGCGCCCACGAGGGCCCACCGCCGTACCAGGGCCAGTTCGGCCAGACGGGCCAGATCGCGCAGCCGCAGTACGGCCAGCCCGCCCAGCACGGCCAGGTGTACGGCGGCGCCCAGCCAAGCCAACCGCAGTACGGCCAGCCGGCGCAGTACGGCCAGCCGGCCCAATACGGACAGCCCGCCCAATACGGGCAGCCGGCGCAGTACGGGCAGCCGTACCAGCAGCAAGGTCAGGGCTACCCTCCGCAGGGCTACGGTTACCCCGGCCGGCGAGCGGCCACCACTCCGGACGGTCAGCCCCTGTCGGGCTGGTGGCGCCGCGTGTTCGCCCGCGTGATCGACGGCCTGATCGCCACGGTCATCGGCCTGCCGCTGACCGCCTACTTCTACGTGAAGTACATCCAGGTCGTCTGGGACCACACCAAGGACATGGTCGACCGCGCGAGTGCCGGTCAGGAGCCGCCGAGCACGTTCACACTGCCTCCGGAGGCGTACAAGTGGGCCGTCCCGGCCTTGCTGATCGGCCTGGCGGTGTCGTTCGCGTACGAATACTTCTTCCTCACCAAGAAGGGCGCCACCCCCGGCAAGATGGCGGTCGGCATCGCGGTCCGGCTCCGCGACGTCCCCGGTCCGCCGCCCGGTTCGGCAGTCCTCAAGCGGTACGGTTTCATCACCTTGCTGAGCCTGGCCGGCTTCGTCCCGCTGGTCGGCACCCTGGCCGGCTTTATTGCTCTGATCAACTACCTCTGGCCGCTCTGGGACGACAAGAAGCAGGCGCTGCACGACAAGATCGCCCACACGAACGTGGTCCGGACCTGACTTGTCCGCGATCTGATCAATTGTCTCACTCAGTGAGACCATGGCTGGCGAGCCCGCCCGGTTTCCGTACTCTCGATGCGTGGCTTACACGACATGGCTGACCAAGCGCAGGGCAGTGGACAACTGCCGGATGCGCTCGTCGCTGTGTCGTCGCCGCTGACCAGGCGGCGTCCCGAGCGCTGCGGAACCGGTCGCTGAGCACGGTTTCGCGTACGTCGTCTCCCGCATTCCCGGGCGGGCCCGGCTCGATCTCCCTCCTCCTCCGGGAGTCGGCATGTCCGAACCAACGACACACAAGCAGGTCGATCCGCGGGGACTCCGGTTCGCGGCCGGTGTGACCACGGTCGTCCTGGGGCTGACGCTCGTACTGAACAATGCCTGGCCGCTCGCGGTGCAAGCCGTGGTGTTCGCGATCTCGGTCGCGTTCGGCGTCCAGGCGTCGCCGTACGGGCAGCTGTTCAAGCGGCTGATCCGTCCCCGGCTCGGTCCGCCCCAGGAGCTGGAGGACGCCGCGCCGCCGCGGTTCGCCCAGCTGGTCGGTCTCGTCTTCGCGGTCGTCGGCCTGGTCGGGTACCTGACCGGTCTGACCGTGCTGGGCGTGGTCGCCACCGGATTCGCCCTGGTCGCCGCCTTCGTGAACGCGGCCGTCGGGCTCTGCCTCGGTTGCGAGGCCTATCTGCTGATCCACCGCATTCGTACGCCAGCCACCGCTACCAACTGAGAGGCAGCACACATGAGCAGGGAATCCGCGCTCGTCTCGGCCGACTGGGTCGAGGAGCACAAGAACGACGCCAACGTCGTTCTGATCGAGGTCGACGAGGACGTCTCGGCGTACGACGCCGGTCACATCGCCGGCGCGATCAAGCTGGACTGGAAGGACGACCTGCAGGACCACGTCCGGCGGGACTTCGTCAACAAGGAGCAGTTCGAGGCGCTGCTGTCCGACCGCGGCGTGAAGAACGACGACACGGTCGTGCTCTACGGCGGCAACAACAACTGGTTCGCGGCGTACGCGTACTGGTACTTCAAGCTCTACGGGCACGGCGACGTCCGCCTGCTCGACGGCGGCCGCAAGCGTTGGGAGCTGGACAGCCGTGAGCTGACCGACGAGGTCGTCAAGCGTGAGGCCACCGAGTACACCGCGCAGGAGCCGGACCTGACCATCCGCGCGTTCCGCGACGAGGTCGGCGAGGCCATCGGCGTGAAGAACCTGGTCGACGTCCGCAGCCCCGACGAGTACGCCGGCCGGCTGCTCGCCCCGGCCCACCTCCCGCAGGAGCAGGCGCAGCGCGCGGGTCACATCCCGACCGCGGCGAACATCCCGTGGAGCAAGGCGGCCAACGACGACGGCACGTTCCGCGCCGACGACGAGCTGAAGACGCTGTACGCCGACGCCGGCGTGGACTTCGGCAAGGACACCATCGCGTACTGCCGGATCGGCGAGCGCTCGGCGCACACCTGGTTCGTGCTGCACGAGCTCCTCGGCCAGCCGAACGTGAAGAACTACGACGGTTCCTGGACCGAGTGGGGTTCGCTGGTCGGCGTACCCGTTGCTCTCGGCGACGAGCCCGGGGAGGCCTGACATGTGCGGAGCGAAGAAGGGCGGCCTCGACCTCAAGGGTGTCGACGTCGACAAGGAAGCCGTGATCCAGGGCCAGGTGCTGCGCGGCGAGGAGCCGGTCGGCGGCGCGTACGTGCGGCTGCTGGACTCCACCGGTGAGTTCACCGCCGAGGTGCCGACGTCGGCGACCGGGCACTTCCGGTTCTTCGCGGCGCCGGGCAGCTGGACGCTGCGCACGCTGGCGCCGAAGGCCGAGCCGGTCGACCGCCAGGTGGTCGCGCAGTACGGCGAGGTCGCGGAAGTGGCCGTCACCGTCTGACCTGTCGCTCGTTACTGATGGTGCCACCCCCACCCGAGGGTGGCCCACCCTGAAGGTAGCCCCGAAGGGCCCGGACCTTGCGCGTCCGGGCCCTTCGGCATGTCCGGAATCGCATGCTGTGGAAGGGATCCCGGTCATCGCTCCGGAGTTACGGCTCGGCGGCCGAATCTTGCGGAACGAGCACGGATGTAACGGTTTGGTCTCGGAGCGCGTTCCGCTCGTTACCTACCGCAACCGGCTGAGTTGTGTCTGTGTCCTGACCCGCACTTCGGGTCACGTCATCACTCAGGGAGGAGGGGTCAATGCGACCCCGCATCGGATACAAGAAGCTCGCGGCCGTCGGAGTTGCGGCGGTTGTCGGCGTGGCTTCTACGATCGCGCTGACGTCGGGTTCTGCGTCCGCCTCGCCGGTTTTCGGATACAGCGGCTACTCGTACGGGACCGACGTTGAATCCGGGCTGGCGAACAGCGGCCCGCAGGTGATCAGCAAGTTCGGCTGCACCACCGACCCGAACAAGGCCGACAAGAACGACATCGCCACGGCCAACGTGAACAACCAGGCGATCGCGCGCAGCGTGCGGACCGACACCCACGCGTTCGACAACAAGAGCGGTACCGGCGTCACCAGCAACGCGACCGCCGCCGACATCAAGGTCGGCGACCTGCTGACGCTGACCGGTGTGAAGACCACCACCACCGCGAAGTACTCCAAGGGCCAGCTGTCCTACACCGGTAGCACCACCTTCGCCGGCGTGAAGATCGGCGCCATCACGGTGCCGTCGCTGCTGAACCCGAAGCCGAACACGAAGGTCGCCGTTCCGGGCCTCGGCTACATCGTGCTGAACCGTGTCGGTGGCGTGAAGACCAGCTCCGGCATCTACTCGTACGCGCAGGCCGTCGTGATCCACGCGAACGTGAAGAACCAGTACGTCCCGGAGGGTGTCGACGTCGCGGTGCTGAAGACCCGCGCGGAGATCTCCAAGCCGGCCACCGCGCTGGTGATCGGTGACGCGTACGGCACCAAGGCCAACGCGGACAAGCTGGTCGTCTCCGGCCCGACGTCGCTCCAGACCACCTGCCAGGGGACTGAGGGCAAGACGGTCAAGGTCGCGGTCGGCGAGCTGAACATCCCGAAGGTCGCCTACGTCGGTGGCGTCTACACCACCAAGAACGGCGCCATCGGGGCGGACAAGTCCTACATCAACTTCACCTCGCACGTCGCGGGCGTGAAGGTGGGCACCCTGTCCATCGGCGCCATCGAGTCCTCGGCGTCGGCGTGGAAGACCAAGGACAACAAGGCCGGCGTGAGCTCGTCCTCGAGCATCGCGTCGATCCGCGTCGGCAACAAGGTCTACCCGGTCAAGACCGGTGAGAACCAGACCCTGGACATCCCGGGTGTCGCGCGGCTGACCTTCAACCAGGTCCTGCGGCAGAAGCGGTACATCTCCGTGAACGCCCTGGTGATCGACGTGTACAGCCTGAACACCAAGGTCATCGTCGGCCACTCGGCCGCCGGCGTCGTCAGCTGACTCCAGCCCGACGCCCCGTCTGAGTCGAACCTCACCGACCCAGAACCCCCCGGCCCCCGGATCCACTGGATCCGGGGGCCGGTTCGTTGTTCTACGCGTCCAGGATCAGGGTGACCGGGCCGTCGTTGATGAGGGCTACGTCCATGTGGGCGCCGAAGGTGCCTCGTTCGACTTTGGCGCCGAGGGATTCGAGGGCGGTGCAGAAGGAGTTGTAGAGCGGCTCGGAGACGGGGCCGGGGGCGGCGGCGTTCCATGACGGGCGGCGGCCTTTGCGGGTGTCGGCGTACAGGGTGAACTGGCTGATCGCGAGGATCGGGGCCTGCTCGTCGGCGGCCGAGCGTTCGTCGTGGAGGATGCGGAGGGTCCAGATCTTCGCGGCCAGCGCGGCGGCCTTCTCGGGGGTGTCGTCGTGGGTGACGCCGAGGAGGACCAGCAGGCCGGGCCCGTCGATCGCGCCGACCACCTCGCCCTCGACGGTGACCGATGCCTGACTGACTCGCTGTACGACGGCTCTCATGGTCACCATCCTGCCTCGCCGGAGATCGTCCGGTGATCGGACCCCGCGACGGGCAAATATCCGGATCAGGCGGTGATCTGGCAGGATTCGTCCATGGCGTCGACTCTGATCACAGTTGCCCCCACCGGTGCCGAGACCGCGAAGGCGGACTGCCCGGCGCTGCCGACCACGCTCGACGAGCTGGTCGAGACCGCGAAGCGGTGCGAGGCCGCGGGGGCCGCGATGATCCACATCCACATCCGCGACGGCGAGCACAAGCCGACCCTCGACCTCGGCCGCCTCACCGACACGGTCGCCGCGATCCGGGCGAACACGGCGCTGATCGTGCAGCTGTCCACCGGCGGCGCGGTCACCGATCCGTACGACCACCGGCTCCGCGTGCTCGACGCCGTACCCGACTCCTGCTCGCTCACCCTGGGCACGGTCAACTTCGGCGACGACGTGTTCATGAACCCGTGGCCGTTCGTGACCGAGCTCTACCAGCTGACGCAGGAGCGCGAGGTCGTGCCGGAGTTCGAGCTGTTCGACCTCGGACAGGTGGCGGCGCTGCACCGGTTGCTGGACAAGTTCGGTCTCCCGTACGGCGGCCGCGTGCACTGCGACCTGGTCATGGGCGTCCCGGGCGGCATGCCCGGTACGACGGACGCCCTGGTCGCCGCGGTCAACGCGCTCCCCGCCGCCGTGACCTCGTGGTCCGCGACCGGCATCGGGCGTACGTCGCTCACCGTCGCGCTGGCCGCCTTGTCGAAGGGCGGAAACCTCCGGGTCGGGATGGAGGACACGCTGACCCTGGCGAAGGGGCAGCCGGTCACCCACAACGCCGAGCTGGTCGAGCGCGCCGCCACACTCGCGACGCTGGCTCAGCGGCCGCCGATGTCGCCGGACGAGGCCCGCGACCTCCTGAACGTGAAGCGGGACCGCTGAACCAGGAACACCACCACGCCGGCCGCGATGATCGTTGCCTCAAGCAATAACCAGTCGCGGAGGTAGTCGCGCGGGAGCACGGTCGGGTTCGCGCCCTTGCCCTGCCGCAGGAGCAGCGGGATCGCGATCAGCGTGGTGAGACCGACGTACATCAAGGTGGTCCGGACGGCTCCGATCGTCCGATGCCGATCGGGCCCGGCCGACCACCGCGTCACCAGCCAGCCGATGGTGATGGTCGCCGGCACGAGGAAGAAGTCGTCAGCGATCACCGCACCACCGAGCCAGATAGGCAGCCGGATCAACGCCGGCGGCTCCACGGTGCCGACCAGCAACCAAAGACCCCAGACCCCGAACCCCACCCCCACCGCAGCGAGCGCGGCCCGAATGCTTCTCATGCGATGACCTCCAGGCGGTGGACCCATTTGGTTTGGAGGACGCCGGGCCGGTTGGGGGCGATGATGCGGGCGGGGAAGCCGTGGTCGAGGGCCAATTCGGTGCCGTTCAGGCGGAGGGCCAGAAGTGTGAGCGGATCGCCGGCGAACTCCGGTGGTAGCTCACTGGTGGCGTAGAACCCGCCCTTCTCCATCGAGACGACGCGCACTCGGGAGTCGGCTGGGGCGCCACACAGACTCAGCAGATCGCGGATCCGGACACCCTCCCACCGAGCGCCCTGGCTCCAGCCCTCGACGCAGGCGATGGGCAGGTCGGAGCGGCTCTGCGGGAGGTCCCGGAGTTCATCGAGGGTGTACGACAGTTGCCGCGGGCCCGTGATCGTGAACCGCCAGTCCGCGTCGATCCCGGTGACGCCAGCGTCTTTCGCCGTACGGTTGACCGGCAGGCCTTGTGGACCGACGCCCGGCTTCCGCGGCGCGAGTACGGCGACCGGGCCGAGGGCAGGGACCGACTGGCCGACCGAGGTGATCCCGACCAGGGTTGCCGCGCCGGCGACCGTACGGAACAGGGCGCGCCGGGTCACCCCAGTGATTGCTGGCGGCAACGAATCGACGGCCGGCGTGTGGTCGGCCGGCGTACGGCGCCAGTGCGCGAGGATCAGCGGGAGCTTGACAGCGAGGTGGACGAGCAGTGCGCCGACGATGATCCAGGCGAGCGCGTAGTGGGTCTGCTTGAACGGGAACGGCCACGGATACCACTGCAGGGTGTTGAGGAAGCCGGTGAACAGCTCGAGCGCCAGCGCGGAGACGAGGACCAGGATCGAGCCGCGTTCGAGGACGGTGCGGAGGGCTTTGCGGCTCGGCGGCCAGGGGAGCTTGGCGAACAGCTTGGGATAGACGGTCCACAACTTTGCCAGCAGCAACGGAACGGTGACGGTGCCGCTGAGGACGTGCAGGCCCTGGGTGACGCGGTAGAGCGAGGCCGGCCGGCTGGGAATTGACAGCCAGCCGGGAGTTTCCTGCTGGAGATGGCTGAACAGGCCGGTGAGGAAGCAGATCACGACCGCGAGACCGAGCCAGCGCCCGATCACCGTTGCGACGCGCGGATGGTGCAGCGGCGACGGGAACGACTTCTCGGTCGGTGGGGCCGGGAGCTTCATGTTTCCACTACAACCCAGTCCGGCCCGTGCGTGCGTCGTCCAGCGCTTACTGCTCGCGAACGGCGTACGGAAGAACGGGAGGTGGTGGCACAGAACCGGCCGGTTTCGGGCGAGCTCAGGCGTGCGGAGGTCGACTACCTCCCGTTCTTAGGTACGGGGGATCCGTTGTCCACAGGCGTGCGTCATTGGGGAGGTGGTGGGACCGGTCGGGGCTTAGGCTGGGCGGACCTGAGGAGAGGAGCGCCGGGGTGAAGACGCAGCAGCGGTCGTCGAGCGACGACGAGCGTGCCATGGCGGATCTGGCCGAGGTCTCCGACTGGAGATCGGTCTGGGGACCGCCGGGCACCGGTGTGGACGCGATCCGCGCGCTGGTCTCCCGCGTCACCGCTGCCACCGGCTGGCGACCATGGGCCCCCGGCAACATCGACCCCGACCGCTACACCTGGGGGCTGGTCACCCCGCGCGAGACCGTGATGCTCGTGCTGCCCGATGCCGTGCTGCCGGAGAGCCCGCGCAGTGGTTGGTCGGCGTACGAGATCGCGCCTTCGGAGGTGCCTGACGCCGAGGAAGGGCTGGACGACCACTGGCCCGGACAGCTCGAGTTGGCCCGTCGGCACTGGGGCGCTCCGGTCTTCGTCGGGCCGGGGTCGGACCTGCGGATTCCGCCGGAGTGGCGGGGCCGTCGTCGTCACCTGGCGGTCTGGCTGCGGCCGGGCGCCGAGATTCACCTGTACGCGACCCAGCCCGGGCCGGACGACAACGCGGCCGGCTTCGGGTACTCCGTCTATGCGAGCGAGGTGGCGTGATGGCACTCGAAGAAGAGCTGCTCGAGACGCTGGTCAACCAGGTCCGCCGGGTGTACCGGATGATGCGCCGGTTCGGCGACCGGGCTCGGATGCGCGCCGACCAGGAACGCCGGGCGGCGCTCGAGAGCGTGCTCGACCGGCAGCGCCACGATCGCGACTTCGACCGCCGGATGAACGACGGTCTGCCGGACGGCGCGGACCGCACCGCCCAGCTCGAGCGGCAGGTCGAGGAGCAACGGTTGCGCAACCAGCAACTCCAGGAGCAAGTGGACCGCGGCCAGGAAGAACAGCTGCGGCGCGAGCAGGAGGAGCAGGCCGAGGTCCAGCGGGAGGATCCGGACGGTGACGGCATCCCCGACGCCCGGCAGAACATCGAGGACCTCGACCGGGACGGTCGCCTCGACACCGACGAGCGAGCTGACGAGGTAGTCGCCGACGAACGGGCCGACGAGCAGGCGGAGGACGCCGAGGCACGCCGGGACGCGAGGGAAGCGGAGGAGCAGACCGCCGAGCAGCGCCGCGAGGAGCAACGCCGCGACGACCCCGAGGCCGGCGAGGGAGTGGACGTCGGCACCGCTGTTGCAGCAGGTGGTGCTGCGGCCGTGGTCGCCGAAGAGGCGGAAGAACAGCGCGCCGCCGACCAGGAGGCCGAAGACCAGGTCGCCCAGGACACCGCCGACCAGGACATCGAACTCGGCAATGACGGCGTGATCCGGCCAGCCGGAATGGAAGGCGAACAGTCTTCACCGGAAGCCGACCAGGACCCGCAACTCGGCGACGACGGCGTGATCCGCGCGGCCGGCGAGGACCCGGCGCTGGATCAGGAGCAGGAGTCGCCGGAGGTCGAGCAGGCTTACGAGCGCGGTGACGGTGGTGTGATCCGCGCAGCCGGCGAGGAGCCGGGGCTGGATCAGGAGCAGGAGTCGCCGGAGGTCGAGCAGGCTTACGAGCGCGGTGACGATGGTGTGATCCGCGCGGCCGGCGAGGAGCCGGGGCTGGATCAGGAGCAGGAGTCGCCGGAGGTCGAGCAGGCTTACGAGCGCGGTGACGATGGTGTGATCCGCGCTGCTGGCGAGGAGCCCGGGCTGGGCCAGGAGCAGGAGTCGCCGGAGGCTGAACAGGGCCAGGACTCGGTGCAGGCCGAGCAAGGTCCGGAGCTTGGCAATGACGGTGTGATTCGGGCAGCAGGTGAGCAGCGGCCGGAGCAGGATCAGGGTTCGCCGGAGGCTGAGCAGGGCCCGCAGCTCGGTGACGACGGTGTGATCCGGGCCGGGCAGGAGCCTGAGCTGGCTCAGCAGCCCGAGCAGGACCAGCAGTTCGCGCAGGACCAGCAGCCGGGTCAGCAGGTTGAAGGGCAGCAGCCGGCTCAGGAGCAAGGAGATGCCGGCCCGCAGCCGGGTCTGCAGACAGCGGGAGACCGCCGGGACGCCAACCAGCTCGCCCAGCAGAACGGCCAGAACGGCGAGCGCGTCGGCGAGGCCGCCCAGCAGGCCGTGGACGAGAGCGCCCAGCCCGGCCAAAGCGCACCCCAGCCGGTCGAGGAGCCCCTACTCGACGAGCAACGCCAAGCCCGCCAGCAAAACTCGAACGGCCAGGAACGAACGGCCGACCCCTCCGACCAAGCATCCGTCGAGGACCTAAGAGCCCAACACGAACGCGTAACCGCCGGCCACGCAGCCGCCGCCGGCGCAACCCGCCCCCCAGGCGAAGCAGCCCTGGCCGGCGGCCGAGGCGGCCAAACCGCAGGCCGCCAACACAGCCAAGACATGAACCGCACCGGCAGCAACCGCACCGACGGCCCCGGCCTCGAACGCTAACCAACCAACCCGCCGGCCAACCTGTGATTGGCCGGCGCGGAGCCGCCCCACTCGGCACCTACCGGTCTAGCTCGACCCAACGCCCGCCGGCCTTTGTCGGCCGTGCTTGGCCTCCTGCCCGGCGCTGCTTCGCCGCGCGATGGAGCCTGCTGGGCTGGTCGGCGCCAGCGCCGTCGCCCCAGCGCTGCACCACCCGCGCTCGCCGGTGCTATTTCACCTGCTCCAGCTGCGCCTGCCAGGGCCGTTCCACCATCCGCGAGCCGGCGCGGCTCTACGAGCAGCCGTCGGCGCCACCCACCCGGCGGACTGCCCACCTGCCGCTGCGCATCCCAACGGTCCCTGGGACCTGCCAGCGCCGCTCCAACTTGTGCCCGCCAGCACTGCCCACGCGGAGCCCGCTGCGCTGCTGACCCGGCGCCCTGTGCTGCTTCTCCCCACGCTCGCGCGCCGACCGGTGTTGCTCAGCTGTGTGCGCTAGCGCCTTCCACCCCGGTGCCCCGGGTGTTTGTGGGTGGTTAGTAGACGATGGCTTGGGTGTTTTCGGTGAGGATTTCTTCGGTGAAGGCGGGGGCGCCGGCGACGCGGGTGCCGGGGAGGAGGTCGGGTTCGGTGAGGTCGCGGCGTTTGGCGCATTGGGTGCAGACGGTGAGTTGGCCGCCTTCGAGGACGGCCGTCACGAGGTCGGCGAGTGGCGCGGCGTGGGGGAGGTCGAAGGCCTCGGCCCGGCCGGGTACGGCGAACCAGACGGCCTCGCCGGTCAGCCAGAGGGAGACCGTGGCGCCGGCCGCCACGGCGGTGGCGGCGACGGTGAAGGCCTGGTTGGCGCGCTCGGGTTCCTCGGCGCCTGCGGTCAGCTTGATCACCAGCGTGCGGGACATCACGCCACGGTAGCCGAAGGGTCCGCGGCCGTATCCCCTAGACTGGCCGACGTGCTGCACGTCATCTTCACGACCCTGCTGGTGCTGGTCTGTGTGTTCATGGGCTGGTTCTCGGCGTTCGTCGTCTACCGGCTGTACCGCGGCCGCAGCGCGAGCTGAGTGATTCCGATGGCGTTCGAGATCCCGCAGGACCTGCACCCCGACCTGATGCCGCTGGCCTGGCTGCTCGGCCGGTGGGAGGGTCGCGGGCACGGTGACTACCCGACGATCGAGAAGTTCGAGTTCGGTCAGCAGATCGACTTCAGTCACAACGGCAAGCCGTATCTGCACTACGTCAGCCAGACCTACGTGGTCGGCGAGGACGGCACGAAGCAGCGCCCGCTGGCCGTCGAGACCGGCTTCTGGCGCCCGCAGCCGGACAACAAGGTCGAGGTCATCCTGGCGCATCCGACCGGGTTCGCGGAGATCTGGTACGGCGACATCGACGGCGCGAAGATCGAGCTGCAGACCGACGTCATCGCCCGCACCGTCTCCGCGAAGGAAGTCACCGCCGGCCACCGCCTCTACGGCCTGGTCAAGGGCGAACTCCTCTGGGCCTACGACATGGCCGCCGAGGGCCAGCCCCTCCAACCCCACCTCTGGGCCACCCTCGTCCGCTCCTAACCGGCCTGACAGCTAGCGAGCCGACGGCGGTTGAAGCGCGCTACCCCGAGCGCGATTCGCCAAGGCACGGGGTTGTCGACAGTTGCCGGCGCGGGCAAGTGTTCTGCGGACGGGCGGCGGCTTGGGAACTCAACCGCGCGCGACGCAGGAGTGCGCAGCACGCGGGCGGCAGCCCGCGAGGTTCGCGCGGTAGCGGTAGGAGCGGGCGGTAGCACGCACCGTCCTCGGGTGGGCGGGAGCGCACGCGTGGGAGGACTAGCTTTCGGCTACCCAGGAGTATTCGACCTTGGGGCGGCCGCTTCGGCCGTCGTAGCGTTGGGTTCGGAGGGCTTGGCCTTGGTCGGCCAGGTGTTCGAGGTAGCGGCGGGCGGTGATTCGGGAGGTGCCGAGGGAGGTGGCGACCTCTTCGGCGGTCCAGCCTTCGCGGTCGGCGAGGAGGTGGACGACGCGGTCGAGGACGGAGCCGGCCAGGCCTTTCGGGACCGACGAGACGGTTGCCGGGTGCAACAAGCGGTCGACCTCGTCCTGGTCCGCGACGACCTCACCGAGTGAGGCCGCCCGGCGTTGCCGCGCGTACGCCGTCAGCCGGTCGCGCAACGTCTCGAAGGCGAACGGCTTCAGCACGTACTGCACCACGCCGATCCGCGCCGCCGCCTGCACCGCCGCGACCTCCCGCGCCGACGTCACCGCCACCACGTCAGTTTGGTTGCCCAAGGCCCGCATCCGCCGAACCACGTCCAGCCCGTGCCCGTCCGGCAGGTGCATGTCCAGCAGCACAACATCCACATCCCCGCGAGCCAGCACCTGCAAGGCACGAGCAGCCGTCCCCGCGACGCCGAGACACGTGAACCCTGGCAGCCGTTCGACGTACGTACGATGCGCCTCGGCTGCCACCGGATCGTCCTCGACGACGAGCACTCGCAGGTCAGGCACTGGCACCCACCGCCCGCGGTAGCCGGACCCGCACGGTCAGCGCAGGTACGTCGTCCAGCTCGGAATCCGGGTCGACCATCAACGTGCCCTGCCACCGCTCGACCGTGCTCCGCACCAGCACGAGCCCGAGTCCGTGGCCCGGCTCGGCCTTCGTCGTCCAGCCCCGGTCGAACATGTGCGCCAGCTCGCCCGCACCCAATTCGGCGCCGGTGTTCGTGACGATCAGGTCGATCGCGTCCGGCGTCGTGCCGGCGCGCAGCTCGACCCGTCGCGGAGCCGGCCCGCCACGCGCGGCCTCGATCGCGTTGTCCAGCAGGTTCCCCACCACCGTGACGACATCCTGCGCGGGGAGTCGCGTGTTCAAAGCCTCGGAACCAAGCTCCAGCGTCAGCACGACGCCACGCTCCTGCGCCTGCGACAGCTTCGCGAGCAGCAACGACGCCAGCACCGGATCCCCGACCGTCCCGACCACCCGATCGGTCATCGCCTGTGCGAACTGCAACTCGGACACCGCGAACTCACGAGCCCGTTCCGGCTTGCCGATCTCGATCAGGCTGACGACCGTGTGCAAGCGGTTCGACGCCTCGTGGTTCTGTGCCTGCAGGGATTCGGCCAGACTGCGTACGGCGTCCAGCTCGCCGAGCAACCGTTGTAGTTGGGTGTGATCCCGCAGCGTCACGATCCGCCCGGACCGGGCCGGCTGCTGGTTGACCACCACGACCCCCTGCGCTCCCAAGTGCAATTCGTCGTACGCCGTACGCCCGGCGCGCAGCAACTCCGCCAGAGTCGACCCGAGGTGGAGCTCGTCGATCGGTGTCCCCGGAGTCACCTCGCGAAGGCCGAGCAACTGCAAAGCCTCGTCGTTCGCGAGCTGAACGCGACCGTCCGCGTCCAGCAGGATCAGGCCCTCGCGAGCCGCGTGCAGGACGCCTTCGTAGAAGTCGAGCATCCGGGCCAGCGACTGCGTGCCCATGCCACGGGTGGCTCGCCGTACCCGCCAGGAAACGAGCGCGTTACCGGCGATCGCGATGCCGAGCATCAGGCTCGCGATGCCGAGCATCGAGCGCAGGTCGAGCCGGATCAGCTCCCACCAGCCGGGCGCGGGCAGGCCCGAGGCCGCGGCGTCGCGCTCGGCCTGGGCCCGGGACCGGCTGATCAGCGTGATCCAGGCCATCGCGATCAGGACGGTCACCGTGACCGTCTGCAGCCAGAGCACCTGGCGGCGCAGTTCCCACGGCCGGTGTCTCACAACGCACAGTGTGCACTGAGAACGATATGAACGAAATGAGCGGTTCCCCTGTGCGTCACGTCACAGTTACTCGAGACAGCCCGCCCGGCAGATCCAGGGAGTCCCCACATGTCGAGCTCGACCGAACCCCGCCCGACGCCGGTCCGCAACGACCGGACCCATTTCCTCTACATCGCCGTCATCGTCGCCGTTCTGCTCGGCATCGGTGTCGGTTTCCTGTTCCCGGACTTCGCGGTCGAGCTGAAACCGCTCGGCACCGGGTTCGTGAACCTGATCAAGATGCTGATCGCCCCGATCATCTTCTGCACGCTGGTGCTCGGCATCGGCTCCGTCCGCCAGGCCGCCAGTGTCGGCAAGGTCGGCGGCCTCGCGCTCGTCTACTTCCTGGTGATGTCGACGGTCGCGCTCGGGATCGGCCTGGTGGTCGGCAACCTGGTGCAGCCGGGTTCCGGTCTGAACCTGACCGACAAGCTCCGCGAGACCGGCCAGAAGCAGGCCGCCGGGGCGCACGAGGGGACGACGGACTTCCTGCTCGGCATCATCCCGAAGTCGATGCTGTCCGCGCTGACCGAGGGCGAAGTGCTGCAGACCGTGTTCGTCGCGCTGCTGATCGGCTTCGCGCTGCAGGCGATGGGCCCGACGGGCCAGCCGATCCTCGGCGCCATCGGCCACATCCAGCGGCTGGTGTTCAAGGTGCTGTCGATGATCATGTGGGCCGCCCCGATCGGCGCGTTCGGCGCGATCGCCGCCGTCGTCGGCGCCACCGGCGCGGACGCGCTGGTCAGCCTCGGCAAGATCATGCTCGCCTTCTACGCCACCTGCCTGCTGTTCGTGATCCTCGTGCTCGGCACGCTGCTCCGGGTGGTCACCGGGATCTCGATCTTCCAGTTGCTGCGCTATCTCGGCCGCGAGTTCCTGCTGATCGTGTCCACCTCGTCGTCGGAGACCGCCCTGCCCCGACTGATCGGAAAGATGGAGCATCTCGGCGTCGACAAGTCCGTGGTCGGCATCACCGTCCCGACCGGCTACTCGTTCAACCTGGACGGTACGGCGATCTACCTGACCATGGCGTCGTTGTTCATCGCCGAGGCGATGGACCAGCCGTTCTCCATCGGCCAGCAGATCTCCCTGCTGCTGTTCATGATCGTCGCCTCGAAGGGTGCGGCCGGAGTCACCGGCGCCGGCCTGGCCACGCTGGCCGGCGGTCTGCAGTCGCACCGCCCGGACCTGGTCGACGGCGTCGGCCTGATCGTCGGCATCGACCGGTTCATGTCCGAGGCCCGGGCGCTGACGAACTTCGCCGGCAACGCGGTCGCGACCGTCCTGGTCGGGCACTGGGTCGGCGAGTTCGACAAGGCCCAGGCCCAGCAGGTGTTCGCCGGTGAGGACCCGTTCGACGAGGCCGCCTTCGCCGCCGGCGACACCCACGCCGGCGACATCCCCGAAGTCACTGCTGCCGCGAGCCCAGCCCGCTAGCCATCCTCCACCCCTCCCAGCACTGCCCGCCGGGCCACAGACCGGCGGGCAGCGCTGCGTTCACCGGCCGGCCAGCAGTTCCACGACCGGCGCCAGATCCTCGAGGTACGTCGAGTTGACGCTGATGTACGACGTACCGAACTCGTCCCGCCGCCGCTGAAGCTCGTCGGCCATCTGCTGCGGCGTACCGCGCAGCATCATCAGCGAGTCGCTCGCCTCGAGCACCTCAGGCTCCACCCCGGCCGCGCGCTTCGTCCACGGCGGCAGCTCACGCGTGCCGGCCGCGAACAGGTTCATCGCGAGCTCGATCTCGTCCGCCCGCGGTCCGGCCAGCTCACGTAGGTCCTGGACCAGCTGGGCGACCTCGGCCCGCGGTGTCATCGCGTCCTTGGCCAGCGACACGATGTCGGCCCGGGCCGCCGCCAGTGCGAGCGCCCGCGGTCCGCCGGCCGCCAGCATGATCGGCGTACGGCGATCGCCGTCGAGCTTCTCCAGGTGGTCCAGCGTCTCGCGGACCTGATCCCGCCGCTCCTTGGCCGTGCCGAAGTGCAGCCCGATCTCGGCCACCTGCTGCTCGACCGCGGGACGCCCGGTCCCGAGACCGAACTCGAACCGCCCGTCAGTCAGCAGGGTGAGCGTGTGTGCCTCCCACGCGGTCGCCCGTGGAGTGCGCAGCGGAGCCGCCGCCACGAACGTGCCGACCCGGATGTCCGCGACCGCCGCGGCCATCGCCAGCGAGGGGAACGGCGACGGCAGCTGGAGTCCGTCGGGCATCAGTACGGTCGAGTATCCGAGCTCCGCCGCCTGGCGGACTGTCTTGATCCACTCTTCGCCGGTCGTCGGGCTGCCCACCACACCGAACCGGAATCGCCGGTCGCTCATCGCCTTGCTCCCTTCACGTTGTGATACCTCAAGCCTGGCTGCGACCCGGGTTGTCCACATCCCACCCCGGGAGGCGTTCGCCGTACGCCGCGCGACGTACTCTGGTGACATGTCACGAAACCGCAGCCCTTTGCTGGACCGGCCCGGTGCGGTCGAGGCCAACGGACTCGACGCCGGGGTCGCGGCCCACTACGGCTCGGATCTGCGCGAGCAGCGGGCCCTGGTCGCCGGCCAGGCGTTCGTCGACCTGTCGCACCGCGACGTCGTCACGATCACCGGTCCGGACCGCCTGACCTGGCTGCACGCGCTGACCACGCAGTACTTCGAGGGCCTCAAGCCCGGCACGTCGACCACCGCGCTGCTGCTCTCGCCGACCGGCCACATCGAGCACGTGATGTACGGCGTCGACGACGGCGAGACGTTCTGGCTGCACACCGAGCCGGGCGCGGCCGCGGCGCTGGTCGAGTGGCTGCAGAAGATGGTCTTCATGTCCCGCGTCGAGATCGCGGACGTGACCGACGACTACGCGATCATCTGGCGTCCCGGACCCGCGCAGGGCCCGCATCTGACCCGCAGCGGCGAGGACTCGTTCGGCGGGCACGAGGTGTTCCTCCCGCGAGCTGAGTTGGCTGAACTGGAAGGTCCGGCGGCCGGGATCTGGGCGTACGAGGCGCTTCGGATCGAGGCGGGCGCGCCGCGGTTCGGCCTGGACACCGACGAGCGCGCGATCCCGAACGAGGTCGGCTGGCTCGGCGTCGGCGTACATCTGAACAAGGGCTGCTACCGCGGTCAGGAGACGGTCGCCCGGGTGCACAACCTCGGCCGCCCGCCGCGGCGGCTGGTCCGGCTGCATCTGGACGGTTCGGTCGACCACCTTCCCGCGCACGGGTACGCCGTTCGCGCGGGGGAGAAGCAGGTCGGGTTCATCGGATCGGCGGCGCGGCACCATGAGCTGGGCCCGATCGCGCTGGCGCTGGTGAAGCGGAACGTGGACGTCGACGCCGTGCTCGAGATCGTGGCCGAGGACCAGCCCACGGTGACCGCGACGCAGGAGATCCTGGTCGACCCCGAGGCCGGCCTGCACGTCCGTTCCCGGCTGTGAGCCGAATCATTGGCAACAGTGCATTTTGCACCTGTACAGTTCAGCCGTGACCGAACCTGTGATCCTGGCCGACGTCGTCCGTAGCGGCTTCGTGGAGGGCCATCACCGTGGCTCCGTCGTGGTGACCAACCCCGACGGCACTGTCGCCTGGTCGGTCGGCATCGTCGACCAGCCGATGTTCCCGCGCTCGTCCAACAAGCCGATGCAGGCGCTCGGCATGCTCCGCAACGGCCTCCCGCTCGACGGCAAACTGCTGTCGCTCGCGGGTGCGTCGCACTCGGGCGAGCAGTTCCACATCGACGGCGTCCGCGAGATCCTCGCGCTGGCGAACCTGGACGAGTCGGCGCTGCAGACCCCGCCGGCCTATCCGATCGAGGACGCCCACCGGGACGCGTGGGTACGCGCGGGGCATGGCCCCGAACGGATCACGATGAACTGCTCGGGCAAGCACGCCGCGATGCTGCTGACCTGTGTGATCAACGGCTGGTCGATCGAGGACTACCGCTCGCCGGATCACCCACTGCAGAAGGTGATCCGGACCGCGGTCGAGGACACCGCCGGCGAGAAGGTCTCGTACGTCGCGGTCGACGGCTGCGGCGCGCCGATCCTCGCGATCAGCCTGGCCGGACTGGCCCGTTCGTTCGGGCTGTTCGCAGCCGCGGCCCCGGGCACGCTCGAGGCCCGCGTGAAGGACGCGTTCCGCGCGTACCCCGAGTACGCCAGCGGGAGTACCCGCGACGAGGCAGCACTGATGCGGGCGATCCCGGGCCTGTTCTGCAAGGTGGGCGCGGAGAGCGTGTACGCCGTGGGCCTCGAGGACGGCCGGGGTATCGCGCTGAAGGTCGAGGACGGCACCCCGCGCGCACGGGCTGTGGTGATGGCCGCCGTACTCCGCAAGCTCGGTCTGGAGCACGAGGTGATCGAGGAGCAGACCCGCTTCCCGCTCCTCGGTGGCGGCGTCCCGGTCGGCGCCGTACAGCCGCACCCTTCGACTTTCAGCTGACGCCTACTTGGCGCGGAGGCGGTCGACCGGGGGCGACGTGATCGGGAGTGGCATCGCCGGTCCCGGCAGGTCGTAGGTGGCGTAGAGGCGGCGGCGGATGGCTTCCAGGGGGAAGGTCTCCTGGTAGATCGCCAGCTTGACGGTCACGCCTTCCAAGGTTGCTCTTAGCAACATTTCTTCGACGGCGGGGTCGGCGGCGCCGCGGGCGGCGAAGACGGCGCGGATGGCGTCCTCGACCTGGGACAGGCGGGCCGACTTCGCGGTCTCGACGCGGGCGAAGACGTCGTGGGTGGACGGCTGCATCATCAGGCTGATCGCGAGGCGCTGGATCGGGAGCGTGGTCGCGGCCGCCATCAGAGCGCCGTCGATGATGCCGGCCAGGCGTTCGTCAGCGGTCCCCGGAATGGTGAGAATTCCGGCGATGCCGTCCAGCCAGCGGTCCAGCAGTTCGGCCGCCAGCTGTTCCTTGGTGGCGAAGTAGTACGAGACCAGGCCGCGGGAGACGCCGGCGGCCTCGGTGATCTCGGAGATCGATGCGGCCTCGAAGCCCTTGGCCGCGAAGACTTCCAGCGCGGCGGCCAGGATGCGTTCCCTGGAACGCTCGCGCATCTCCTGGTTGACGGTGGCCGAGCGCGGCACGATCCCTTTCCCTGGTCATGGCCCCGAAGCGCCGGACAACCCCCCATTCTCGTGCCCGGCGCTTCGGGGCTGACCCCCCGTGTTTCAGGCCCCTCCCCAGGCGCCGTCTATAGACTGGACGTCCAGTCAACAAAAGTCAAAGACTTGCCCGATTCGTAGGCACGATGTGTGACCGGTAGGATGAAAGGGCTGCGCCCTGCGTCGAGTGGCCTTCTCGAGCGACACAACACGCCGTAGCCACCGTCTGACAGCCCGTCGCCGGAAAACACAACTGCCTTGGAGCGCTTCCCCATGCCTGTCCGTAACGACCTGCGCAATGTCGCGATCGTGGCCCACGTCGACCACGGGAAGACCACCCTGGTCGACGCGATGCTCTGGCAGTCCGGCGCGTTCGGCGCACACCAGCACGTGGACGAGCGGGCGATGGACTCCGGCGACCTGGAGCGTGAGAAGGGCATCACGATCCTGGCCAAGAACACCGCCGTCCGGCACAAGATGGCCAATGGCGAGCAGATGACGATCAACATCATCGACACCCCCGGCCACGCCGACTTCGGTGGCGAGGTCGAGCGCGGCCTGTCGATGGTGGACGCGATCGTGCTGCTGGTGGACGCCTCCGAGGGCCCGCTGCCGCAGACCCGGTTCGTGCTGCGCAAGGCGCTGGCCCGCAAGATGCCGGTGATCCTGGTGGTGAACAAGGTGGACCGCCCGGACGCCCGGATCGCCGAGGTCGTCGACGAGACGTACGAACTGTTCCTGGACCTGCTCGACCACGACGCGGACCAGAGCGCGCTGGACTTCCCGGTCGTCTACGCGTCCGCGCGGGCCGGGCGGGCCTCGCTGACCCAGCCGGCCGACGGCGGGATGCCGGACTCCGACGACCTCGAGCCGCTGTTCGAGACGATCCTGGAGAACGTGCCGGCCCCGACGTACACCGAGGACGCACCGCTGCAGGCGCACGTCACCAACCTCGACGCCTCGCCGTTCCTCGGCCGGCTCGCGCTGGTCCGGGTGCACGAAGGCACGCTGAAGAAGGGCTCGCAGGTCGCGTGGTGCAAGCACGACGGCAGCGTCGAGCGGGTCAAGATCACCGAACTGCTGGTCACCGAGGCGCTCGAGCGGGTGCCCGGCGACTCGGCCGGCCCGGGTGACATCGTCGCGATCGCGGGCATCCCGGAGATCATGATCGGCGACACCCTCGCCGACCCGGAGAACCCGAAGCCGCTGCCGCTGATCACCGTGGACGAGCCGGCCATCTCGATGACGATCGGCACCAACACGTCCCCGCTGGCCGGCCGCTCCAAGGGCACCAAGGTGACCGCCCGCCTGGTCAAGGACCGGCTGGACAAGGAACTGGTCGGCAACGTGTCGATCAAGGTGCTGCCGACCGAGCGCCCGGACGCCTGGGAGGTGCAGGGCCGTGGTGAGCTGGCGCTGGCCATCCTGGTCGAGCAGATGCGCCGCGAGGGGTACGAGCTGACCGTCGGCAAGCCGCAGGTGGTCACCCGCGAGATCGACGGCAAGCGGCACGAGCCGGTCGAGCGGCTGACGATCGACTGCCCGGAGGAGTACCTCGGCACGGTCACCCAGCTGCTCGCGGTCCGCAAGGGCCGGATGGAGCAGATGACCAACCACGGCACCGGCTGGGTCCGGATGGAGTTCCTGGTCCCGGCGCGCGGCCTGATCGGCTTCCGCACCGAGTTCCTCACCGACACCCGCGGCACCGGCATCGCGCACCACGTGTTCGAGGGGTACGAGCCGTGGTTCGGCGAGCTGCGCACCCGGCCGAGCGGTTCGCTCGTCGCGGACCGGACCGGCGCGGCGACGTCGTACGCGATGATCAACCTGCAGGAGCGGGGCACCATGTTCGTCGAGCCGACGACCGAGGTGTACGAGGGGATGATCGTCGGCGAGAACTCGCGCTCCGACGACATGGACGTGAACATCACCAAGGAAAAGAAGATGACCAACGTCCGATCGTCGACCGCCGACGAGTTCGAGAAGCTGATCCCGGCCCGCAAGCTCTCGCTCGAGCAGTCGCTGGAGTTCTGCCGCGAGGACGAGTGCGTCGAGGTGACCCCGGACGCGATCCGGATGCGCAAGGTCGCCCTCACCCAGGTAGAACGCTCGAAGCTGGGCCGCAAAAGCAAGAGCTGACCAACCCACACCTGCACCGCCGAGTGTGGTGGGGAGTGGTGGGGTTGAACGTGCCGTGCTGGGCGGGTGGACGGCTGCTCACCGGGCGGCTTTAGTGGCGTGGGATCCCGCGTGCGTCGGGTGCCGGGGTGCGAGAGCTGAACGCCGGCTGGGGGTTTGGGCACGAACTGGACACGGTCGGCGGAACGGCGCGAGGCGAACCACAGCGGTGTGATACACCATTTCTCGGCCGGTCGCGGGGGAAGAAAGTTCCGGATCGTTACCAACCAGACGCCAGGCGATGACGTCTGTCTTTGTGCAAGCAACTCTGTTGGGGGAAGGACAAGGAAACATGGGCATTCTGCGTAAGCTCGGCGCTGCTCTGACGGCCGCCGCGTTCGTGGGCGTCGGCGCACTCTCCGCCACCACGACGGCCGACGCCGTCACGGTCGCACCGAAGGTTGCGCCCCTGGTCGTGGTCGCGCCGCAGAAGGCGGCCACGGCGGCGAAGTCCAGCGCGGTGGTGGGCAAGTACCGGCTGGACCAGCGGTGTCTGACGAAGGGCCGGGTCCTCTGCATCAACAAGAAGACCCGCAAGCTGGTGTACGTCGTGAACGGCAAGCCGATCCAGGTCGCCGACG